>NZ_JBVILX010000003.1:375632-758318 GCF_055580145.1 Kitasatospora sp. NPDC032121 | reverse complement strand
AAGGAACGGACGCTTCCTTCGGACCGCCTTCCAGCGGACCCTCCGGGCTTCGTTCTTTCGTGTTTCCAGCTTATCAGATGTTTTCCGCTCCGTTTTCCGGGGCTTTCCACTTCCGATTTGCCGGTGTCGCCCGGCGCTTGCGCTCCGTTCGACGTTTCAAACCTTAGCCGAGCTCTGCTCGGAAAAGCGAATCGGCCACAATCCGATTAAATGAACACGCCACATTCAGACCAGGCCGTATCTGCCCATGACAGATACGCCCCAGCCCGAGCCGGGAAGTGTTGGTTCAAGGGATTGGCCGCCCCGGGACCGTCCGCGCCGATGCGTGTCCGGTGCTCCCATTCGAGCGACTGGGAGACAGTACTCCTCCTCGGCGCCCGAGACAAACGCCCTGTGCCGAGGGCGCCGTGGAAGCGGAGCGAGCCGGCTTTCGACGGTGTGCCGCACGTCCTGCGGCACACCGTCGAAGGCGCCGGTCACTTCCCCGCGCTCCGGGCGGCGTTCGCCGAGCTGACCGTCCTGCTGGAGGGCGGCGCCCGGTAGCCTGCGCCGGTTCACCGCCTCACGGGCGGGCGGCGATGCAGTCGGTGTCCTGGGCGGGCAGAACGCCGTCCAGGAGGTAGCGGTCGACGGCCGCGTCGACGCAGGCGTCCTGCGGCGCGAACATGCCCGCGTAGACGGTGTGGTGGAAAGCTCCGCGCAGGGTGACGAGGCGGGAGCCGGTCAGGGCCCGGTGGGCGGAGAGCTGGCCGGCGCGGGTCGCGGCCGGGTCGCCGTCGGCGCCCACCAGCAGGACGGGTACGGCGTTGCGCACCCGGGTGGGCGGTTCGGCGGGCTGCGCGGGCCAGAAGGTGCAGGGGGTGAGGTTGCGGGTGAGCGGGCCGAACAGCGGCTCGTCGGCGCGGTGGGCCTGGACGTCGCGGTAGTAGGCGAGCGGGTCGCGCGAGGCGGCGCGGTCCGCGCACATGATCGCGGTCTGCACGGCGGCGGACCCGCCCGTGTCGGGGGCCTCCAGGCCGGTGAGCACGGCCTCCAGCAGCGCGGTCGGCTCGGCGGTCCGGCCTTCGGCGGCGTCGACCAGGACGCGCACCAGGTTGGCAAACTCCGTGTAGGCGGCGGTGTCGTCGCCGGCCGACACCGTCCACAGCACCTGCGGCAGGGTGCGGGCGTCGACCCGGTGGGTGCCGACCGTCAGCGGGGCCCGCTCGGTCTGCCGGCGCACCCGCTCCACCGCGGCCAGCACCCGGGTGGTGCTGGTGCCCAGGTGGTGGCGGTCGTCGTGGCGGGCCGTCCACTCCGCCCACGCGGTGAGCGCGGCGTCCATCGCGGGGCCCTGGGTGGCGGTCAGGTCGGGGCCGAAGCGGTCGGGGTCCAAGGCGGCGTCGAGCACCGCCCGTCCGACCCGCTCGGGGAACAGCTGCAGGTACACCTCGCCGAGGTAACTGCCGTAGGAGGAACCGAGGTAGGCGATGGTCGGCTCGCCGAGGACGGCGCGCACCAGGTCCATGTCCCGGGCGGTTTCGCGGGTGGAGAGGTGCGGCAGGACGTCGCGGTACGGCGCGCAGCGGGCAGCCAGGTCCCCGGCGAGTGCGGCGGACCGCTCGAAGGTCGCGCGGGTGGGGCCGGCCGACCCCGGGCCGCCGGCGGGCCAGCCGCAGTCGAGCGGGGTGCTGGCGCCGACGAAGCGCGGGTCCATGGCGACGATGTCGTAGCGGGCGGCGAGGGCGGGCGCGGCCCGGCTCAAGGCGAGGCCGAGGTGCCGGGCGGGGACGCCAGGGCCGCCCGGGTTGTAGAAGAGGGCACCCAGGCGGTGGGCGGGATCGGTGGCGGGCAGCCGGGAGAGGGCGACGCTCAGGGTCGGGCCGTCCGGTCGGCGGTGGTCGAGCGGGACGGTGACCTCGGTGCAGCGGGCGCCGGCGTCGTCGAGCTCGGCGCCGGCGGTGTCCTGCGGGCCGGTTCGGCACGGGTGCCAGGCCGGCTGTTGACGGCGCAGCGCGGCGAGCGGGTCGACGGCGTCGACACCGTCGCCGGTCGCCCGGGCCTGGCCGGTCACGCCGGCCGCGCCGGCCGCGCCGGAGACACGGCCGCCGTCCGCCACGGCGGACGGCGCGGCGAGGAGGGTCAGGGCCAGCGCCGCCAGGGCGGCGGCCGGCTTGGCGGCGCGGATCACGATGGTTCCCCTCGGGTGTTCGGCAGGCCGTCGGGGCGACGCTAGGCGGCCCGACCGACCGGGCACATCCACCGAAGGTACCGGTCGACGGCGCCGAACTGCGCCTTCCGGTCTACGACTTCAGGATCACACCCCCGGGTGCCGCGTTCGGCCCGGAGGTGTGGGCGAGAAGGCGGAACCCCCGGGTGGGCGCCCGGCCGAGCCACCGCGCCGCCCTCCCGGTTCGCCCCTCTTCGCCCCTCCGGGCTGCCTACCTGAACAGGCGGTCGCCGGCGGTGGCCATGCGGTGGGTCCCGCTGTGGCGGTTCACCCAGTCCCGGACGAGGTTGACGGCGTTGGCGCACTGCCAGCTGTTGTCGTACTCCCGCACGCCCGTGAAGGCGCCGTAGCCCGCGATGATGCCGTCCACCTGCGCGTCGCCCAGCAGCTTGTCGACGTACCACGGGTCGTTGTAGGTGGTCGTCCAGGAGAGGGTGGCCGCGAGCCGTCCGGCGGCCCGGTCGGCTGGTCCCTTCTTCAGTTCCGCGCAGGTGTTGTAGGTGGCCTCGGTGCAGTTGCCGAAGCCCTTGGTGATGTCGCTGTCGCCGTAGTCCATCGCCCGGCGGCCGGCGGGGAATCCGGCGCCGGACTTGGCGAAGGCGCTCTGTACCTGGTCGCGGGTGCCGGTGGTGGTGATGCCCTCCAGCGGGCCGAGCTTGCCCTCCAGGCTCTTCCAGCCGCGGCCGCCGACGTCCGGGGTGCTGCCGCCGTGGTACTCGTAGAAGCCGTAGAGCACCTGGATGCCGGCGGCCGTCAGCCGCTGGGCCTTGTCGCGCAGTCCGGCGACGCTGCAGGTGCGGTTCGGCTCCTGAACGAGGATGCGTACAAGGCCCGCACATCGGTCGGGTACGGCCGGATCCGGTGGGTGGGCATCGATGTGGTCGCGGTCGGGGTGCCCGCGGAGAGCCTTCGCCGTCGAACAGACGGTCACTTCCCCCGCCCCAGGCGCCTCACCCGGACCACCGTCCCGGTGCGCGCCCGCGGAGTCGAATCCCTGCCCGAACCACGACCAGGTGCCCGGGGCTCGTTTCCGTCATTTCTTCGCATACGCAGCTGTCCGCTGCCACGCCGTGAAATCCTGAACTGGCCACCGGGTGAAGGCGCCGACGAAGGCGAAGCACCGGTAGGCCCGTTCCGCCCTTCCCGCGGCCCCGTTCACCCGGAACCGCTCGATCGAACCGCTAGACCGAATCGCCCGAAGGAGACGTCATGCCCGTCGTTCGCAGGTTGCTGCTCACGGCCGCGGTCCTCGCCACCACCGTGGTCGTCGCCCCCGCCTCCTCCGCCCAGCCCGCCACCCTCTCGGCCTCCCACTCCGCCGCCACCAGCCCCCTCGCCCGCCAGCCCAGCTTCCACGCCTTCAGCGACACCGGCTTCTCGGGCGCGGACCGGTGGTTCTCCGGCAACGACGGGGCCTGCACCTACGTCGGCGACAACTGGAACGACCGGATCCGTTCCGCCCGCACCGAGGGCGGCGACCGGGTCGAGCTCTGGGACAACTACGACTGCACCGGGGGGTCGATCACCATCGACGCCACCGGCTACCGCAGCATCGGCGCCTGGGTCAGCGCCTACCGCGCCCACCTCGGCTAGCCACTCCCCCACGACACCGAGACCGCGGCTCGTCGACCGGGACGAGAAGCGACGAGCCGCCCGGTGCTCAGTCGAGTGGGGCGAGCACCCCGTAGGCGTCGGCCGAGTACCCGGCGAGGTCGGGGTGGCGCTTGAGCAGGCCCGCCACGTCGTCGAGCGCCCCGGGCTGCTCCGCCATCCGCTGCGGCACCACCAGCCGGCCGCCCTGCTCGGGCGGGACCAAGCCGCTCACCAGGGTGCGGCGGACGGTCCGCTCGTGCCGGGTGCCGCGGCCGGTGCCGCCGTACGGGTCCCGGGCCAGGGCGCTGACGCCGCCGCGGGCGGAGAGCTGGTCGAGCTCCGGGACGAGCCGCCAGACCTGCTGGGCCTGGTGGCTCTGCAGCGAGCCGGCCAGGTTCGCCTCCATTCCGTGGGCGTGGCAGAGCTCCACGAAGAACCTGATCTCCTCCAGCGAGAGGATGCCGGTCCTGGTCAGCCCGTGCCGGTCGGTGTCGTGGCGGTCGAGGTCGACGAGCTCCGGGGTGCCCGCGGTGGAGACCAGGCCGATCCGGGCGACCTTCAGCAGGATGCTGGTGTCCACCATGATCGCGTCGGCCCCGGCCGCCGCGCTGGCCTCGACCATCGTGCGGATCGCCTCCCGATCGGTGCGACGGCCTGCCGTCAGGCCGTAACTACCGTGAGCGAAAGGCTCGTTGACGGCGACGAAACGGCCGGCCGCGTCCGCCGGCAGGGCGCCGGACGCCCGCAGTTCGGCCAGGTCCGGCCGCCGACTGCCGAACAGCGGCCCGCCGTGCGCGTCGAGCAGCGCGTCCGCGTACTCGGCGAGGTCGAACGCCCCGGGCGTGGACGGCTCGCACGGGTAGTACTCCCGAAGGCCCACCAGGGCGCGCCGCACCTGCGGCAGGGTCTTGCGGGTGTCCCACAGGTCGAGGTCCTGCGCGAACAGCACGGACATCACCCGGGTGTGCGACAGCTGCTCGGTCCGGCGCAGCGTCGACGTGATCTCGCCGAGCACGTCGGCCAGTTCGCCGACCCGCATGCCGTCCAGGCCGACCTTGACGATCCCGCAGGGATGCACGCGGGTACCCATCGCCAGTGCGACGCCGAGGGCCGCCTGCGATGCCTTGCCGATCCGCTCGTAGGCCGATTTGGGCAGGGCGAGTCCGTTCTCCGCACGCCGGAAGAGCAGTTGGTCCTCACCGATGTTGGTGCTCAGCTGGACGGGCAGGTCCCGCCGGGCGGCCAGCACCGCGTCCGCGATGTCCATGATCCGCCGCGGCTTGATCGTCCCGAGAGCGCTGCGCGGATCCTCGCTGTCGATGATCCGCGCGCCCCCGAGGACCGCCTCCCGCGCCTCCTGCGGGTCGAAGACGCTGACCAGCAGCCGTCGATCCGCTCCGACCGCGCCGGGTATGCCGGACATTCCGATGGTCGACACCGCTCCCCCTCCGAGAACTGACCGTTCGTTCGGGGGTCAGTCTCGACCGACGGAAGACCGCTGCCGACCGATCAGCGACCGAGTGCCACTCGAAGGAGTGAAACCGCTTGACAACCGGTCGCCGTGAAACAGTCAACGGCCGGGTGGGCCAGTCGGGTTGACGCCGATCTCCGCCCGTCGAGCGCGGGCCCGCGCTCGGACGGACATCAGTGTGATGTGAACACTTCACCACACGACGTGATCGTGTTAGCGTCCCTCGGATGTCGAGGATTCTGGTCACCGATCTGGACGGCACCTTACTCGGCGGCACCCGGGACGACCGGCGCCGGTTGCGCGACGCCCTGGCCCGCCACCCCGAGGTGACCCTGGTCTTCGCCACCGGGCGCGGACTGGCCTCCGTCCGGGAGGTCCTCCGCGATCCGCTCGTACCGAGACCCCGGTGGATCATCGCCGACGTCGGCGCCACCGTCCTCGACGGCTCGGACTTCACGCCGGTGGACCCGGTGCAGGAACACCTGCGGACCGGCTGGCCGGGCCCGGACCGGGTGCGCGCCGCGCTGCGCCGCTTCCCCGCGCTCGACTACCAGCACGGCGTCGTCCAGGACGGGCGCTGCTCCTACCACCTCGCCCCCGAGCGGCTCACCGGCGAACTCACCGCGGCCGTCGAGGCGCTCGGCTGCACCTGGGTCTACTCGGCGAACCGTTTCTTCGACGTCCTTCCGGCCGGAGCCTCCAAGGGCAACGCCCTACGGGCCCTGGCCGGGAAGCTGGGCTGGAAGCCCGCGGAGGTCCTCGTCGCCGGCGACTCCCTCAACGACCTCTCGCTGTTCCGGGCCGGTACGCACGCGGTGGTCGTCGCCGGAGCCGAACCCGCGCTGCTCGCCGCCCTCGCGGACAACCCGCTGCTGCACCGCCCCGGCCGGGCGGGCGCGGCGGGCATCCACGTGGCACTCCGGGCGCTCGGCTGGCTCTCCCCCGAGCCCGAGCCCGGGACCGAGCCCGAGACCGAGCCCGGGGCCGGGACCAGGACCGGGACCGGGACCCGGACCAGGACCGGGACCGGGACCCGGACCAGGACCGGGGCCGAGCCAGAGCCCCAGGCCGAGCCCCGGACCGAACCCGGGTCCGGCCCCGGTCCCACCCGCTCCGCCGTCGAACGCGGTCCGGGCCTGCACTCCCTCGTGGTGGCCTACCACCGCCCGCCGCTGCACTGGAACGGCGAGAGCTGGCAGCCGCCCAGCAGCCCCAACGGCATCCTGCCCACCCTGACCAGCGCGTTCACCGACGGCCTGCCGGGCGTCTGGGTCACGGCACAGGTCGGCGACCAGCCGCCCGAGGGCCCGCCGGGCAACGCGTACGGCGAACGCCCGCACCCCGCCGGGCTGCCGCTCTCCCCCGTACCCCTCGATACGGACACCTGGACCGGCTACTTCCACCGCGCCTGCAAGGAGACGCTGTGGCCGGTCCTGATGTCCGAGCCCGGCCGGTCGGTCTTCGACGAACGCGCCTGGGCCGACTACCGCGCGGTCAACGAGCGCTTCGCCCGCCACATCGGCGCCCGGGCCGCGCCCGGCGCCACCGTCTGGCTCCACGACTACAACCTCTGGCTGGTGCCCGGCCTGCTGCACCATGCCCGGCCCGACCTCAGGACCGGGATCTTCCACCACACCCCCTTCCCGGCCCCGGAGGTCTTCGCCACCCTCCCGGTCGCCGCCGAACTGCGCGACTCCCTGGTGCGCCTCCACTGGGCGGGCTTCCACACCGAGGACTTCGCCGAGCACTTCCGCCGGACCCTGGCCGGCCTGCCCGATCCGCCGCGCACCGGCGTCCACCCGCTCGGGGTCGACCGGCCGGCCATCGAGAGGCTCGCCGTCGAGCGACACGCCCGCCTCCGCACGCCCCATCCCGACCCGGCGGCCGGCCGGGTGGTGCTCTCGGTCGAGCGTCTCGACTACGCCAAGGCGCCGATCCAGAAGGTGGAGGCCGTCGACCGGCTGCTCACCCGCCGGCCCGGACTGCGCGGCCGGCTCACCTTCCGGCTGGTCTGCCCGCCGCCCGAGCCCGGCATCACCGCCTACGACACCACCCGCCGGCGGCTCCAGCAGCGCGTCGCCGAGGTCAACGCCCGCTGGCGGCAGGGCCCCTGGCAACCGGTCGACCACGTGCCGCGCGCCCTGTCCACCACCGAGGTCGTCGACGCCTACCTGACGGCGGACGTGCTCTGGGTGACCTCGCTCCAGGACGGGATGAACCTCACCGCCAAGGAGTTCATCGCCGCCCGGGCCGCCCTCCCGGACCGCGAGCCCGCACCCGGCGTCCTGGTGCTCTCCCGCCACGCCGGCGCCGCGGCCGAACTCGGCGGGCCCGCCCTGCTCACCGACCCGCACTCCCCCGAGGACCTCGCCACCGTCCTGGCCCGCGCCCTCGACCTCACCCCCGCCGAACGCCGGGCCCGCATGGAGCGGCTCGCCGAACTCCTCGGCCGGGAGCGCCCGGCGGACTGGGCCGCCCGGATCGTCGCCGCCATCCGGAACCACCCCGCCGAGGTCGGGCCGCCGAGGGCCCGGCCCGCCGCCACCCCGCGCCCGCAGACCGCGGGGTGGCCCTGAGCGGGGTGGCCCTGCCCCGAAGCCGCCCCCGGCGCGCCCGTGTCCGGACTCCCCCGCCGGGGAGGTCCCGCTGAACCGCCTCTTCGTCCTCTGAACGCGTACGCCGCCGCCCCGGGCACGTGGGTGTGCCCGGGGCGGCGGCGTGCGGGACGCGTCAGCGGGTGAGGATGCCCGGGTCGGAGAGGCCGGGGGCGCCGGTCTCGACGTGGCCGGCGAGCCGGCGCACGAAGTCGGCGGTCGCGCCGGAGGTGACGGTGACGTCGTACCAGTTGCGGCAGGCGCTCAGGTCGACGGTGCAGGTGACGGTGGCACCCCGGCGGACGGTGAGGGTCTGCGGCGTGCCGCCGTAGGCGTTGGTGAGGGTGAGCACGACGTCGGCGCCGCCCGCGTTGGTGAGGGTCAGGTCGAGGTTGCCGGTGGCCGCGTTGTGGCGGGCGGTGACCTCGGGCCCGGCCGTCTTGCCGGGGTTGCGGAAGCGGCGCAGGAAGCCGTTGGGACCGAACACGGTCAGGTCCGTGACGCCGCCGGAGTACGCGGTGTTCCAGGCGTCCGCGATCGTCTTGCCGGCCTCCGTGGTGTACGTCCACGGACCGTCGGTGCGGTTGGGCGAGGTGACCAGGAACTGGCCGCCCGCCGCCGCGCCCGCGCTGAAGGTGAGCCGGTACTTGCCCGTGCCGGTGTCGGCCGCCCCGTCCACGTAGGGCGCGTACGCCAGCGGGCGGGTGGGCTTCGCCCCCGGCTCCTGCCTCGGCATGGTGCCGGTGGCGGGCGGGGTGGGCACGTAGTCGGGGTGCCGGTTGCGGTCCTGCGGGGCGTAGCCGGCCGTGGAGGGGAGCGCCGCCGGGGTCGCGTTCGACGCGGTGAAGTCGAAGGCGGAGGTCAGGTCGCCGCAGATCGCGCGCCGCCAGGGCGAGATGTTGGGCTCCAGGACGCCGAAGCGGCGTTCCATGAAGCGGATGATCGAGGTGTGGTCGAAGGTCTCCGAGCAGCTGTAGCCGCCGGTGCTCCAGGGCGAGACGACCAGCATCGGCACCCGCTGGCCGAGGCCGTACGGCCCGGCCGAGTAGCCGATGCTGCCGCCGTAGTAGTCGGCGCCGGTCGCCACGGTGGACAGGCCCTGCGAGGCGGAGGAGGGCGGGAACGGCGGCACGACGTGGTCGAAGAAGCCGTCGTTCTCGTCGTAGGTGATGAACAGCGCCGTCTTCGCCCACACGGCGGGGTTGGACGTCAGTGCGTCCAGGACCTGGGAGACGTACCAGGCGCCGTAGTTGGCGGGCCAGTTGGGGTGCTCGGTGAACGCCTCGGGGGCGGCGATCCAGGATATCTGCGGCAGGGTGCCGGCCTGCACGTCGTGCCGCAGTTGGTCGAACAGGCCGTCGCCCGCCTTGGCGTTGGTGCCGGTGCGGGCCTTGTCGTACAGCGGGTCGCCGGGCTTGGCGTTGCGGTAGTTGTTGAAGTAGAGCAACGAGTTGTCGCCGTAGTTGCCGCGGTAGGCGTCGCCGATCCAGCCCCAGGAGCCGCCCGCGTCCAGTCCGTCGCCGATGTCCTGGTAGATCCTCCAGGAGACTCCGGCCTTCTCCAGCCGCTCGGGGTAGGTCGTCCAGGTGTAGCCGGCCTCCTGGTTGCCGAGGACCGGGCCGTTGCCGGTGACGCCGTTGCCGGTGCAGCCCGTCCACATGTAGTAGCGGTTCGGGTCGGTGGAGCCGATGAACGAGCAGTGGTAGGCGTCGCAGATGGTGAACGCGTCGGCGAGCGCGTAGTGGAAGGGGATGTCGTCGCGGGTCAGGTAGGCCATCGTGGTGGCCGTCTTGGCGGGGACCCACTGGTCGTACTTGCCGCTGTTGAAGGCCTTGTGGCCGCCGGCCCAGTCGTGGTTGAGGTCCTGGACGAACTGCATCCCGAGGTCGCTGACCTGGGGGCGGAACGGCAGCACCTCCCGCTTGAGGACGTCCGTCTGGTGCCACACCGACTTGCCGCTCGGCAGGGTGACCGGGCGGGGGTCGCCGAAGCCGCGGACGCCCTTCAGCGCCCCGAAGTAGTGGTCGAAGGAACGGTTCTCCTGCATCAGCACGACGATGTGCTCGACGTCCTGGATGGTGCCGGTGGTCCCCTGCGGGGCGATGGACGCGGCACGCGCGATGCTCTGCGACAGTGACGAGAACGCGACGGTCGCGCCCGCGAGTTGGAGGAATCGGCGGCGGTTCAGCTCTGCCATGGGTGGGTTGACCTCTGCATGTCAGGAACGAGGGTGGAGGACGGCGCCCCCAAGGACAGCGTGTGCGGGGTACCGTCCGGAGGACCGTTCATGACTGCCCGCCGTACAGCAGAAGAACGCATCGAGTTGTACGGACAAGGCCTGAGCGAGGCCTGAGGCGGACACAGGTGGTCCCGTGCGGGTGTGCGGTCGGACAGCTCCGACCGCGCACCCGCACGGGACCACCCGGGCCGGGAGGTCAGCTGCCGGCGTCGGCCGCCACGGGCTCGGCCTGCACCGGCACCCCGGCGGGCCGGCGCTGCGCCGCGCGGACGCCGGTGAGCTGGAGGACCAGTCCGAGCAGGGCGGCTCCGGCGGCGAACAGCGGGAGGACGGCGCCGTCCCAGTCGAGGGAGAAGGCGATCCCGCCGAGGCCGGAGCCCACCGCGCTGCCGAGGTACAGGGCGGACTCGTTCAGCGCGACGGCCACGGGGCCGCCGCGCTCCCCCCGGGCCAGCAGCAGGTCGTTCTGCTGCGGGACCTGGAGCGCCCAGCCCACCGCTCCCCACACCGCGATGGGCAGCAGGGCGAGCAGCGGGGTGACCGTCGCGGCCGGGCGCAGCAGGGCGAGGGAGGCGGTGAGCAGGACGAGGATGCCGACGACCAGCGAGTACGGGCGCCGGACCCGGTCCACCAGCGGGCCGATGAGGAAGCTGCCGATGACGCCGCCGATGCCCCAGGCCCACAGGTAGGGGGTGATGTTGTCGACGCCGCCCATGACGTCGCTCGCCATGACGGGCGCGAAGTAGGTGTAGAGGCCGAGGCTGGCGACGGCGGCGAGGAAGGACACGCCGACGATGGAGGCGACCCGGGGGTCGGTGACCACCTGGGCGCGCTGACGCAGGGTCACCGAGGTGGTGGCGGGCAGGACGGGCAGCCGCAGGGCGAGTCCGGCGAAGGAGACCAGGCCGATGGCGGTGACCAGCCACAGCGTGGTGCGCCAGCCGGAGTGCTGGGCGATGAAGACCCCGAGCGGCACGCCGATCACGGTGCCGGAGCTCATCCCGCCCATGATCACGGCGAGGGCACGGCCGCGGCGCTTCTCGTCGACGAGGGACGCGGCGGCCGAGGCGGCGAGCGCGAGGTAGAGGCCGGCGCCGACACCGGCGAAGGCCCGGGCGACCAGCAGCAGGCCGAGCGAACCGGCGATCGCGCTGCCGGCGTTCGCGAGGGAGAAGACCGCGAGGGAGCCGAGCAGGCCGAGGCGGACCCGCGACGCGGACAGCAGGGTGGCGAAGACGGGCGAGGCGATGGCGTAGGCGAGGGTGAAGGTGGTGACCATCTGTCCGGCGGCCGACACGGAGGCGTGGAAGTCGTCGGCGATGACGGGCAGCAGGCCGGCCGTGACGTAGGCGTCGAGACCGAGCGCGAAGGCTCCGAGTCCGAGGAGGTAGACGAGTTTCACTGGCGCCCCAATGTTTGATAGTCGCGGTACATAGATACATAGTGCGAGGGCGCGGCCCCGTCGCAAGCTCGGCGTCACTTTTCGGCCATCCGGACCAGGCCTTGATCGGATGTGCGATTCTTGGCGGGTGCGCCGCTACTTCCACCCGGACCCCAGGGACATCCGACTACCCGCCGTCCTCTTCGCGTTGAGCGACGCGACCCGGCTGGGCATCGTGCTGACCCTGTCCGACGGCAAGGAGCACACGGCCGGTGAACTCGGCGGTGACATCGCCAAGTCGACGATGACCCACCACCTGAAGATCCTCCGGGAGGCCGGAGTGCTCTGGGTCCGCTCCGAGGGGACGCGCTGCTACAACTCGCTGCGCACGGCCGATCTGGAGCAGCGCTACCCCGGCCTCCTCGGCCACCTGCTCGGCTCCGCCACGCGGGACGGCTACGGGTCCGCCGCCGCCCGCGGCGAGGACCGCCCCGCCCTCCCGGACGCCGGCCGGGCCGGGGCCGCGGCCGGCACCGACTGAACGGCACCGCCCCGGCCCCGGCCCGCCCGCCATCGGGCCCCGGCCCACCCACCGTCAGGCCCCGGCCCGCCCGGTCAGAGGTCCAGCGTCACGTCGTACGCGACCAGCCAGTCGTTGACGCCGAGCGCCAGCTCCAGACCCGAGCGGTCGTACTGCGCGCTGGTGTCGCCGACCGGCGAGTCCAGCAGCCGGCGGGCCGCGTCGCGGTCCAGCAGCGACAGCACCGGCGAATCCGCGTCGCCGAGGAGCGCGGTGAACGCCCGGCGCAGGCCCCGCTCGTACGCCGGGTCCTGGGTGGTGGGGTACGGGCTCTTGACCCGCTGCACGATCGACTCCGGCAGCAGGTCCTTCGTGGCCGCCCGCAGCAGGCTCTTCTCCCGGCCGTCGAAGGACTTCATCCGCCAGGGCACGTTGAACACGTACTCCACGAGCCGGTGGTCGCAGAACGGGACCCGCACCTCCAGGCCGACGGCCATGCTCATCCGGTCCTTGCGGTCCAGCAGGGTCTGCACGAACCGGGTCAGGTTCACGTAGCTCATCTGCCGCATCCGCCGGTCCGTGGCGTCCTCGCCCGGCAGCACCGGGGTCTCCCCCACCGCCTGGGCGTAGCTGTCGCGGAGGAAGTCGGGCATGCCCAGCTTGTGCAGCAGGCCGGGGTCGAACAGCGACTTGCCGTCGAAGTACTTGCCGGTGGCCGACGTCAGCCACGGGAACGTCTGGGCCTGGACCGCCTCCTCGTCGAAGAACCAGCGGTAGCCGCCGAACACCTCGTCCGCCGACTCCCCGGACAGGGCGACGGTCGACTGGGCGCGGACGGACTGGAACAGCCGGTACAGCGACGGCCACATGTCGCCCCAGTAGGCCGGCGGCAGGTCGAGGGCGCGCAGGACCTTCGCCCGCAGCTGCGGGTCGGCGAGCTGGGCGCTGTCGATGAGCACCTCGCTGTGCTCGGCGCCGATGTGGTCGACCAGGTCCCGGACGAACGGCGCGTCGGAGGTTCCGCGCACCGGGTCGGCGACGAAGTTCCCGCCGTGGTCGGCGAAGTCGACCGAGAAGGAGCGCACCGGGCCCTCGCCGCGGGCGACCAGCTTCTGGTGCGCGAGCGCGGTGATGGCCGAGGAGTCAAGGCCGCCGGAGAGCAGCGAGCACAGCGGCACGTCCGCGACGGTCTGGCGGGTGACGATGTCGTCCAGGAGACCGCGGACGGTGGCGATCGTGGTGTCGAGGTCGTCGGTGTGCTCCCGGGCCTCCAGCGCCCAGTACACCCGCTTGGACAGCCCCGCCCGGGTCAGGCGCACGAGCTGACCGGGGCGCACCTCGTACATGCCGGAGAAGACGCCGTGTTCGGGGGTCTTCACCATCTCCAGGATCTCGCGCAGGCCTTCGGCGCTCACCCGGCGGGGCACCTCCGGGTGGGCGAGGATCGCCTTGGGCTCTGAGCCGAAGACGACGCCGTTCGGGGTGGGGAAGTAGTAGAGCGGCTTGACGCCCATGCGGTCGCGGACCAGCAGCAGGGTCTGCTCCCGGACGTCCCACACGGCGAAGGCGTACATGCCGTTGAGCCGGTCCACCAGGCCCTCGCCCCACTCCAGGTAGCCGCGCAGGACCACCTCGGTGTCGCTCCTGGTGCGGAACTTGTGGCCGCGGGCGACCAGTTCCTGGCGCAGCTCCTGGAAGTTGTACACCTCACCGCTGTACGTCAGGCAGGCCAGCGTGCGGCCCGCCTCGTCGGCGACCATGGGCTGGGCGCCGCCGTCGAGGTCGATGATGGACAGCCTGCGGTGGCCGAGCGCCGCGTGCCGGTCGCTCCACATGCCCTCGGCGTCCGGGCCGCGGCAGGCCATCGTCCGGGTGATCGCCTCCAGGATGTCCTGTTCCTGGCGCACGTCGCGGCCGAAGTCCACCCAGCCGGCTATTCCGCACATGTCGGTCTCCTTCTCGTCCTCACGCAGCGGGGACGGGGTCAAGGGCGTTGGAAAACAAGGGAATCGAGGGGGAGGCAGGGAGCGGGGCGGTCAGCCCAGCCGCTCCCAGTCGGCCTCCTGGAGCACCGTCCGGCCGTCCGGGAAGTAGGCGACCGGCTCCGGGCCGCGCGCCGCGCGCTCCATGGAGGTCAGCAGGTCCTGGAGGGCCAGGGCGTCGGCCAGGCCGGGGAAGGGCTGTGCGGGCTGCTCGCCGTGGACGACGAACCGGGCGACGTCGGCGGCCATCCGGCCCAGCTTGACCACCGTCGCGGCGCCCTCGGGCACCGGCTGTTCCCCGGTGTCCAGCTCGGCCAGCACCGTGTCGCCCTCCGAGGTGCGCCGCCAGATGCGCAGCCGGTCGGCGTCCCAGGCCGGTGTGTCGTAGACGGCGGTGGCGTACTCGAGTTCGCCGTCCGGCGTGCGGAAGACGAAGTCGACCTCCCGCTTGCGGGTGATGTTGACGAAGCTGCTGTAGCCGGTGACCACGCCCGGGCCCAGCCGGCCGACCAGCGCCACGCTGTCGAGGACGTCGGCCCCGGAGATGGAGAAGTCCGACCGGGTGCCGACGACCGAGTCCAGCTCCAGGTCCGTGCCGTCGCCGGCGATCCAGCCGACGAGGTCGAGCGGGTGGATGACCTCGCTCGCCACGCCGCTGGTGGGGCGGTGGTCGTTGATGCGGTCCTTGCCCCAGGTGAAGTGGGCCCGGACCAGGCTCAGGCCGGTGCGGCGAACGTGGTCGCGCAACCGCGTCGTCGCTTCCGAATAGCGTTCGACGAGATCCATGCAGAAGCCCGAGGTCTTCGCCATCGCCGCCGCCACGGCCGTCGGGTCGTCGCGGGAGGTGGTGAGCGGCTTCTCCGTCACCACGAAACCCTGGAAGCCGGAAAGCTCCCCGAGTATCCCGGCATGGGCGGCGTCCGGCACGGTGACCACCACGACGTCCGGGCGGAACCGGTCGAGCCCCTGCCGCACGGAGGTGTAGTACGGGATATTCGGATCGCGCTGGTTCCGGCCCACGTGTGCGAATTCCATCGGAATTCCGGTGTTCCGGAACGCGATGCGGAACCGCGTTCCGGCATATCCGAGTCCGACGATGAGGACTTTCATGCCTCGATCACCTCGCAGCTGGTTTCGGCGCCCCGCAGGTCGAGGGCCAGGAGGTCTTCGCCCGTCGGCACGAAACCGAGGCCGCGGTAGAGGGCCGCACCGTCCGGCGTGGTCTGCAGCACCACGCTGTGCACGTCCCGCGAACGCAGCCAGTCCAGGGCGTGTCGCATGACGCGGGTGCCGAGTCCGAGCCGCCGCCGGTCCGGGTCGACCACGACCGACTGCACCCATCCGGTCAGGCCGTTCGGGCAGTGCGCGGTCGGCGCGCGGTCGTCGATCACGGCGACGGCGCAGGCGGCCAGCCGGTGCGCCGGACCGATCACCGTCACCTGCACCCGGCCGGTCGGCCCGGTCAGCCGCCGGACCAGCCAGGAGCGGTACGCCGCGCGCCAGGCGGCGTCCTCCTGCGGGGTGCGGGCGGAGTAGGGGGCGGTGCCGGCACCGAGCAGGTGGCCGCGCAGCCTGACGAGTTCCTCGATGTCCATGGTCGTCGCCGACCGCGGCAGGTCGTGTGACTGAGCGATCATGATTCAGGACTATAGGCAAATCACTGATACAAGAGAAATGTCCCGGACGGTGATCCATGCGGTCGGCGAATAACTCCCCGAGGCGCTCTCCACCTCGATTTATCCGACCCGCTCATGGGCGGCCGGAAACAGAATTTACGAGAACCCGGAGCAGCTGTCTATCTTTCCGGTGTCCGTTCTGAACCGGCGAACCGGAGGAATGATGTTCGACTACGTCGAATTCTTCGCATCCCAACTGGACGACCTGCGTGACCGCGGCGGCTACCGGACGTTCCTCGAGGTCGAGCGCCTGGCCGGCTCGTTCCCCGCCGCGCTGAAGCACGGCCCCGGCACCGGGCGCCGGATCCACGTGTGGTGCAGCAACGACTACCTCGGCATGGGCCAGCACCCGCTCGTCCTGGAGGCCATGAAGCGGGCCGTCGACGAGTCCGGGGCGGGCAGCGGCGGCTCACGCAACATCTCGGGCAACCACCGCTACCACGTGGAGTTGGAGCGCGAACTGGCCGATCTGCACGGCATGGAGTCCGCGCTCGTCCTCCCCACCGGCTACGCCGCCAACGACGCCGCCCTGACCGTCCTGGCGGGCCGGCTGCCGGGCTGCGTCGTGCTGTCCGACGAGCTCAACCACGCCTCGATGATCGCGGGCATCCGGCACAGCGGCGCGGAGAAGCTCATCTTCCGGCACAACGACGTGGAGCACCTCGAGGAACTGCTGGCCGGCACCGATCCCGCCGTCCCCAAGATCGTGGCGCTGGAGAGCGTCTACTCCATGGAGAGCGACGTGGCACCGCTCGCGCGGGTGGCCGAACTCGCGCGCGAATATGGCGCGTTCACCTACCTCGACGAGGTGCACGCGGTCGGCATGTACGGGCCGCGGGGCGCCGGCAAGGCCGCGGAACTCGGCCTCCAGGGCCGGTTCGACGTCGTCCAGGGCACCCTGGCCAAGGCCTTCGGCACGGCCGGCGGCTACATCGCCGGCCCCGCCCCGGTGGTGGACGCCGTCCGCAGCTTCGCCTCCGCGTTCATCTTCACCACCTCCCTGCCCCCGGCCGTCGCGGCCGGCGCGCTGGCGGCCGTACGGCACCTCAAGCGTTCCGAGAAGGAGCGGAGCCAACTGCGTGAGAAGGCCGCGCTGTTGCACACGCTGCTGCGGGAACGCGGCATCCCCGTGGTCTCGGACGCCGCGCACATCGTCCCCGTGCTGGTCGGGGACTCCCGGGCCTGCCGGGAGGTCGCGGACGAGCTGCTGGAACGCCACGGCTTCTACGTCCAGCCGATCAACGCGCCCAGCGTTCCCGCGGGCACCGAGCGGCTGCGGGTCACCCCGACCCCGCAGCACGACGACAGCGGGATCGTCGCCTTCGCCGACGCGCTCGACGACATCTGGCGGCGCGCCGACCTGCCGCGCCGCCTCGCGGCCGAGCCCGTCGCATGACCCCGCCCAGCCGCGCCGACCGGTCCGCACCGAACGGTCGGCCCCACCCGTCCGAGGAGAACACCACCGTGGGGAAACCCGTCGTCGTCGTGGCCGACCCGCTGGCCCCGGAGGCACTCGCCGAACTGGACGGCTACGACGTCCGCAGCTGTGACGGACGCGATCCGCAGGCACTGCACCGCGCGCTGGCCGACGCCGACGCCCTGCTGATCCGCAGCGGCACCCGGGTGGACGCGGCGGCGCTGGCCGCGGCGCCCCGGCTGCGGATCGTGGCACGAGCCGGGGTCGGACTGGACAACGTCGACGTCCAGGCGGCCACCGCGGCCGGCGTCCTGGTCGCCAACGCGCCGCTCTCCAACGTCCTCAGCGTCGCCGAACTCACCGTCGGGCTCATCATCGCCGCCGCCCGCCAGATCGTGTCCGCCGACGCGTCCCTGCGGGCGGGCCGGTGGGAGCGGTCCCGGTTCCAGGGCAGGGAGCTGGCGGGCAGCACGGTCGGGATCGTGGGCCTGGGACACGTCGGCGCCCTGGTGGCCACGCGGCTCGCCGCGTTCGGCATGCGGCTCCTCGCCCACGACCCGTACGTGACCCGCGGACGGGCCCAGGACCTGGGTGTCCGGCTGGTCGAGCTGGACGAGCTGATGGCCGGGAGCGACGTCGTCACCGTGCACGTGCCCAAGACGCCGCAGACCACGGCGCTCATCGGCGAGCCCGAACTGCGGCTGGCCCGCCCCTCCCTCATCCTCGTCAACACCGCCCGCGGCGGCATCGTCGACGAGAACGCGCTGGCCGTCGCGCTGAAGGAGGAACGCATCGCCGGGGCGGCACTCGACGTCTACGCCGTCGAACCGGCCGTCGGCAACGCCCTGCTCTCCTTCCCCTCCGTCGTCGCCACCCCGCACCTGGGGGCCGGCACGCGGGAGGCGCAGGAGCGGGCCGGCCGGGAGGCGGCCCAGGCGGTGTGCTGGGCGCTCGTCGGCGACCCCGTCCCCGGCGCGGTCAACGCCGAGGCCCTGAAGGGGAGGAGCGCGGCCGGCGCGTGACGTCGGCGCGCACCCGCCGGCGGCCGACACCCGCGCTCCGCGGTGTCGGCCGCCGACCCGGCTCAGCGCCCCGCCAGCACCCGGCCGGCCCTGACACCCGGGCCTTGGCCCAGGGCCGCGCGCCCGGAGCGACGGGACAGCAGGACGCGCCGGGTGACCTCGGTGAAACGCTCGGCGAGCGGGTGCGCGCCCTGGGCGGGGCGGATCAGGGACAGCGGGATGCTCGGTGCTCCGCGCAGCGGCACGAACTCCAGGGCCGGGTGGAGGTTGCGCTGCAGGACGAGGTCGGGCATCACGCTGACGCCCCGTCCGGCCGCCACCGACTCCAGGCACTCGTCGAAGTTGTCGCAGTGCACGATCCGCGGGTGCTCGGCGCCCAGCTGCCCGTCCGGGTCCAGGAGGGCCCGGCCGGTCGAGTTGACCACCAGCGGGTGGTCGCCCAGCTCCGTCCAGTCCACCCACGGGCGGCCCGCCAGGGGGTGGCGGTGGGGGACGGCCGCGGCGCACCCCTCGGTGCCGAGCCTGGTGGCCTTCATCCGGTCGGCCGGAGGGTGACCGCGCAGCAGCGCGATGTCCACGACGGCCCGGTCCACGCCCGCCCAGCGGTCGTCCCTGCGGTGCAACTGCACCCGGGCGCCGCTCTCCCGTTCGAACTGGACGATCGCCTCGTGCACCCAGCCGTCCGGAAGCAGCCAGGAGAACCCCAGCCGCAGGACGGGGCTGGACGGCTCCGGATCGAGCGCCTGCTTGAGCTGGGGCAGCAGGTCCTGCAGCCGGTCCCGCAGCCGGGCCCCGGCCGGACTGAGGGCGACCTGACGGGTGGTGCGCAGGAAGAGCGGAACCCCCAACTGCTCCTCCAGGCGCTGCACGGAGCGCGTGAGGGTCGGCTGGTTGCTTCCGAGCTGGGCCGCCGCGGAGGTGAAGCTCAGGGTGTCCGCGACGGCGAGGAACGCCTGAAGATGCTTGAGGTTGAGATCCCAGAGAGGCGTCTCCGGATCCGGCCGGCGTGACCCAGGGGCCGTCGTCGTCATGCCGCGTCGCTCACCGTGCGCCCCGGCCGCTGTCCGCCAGGACGGGAGCGGCGTAGGGGACGAGGTCGGCGGTGAAGCGCCGCCGGCCGTCCTGGACGGCCGTGATCCTCGCCCATCTCACCGCTCCGCTCCCGCTGCCGGCCGGTTGCGCCTCGGGGTCGAGCGGGGTGGTGAGGACCGTGCAGGGGGTGTCGAGTTCGACGTACCGGTGGAAGGTGCAGTCGAGCGTGCTGACCGCGCCGCCGACCACCTGGTGGGCCGCCTCCAGCAGCAGCATGCCGGGCACGTGGTCGACGGGGTGGTCGAAGTAGATCGGGTGGTTCGGGTCGACCCGGAGCTGTCGGCCGCCGTCGACCGGGGAGGCGAGGAGCACGTCCCCCGCCCGGTGGCGGCCGGTACCGGCGCACGGCGCGGACGCGGGGGTGGGTAACGCCTTCGCGACGGCGGCCTCGGTGTCGGCGTACGCACCGCGCAGCCGCTGGTACACGGCCCTGGACTGGACGGTGAACCGCGTGTCGACAGTGGCCACCGGCAGGCCGCCCCAGCTGACGACCGCCCGCAGGGACAGGGCCGTCGGGTACTTGCCGCGGTAGGACAGGTCGAAGCAGCGGACGTCCAGTTCCACGTCCGGGCCGCGGTCGACCCCGGCGTACGCGGCGTCGTCGACGTCGTAGCGGACGCGCTCCCAGATCAGCTGGTACCCCCGCGGCACGTCGTAGGCGGCGTGGCACAGCAGCGGGAAGGTCTGACGGACGGTCTCGCAGAGCAGGAGCGGGTCGAAGTCCGGGGCGACCCGGTAGAACGGGTGCCGCGACGGGCGCCGGGCCCGTATGTGGAAGGCGTCGGGCCCCGTACGGCGCCAGCGGGTGAGATACACCTCGTCAGGGCGCAGCTTGTGCACCTGCCAGGGTTCGACGGGGACGGTGTCGTCGGAGGCGTCAGTGCTGCCGGCGCCCGTGATGCCGGGTTCGCCGGCGTCGCCCGGGCGGCTGCGGTCGAGTTCCTTGCAAACAAGCATGAAAGACCCCCAGTGAAGGCGCCGGGTCGCTGCGACGACCCGTCGGCGATAGGTTCATGTGTAACATAGAGATCGTTCTGTATCCATATTTGTTGCTCGACAATGACAGGCGGACTACGCGCGGATGACGAGTGGACACAAACACGAACAAGCCTTGAGAACACGGGCCGCGCTGGTCTGCGCCGCGGCCGAGGTGTTCGACCAGGTCGGCTACCACGGCGCGGGGATCAACCGCATCCTGGCGACGGCGGGCCTGACCTCAGGGGCGATGTACTTCCACTTCAAGTCCAAGGAGGACCTCGCCCGGGCCGTCATGCTGGAGCAGGCGAGCGACCTGCGACTGCCCGCCGAACCGCAGGGGCTGCAGCAGCTCGTGGACGTCACGCTGACCCTCGCCGTCGAGCTGCAGAGCAACACGCTGCTGCGGGCCGGGGTGCGCCTCGCGGTCGACCAGGGCGGCCCCGCCCTGAACGACGACTCGGCGTACGACTGGTGGGCGCAGCGCTTCCGCGGCGAACTGGACGTGGCGCGCGAGCGGGGTGAACTGCGCGAGGACGTCGACGGGAGCGAGTTCGCCGAGGTCCTGGTGGCCGCGTTCACCGGAACCCAGCTGAAGTCGCAGATCTCGGCGGGCTGGTCCGACCTCCCCGAACGCATCGTCTCCCTGTGGCGCTACCTGCTGCCCGGCGTCGCCTCCGCCGAGGCACTGCCGCAGATCCGCGTCGCCCCGGAACGGGGGCGGCAATGGGTGTGACACCACGCCGGGTGGTGCTGACCGGTGCCACGGGATTCATCGGCTCGCACGTGGCCGCCCTGCTGCTGCGCGATCCGGCCTGGCAGGTGCGCGTCGTCGGTCGCAGGGCACCCGCCGAGCTGATCGCCGCCGGAGCGGAGTGGGTCGAGGCCGACCTCTCCGCCCCGGACAGCCTGCGCGGCGTGTGCCGGGACGCCGACGCGCTGCTGCACCTGGCCTCCCTGATCAGCGGCGACCACGACGCCTGCACCGCCGTCAACGTGCACGGCACCGCGCGGCTCATGGCGGAAGCCGTCCACTCCGGTGTGACCCGGGTGACCCACCTGTCGACGGCCGCCGTCTACGGCCACGGCCCCCACCGGGGCACGGACGTGGGCGAGGTGGAACCGGCACCGGTCTCCCCGACCAGCGCCACCCGCCTCGCCGGTGAGCAGCCCGCCCTCGACGCGGGCGCCGTCGTCCTGCGCCCCGGACTCGTCCTCGGCGCCGGCGACCGGTGGGTGGTGCCCGCCGTGGCCGAACTGCGCCGCCGGGTGCCCGCGCGCTGGGCCTCCGGGGCCGCGCTCCTCTCCGTCGTCCCCGTGGTGGACCTGGCCCGGCTGATCGTCGCCACCCTGTCCACACCCCGCCCGCTCGGCCCGTCCGTCCACCACGCGAGCCATCCCCGACCGGTGCGCCTGCACCGCCTGCTGGACACGCTCGAGGAACACGCGGTCCTCCCGCCGGTCCCCGACCGCGACTGGCCCTGGCCGCAGTGCGTCGCCGCCCTCGACGCGAGCGGCTCACGGTTGAGCGCCCGCCAGTTCTCGCTGCTGGCCCAGGACAACTGGTTCGCCAGCGAACGCGTCTGGGCGCTGGCCGGCGTCGACTGCGGCGAGGACGCCCTGGCCGCCCTGCCCTCCTGGGCCCCCTGGTACCGGGAGCACTGCGGCACCGCCTGACCCGGGGGCACACCCCCAGCAGCCCGCGGAAGGCCGTCGGCCCCGTGAGCTCCCCGAGGCCGTGCCTGCGGGAGCTCACGGGGCCGACTCGCGGTCTGCCTCCGGCCCGTCCCCTCCGTCTCGCGCACCCCGGTCCGGCCTCGCTGCCTCGGCCCGACTGATCACCACCTCACATCGGCGCTAGGGGCGCTTTAGACCGTCTGCCGAGCATGACCGGCGTCGTATCGACGTACGGGAGAGCTGGGATGGGCGAGAAGATGAGCGGCACCCTCCGGTTGTTGCACGAGGACGGCCTGTTGGCCGCCGAGTACCCCCGCGTCCGGGAACTGATCGCCGCGATCGACCAGGAGGGCGACGCGGACGGGCTGCGCCGGGCCGGGAACATGCTGGCCCGGGTGGGCGCGGACGCGGTCCTCGACGTGCACCCGCAGACGCCGGTGGTGACGGTGGCCATCACCGGCCACAGCACGGTGTCCGGGCTGACCGGGCCCCTGACCGCCCAACTGGCGCGGCACGGCGTGCTGTTGCGTCCACACGTCGCCGACTTCGACTCCTACGTCTTCGACCTGTCGGACCCGGACAGCGCCCTCTACCGGGCGCGGCCGGACGCCGTGGTGTGCGTGCTGGACGCCTCGGTGGTGTTCGACGAGGTGCCGGTGCCGTGGACGCCGGACGACGTGGAGCGGGTCCTCGCGGAGAAGCTGGCCCTGTTCGAGCGGCTCGCCTCGGTCTTCGCCGGCGCGGGGCGCGGCACGCTGGTCCTCAACACGCTGCCGCTGCCGCGCGCCTGGTCGGCGCAGCTGGTCGGGCTGCGCGACCGGGCCCGGCTGGGCGCCGTCTGGCGGGAGGCCAACGCCCGGCTGCTGCGGCTGATGGACGAGCACCCGGCGCTGACCGTCCTGGACCTGGAGCCGCTGGTCGGCGCGGACGTGCCGCTGCGCGATGCCCGGCTCGGTGTCTACACCAAGACCCAGCTGTCGCCCGAGCTGCTCGCGGAGTACGCCCGGGAGGTGGCCCACCTGCTGCGCGGGGCGACCGGCCGGGCGAAGAAGTGCCTGGTGCTGGACCTGGACAACACGGTCTGGGGCGGGGTTCTCGGCGACGACGGCAGCGAGGGCATCGAGGTCGCGGGCAGCTACCGCGGCGAGGCCTTCCGGACCCTGCAGAAGGCGGCCAAGCAGCTCGCCTCGCAGGGTGTGCTGCTCGCGGCGGTGAGCAAGAACGACCTGGAGCCGGTGCGGGAGGTCCTGCGGGACCACCCGGAGATGACGCTGCGCGAGGCGGACTTCGTCCGGGTGATCGCCAACTGGCGCCCCAAGCACGAGAACCTGCGCGAGCTGGCGGCGGACCTGAACCTCGGCGTGGACAGCTTCGTGTTCGCGGACGACAGCCCGTACGAGTGCGGCCTGGTCTCCCGGGAGCTGCCGGAGGTGGCCGTACTGCGGCTGGACGAGGAGGCCGCGCTGCACGTGGAGAAGGTGCTGCGGGACGGCTGGTTCGACGTCCGGGACATCACCACCGACGACCTGAAGCGGCCCGCGCGCTACCGGGAGGAGCTGGACCGCAAGGACTTCCTGCACAGCTTCGCCTCCCTGGACGACTACCTGCGGGAGCTGGACGTACAGGTGCGACTCGCCGACGCGGACGAGTCGGAGATCGCCCGCGTCTCCCAACTGACGCTGCGCACCAACCAGTTCAACCTCACCACCCAGCGCCTCCAGCCGGCCGAGGTGACCGAGCTGGCGGCCGACGAGGACGCGCTGGTGCTGACGATCCGCTCCAGCGACCGGTTCGGGGACAACGGCGTGGTGGGCGCCGTGCTGGCCCACCGGGACGGGACCGTCCTGCGGATCGACAACTTCCTGCTCAGCTGCCGGGTCTTCGCCCGGGGCATCGAGCAGGCCTGCCTCTCGGCGGTGCTGAGCCACGCGCGGGAGCGCGGGCTCACCGCGGTCGAGGGCAGCTTCCGGCCGACCGCCAAGAACGGCAAGGTCAAGGAGTTCTACCCCGGCAACGGCTTCCGGCCGGTGGCGGAGGGAACCGACGGCGCCGGATCGACCACCTTCCGCCACGACCTGGCGGAGATCGCCGAAACCCCGGAGCACATCCGGCTGACGCTGAGCCTGGGAGGGCCCCAGCAGTGAACACCATCGACGACTTCCTCACCCTGGTCCACGCCGAGATCGGCCTGTCGCTGACGCCGGACAGCCTCGCGCTGGGCTTCGACGAACTGCCCGGCTGGGACTCGCTCCACCTGCTGACGCTGCTGACCGCGCTCGAGCGGGAGACCGGGCAGCAGGTGTCCATGCCCAAGGTGCTGGAGGCCGGCAGCCTGGGCGACATCTACGAGCTGACCGCCAGGTCCGGAACATGACCGCGGCCCCCGGCGCGCTCGCACCGCCCGGGCTCCTGGGCCCGGGCCGCTCGCCCTACCTGCTGCCCCGGCAGCCGGATCCGGGTGACGCGCCGCTGCGACTGCTCTGCTTCCACCACGCGGGTGGCATGGCCTCGTCCTTCTCCACCTGGCAGCAGCAGCTGGGCGCCGACGTCGCCGTGGTGCCGGTGCAGTTGCCCGGTCGCGAGCACCGGGTCCGGGAGGCCCGGCTGCACGACTTCGACCGCCTGCTCGACGAACTGGACGAGGCCCTGGACCCGCTGCTCGACGAGCCGCACGCGTTCTACGGGCACAGCATGGGCGGCCAGGTCGCCTTCGAGCTGACCCGGCGTCGCCGGGCCCGCGGCCGGGAACTGCCCGAGCGGCTGCTGCTCGGGGCGGCCCCGCCACCGCACACGCCCCGGCAGGAGATCGAGCCCGCGATGCGGACCGACGAGGAGCTGACCAGCTGGATGGCGGGCCTCGGCGGGATCCCGGACCTGGTCCGGGCCTACCCCGAGTGGCTGGCCCACGCGGTCGCGCTGCTGCGCGACGACCTGCGGCTGGCGCTCAGCCGGGTCGATCGCGGGGACCGGCCGGTACCGGTGCCGCTGAGCGTGCTGGTCGGGTCCGGCGATCCGCTGATCGGCGCGGCCCTCGCCCAGGAGTGGGCCCGGCACACCACGGCCGACTGCCGGGTGTTCACCCTGCCGGGCGGCCACTTCTTCCACCGGGACTCGCCCGCCGCGACGCTGACGCTGATCCGCTCGCTGCTCGCCCCGGCGCCGGCCGTACGGGCCTGAGGCGCCCGGCGCCCCGCACCCCCGAAACCCGAACCCCAGAACCACCAGAAACCGCCGACGTACCTCGGCGGACCCGATCTCGGAGACGGTAGACGATGACTGCTGAGCCCACCCCCGTCGTGCTGTGGACCGTCTCGGCGCCCGGCCCGGCTTCGCTGCGGGCGCGCGCCGCGGCCGCGGCCCGACTGCTCGACGCCGAGCCCGCACCGAGCCCGGCCGCCGCCTCCGCCGCCCTGCTCGCCGCGGACCGGGCGGCGCGCCACCCCGCCGCCACCGCGTACCGGGCCGCCCTGGTCGGCCGGGACCGGTCGGAGCTGCTGGCCGGGCTGCGAGCCGTGGCGGAGAGCGGGACGGAGGCGGTGTCCGAGGGCCTGTGGGCCGGTCGGGCCGTCGGTGCCGAGGAGGGGGTCAGGCCGGTCTTCGTCTACCCGGGCTTCGGGGCCCACTGGGCGGGCATGGCAGCCGACCTGCTCGACACCGACCCGGTCTTCCGGGAGCGCGTCGAGGCCTGCGAGCAGGCCCTCGCCCCGCTGGTGGACTGGCGGTTGACGGAGGTGCTGCGGGGCACCGAGGGCGCGCCGCCGCTGGTGACGCCGGCGGTCGTGATGCCCGCGCTGGTCGCCGTGATGATCTCGTTGACGGCGGTGTGGCGCTCGCGCGGCGTCGAACCGGCCGCCGTGGTGGGCCACAGCATCGGCGAGATGGCCGCCGCCCACGCCTGCGGCGTGCTCTCCCTGGAGGACGCCCTCCGGGTCGCGGCGGTCTGGGGCGCCGCCCTCACCGAGGACCGCTCGGGCCGCTGGGGCATCGTCGCGGTGCTGCTGCCGGAGGCCGAGATGCGCGCCCGCCTCACCGCCTGGGACGGCCTGCTGGACGTCGCGGCCGTCAACGGCCCCGGCTCGGTCACCGTCTCGGGCGACGACCGGGCGCTGACCGAGCTGCTGGAGCAACTGGCGGCGGACGGGGTCCGGGCCCGCCGAATCCCCGCCGACTTCCCGGTCCACGTCCCCCAGGTCGACGCGATCATGGACCGGCTGCTCACCGAACTGCGCACCGTCCGCCCGCTCGACGGCGGTCCGATCCCGTTCTACTCGGCCGCGACCGGGACCCGGCTGTCCCCCGACCAGTTGGACGGGGAGTACTGGGCCCGCCAACTGCGCACCCCGGTGCTCTTCGAGTCGGCCGTACGCACCCTGATCGCCGACGGGCACCAGGTCTTCCTGGAGGCGAGCCCGCACCCGGTGCTCAAGATGGCCGTGCGCGACGTCCTGCAGGACGCCGCGCGGTCCGACCACGGCGAAGGACTGGTGACCGGCACGCTCGCCCGGGGCAAGGACAGCCAGCTCGAACTGGCCGGCGCAACCGCCGAACTGTACGTGCACGGCGTTCCCGTCGAGCTGTCCGGAGCGACGGCCGACGAGACGGCTCCGCACCTGGAGCTGCCCGAGTTCGACGCGGAGCCGACCGGGGACGGGCCGTCCGTACCGGTCAACCCGCTGCGCGCCCGGCTGGAGGCCCTGCCGCCCCACCAGCGGCAGCCGTTCCTCCTGGACCTCGTCCGGGAGCAGGCCGCCGCGGTGCTCGGGCCCGGGGACTCCGCCGGTCCGCCGCCGGACGACCGGCAGAAGTTCCGGGACCTAGGCCTGGAGTCCGCGGGGGCGGTGGCGCTGCGCGACCGGCTGACCCGGCTGTTGGGCGTGCGGCTGCCCGTCGCCGTGGCCTTCGACCGCCCCACCACGCAAGCCCTCGCCGAGCACCTGCACACGCTGCTCTTCGAGGCCGGGACGGACACCGGCACGACCGTCGAACGCCGCTCGCCGGTGCTGCCGAGCGAGCCGATCGCCATCGTCGGCATGGCCTGCCGCTACCCGGGCGGCGTCTCCTCCCCCGAGGACCTGTGGAGGCTGGTCGCCGAGGAGACCGACGCCATCGGTCCCTTGCCCACGGACCGCGGCTGGAACGAGGACCTCTACGATCCGGACCCGGCGGCCACCGGCCACTCCACCACCCGCCACGGCGGCTTCCTCCCCGACGCCGGCGGCTTCGACAGTGCCTTCTTCGGCATCAGCCCGCGCGAGGCCCTCGCCATGGACCCGCAGCAGCGCCTGCTGCTGGAGACGGCCTGGGAGGCCGTCGAACGGGCCGGCATCGACCCCGGCACGCTGCACGGCAGCGACACCGGCGTCTTCACCGGAACCTACGGCATGGAGTACGGCCCCCGGCTCGCCGAGGGCACCCCCAGCGTCGACGGCTACCTGCTCACCGGCCAGCTCAGCAGCGTCGCGTCCGGCCGGATCGCCTACACCCTGGGCCTGGAGGGCCCGGCGCTGACCGTCGACACCGCGTGCTCCTCCTCGCTCGTGGCGCTGCACCTGGCCGTACGAGCGCTGCGGGCGGGCGAGTGCTCCCTGGCGCTCGCGGGCGGCGCGGCGGTCATGGCGAGCCCCGGCATGTTCGTGGAGTTCAGCCGCCAGCGCGGGCTGTCCCCGGACGGACGCTGCAAGGCCTTCTCCGACGAGGCGGACGGCACCGGCTGGAGCGAGGGCGTCGGCCTGCTGCTGGTCGAGCGCCTGTCGGACGCCCGCCGCAACGGCCACCCGGTCCTCGCGGTGATCCGGGGCACGGCGACCAACCAGGACGGCGCCAGCAACGGCCTCACCGCGCCCAGCGGACCGGCCCAGGAGGCGGTCATCCGACGCGCCCTGGCCGACGCGGAGCTGGCCCCGGCCGACGTGGACGCGGTCGACGCGCACGGCACCGGCACCCGCCTCGGCGACCCGATCGAGGCCCAGTCCCTGATGAACACCTACGGGCGCGCCCACGACGCCGAACGGCCGCTCTGGCTGGGTTCGTTGAAGTCCAACATCGGGCACTCCCAGGCGGCGGCGGGCGTCGGGGGCGTGATCAAGATGGTCATGGCGATGCGGAACGGCGTCCTGCCGCGCACCCTGCACGTGGACCAGCCGACCACCCACGTCGACTGGTCCGACGGAACGGTGCGGCTGCTCAGCGAGGCACGGCCGTGGGACGTCGAGGACGACCGTCCCCGCCGGGCCGCCGTCTCCTCGTTCGGCATCAGCGGCACCAACGCCCACCTCATCCTGGAGCAGGCCGACACCGGATCCGAGCGCGAGGAAACCGAACTCGCCACACTGCCCTGGCAGTTGTCGGCGAAATCGGCACCGGCACTGCAGGCCCAGGCAGGGCAGCTGGCGGAGTACCTGGAGCACCGGCCCGACGCGGACACCGTCGCGGCCGCCCACACCCTCGCCGCGCGCACCCGCTTCGACCACCGCGCCGTCGTGACCGCGACCGACCGCGAGGGCCTGCTCGCCGCACTGCGTGCGCTCGCCGAGGACACCGAGGCCCCGGGTCTGGTCACCGGCACGGCCCGGCCGGGCAAGACCGCGTTCCTGTTCACCGGACAGGGCAGCCAACGCCACGGCATGGGACGCGAACTCTACGAGGCCGTACCGGCGTTCGCCGCCGCGCTCGACGAGACCGCCCGCCTGTTCACCCCCCACCTCGACCACCCCCTGACCGAGGTCCTCTGGGGCGACGACCCGGAACTGATCCACCAGACCACGTACACCCAGGCCGCCCTGTTCACCCTCCAGACCGCCCTCTACCGGGCCCTCGAACACGAAGGCATCACCCCCGACTACCTGATCGGCCACTCCATCGGCGAAGTCACCGCCGCCCACCTCGCCGGCGTCCTCTCCCTCGAAGACGCCGTCACCCTGGTCGCCGCCCGCGGACGCCTCATGCAGTCCGCCCGCAACGACGGCGCGATGGCCGCCCTGGAAGCCACCGAAGAAGAAGTCCGCGCCCAACTACGCCAAGGCGCCGACCTCGCCGCCGTCAACGGCCCCCGCTCCACCGTCGTCTCCGGCGACACCCCCGCCGTCGAGGCCATCACCGCCCACTTCACCACCCAGGGCCGCCGCACCACCCGCCTCCAGGTCAGCCACGCCTTCCACTCCCCCCACATGGAAGACATCCTCGACGACTTCCAGACCACCATCGCCGACCTGACCTACCACCCCGCCCGCATCCCCGTCATCTCCAACCTCACCGCACAGCCCGTCACCGAGGAACTCACCGACCCCGCCTACTGGGCCCGCCACATCCGCGAAGCCGTCCGCTTCCACCCCGGAATCCAGTACCTCGAAACCGCCGGCGTCACCCGCTACCTCGAACTCGGCCCCGACACCACCCTCACCGCACTCACCCGCCAGAGCCTCACCACCGACGCCACCGCCATCCCCACCCTGCGCAAGAACACCCCCGAAGCACAGACCTTCACCACCGCCCTCGCCACCCTCCACACCACCGGCCACACCCCCACCTGCTACCAGCCGGCTTCCCCCATCCCCCACACCGACCTCCCCACCTACCCCTTCCAACACCAGCACTACTGGCTCACCCCCCAGCAACCCACCGGGGACCTCGGCACCGCCGGCCTCACCTCCCCCGGCCACCCACTCCTCGGCGCCCTCATCACCCTCGCCGACAGCGACCAACTCGTCCTCACCGGACGCATCTCCACCACCACCCACCCCTGGCTCACCGACCACACCATCGCCGGATCCACCCTCCTGCCCGGCACCGCCTTCGTCGACCTCGCCCTCCACGCCGCCCAACACACCGGCACCCCGACGATCGAGGAACTGACGCTGGAGGTCCCGCTGTTCCTGCACGACCGCGACGCGGTCGACCTGCAGGTCAGCGTCGAGGCGCCCGACTCCGAGGGCCGGCGCGCGCTCACCATCCACTCGCGCGCGGACGAGGACCACCCCTGGACCCGGCACGCCACCGGCACCCTCACCAACACCACCCCCCACACCACCCCCACCCCCGACACCCACACCACCTGGCCCCCCGCCACCGCCACCCCCATCGACCTCACCGACACCTACCACCACCTCACCC
Source organism: Kitasatospora sp. NPDC032121 (assembly GCF_055580145.1). Lineage (NCBI taxonomy): Bacteria > Bacillati > Actinomycetota > Actinomycetes > Kitasatosporales > Streptomycetaceae > Kitasatospora > Kitasatospora sp. NPDC032121. The sequence continues at coordinate 728,361 of NZ_JBVILX010000003.1, read as the reverse complement.
AACGCGGCTACACCTACGGCCCCGCCTTCCAAGGCCTCACCAAAGCCTGGCGCGACACCGACAACACCCTCCACGCCGAAATCACCCTCCCCACCGACCTCACCCCCGAAGGCCACACCCTCCACCCCGCCCTCCTCGACGCCACCCTCCACCCCCTCCTGATCGCCGGCGCCGAGCGCGGCCTTCCGTTCACCTTCCGGGGTGTGACGCTGCACTCCGTCGGCGCCACCCGGCTCCGGCTCACGGCCCGCCCGTCCGACGACGGCACCGGAACCGTGCTGCGCCTCACCGATCCGACCGGCGCACCGGTCGCCGAGATCGACGCGCTCGTGATGCGCGAGGCCTCCGCCGGACAGTTGCGCGACGCCGACCAGCGGCACCCGCTGTACACCGTCGCCTGGCAGCCCGCGGCCGCCGCGCTCGCCGAGGCGACCGGCGGCCGCTGGGCCCTGATCGGCGACGCCGGAACGGCCGAGGCGCTCGAAGCCGTCCGGTACGAGGACGCCGCCGCCCTGCGCGCGGCCCTCGACGACGGGACGGCCGAGCCGCCCGAGGTCCTGGTGTACGCGCCGGGCCACCTCGGGGCGGACGGCACGGACGCCGGCGCCCTGTTCGAGGCGGCCCACCGAGCCTCCCACGACGCCCTGGCGACCGTCCAGGCGCTGCTCCAGGACGACCGGCTGGCCGAGACCCCGGTGCTGGTGCTGACCCGGCAGGCCGTGCCCGCCGGCGGCCCGACCGAGGCCGGGGTGCCGGCCGCGGCCCCGGTGTGGGGTCTGCTGCGGACCGTGCAGTCGGAGTATCCGGGCCGGTTCACCCTGGTGGATCACGACGGCACGCCCGAGTCGCTTCGCGTCCTGCGCGCCGCTTCCGCCACCGGTGAGCCGCAGTCCGCGCTTCGGGCCGGTGTTCTCCAGGTGCCCCGGCTCGCCCGCGTCAACGCTCCGGCCGCGGCCGACTCCGGCCCGGTGCGGCTCGACCCCGAGGGCACGGTGCTGATCACGGGTGCCTTCGGACGGCTGGGTGCCCTGCTGGCCCGGCACCTGGTCGCCGAGCACGGCGTCCGGCACCTCCTGCTCACCAGCCGCCGGGGCGCCGACGCCCCCGGCGCCGCCGAACTCGTCACCGAACTCACCGCGTCCGGCGCCGAGGTCCGGGCCGTCGCCTGCGACACCACCGACCGCGAGGCCGTCGCCGCCCTCCTCGCCGCCGTACCCACCGACCACCCCCTCACCGCCGTCATCCACACCGCCGGCGTCCTCGACGACGGCATCATCACCGCCCTCACCCCCGAACGCCTCGACACCGTCCTGCGCCCGAAGGTCCTGGCCGCGCTGCGCCTCCACGAGCTGACAGCCCACCTCCCGCTGTCCGCCTTCGTCCTGTACTCCTCGGTCTCCGGTCTGATCGGCGCCGCCGGTCAGGCCAACTACGCCGCCGCCAACGCCTTCCTGGACGCCCTCGCCCACCACCGACACACCCTCGGCCTGCCCGCCACCTCCCTCGCCTGGGGCCTCTGGGGCCAGGGCGGCATGGGCGAGAAGCTCAGCGACGCCGACCTCGCGCGCATGGCCCGCGCGGGCGTCGCCGCGATGTCCGAGGACGAGGGGCTGGCGTTCCTCGACGCCACCCTCGGCCGCCCCGAGGCCCTGCTCGTCCCGGCCAGGCTCGACCTCGCCGCCGTCCGGGCGCGGTCCGACGCCGAATCCGTCCCGGCGCTGCTGCGCGGGCTGGTACGGACCGCCCCGCAGCGGGTCCGGGCCAGGGCCGCCCAGCCGGCGGGCAACGAGTTCGCCGAGCGGCTGGCCGGACTGGACACGGCCGAACGCCTGGCCACCGCACTGGAGTTGGTCCGTGCGTCGGCGGCCTCCGTGCTCGGCCACAGCAGCGCGGACACGGTCGACGCCTCCGCCGGCTTCAAGGAGCTGGGCGTCGACTCGCTGAGCGCGGTCGAACTGCGCAACCGCATCAACTCGGCGACCGGGCTCCGACTTTCGGCCACCCTGGTGTTCGACTACCCGACGCCCGGCGCCCTGGCCGAGCACCTGCAGGAGCAACTCGCCAAGGCCGCGGGCCTCGTCCAGGCACCCCGCCCGCGGACCACCCGAGCCGTCGGGTCCGGGACCGCCGACGACGCGGAGCCGATCGCCATCATCGGCATGGCCTGCCACTACCCGGGTGGCGTCACCACGCCCGAGGAACTGTGGCAGCTGGTCGACCAGGGCCGCGACGGGATCGGCCCGTTCCCGTACGACCGCGGCTGGCCGGAGGACCTCCACGACCCGGACCCGGAGGCGGTCGGCAAGTCCATCACCGACCGGGGCGGATTCCTCTACCGAGCGGGCGAGTTCGACTCCGAGTTCTTCGGGATCAGCCCGCGCGAGGCCACCGCGATGGACCCGCAGCAGCGACTGCTGCTGGAGACCGCCTGGGAGACCTTCGAGCGGGCCGGCATCGACCCGACCACCCTGCGCGGCAGCGACACCGGGGTCTTCGCCGGCGTGATGTACCACGACTACGCCCCGCCGGTTCAGCTCATGCCGAAGGAACTGGAGGGCATCCTGCTGACCGGCAACACCGGCAGCGTCGTCTCCGGCCGGATCGCCTACAACTTCGGCCTCGAAGGCCCGGCGATCACGGTGGACACCGCCTGCTCCTCCTCCCTGGTCGCCCTGCACCTGGCCGCCCAGGCCCTGCGGGCCGGCGAGTGCTCGCTCGCCCTCGCGGGCGGCGCCACCGTCATGTCCACCCCGGGCACCTTCGTGGAGTTCAGCCGCCAGCGCGGGCTGTCCCCGGACGGACGCTGCAAGGCGTTCTCCGACGAGGCGGACGGCACCGGCTGGAGCGAGGGCGTCGGCCTGCTGCTGGTCGAGCGCCTGTCGGACGCCCGCCGCAACGGCCACCCAGTACTGGCGATCGTCCGGGGCACCGCCGTCAACCAGGACGGCGCCAGCAACGGCCTGACCGCGCCCAACGGCCCCAGCCAGGAACGCGTCATCCGCCAGGCCCTGGCGAACGCGCGACTCGCACCGGAGGAGATCGACGCCGTCGAGGCGCACGGCACCGGCACCCGCCTCGGCGACCCCATCGAGGCCCAGGCGCTGCTGAACACCTACGGCGAGACACGCGATGCCGAACACCCGCTCTGGCTGGGTTCGTTGAAGTCCAACATCGGGCACTCCCAGGCGGCGGCCGGCGTCGGGGGCGTGATCAAGATGGTCATGGCGATGCGGAACGGCATCCTGCCGCGCACCCTGCACGCCGAACAGCCGACCAGCCACGTCGACTGGTCCGACGGAACCGTCCGACTGCTCACCGAGGCACGGCCGTGGGACGTCGAGGACGACCGTCCCCGCCGAGCGGCGGTGTCGTCCTTCGGCATCAGCGGCACCAACGCCCACGTCATCCTCGAACAGCCCGCGGAGGCACCTCGGCCGACCGAGCCGACGGAACAGCCACCGCTGCTCCTCGCGGCGCGCACCACGCAGGCACTGCGCGAGCAGGCACGGCAGCTGACGGCCTTCCTGGCCCAACAGCCCGAGGCGGAGACCACTTCCGTCGCCCGCAGCCTCGCCGCGCGCACCCATTTCGACCACCGCGCCGTCGTGACCGCGACGGACCGCGAGGGCGTGCTCGCCGCACTGCGGGCGCTCGCCGAGGACACCGAGGCCCCGGGTCTGGTCACCGGCACGGCCCGGCCGGGTAAGACGGCGTTCCTGCTCACCGGACAGGGCAGCCAACGCCACGGCATGGGACGCGAACTCTACGAAGCGGTACCGGCGTTCGCCGCCGCACTCGACGAAACCGCCCGCCTCTTCACCCCCCACCTCGACCACCCCCTGACCGAGGTCCTCTGGGGCGACGACCCGGAACTGATCCACCAGACCACGTACACCCAGGCCGCCCTGTTCACCCTCCAGACCGCCCTCTACCGGGCCCTCGAACACGAAGGCATCACCCCCGACTACCTCATCGGCCACTCCATCGGCGAAGTCACCGCCGCCCACCTCGCCGGCGTCCTCTCCCTCGAAGACGCCGTCACCCTGGTCGCCGCCCGTGGACGCCTCATGCAGTCCGCCCGCAACGACGGCGCGATGGCCGCCCTGGAAGCCACCGAAGAAGAAGTGCTGGCGCTACTGGAGACGCAGGGCCACGAGGTGGACCTCGCCGCCGTCAACGGCCCCCGCTCCACCGTCGTCTCCGGCGACACCCCGGCCGTCGAGGCCATCACCGCCCACTTCACCGCACAGGGCCGCCGCACCACCCGCCTCCAGGTCAGCCACGCCTTCCACTCCCCCCACATGGAAGACATCCTCGGCGACTTCCAGACCACCATCGCCGACCTGACCTACCACCCCGCCCAAATCCCCGTCATCTCCAACCTCACCGCACAACCGATCACCACGGAACTCACCGACCCCGCCTACTGGGCCCGCCACATCCGCGAAGCCGTCCGCTTCCACCCCGGCATCCAGTACCTCGAAACCGCCGGCGTCACCCGCTACCTCGAACTCGGCCCCGACACCACCCTCACCGCACTCACCCGCCAAACCCTCACCACCGACGCCACCGCCATCCCCACCCTGCGCAAAAACACCCCCGAAGCACAGACCTTCACCACCGCCCTCGCCACCCTCCACACCACCGGCCACACCCCCACCACCTGGACCACAACCACCCCCACCCCCCACACCGACCTCCCCACCTACCCCTTCCAACACCAGCACTACTGGCTCACCCCCCAGCAACCCACCGGGGACCTCGGCACCGCCGGCCTCACCTCCCCCGGCCACCCACTCCTCGGCGCCCTCATCACCCTCGCCGACAGCGACCAACTCATCCTCACCGGACGCATCTCCACCACCACCCACCCCTGGCTCGCCGACCACACCATCGCCGGATCCACCCTCCTGCCCGGCACCGCCTTCGTCGACCTCGCCCTCCACGCCGCCCAACACACCGACACCCCGACGATCGAGGACCTCACCCTGGAGGCGCCGCTCGTACTCGACGAACCGGGTGCGGTGGAAGTCCAGTTGACGGTGGGCGGCCCCACCGACGAGGGACAGCGGACCTTCGCCATCCATTCGCGTGCGGACGAGGACCACCCCTGGACCCGTCACGCCACCGGCACCCTCACCAACACCACCCCCCACACCCCCGACACCAGCAGCACCTGGCCCCCCGCCACCGCCACCCCCATCGACCTCACCGACACCTACCACCACCTCACCGAACGCGGCTACACCTACGGCCCCGCCTTCCAAGGCCTCACCAAAGCCTGGCGCGACACCGACAACACCCTCCACGCCGAAATCACCCTCCCCACCGACCTCACCCCCGAAGGCCACACCCTCCACCCCGCCCTCCTCGACGCCACCCTCCACCCCCTCCTCATCAACAGCACCCCCGACACCCCCCTCCTCATCCCCTTCAACTGGACCGACACCACCCTCCACACCACCAACGCCACCACCCTCCACACCACCCTCACCCCCACCACCCCCGACACCACCCACCTCACCATCACCGACCCCACCGGCACCCCCGTCCTCACCGCCGGCCTGACTCTTCGCGCCTTCGATCCCAGCACGCTCGGCTCGAACCGCGACCCGCTCTACACGGTCGACTGGCAGAAGCTGCCCATCCACCCCACCGACACCGGCACCAACACCGGCACCACCGACTGGGCCCTCGTCGGCGGGACCACCGACCCGATCGCGTCCGCTCTCGGCATCACCGAGATCCACCCCACCCTGACCGCCCTCCGTGCCGCGGCCGACGCGTCCGGACGTACCCCCGCCACCGTGCTCCTCCCCTGGCCCACCCCGGAGCACGGCCTCCCCGGGGCCGCCCACCACTCCGCCCACACCGCCCTGGCCGTCCTCCAGGAGTGGCTGTCCGACGAACGCCTCGCCGACTCCCGCCTTGTCGTCCTCACCCGGGGCGCCGTCGCGGCCGGTCCCGCCCCCGTGGTCCCCGCCCTCGCGGACTCGCCCGTCTGGGGCCTGCTGCGGACCGCGCAGTCCGAGGCTCCCGGCCGGTTCACCGTCCTCGACCTCGATCCCGCGGTCCCGGTCCACGAGAGCGCCCGCCTGCTGCCCGATGCCCTCGCCTCCGGTCGCAGCCAGCTCGCCGTCCGCGACGACGCCCTCCACGGCCCGACCCTCGGCCGCGCGAGCGCCACCGGCACCGGCACCGTCGACCTCGCTCCCGCCGGAACCGTCCTGATCACCGGCGCCTTCGGTCAACTCGGTGCGCTGCTGGCCCGGCATCTGGTGACCGAGCACGGCGTCCGGCACCTCCTGCTCACCAGCCGCCGGGGCGCCGACGCCCCCGGCGCCGCCGAACTCGTCACCGAGCTCACCGAATCCGGCGCCGAGGTCCGGGCCGTCGCCTGCGACACCACCGACCGCGACGCCGTCGCCGCCCTCCTCACCGCCGTACCCACCGACCACCCCCTCACCGCCGTCATCCACACCGCCGGCGTCCTCGACGACGGCATCATCACCGCCCTCACCCCCGAACGCCTCGACACCGTCCTGCGCCCCAAGATCGACGCCGCGCTGCACCTCCACGAGCTGACAGCCCAACTCCCGCTGACCGCCTTCGTCCTGTACTCCTCCGTCAGCGGCCTCACCGGCACCGCCGGCCAGGCCAACTACGCCGCCGCCAACGCCTTCCTGGACGCCCTCGCCCACCACCGACACACCCTCGGCCTGCCCGCCACCTCCCTCGCCTGGGGCCTCTGGGACGAGGGCGGCATGGGCGAGAAGCTGAACGAGGCTGACCTGACCAGGCTTCGCCGCTCCGGCATCGTCCCGATGGCGCCCGAGGACGCGCTGCGGATGTTCGACGCGGCGCTCGGCCACGGCAGCCCCCTGCTCGCCCCGGTCGCCCTCGACAGCCCGGCCCTCCAGGCCAGGTCGGCCTCGGGCACGCTCCCCGAGATCCTGCGCGGCCTGGTTCGGACCGCCCAGCGGCCACCCCGCGCGAAGGCGGCCCCGACCGCGGTGGCCGCCACCGGCCCGTCCCTGCGCGACCGGCTCGCCGCGGCCCCGACGGAGGAGCGCGAGCCGCTGCTCCTGGAGCTGGTGCGGGAGCACGCGGCGGCCGTCCTCGGGCACGGCTCGCCGGACCGGGTCGAGGCGGAGCGCGGGCTGCTGGACCTCGGGTTCGACTCGCTCACGGCGGTGGAGTTCCGCAACCGGATCAACAAGGTCACCGGGCTGCGCCTGGCCACCACGGTGGTCTTCGACCACCCGACCCCGCTGGCGGTCGCCCGGCACCTGCTCGCCGAACTGGCCCCGGCGCAACCGGCCGGCGCCGGGGGCCCGTTGGAGGCGATCGACCGGCTGGAGGCACTGCTCAAGCAGCACTCGGCGGACGCCGCCGGCGGCGTCGTCCCGGAGGCGGCCGAGATCGCCCAGCGCCTCCAGCACGTGTTGCAGGGCTGGCACGGGCTGACAGCCGAGGAGGACCCGGACGGCGACCTGGCGGCGGCGACCGACGACGAGCTGTTCGACGCCCTCGACAAGGAGCTCGGCCTGGCCTGATCCCGCCCGCCGTCCCGCTCCCGACCGACATTTCCAGCTGAAGGTAGATTCCGTGGCGAACAACGACGTGCCGAACAACCAAGCGGCGAACAACGAGGAGAAACTCCGCGAGTACCTCAAGCGGGCCACCACCGATCTGCGGCAGGCCCGACGGCGGCTGACCGAGATCGAGGACGCCCGGCAGGAGCCGATCGCGATCGTCGGGATGGCCTGCCGCTACCCGGGCGGGGTCACCACGCCCGAGGAGCTGTGGCAGCTGGTCGCCGACGGCACGGACGCCATCGGCACCTTCCCCGAGGACCGGGACTGGGAGGAGGACCTGTACGACCCGGACCCGCACGCGACCGGCAAGTCGATCACCCGGCACGGTGGGTTCCTGTACGGTGCCGCCGAGTTCGACCCGGAGTTCTTCGGCCTCAGCCCGCGCGAGGCGCTGGCCACCGACCCGCAGCAGCGACTGCTGCTGGAGACCGCGTGGGAGGCCGTCGAGCGGGCCGGCATCGACCCGACCAGCCTGCGCGGCAGCGACACCGGGGTCTTCGCCGGCGTGATGTACCACGACTACGCCTCGCGGCTGAAGCCCGCCCCCGAGGAGTACGAGGGCTACCTCGCCAGTGGCAGCCTGGGCAGCGTGGCGTCCGGCCGGCTGGCGTACGTCTTCGGCCTGGAGGGCCCGGCCGTGTCCGTGGACACCGCCTGCTCCTCCTCGCTGATCGCCCTGCACCTGGCCGCCCAGGCGCTGCGGCAGGGCGAGTGCTCGCTCGCCCTCGCGGGCGGGGTGACGGTGATGTCCACGCCCAACACCTTCGTGGAGTTCAGCCGCCAGCAGGGCCTGTCCACCGACGGTCGGTGCCGTTCGTTCTCGGACGACGCGGACGGCACGGGCTGGGGTGAGGGCGCGGGCCTGCTCCTCCTGGAGCGCCTGTCCGACGCCCGCCGCAACGGCCACCCGGTCCTCGCCCTGATCCGGGGCACCGCCACCAACCAGGACGGCGCCAGCAGCCGGCTCACCGCCCCCAACGGGCCCAGCCAGGAGCGGGTCATCCGCCAGGCCCTCGCCAACGCCCGGCTGACGGCCGACCAGGTGGACGCCGTCGAGGCCCACGGCACCGGCACCAAGCTCGGCGACCCCATCGAGGCGCAGGCCCTGCTGAACACCTACGGCCGCGCCCGCGACACCGAACACCCGCTCTGGCTCGGCTCGATCAAGTCCAACATCGGCCATTCCCAGGCCGCCGCGGGCGTGGCCGGCGTGATCAAGATGGTCATGGCGATGCGGCACGCGACCCTCCCCCGCACCCTGCACGTCAGCGAGCCCACCAGCCACGTCGACTGGTCCGACGGCACCGTCCGACTGCTCACCGACGCCCGCCCGTGGGGCACCGCGGACGACCGGCCGCGCCGCGCCGCCGTCTCCTCCTTCGGCATCAGCGGCACCAACGCCCACGTCATCCTCGAACAGCCCGTCGAGGAAGCCGCGGAGCCGAGCACCGGGGAGCCGCCGGCCTCCGCTCCGGCCGCCCTCGAACTCCAGGCCCTGCCCTGGCAGTTGTCCGCCAGGTCGGCCGAGGCCCTGCGCGGCCAGGCCCGCGCCCTGGCCACCCACCTGGAGCGCCGGCCGGGCACCGACACCACCGCCGCCTCCCACGCCCTGGCCGCCCGCACCCGCTTCGACCACCGCGCCGTCGTCCTCGGCCAGGATCGCGAGAGCCTGCTCGCCGGACTGCGGGCGCTCGCCGAGGGCACCGAGGCCCCGGGGCTGGTCACCGGCACGGTCCGGCCGGGTAAGACGGCGTTCCTGTTCACCGGCCAGGGCAGCCAGCGCCCCGGCATGGGACGCGAACTCTACGAGGCGGTACCGGCGTTCGCCGCCGCCTTCGACGACGCCTGCGACCGCTTCGACCGGCTGCTCGACCGTCCGCTGCACGAGGTGCTGTGGGGCGGCGGCGAGGCTTCGGAGGTGCTGCACCAGACCGCGTACACCCAGGCCGCGCTGTTCACCCTGCAGACCGCCCTCTACCGGACGCTGGAGCAGCAGGGCATCGTCCCCGACTACCTGATCGGCCACTCGATCGGCGAGGTCGCCGCCGCCCACGTGGCCGGGGTGTTCTCGCTGGAGGACGCGGTGAGCCTGGTCGCCGCGCGGGGCTGCTACATGCAGGCCGCGCGCAACGACGGCGCGATGGCCGCCCTGGAAGCCACCGAGGAGGAGGTGCTGGCGCTGCTGGAGGTGCTGGGCCGCGAGCTGGACCTCGCCGCCGTCAACGGCCCGCGCTCCACCGTCGTCTCGGGCGACACCCCCGCGGTCGAGGCCGTCGCCGCGCACTTCGCCGCCCAGGGCCGCCGCACCACCCGCCTCCAGGTCAGCCACGCCTTCCACTCCCCCCACATGGCCGGCTTCCTGGACGACTTCCGGGCCTCGATCGGCAAGCTGACCTTCCGCCCGGCCCGGATCCCGGTGATCTCCAACCTCACCGCGCAGCCGGTCACCGGGGAACTCACCGACCCGGCGTACTGGGCCCGCCACGTCCGCGAGGCCGTCCGCTTCCACCCCGGGATCCAGTACCTGGAGGCCGCGGGCGTCACCCGCTTCCTGGAGCTCGGCCCCGACGCCACCCTCACCGCGCTCACCCGCCAGAGCCTCACCACCGACGCCGTGGCGATCCCCACCCTGCGCAAGAACACCCCCGAGACGCAGTCCTTCACCACCGCCCTCGCCACCCTCCACACCACCGGCCACACCCCCACCTGCTACCGGCCGGCCTCCCCCACGCCCCACGCCGACCTGCCCACCTACCCCTTCCAGCGCCGCCACTACTGGCTGGCGGCCCGCCGGACGGCCGGCGGGCAGTCCGGCACCGACCACCCGCTGCTGAGCACCGCCGTCCGGCTGGCCGAGAGCGACCGGCTGGTCCTCAGCGGCCGGTTCTCCACCCGCACCCACCCGTGGCTGGCCGACCACACCATCGCCGGGGCCACGCTGCTGCCGGGCACCGCCTTCGTCGACCTCGCGCTGCACGCCGCGGAGCTGGCCGGAGCGGCGACGCTGGAGGACCTCACCCTGGAGGCGCCGCTGGTGCTCGGCGGGCCCGGCGCCGTCGAACTCCAGCTCACCGTGGAGGGCCCGGACGACCGCGGGCTGCGCGCCTTCGCCGTCCACTCGCGCACCGAGGACTCCGCCCCCTGGACCCGGAACGCGACCGGCGCCCTCTCCGACGCCGTCCCCGGCACCGACCCGGACGCCGGGGTCCTGACGGCCTGGCCTCCGGCCGGCACACCGGTCGACCTGACCGACCTCTACCCGCGCCTCGCCGAGCACGGCTACGCCTACGGCCCGCTCTTCCAGGGCCTCGTCCGGGCCTGGCGCGACGGCGACACCCACTACGCCGAGGTCCGCCTGCCCGAGGGCGCCGCCACGGAGGGCCACGCCCTCCACCCCGCGCTGCTGGACGCCGCCCTGCACCCGTGGGCGCTCGCCTCCGGGGCGCTGGACGCCGACGAGGACGGGTCCGTGCTGCTGCCGTTCAGCTGGTCCGGTGTACGGCTGGCGGCGCTGGGAGCGCGCACGCTGCGGGTGCGGCTGGCCCCGGCGGGCGAGCGGACCATGCGCCTGGACCTGGCCGACCCGGAAGGAGCGCCGGTGGCGACGGTCGCCGCGCTCACCGCGCGCCCCGGCTCGCTGCGGGACTTCGCCGCCCTCGCCGGCCCGGCCGCCCGGGCCGCGGAGACCGCGGGCACCCCGCTGCACCTGGTGGAGTGGAAGCCGCTGGCCACCGCCCCGCTCGACCCCGCCGCCTCCGCCCGGGGCGTCCACGTCCTCGCGCCGGACGGCCTCGGCCTCGCCGACGCCCTGGGCGCCACCGTCCACGCCGACGTGGCCGCCCTGAGGACGGCCCTCGCCCGGGAGTCGGCCCCCGCCCTGGTCCTGGCCGCGCTCACCGGGGAGTCACCGGCCGACGCCGAACTGCCCGATCACGCCCGGGGCCTGGCCGAACGGGCCCTCGCCCTCACCCAGGAGTGGCTGGCCGAGGGCGTCCCCGACGACGCCCGCCTCGTCCTGGTCACCCGGGGTGCGGTGGCCGCGCGCCCCGGCCCGGAGATCCGCGACCTCGCGGCGTCCACCGTCTGGGGCCTGGTCAGGACCGCTCACTCCGAGCACCCGGACCGCTTCGGCCTGCTCGACCTCGACGGTCCGCTCGCCGAGGGCCCGGCCGGGGCCGTCACCGCCGCCCTGCTCGCCGGCGAGGAGTTCCAACTCGCCGTGCGCGACGGCAAGGTGTACGCCCCGCGGCTGGTCCGCGCGGCCGCCGCCACCGAGCTGCTCACCCCGCCGCCGGGCACCGAGCACTGGCGGCTGGACGTCCGCAGCAAGGGCAGTCTGAGCGACCTGGCCCTGCTCCCGGCGCCCGAGGCCGGTGCCCCGCTGGCGCCCGGCGAGGTACGGGTGCGGGTGCGCGCCGCCGGCCTGAACTTCCGCGACGTGCTGATCGGCCTCGGGATGTACCCGGGCGACGAGGCGCAGATCGGGGGCGAGGCGGCCGGCGTGGTGCTGGAGACCGGGCCGGGGGTCACCTCGGTGGCGGTCGGCGACCGGGTGATGGGGCTGTTCCCGAGCGCGGTCGGCCCGGCGGCGGTCACCGACCACCGGTGGCTGACCCGGATGCCGCGGGGCTGGAGCTTCACCGACGCCTCGGTCGTCCCGGTGGTGTTCCTGACCGCCTTCTACGGCCTGACGGACCTGGCCCGGGTCCGCGAGGGCGAGTCGCTGCTCGTGCACGCCGCGACCGGCGGCGTGGGCCAGGCCGCGCTGCAGCTGGCCCGGCACTGGGGCCTGGAGGTGTACGGCACGGCCAGCGCCCCCAAGTGGGAGACGCTGCGCTCGCTCGGCGTGCCCCAGGAGCGGATCGCCTCCAGCCGCACCCTCGACTTCGAGGAGCAGTACCGGGCGGCGACCGGCGGCCGCGGCTTCGACGTGGTGCTCAACTCGCTGGCGCAGGAGTTCGTGGACGCCTCGCTGCGGCTGCTGGCGCCCGGCGGGCGCTTCCTGGAGATGGGCAAGACCGACATCCGCGACGAGGCGCAGGTGCGCGAGCGCTTCCCCGGAGTGTCGTACACCGCCTACGACCTGATGCGGGTGCCGCGTGAGCGGGTCCAGGAGATGCTGGCGGAGCTGGTCGCCCTGTTCGAGGAGGGGGCGCTGCGCCCGCTGCCGGTGACGGCCTGGGACGTCAGCCACGCCCCGGAGGCGCTGCGCCACCTGAGCCAGGCCCGGCACACCGGCAAGGCGCTGCTGACGCTGCCGGCCCCGCTGGACCCGGAGGGCACGGTGCTCGTCACGGGCGGCACCGGGACCCTCGGCGGTCTGCTCGCGCGGCACCTGGTGACCCGGCACGGCGTCCGGCACCTGCTGCTCACCAGCCGCCGCGGCCCGCAGGCGCCGGGTGCCGCGGAGCTGCTGCGGGAGTTGGCCGACCTCGGTGCCCGGGCCCGGATCGAGGCCTGCGACACCGCCGACGAGGCCGCTCTCGCCGCCCTGCTCGCGTCCGTCCCGGCGGACCACCCGCTGACCGCCGTCGTGCACACCGCGGGTGCGCTGGACGATGCCGTCCTGGCCGCGCAGAGCCCGGGGCGGCTGGCCACCGCGCTGCGTCCCAAGGCGGACGCCGCGTGGAACCTGCACCGGCTCACCCGTCACCTGGACCTGAGCGCCTTCGTCCTCTACTCGTCGGTCAGCGGCCTGACCGGCACTCCCGGCCAGGCCAACTACGCGGCCGCCAACGCCTTCCTGGACGCTCTGGCCCACCACCGGCACACCCTCGGCCTGCCCGCGACCTCGCTGGCCTGGGGTCTGTGGGCGCAGGCCAGCACCATGACCGAGGGCCTCGGCGAGGCCGACCTGGCCCGGATGGCCCGGGACGGCGTCCTGCCCCTGGAGAACGAGCAGGGCCTCGCGCTGTTCGACGAGGCGCTGGCGGGCCGTCAGCCGCTGGCCGTGGGGCTGGGCCTGGACCTGTCGGCGCTGCGCCGCCGGGCCGCGGCCGGCGCTTCCCGGCCGCTGTTCGCCGAGCTGGTGGGCCGGGCCCCGACCCGCCGCACCGCGGCGGACGGCGGGGGCGCGGCGCCCGACGGCGCCCGGGCGGTGCGCGAGCGGCTCGTGGCGCTGGACCAGGCGGAGCGGCAGGGGGAGCTGGTGGACCTGGTGCGCGGCCATGTCGCCGTGGTGCTCGGTCACACCGACGCCGGGACGATCGGGACCGAGCGCCCGTTCAAGGACCTCGGTTTCGACTCGCTGACCTCGGTGGAGCTGCGCAACCGGCTGGCCACGGCCTTCGAGCTGCGGCTGCCGACCACGCTGGTCTTCGACCACCCGACCCCGATCGACCTGGCGCGGTTCCTGGCGCAGGAGCTGGCCCCGGCCGAGGAGGACGGGCTGGCCTCGGCGCTGGCGGACCTGGAGCGGGTGGAGCGCCGGCTGGCCTCGCTGCCCGCCGGGGGCGGGGACCGGCACCGGCTGACCGGCCGGGTGCGGGAGTTGCTGCTGCGGCTGGAGGCGGCCGAGAGCGGGGACGGCGAGGGAGGCGAGCAGGTGCAGCTGGGCGAGACCTCGGACGACGACCTGTTCGACTTCATCGACCGCGAGCTCGGGGTGAACTGACTGGTCCTCATCTTGGCTCGATCTCACGCCGATTGATGGGCGTTGATAAACGGGGACTCTCCCTGTATCTTCCCTGGAGGATACAGGGAGAGTCCCCGTTTAGGTTCTGAGGAGACAGCACACCCATGAGCGAACAGACTTCGGCGACCACTGCGGGCGCTCGCCCGACGGGCGCCGCGGGAGCAGGGACGAAGGAGAAGCGCCCGGGCGTGGTGCTCGTCCTCGTCCTGGCCCTCCAGACCATGCTCATCCTTGACGTCAACGTGGTGAACATCGCCCTTCCCGACCTCAAGGACGCACTCGGCTTCACCCCCACCGGCCTTTCCTGGGTGCTGAGTTCGTACCTGCTGACGTTCGGCGGCCTGCTGCTGCTGGGTGGCCGGGCCGGCGACATCCTGGGCCACCGCAAGGGCCTGCTGGTCGGTGTCACGGTGTTCACGGCGGCCTCCCTGCTCGGCGGCCTGTCCACCTCGGCCGGGATGCTGCTGGCCGCGCGGGCCGTCCAGGGCGTCGGCGCGGCGATCGCGGCACCGACCGTGCTCGCCCTGATCGCCACCCACTTCACCGAGGAGAAGGCCCGCGCCAAGGCACTCGGCGCCTACGCGGCGGTGTCCGGCTCGGGTGCGGCGATCGGCCTGATCGGCGGCGGCCTGCTCACCGACTGGCTCTCCTGGCGCTGGGTGCTGTTCATCAACGTGCCGATCGGCCTGGTGCTGCTGATCCTGGCCCCGATGTTCATCCACGAGACCGACCGCACGCCCGGCTCCTTCGACCTCGGCGGCGCGCTCAGCTCCACCCTCGGCATGACCGCGCTGGTGTACGGCTTCATCCGCGCCGCCGAGCAGGGCTGGGGCGACGGTCTGACGATCGGTTCGTTCGTGGCGGCGATCGTCCTGCTGGCGCTGTTCATCGTGGTCGAGAACAAGGCCAAGCAGCCGATCACCCCGCTGCGGCTGTTCGCCGACCGCAACCGCGCCATCGGCTACCTCGCCCTGCTGTTCGTGATGGCGGCGGGCAACTCGATGTTCTTCTTCCTCACCCAGTTCCTGCAGGAGGTCAGCGGCTTCAGCCCGATCAAGGCGGGCCTGGCGTTCGTCCCGCTGGCGCTGCTGATCCTCGGCTCCTCCAGTGTGGCCGCCAAGCAGCTGCCGCGCTTCGGCGCCCGGGTGCTGACGGCCGTCGGCGCCGCCGCCATCAGCGTCTCGCTGATCTGGTTCGCCCAGATCACGCCGTCCTCCTCCTACCTGTCCGCGCTGCTCGGCCCGATGGTCGTCGCCGGACTCGGCATGGGCGTCCTGCTGGTCGGCGTCACCACGATCCTGATGTCCGGCATCAAGCCGGAGGAGACCGGCGCCGCGTCGGGCCTGCTGAACGTGATGCAGCAGATCGGCGGTGCGCTGGGCCTCGCGGTGATGGTGACCGTCTTCGGCGCCGCGACCCGCGGCGCCGAGGCCCCGGCGGGCCTGGACACCAAGGGCGCGGCCGACTACGTCCTGACCGAGGGCGTCACGGCGGCCTTCAGCTGGGGCGCCGGGTTCACCGCGCTGACCATCCTGCTGACCCTGGTCATGCGGCGGATGACGGCCGGCGGCGACACCCAGCAGCAGAACGAGCAGCCCGTGCACGCGGGCCTCTGACTCTCGGGCGATCGTCCGAGAACATCCGCCGGGCGCGGCTGCCCCCGTCCGCACCCGGCACCGGCCCCGGTCGGCAACAGCCGACCGGGGCCTCGCCGCTCCCGAGCGCCGGCTGCGGGTGATCAACCTGAGAGACAGTCATTTAGTAGACTGACCGACTAGATGATTGATGCGAAAGGTCAGTGATCGTAGGCGGAGGACGGGGTCCGGAGGTGAAGCCGAGCAGGGCCTGCAGCACTGCGAGGATGACCGGCCCGGCGTAGCTCAGCCGGGCGCGATGCCGAGCCCGGGACACCGCGACGCTAGATATGACGATTCGATCAACAGATCGTCTGTCTTCGCATAGAGTGCAGTGCCGAGGGAGTCCGGATCAGGCGTCACAACCGATCCTTGGACTCCCTCGCTTCATGTCCTGCGTGCCGCGAGCCCTTGGTGTCGATCATCCAGTGCGGAGTGTCATCGGTAAGCGATCATGCGTATTCCACCGGGGGAAAGGTCAATTCGCTGTGGTGAATGTGCTGCCGGTCACGGACAACCCTGAACGCATCTCCTCCGTCCGCTGTGACGAGTCGCTCGAACTACTGCGCGCGGTGGACCGACTGGCGGGCGGCCAGGGCGGTGTGATCGAACTGATCGGTTGCCCCGGTTCCGGGAAGAGCAGACTGCTCGGCCCCATGACCGCGGCGGCCAGATCCCGTGGCATCACCGTCCTCGACGGTCGCTGCTCCCCCACCGAACGGCAGTACCCGCTGGCCGTCTTCACCCGGGCCCTGGCGGGCGTGATGACCCCGGAGAGGCTGGCCGAACTCTCTCCCGGACACGCCTCGCTGCTGCGCGCGGCGCTCTGCGCCCAACTCGGCCCCGACGCCCGGCGACCGGAGCCCCTCGGCGTCTCCCAGGCCGTACGCGCCCTGCTGGAACGCTCCGCCCGCGACGGCGGCGGGCTGCTCCTGGTCCTCGACGACTTCCACTGGGCCGATCCGCAGTCCCTCGAACTCGCCGACCACCTCGTCCGGTTGACCGCCCCCGCGCCCGTCCTGCTGGTCATCGTCCACCGGCCGCGACAGGCCCACGCCCCGCTCCTGGGCACCCTGGCCCAGGGCGTCGAGTCGGGACAGGTGGAACGGATCGAACTCGGTGCGCTCACCCTCTGCCAGGCCGCCTCGCTGCTCGGCGTACCGACCGACACCGGCTGGCTGCCCGCCGTCTACCACGAGAGCCAGGGCAACCCCCTCTGCCTGCTCGTACTCGGCGAGACCGCGCCGCTCAGCCCGCTGCTGGGCACCAGGCTGCTCACCGGACGGCTGGCCCCGCTGGCCGCCGAACTCGCCCTGCTCGACCCCGCCGAGCGGCTGGTCGCCGAGTCCGGCGCCGTCCTCGGCGACCGCTTCAGCTGGGAGGAGCTGTCCGCCGTCTCCGAGCTGCCCGCCCCCGAACTCACCACCATCGTCACCGAACTGATCGACGTCGACGTCCTGCGCCCGCTGCGCGGCTCCACCTCGCTGCTCACCTTCCGGCACACCGTGCTGCGCCGGATGCTGCACGACCAGGCCGACCACTGCTGGCGCGCCCGCGCGCACCGCCGGGCGCTCACCGTGCTCAGCCGCCGGACCACCTCCGCCGCCGAGCGCGCCATCCACATCGAGCTGTCCGCCAGCAGCTTCACCCGCGAGGACCTGGAGATCCTGGCGAAGGCCGGCGAGGAGGCCGTCCCGTCCTCCCCCGTGGACGCCGCCCGCTGGCTGCTGCTGGCCCTCAAGGGGCTGCCCCCCAACGGTGACTCACCGGGACGGCTGCTGGGCCTGATCCCCCCACTCGCCAAGGCGCTGCGGGCCGCCGAGTACGGCTGCAAGAACGACACCCTGCAGCACCTGCTGACCCAGGGCACCCCTCTGCAGCCCACCGAGTCCTACCGCTCCGCGGTGCGGCTGTGCGCGCTCGTCGACTGCCTGCACGGGCGCTACGAGGCGGCCGACGCCCTGCTGGCCGGTGAACTGACCGCCCTCACCGCCAGCAAGGTCCCCAACGGCGACCTGCTGGCCCGCTTCACCGTCTACCGGGGCATCGTCGCCCTGCTGGGCCAGCACCGGAACCTGCCGCGACTGGCCGCCGAGGCGCTGCTGCTGGCCCGGACCGACGGGCATCCCACCACCCTCGCGGGCGCACTGGTGCTGCACGCGCTGGCCGAACTGGGCGAGGGCCGCACCAAGTCCTGCCTGGCCTCGTACGACGCCGCCGTCCGGCAGATGGACGAGCTGCCGACCGCCGAGGCCTACCTGCACACCGAGTTCCTCGCCCTGCTCGGCTGGTGCGCCTTCGCGCTCGGCCGCCCGCGCGAGGCGGAGTCCTTCTACGAGCGGGGCGTGGAGCTGACGTCGGACTGCTCGCACAACGCGA
Organism: Kitasatospora sp. NPDC032121; assembly: GCF_055580145.1. Taxonomy (NCBI): domain Bacteria; kingdom Bacillati; phylum Actinomycetota; class Actinomycetes; order Kitasatosporales; family Streptomycetaceae; genus Kitasatospora; species Kitasatospora sp. NPDC032121. The sequence goes on along the minus strand of NZ_JBVILX010000003.1, from coordinate 710,116 downwards.
TGCTGCCGGTCCTGCTGAGCGGCCTGGCGGAGACCCAGCTGGTCCAGGGCCGGCCGGCCAGCGCGCGCCGCTCCGCGGCCCGGGCGGCGGACCTCGCGGGCTACCTGAACGCCGACCAGCTGCGCACCCACGCGCTCGCCCAGGAGGCGCTGTGCGTCACCTACGCCGAACCGCCGGGCAGCAGCCGGGCCTCGGCGCTGGCCGAGGAGGCGCTGCGGGCGCTGCGGCCCGGGCCGGGCAGCTGGTACGGCTCCGCGGTGCTGACGCTGGCCGAGACGATGCTGATGCAGGGCAGCCCCGAGCGGTGCCTGAGCCTGCTGGTCGAGCTGAACTCCCCCGCGGTCACGGGGCTGTCCGTGATGAACCGGGCCCGCTACCACGAGCTGCTGACCCGGGCGGCGACCGCCGCCGGGGTCGAGGGCGGCGCCCACTGGGCCGAGACGGCGGAGCGCACCGCGCGGCTGTTCGGGACACCGCACACCTCCGCGTACGCGGCGATGGCCAGAGGCCACTTCCTGCTGCGGGAGGACCGGGCCGGGGAGGCCGTCGCCGCGTACCGGGAGGCGGAGCGACTCTTCGACGGCTCCCACCTGCGGCTGCCGCAGCTGACCGCGCGGCTGCGCACGGCCCGGGCACTGGCCGCCGCCGGCCGCCCGGACCGGGCCCGGGCGCTGTCGGAGCGGATGAACGCGATGGCCGAGCAGTGGGGGGTGCTGCTGTACGCCCGGACGAGCCCGGACCACACCTTCGAGGGCACCCTGGACCGCGGCTGCCACGCGCTGATGCCGACGCCCGCCCCGCCGGCCGCGGACGACCTGGCCCTGCTGACCCAGCGGGAGCTGGAAGTGGCCCGGCTGGCCGGCACCGGCCAGCGCACCCGGGAGATCGCCGAGGCGCTCCAGGTGAGCCCGCGCACGGTGGAGGTCCACCTCTCCCGGATCTACCGGAAACTGGAGGTCGGCTCGCGGGCCGAGCTGGCCAGGCTGATGGCCGTACGTATTTCCCCTGATGCCGTTAAGTGATCCCTCTGAAAACATGAGGACAACGCGCCGGGCGGGGCATTCAGCCCCGCCCGCCTCAATGAGCACTTCACGGGGGCGAATGATATGGGTCAAAGTCAGGTTTCCGGTCTTCATGTCTGGCAGGCTTCCGGGAGTTGTTCGCCCACGGGCCTCGCGGACGGCGAGCCCATCGCCGCCGACGCCTTCCGCCGGGTATTCCGACGCCATCCGGCCGGTGTGGCCGTCATCACGGTTTCCGACGGCGCGAAGCCGGTCGGCTTCACCGCCACCTCACTGGCGTCCCTGTCCTCCACGCCCCCGCTGATCTCCTTCGGCATCGGCCGCACCGCTTCCTCCTGGGCGGCCGTGTGCACGGCCGAGCACCTCGCGGTGCACCTGCTCGCCGAGGACCAGCAGGAGCTCGCGACCACCTTCGCCCGCAGCGGCATCGACCGCTTCGCGCCGCCCACCGCCTGGCGCCCGGGCCCCTACGGGGTGCCGCTGCTGGAGGACGTGCCCGCCGCGCTGGTGTGCCGCAAGGTGTACGACCTGCCCGCCGGCGACCACACCCTGGTGATCGGTCAGCCGGTGCACGCGGTCGAGGGCGGCACAGCGCGGCCCCTGGTCTATCTCGACGGGCGATACGGCTCAGTGTCGCGCTGAGCCCATCGGTCACGCGAATCCCCCCACGAAGGACAGACAATGCGATTCGAGATTCTGGGCAGCCTGCGAATGACCGACGGCGAGAACGTCTTCGGCATCAGCGCACCCAAGGTGGAGTCCCTGCTCGCCGCCCTGCTGGTGCGCGCGGACGACGTGGTGTCCACCGACCAGCTGTGCCACGAGATCTGGGGCGACGCACTGCCCCGCCGCGGCACGGCGACGCTGCACGTCTACATATCGCAGCTGCGCAAGCTGCTGAAGCGGCCGGGGACGGCGGCCACGCCGATCGTCACCCGCCACCCCGGCTACGTGCTCCGGCTCGACGGCCACAGCCTGGACTCGGACGACTTCCAGCGGCTGGTGCGGCTGGGCCGGTCCGCGATCAGGGACGGCCGGTACGCGGAGGCCTCCACCCACTGCGACCAGGCCCTGTCCCTGTGGCGCGGCAGGGCGCTGGGCGAGTTGCGCGGTGGCGCGATCGTCGACGAGTTCGCCACCTGGGCCGAGGAGGCCCGACTGGAGTGCATCGAGATGCGCAACGAGGCGGATCTGATGCTGGGCCGGCACCGGGAACTGGTGGGCCCGCTGTACACGCTGGTGAAGAAGCACCCCCTGATCGAGGCCTTCCACCGGCAACTGATGCTGGCGCTCTACCGCTCGGACCGCCGGGCCGACGCGCTCCAGGTGTTCCACCGGGTGCGGTCGGTGCTGGACCGCGAGCTGGGCATCGCGCCCTGCCGCCAGCTGCACCAGCTGCACGACCAGATCCTGCTGGACAGCGGCCGGGGCGAGGTGCGGCGGCCGATCACCCTGCGGGCGCCGGCAGCCGCCTGAACCCGTCCCGGACCGAGGGCTCCCTCCCCTCTCAACTGTAGGACGGACAGCTGGCGTTGAAAAGTGGGGACAGTCCCCATATTCTGTTCGCCATGACCTCCGATTTGGGAATCAAGCTCTCGGTCCTGGACACCGCCCCCGTCTGGCAGGGGTCGACGGCCTCGACCTCGCTGCGCAACTCCGTGCGCCTCGCGCAGGCCGTGGAACGGCTCGGCTACCACCGCTTCTGGCTGGCCGAGCACCACAACATGCCGTCGCTCTCGACCTCCTCGCCCGCCATCCTGGCCGGGCAGATCGCCGCCGCGACCACCCGCCTGCGGGTCGGCGCCGGCGGCGTCATGCTGCCCAACCACCCGCCACTGGTGGTGGCCGAGCAGTTCGGCACCCTCGCCGCCCTCAACCCCGACCGGATCGACCTCGGCCTCGGCCGGGCCCCCGGCACCGACCCGATCACCGCCCGCGCCCTGCGCCGCCAGGCCGGCCCGCTGGGCGCGGGCGACTTCCCCGCCCAGGTCCACGAGCTGCTGAACCACTTCGCCCCGCCCGGCGGCGCCCCGGCCGCGGCGGCCAGGCCCGGCCAGGTCACCGCCGTCCCGGCCGCCGAACTGTCGGTGCCGGTCTGGCTGCTCGGCTCCAGCGGCTACAGCGCCCAGCTCGCCGCGAGCCTGGGCCTGCCCTTCGCCTACGCCCACCACTTCTCGCCGCACGGCTCGGTGGCCGCGCTCCAGGCCTACCGCGCCGAGTTCCGCCCCTCGCAGTACCTCAGCGAGCCGTACTCGATGGTCGCCGTCTTCGGCGCGGTGGCCGAGGACGACCGCAGGGGCGAGCTGCTCAGCACGCCCCTGCGGATGATCACCGCCCAGTCGCTGCGCGGGATGAACCCGCTCTTCCCTCCGGTCGAGGAGGCCTCCTCCTTCGTCTGCGGGCCCCAGGAGCGCCTGGTGGTGGACCAGATGTTCGACGCCCAGATCTTCGGCGGGCCGGAGACCGTACGGCAGAAGGTCACCGAGTTCGTCCGGGCGACCGCCGTCGACGAGCTCATGGTGCTCTCCGTGGTCCAGGACCACGAGGAGCGGGTGCGCTCCTACGAGCTGCTGGCCGAGCTGGCCGGGCTCAAGCCGGACGAGTCCGTGGCCGGCTGAGCCGCCTCGGCCAGCAGCTCGAACGACCGGATCCGCGCCTGCAGGCCGAACACCGGTGTCGCCGCCAGGAGTTCGTCGAAGCCGACCTCGGCCCGGAACTCCGCGAGGCGGCGCCGGACGGTCTGCGGACCGCCGACCACCTGGGTGGCGAAGTGACCCTCCAGATAATCCTGCTGAGCTGACGTCAGGCTGTACCGCGCCGCCTGCTCCGGGGTGCGGAACAGGGTCAGCGGGTTGATCCGCCCCTCCACGTGGGCGACCCGGATCGGACCGGCGTGCCACTGCGCCTCCTCGTCCGAGTCCGCGGCCACCACCTGCGAGGACACCGCCACGTACGGCTGCGCCAGCCGTTCCGAGGGCTGGAACTCCGCCCGGTAGCGGGCCACCGAGGCCGCCGTCCCGGCCGGGTTGAGGTGGTGCGCGAAGGCGTACGGCAGCCCCAGGCGGGCCGCCAGCGAGGCGCTGGACTCGCTGGTGCCCAGCAGCCAGACCGGCACCGGGCGCTGCGGCGGCGGGGAGACCGCCACCGCGGGGCGCTCACCGTCCCCGGACGGGGTCAAGTAGTCGATCAGCTCGACGAGTTGCTCCCCGAAGGCGCCGGCGTGGGCCGGGTCCCCGGTGCGGCGCAGCGCCCGGGCGGTGGCCGGCTCCCCGCCCGGCGCCCGGCCGACCCCGAGGTCGATCCGGTCCGGGTGGAACACGTCGAGGGTGGCGAACTGCTCCGCCACCACCAGCGGCGTGTGGTTGGGCAGCATCACGCCGCCCGAGCCCACGCGCAGGGTGGAGGTGACGGCGGCCAGCTGCCCGATCAGCACCGGCGGGGTGGAGGTGCCGAAGGCGGGCATGTTGTGGTGCTCGGCCAGCCAGTACCGGCGGTAGCCGAGGCGCTCCACGGCGGGCGCCAGCTCCAGGAGTTGGTGCAGCGAGTCGGCCGCCGGGACGCCGTACCAGACGGGCACGGTGTCCAGGACGGACAGGATCGGACCGGCAGTGTCGTTCATGTGCGGCTCTCCATCGTCGTTCGGGTGGTGCGTTCCGGTGGTCAGCGGTGGGGCGCCCGGGGTCGGTCCTCGGGCGCGGGCCGTCAGGGGCGGATCGGGTCCAGCGGCGGGATCGCCTCCAGCAGGTGGGCGGTCCACGGGTCCCTCGGGGCGGTGAAGACCTCCTGGGTGGCCCCGGTCTCGACGATGCGGCCCGCCCGCATCACCGCGACCCGGTCACTCATCCGTCGCACCACCGCGAGGTCGTGGGAGATGAACAGCAGCGCCACCCCGAGGCGGCGCTGGGCCTCGGCGAACACGTCCAGCACCTGGGCCTGGACGGAGACGTCCAGCGCCGAGACCGGTTCGTCGCAGACGATCACCTCCGGTTCGGGGGCGATCGCCCGGGCGATCGCGACCCGCTGGCGCTGGCCGCCGGACAGCTGCCGGGGCCGGCGCTCCAGCAGGCCCTCGTCCAGCCCCACCAGCGCGAGCAGTTCGGCGATCCGCGCCCGGTGGCGGCGGGCGGCCCGGCGGCCGGGGGCGCCCAGGGCCTCGGCGACGATGCGCTCCACCGTCCAGCGCGGGTCGAAGGACGACAGCGGGTCCTGCTGCACCAGCTGGATCCGCCCGCGCAGCGCCGCGCGGGCCGCCTCGCCGCGCCCGGACCACGGCTGCCCGAGCAGGGTCACCTGTCCGGCGTCCGGTTCCAGCAGGCCGAGCACCGTCTGGCCGAGCGTGGTCTTGCCCGAGCCGGACTCGCCGAGGATGCCGAGGGTCTCGCCCTCGCGCAGTTCCAGCGAGACCCCGTCCAGCGCGCTGACCGTGCCGGCCCGGCGGCCGCCGGTCGCGGGGTAGGCCTTGGTCAGCCCCTCGGCGCGCAGCACCACCCGCTCGCCGACCCGTGCCGTCGCCTCGGCCGGGCGGCAGCCGGTGGGCACCGCGTCGAGCAGCATCCGGGTGTACGGGTGCCGGGGCGCGGCCAGCAGCTCCCCGGTGGGCCCGGTCTCGACGATCCGGCCGGCGCGCATCACCGCGATCCGGTCGGCCAGCCTGGCCACCGCGGCGAGGTCGTGACTGATCAGCAGGACCGCCATGCCGGTGGCCCGGCGCTCGGCGAGCAGGTCGAGGATCTGCGCCCGTACGGAGGGGTCGAGGGCGGTGGTCGGTTCGTCGGCGATCAGCACCCGCGGTGCGGCGGCGATCCCGGCGGCGATCAGGGCCCGCTGGCGCTGGCCGCCGGACAGCTGGTGCGGGAACTGCCGGGCCCGCAGCTCGGGTTCGGGCACGGTCACCTCCCGCAGCAGTTCCACGGCGCGCTGCGGGCGGTCCCGGCGGGTGCCGATGCCGTGGACGGCGAGCGGCTCGGCGACCTCGTCGCCGACCCGGCGCAGCGGGTCGAGGGACACCAGGGCGTCCTGGGAGACCAGTCCGATCCCGGCGCCGCGCAGTCGCCGCCACTCGCGGGCGCCGAGGGCGCGCAGGTCCTGTCCGTCGTAGTCGAGGCGGCGCGCGGTGACGCTCGCCCCGGGGCCGGTCAGTCCGACCAGGGCGCGGGCGGTGAGGGTCTTTCCGGAGCCGGACTCGCCGACCAGGGCGAGGCACTCGCCGGGCCGCAGGTCGAGGTCCACGCCGTGGACGACGTCGGTGCGCCGGCGGCCGCGGCCGAAGGAGATCCTCAGGTCCTCGACGGCGAGCAGCGGGGCGGTTCGGTCGGGTGCGGTCACGGCCGTCCCTTTCCGTCCAGTCGCCGCTGGAGGTCCCGGCCGACGACCGTCACGGCGACGACCGTGAGGGTGATGGCGAGTCCGGGGAAGACGGCGACGGACCAGGCGGTGTCGAGGTGGTCGCGGCCCTCGGAGAGCATGCTGCCCCACTCGGGCGCGGGCGGCTTCGGGCCGAGCCCGAGGAAGCTGAGCGTGGAGCCCGCGATGATCGCGCTGCCGGTGTTGACGGTGGCCAGGACCAGCAGCGGCGGCAGGGCGTTGGGCAGGACGTGCCGCAGCAGGATGTCCGCGCGGCCGCGGCCCATGACCACGGCCGCCCGTACGTAGTCGCCGGCGCGCACGGCGAGTGCCTGGCCGCGGGCCAGGCGCAGGAAGCCGGGCAGCAGCGAGGCGCCGATGGCCAGGGTGGCGTTGGCGCTGCCGGGGCCGAGCAGGGCGACCACGATGAGGGAGAGCATCAGGCCGGGGAAGGCCATCAGGACGTCGGTGAGGCGGGACAGCACCCGGTCGACGGCGCGGCCGGCGGTGGCGGCGAGCACACCGAGCAGCGCCCCGCCGACCAGGGCGAGGGCGGTGGCGCCGAGGCCGATCAGCAGTGAGGCGCCGGCGCCGTGCACGATCCGGCTGAACAGGTCGCGGCCGAGCTGGTCGGTGCCCAGCCAGTGGGGCCGGCTTGGTCCGGAGAGCGCGTCGGCGGGGTCGATGGCCTGCGGGTCCTGCCCGGCGAGCAGGTCGGGGGCCAGGGCGGCGAGCAGCACCAGCACGAGCAGGGCCCAGGCGAGCGCCGTCCCGGCCCCGGTGCGGGGCAGGCGTGCGAGCGGGCGGCGACGGGTGACGGGCGCCGCGGCCCCGACCGGCAGTCGGTTGGTGGTCATCCGGTGCTCCTCTCGGCGATCCGGGGGTCGATCACCCGGTACAGCACGTCGACGGCCACGTTGATCAGCGCGAAGACCGTCGCGGACAGCAGCACGACCCCGGTGACCACCGGCAGGTCGCGGCCCTGGACGGCGGTGGCGGTGAGCTGGCCGAGCCCCTGGCGGCTGAACACGGTCTCGACCACGACCGCACCGCCGAACAGGGCCCCGGCGGCCCAGCCCGCGAGGGTGACCAGCGGGATCAGGCCGTGGCGCAGCGCGTGCCGCAGCCGGACCGCGAGTTCGGCGCCGCCCCGGGCGCGGGCGGTGAGGACGAAGGGCTGGTCGAGGACGCGTTCGAGCTCCTCGCGGAGCACCTGGGTGAACACCCCGGCCATGCCCACGGCGAGCGTGACGGCGGGCAGCACCAGGCCGGAGATGCCGCCTCCGCCCATCGCGGGGAACCAGCGCAGCCGGTAGGACAACAGGGCCAGCAGTACCGCTCCGATCCCGAAGGCGGGGCTGGAGGCGGCGAACAGCTCCAGCGCGGAGCTCAACCGCCGGGCCCGCGGCCGGTCGGCGGTGAGCACGGCGGTGGCGAGGGCGAGCAGCAGTGCCAGCACGAAGGCGGCGAGGGCGAGTTGGAGGGTCGGCCAGAGCTGGCTGCCGATCACCTGGCCCACCGGCTGCTGGAGCTGGTAGGACTCGCCGAGGTCGCCGGTGAGCAGGCGGCCCATGAAGCGCCCGTACTGCACCACCAGTGGCTGGTCGAGGGCGAGTTCGCGGCGCACCTGGGCGACGAGTTCGGGGGTCGGGTTGGTGGAGCCGAGCACGCTGCGGACCGGGTCGCCGGGCAGCAGCCGGAACGCGAAGAACACGGCGTGAGCGGCGCCGAGGACGACCAGCGCGGCCAGGACGAGGCGGCGCAGCAGCCAGCGCAGCGGGGCGGTCACGGGGTCATCCCTCCAGCCGGGCGTCGTAGAAGCGCGGGTACGCCTGGGCGTCGAAGGTGACGCCGCGCACCCGGTCGGCGGCGCCGACCAGGGTGGTGGGGGCGTAGACGGGCAGGGCGTAGGCCTGCTGCTGGATCCGGAGCTGGGCCTGGCCGTCGAGGGCGTCGCGCCGGGCCCGGTCGGAGGTGGCGGAGGCTTCCCGGAGCCAGGCGTCGAGTTCGGGGTCGGAGACGCCGAAGGCGTTGGACCCGCCCTTGTCCGCGGTCTGGTCGGAGGCGAAGTAGGTGCGCATGACGTCGGGGTCGGCGCGGTTCCAGCTGAAGGCGAGGATGTCGGCGTCGCGGGAGAGCGCCTTCTTCAGGTAGGTGCCGGGTTCGTGGGCGGTGAGGCGGATCTCGATGCCGGCCCGGCGGGCGTCGGCCTGGATGCCCTGGGCGAGCAGGACGCGCTGGTCGCGCATCAGGCTGGTCATGTACGGCCACTCGATGCTCAGGCGCCTGCCGTCGCGGGTGCGGTAGCCGGCGTCGTCGCGTCCGGTCCAGCCGGCCGCGTCGAGCAGGGCGGCGGCCCGTCCGGGGTCGTACGGGGTGGCGCCCTCGACGGCGGGGTTGTAGCCGGGGGTGGCCGGGGACAGGACGCCCCAGGCCCGTTGGTGGCGGCCGGAGTAGAGGGCGCGCACCAGGTCGTCGTAGCGGACGGCGTACTGGAGGGCCTGGCGGACCCGTAGGTCGTCCAGCGGCGCGCGGCGCGGGTTGAGCAGCAGCAGGTAGGGCGCGCCGGGCTGCGGGGCCTGGAGGAAGCGGAAGCCGTCGGCGTGCGCGAGTCGGCTGATGCTGCCGGGCGGGATGGCGGCGGCGATGTCGACCTGGCCGGAACTCAGCGCGCCGAAGCGGGAGGCGGCTTCGGGGACGAACTCCACGGTGAGTCCCTCGGCCCGGGCGGGGCCGGTGCGGCCGGCGTCCTCGGGGGCCCACTGGTAGGCGGGGTTGCGGTCGAGGACGATCCGGCGGTTGCGGGCCCAGTCGGTGAACACGAACGGGCCGCTGCCGACCGGGTGCCCGCAGGTGCGGCCCTGGTCGGCGCGCAGCGCGGTGGGCGACTGGATGCCGAAGACGGCGGTGGACAGCAGCTGGAGCAGTGGCGGGTACGGCCTGGTCAGGGCGATCCGCGCGGTGTACGGGTCGACCACGGTGGTGTCCCGGTACATGGAGATCAGCCCGGCCGCGTACTGGGACTTGGTCTCCGGGGCGACGGTGTGGTCCAGGGTGGCCTTGACGGCGTCGGCGGTGAGTGGGGTGCCGTCGTGGAAGCGGACGTCCTCGCGCAGCCGGAAGGTGTACTCCAGGCCGTCGTCGGAGACCTGCCAGGAGGTGGCGAGCCAGGGCCGGAGCCGGCCGTCGGCGTCGGTGGACACCAGCGAGTCGAAGATGTTCCGGTCGATCACGGCGGTGATGTCGTACGGGCTGACCTGCGGGTCGAGGCAGTCCGGCTGGGAGTCGACGGCGTAGACGATCCGCCCGCCCCCGGCACCGGAGCGGGCTCCGGTGCCGGGGGCGCAGGCGGTGGCGGCGGCGACGAGCAGGGCCAGGAGGGCGGCCGGACGGGCGCGTCGGGCGCGGCCGGGGTGGCGTCTCATGCCGGGTCGGCCTCCGTCTCCTCCTCCTGCAGGGTGATCGCGGCGGCCGGACAGAGCCGGGCGGCCTGGTCGAGCCGGTCGCGGTCGGCGGCGGGGGCGGTGCCGTCGGTGAGCAGGGCGACGATGCCGTCCTCGTCCTGGTCGAACACCTCGGGGACGGTGAGCACGCACTGGCCCGCTCCGACGCAGCGCTTGGGGTCGGCGACGATCCGCACGGCGCTCACCAGGCCACGGGGAGTTCGTAGATGCCCTGGACGCCGCTCTGCGCGGGCTTGATCTCGACCTGCTCGGGCGGCACCGCCAGCCGTAGCCCCGGGATCCGGGTGAACAGCGTGGTGAGCGCGCTCTCCATCTCGGCCCTGGCCAGGTTCTGGCCGATGCACTGGTGGACGCCGAAGCCGAAGCCGAGGTGGTGGCGGGCGCCGCGGGTCAGGTCGAGCTCGTCGGGGCGCTCGAAGGCCGCCGGGTCGCGGTTGATCTCGGCGGTGGAGAGCATCACGCTGTCGCCCGCGCGCAGGGTGACGCCGCCGACGGTGATGTCCTCGGCGGCGATGCGCATGGCGACGTCGCCGATCGACAGGTAGCGCAGCAGTTCCTCGACGGCGAGCGCGCCGCCGGCCGGGTCGGCGCGGAAGGCGGCCAGCTGCTCGGGGTTCTGCAACAGGGTGAAGGTGCTGAGCGTGATCATGCTGGCGGTGGTCTCGTGACCGGCCATCAGCAGGATGATGCCGAGCCGGATGACGTCGTCGCGCGAGAGCGTTCCGTCGGCGAGGTCGCGGGAGACCAGGGTGTCCAGCAGGCCGTCGCCGGGCACCTTCTCCTTCTCCTTGCGCTCCACCAGGGAGGTCAGGTAGCCGCGCAGGTTCATCAGGGCCTCGGTGGCCTGCTCCTCGGAGACCTGGGGGGAGACCAGTGCCGCCGACTGCGCCTCGAAGTAGTCGTGGTCCTCGTAGGGCACGCCGAGGATGCCGCAGATGGTGTACGAGGACAGCGGCAGCGCCAGCGCGCTGAGGATGTCGGCCGGCGGCCCCTGCTCCAGGATCGCGTCGACGAGTTCGACCGAGCGGCGCTGGATCGCCTCGCCGAGCTCGCGGGTGCGGCGCACCGAGAACGAGGAGATCAGCCGCCGCCGGTAGGAGGCGTGCTCCTCGCCGTCCATGCCGACCAGGATGGTCGCCTTCTGGATGGCCTTGCGCCGGGGGCTGGGCGAGGGGAAGTCCGGGCGGCTCCAGTCGGAGGACAGCCGCGGGTCGATCAGCAGGGCACGGGCCTCCGTGTGGCCGAGCACCACCCAGGTCGGCCGGCCGTCGTACAGCCTGGCCCGCACCACCGGGCCCTCGGTGCGGCGCAGTTCGCGGTAGCCCGGCGGCGGCTGGTACGGGCAGTGCCGCTGCTGCGGGAAGTCGGGCAGCGACGCGGGGTCGTCGGTGAGACTCACAGTGGTGGGGTGGGACATGTCCGGAAAACTCCTGCGAGCGGCGGCGTACGGGGGTCCCGGCCAGGCTGTGCCGGTGGGCTTTCGGGCCTCTAAAGCAGGTCTTGCGCCCGCTCGTCGGCGGTGTCCCGCGGTCTTTAGAGCGCGCTAAGGGGCCCTTAGGCCCGACTGCCGACATTGGCGCCCATGCAGATATCGGCCATCGCACGCGAACGGCGCCACACGCTCCTGTTCCTCGACGAGATCCGCCCGTTCTCACCGGTGCACCTGGACACCGAGGTCGACATGTCGGGGGTGCTCGCCCACCGGGAGGAGCACCGTGACGTGCGTCGGCTGTCGGTGGTCACCTACGTGCTGCACGCGGCCGCCCGGGTGCTGGCCGCGCACCCGGAGGCGAACGCGGCGATCCGGGGGCGGCTGCGGCCCCGGGTGGCCCGCTACGGCGAGGTGGCCGGGAAGGTGACGCTGGACAAGCGGATCGGCGGGCGCCGGGTGGTCGTCTCGGCGGTGCTTCCCGACCTCCAGCGGGCCGAACTACCCGACATCCAGTACCAGTTGGAGCGCTACCGGGACGGCGATCCGGTGTCGATGCCGGAGTTCGCGCCGATGCTGCTGCTGCAGCGGCTGCCGGGCCCGATCGCCCGCGCCGCCTACCGCCGGGCGGTGCGCTCGCTGGTGCGTCACCCCCGCTTCTTCGGGACCTTCGCGGTCACCTCGCTCGGCCACCGCGCGGTGGACGGCTTCCACTCGGTGGGCGGCACCACGCTCACCTTCGGGATCGGCCGCATCACCGACCGCGCCGTGGTCCGGGACGGCGAGGTGACCGGCGCCCCGGTGATGCGGCTCAACCTCACCTTCGACCACCGGGTGATCGACGGCGCGGAGGCCGCCGACATCCTCACCGAGGTCAAGGACCTGCTGGAGGGCTACTGCGCCGAGAAGGAGAAGGAGACGGCATGAACGACGTCACCGAGCTGAGGCGGTTCGTGGAGGTCCACGCCCGGATCCTCGGCATCCCGCAGGACGCGTCGCGCCGGGTGCTGGGCCGGATCGGGCACGACCTGGACGGCGAGCCCGGCTCCTGGGCCCGGGAGTGGACGGCCGCCGGCACCGTCGAGGAGCGCGCCGGGCGGGAGCTGTCGGCCGGCCGGTACTTCAACATCGCCCGCTTCCCGTACGTGGACGGCCCGGCGCGGGCCGAGGCCCAGGAGCTGACGGTCGCCTCCTTCGACCGCTGGCGGCTCGGGCAGCGGGCCGGCATCCAACGGCTGGACCTGGAGCTGTCCGGTGGCCGGGTGCGGTGCTGGGCGGCCGGGCTCGACCCGGCGGGCTCGGGCGAGCTGCCCCCGCTGCTGCTGTTCAGCGGCGGCATCGTCAGCGTCAAGGAGCAGTTCGGCCCGATCCTGGCCCGGGCCGCCCGGCTGGGCGTGGCCGCCGTGGCCACCGAGATGCCCGGCGTCGGCGAGAACACCTGGCGCTACACGGCCGACAGCCACCGGATGGTCAGCGAGCTGCTGGACGCCCTGGAGGGGCGCGCCGACGTCTCCCGCAGCTACGCGGTGATGATGAGCTTCAGTGGCCATCTCGCCCTGCGCGCCGCCCTGGAGGACAAGCGCGTGCGCGGGATCGTCACCGCCGGCGCCCCGGTCCGCGACTTCTTCGCCGATCCCGACTGGCGGCCGCGGATCCCCCGGGTCACCGTCGACACCCTGGCCCACCTCACCGGCCGGGAGCCGGGATCGGTCCTCGGGCACATCTCCGACTGGGGCCTGAGCGAAGCGGAACTGGCCCGCCTGGACGTGCCGTTGGCGTACATCGCGAGCGAGCGCGACGAGATCATCCCGCCCGGCGACCGGCTGCTGCTGGAACGTCACGTGCGCGGACTGCGGCTGCTGGCCCACGACGACGTGCACGGCTCCCCCGGTCACGTCGCCGAGTCCCGGCTGTGGAGCCTGCGCTCGGCCCTGGAGATGATCGGCGGCCACGGCCCGCAGCGGGCGGTGCTCGGCGCGGCCCTGGCCCTGCTGCGCGGCCGCGGGCGGATGCCGGGCCGGGGCGGTTCCCGGCCCGGCGAGGGCGGGTGAACGCCGTGGCCGCCGACCGCCCGCTGCGCTTCCTGGTGTCGGCGATCGACCCGGAGGCGGACTGGCCGGGCATCGCCGCCGAGGCCGAGCGGCTGGACTACGACCTGCTCGCCACCACCGACCACCTCGGCATGACCGCGCCGTTCCCCTCCCTGGTGGCCGCCGCCGCGGCCACCACCCGGCTGCGGGTGGCCACCTACCTGGTCAACACCGCGCTGTGGGACCCGGAGGTCCTGGCCCGGGAGATCGCAGGGACGGACCGGATCACCGGCGGGCGCCTGGAGGTGGGCCTGCACTCCGGGCAGACCGCCAGCACCCGGACCGCCCACCTGGACGCGACGCAGAAGCTCGCCCGTCTCACGGACACCGTCGAGACGCTCCAGCGGCTGCTGCCCGACCCCGGCCACCGTCCCCGGCCGCTCCAGCACCCCCGGCCACCGTTGCTCCTCGGCGCCGACGACCCGGCCGAGCTCGAACTCGCCGCCCGCCACGCCGACACCGTCTGCTTCATCGGCGCCTCGCTGCCGCCCGGCGGCGGCTTCGTCCTGCACTCCCCCGAGGAGTTCGCGCGGCGGGTGGCGACCGTACGGGAGCGGGCGGCGCAGCTGGGCCGGGACCCGGAGCTGAACGTCGGCGTCAAGCGGGTCGTCGTCACCGGCGACCGGCGCGCGGCCGCCGAGGCGCTGCGGGAGTCCGGCTTCGCCGCCCATCTGTCGACGGCCGAACTCCTGGAGCTGCCCACGCTGCTGATCGGCACCCACCGGCAGATCGCCGGGCAGGTCCGCGCGCACCGCGAGCGGTACGGGCTGACCTCCTACGCGCTCCTCGCCACGGCCCTGCACGACTTCGCCCCCGTGATCCCCCTGCTGCGGAAAGGATGACCCCGTGACCGCCACTGCCGCCCCTGACCATCCCGAGAGCGCCGCGGACCCCGTCGTCGTGGTGGGCGCCGGCCCCACCGGGCTGATGCTGGCCTGCGAGCTCGCCCTGGCGAAGGTGCGCACCGTGGTCCTCGACCGCCGCACCGAACCCGCCGAACACGCCCCCGGACAGGCCGTCAACGCGGCCGTGATGCAACTGCTCGACCAGCGCGGCCTCGGCGACCGGCTGCGCGGGCAGGGCATACCGCTCCCGGGCGCCCACTTCTCGCTGATCTGGCTGCACCCCGAGTTGCTGGACCCGCAGCCCGTCCGAGGCCTGCTGGTCCCGCAGAACCGGCTGGAGGCGCTGTTGGAGCAGCGCGCCCGCGAGCTCGGGGTCGAACTGCGGCGCGGCCAGGAACTGACCGGGCTGGACACCGGCACCGGGGACGGCCCGGTGACGCTGCGGCTGCGCGGCGCGGACGGCCGGGAGGGCGAACTCACCGCCTCCTACCTGGTCGGTGCCGACGGCACGCAGAGCGCGGTGCGGCGCCTCGCCGGCATCCCCTTCCCCGGCAGCGGGTGGACCGTCGCGGGCAGCGTCGGCGACGTCGAGGTCGACTTCGCCCAGCTGGCCCCCAACCACCTGGGCGCGCACTACGTGGACTCCGGCGGGGTCTACTCGGGCGCCCCCGCGGGCCCCGACCTGCTGCGGGTGATCACCACCGGTCTCGGCCCGGCCGCCGGCTCCGACGGCCCGGTCGGGCTTCCCGAACTCCAGTCCGACATCAAGGAGTTGACCGGGCGGGAGCTGCCCGCGCGCGGACTGCGCTGGGCCGAGCGGTTCACCAGTGTGAGCGGCAACGCCGAACGCTACCGCCACGGCCGGGTGCTGCTGGCCGGCGACGCCGCCCACTCCTTCTTCCCGCTCGGCGGGCTGCGGCTGAGCACCTGCCTCCAGGACGCCGTCAACCTCGGCTGGAAGCTGGCCGCCCAGGTCAACGGATGGGCGCCGCCCGGGCTGCTGGACAGCTACCACGACGAACGGCACCCGGAGGGCGAACGCGCCAGGGCCGCCCTGGACGCCCAGCTCGCCCTGATGGAGCCGCCCGGGCGCACCGCCGGGGTGCGCGCGCTGGTGACGCGGCTGGCCGGATTCGAGGACGTCAACCGCCACCTGGTCGAACTGGTCACCGGCGTCGACGTGCGCTACGCCGTCACCGTGCCGGGCGCGGACGACGGGCAGGACACCCACCCGCTGATCGGGCGGCGGATCCCCGACCCCGCTCCGCTGCCCCACGACGGCAGGGGCCTCCTGCTGGTGCCCGAGGGCGCGGACGGGCTCCCGCTCACCGACCTCGCGGCCGGCTGGGCCGACCGGGTGGCCACCGCCGTCGCGCCGGACGGGGTCTCCGCCCCGGCGCTGGTGCGCCCCGACGGCCACGTGGTGTGGACGACGGGCGCGGGCGAGCCGGCGGCGGCCCTGGCGCGGTGGTTCGGCGAGCCGCGCTGAGCGGGCCGGGACGCGAAGGAGCGGCGCGGACCGAGGGGTCCGCGCCGCTCCTTCGTCGTCGTCCCCGTCACACCACCTCGAGGACGAACCCGGCCTTGAGCCACTTGCTGGACTCCACCGACACCCCCAGCACCCGGTCGCCCTCGGCCAGTTGCGGCAGCGTCCGCTCCAGCTGGAAGAACGGCATGGCGTTGCCGGTGTTGGCGATGCGGTCGACCAGGCTGACCTCCTCCGCCGTCGGCATCCCCAGGGACTCCACGATCCGCTGGGTCATCCGCCCCGACAGCTGCGGCGGCAGCAGGTAGTCGACGTCGGTCGGCTCCCAGCCGAGGTCGCCGAGCAGTTCCTCCGCGATCTCCCGCGACATCACGGGCACGGACTGCTCGATCGCCTTGTAGTCCTCCTTGATGTACGCGCGGTCCGTCGCGTCGCGGTCCAGGGCGCCGGTCCACTCCACGATCTGGCCCGGCGCCCGGTCGAGGCCGGTCAGCCGGTTGAGCACCCGCCGGATCACCGGGGTGCCCGGCGCGGGCTCGGTGCTCAGCACGGCCGCCCCCGCGCCGTCGCCGAACAGCACGAAGTTCACCAGCTCCGCGGAGTCCAGCTTCGCAAGGTCGACACCGGGGTCGTAGTGCCGGGAGCACAGCTCGCCGCCGATCACCAGCGCGGTCCGCTCCTCGCCCGCGAGCAGGAGTTTGCGGCCCACCTCCAGGGCCTGGAACGCGCCCGCGCAGCCGGACTGGAGCTGGTAGGTCGGCACGCCGTTGATGCCGAGCCGGTCCGCCACCAGGTTGACCGTGGCGGGCATCAGCTGGTCCGGAGTCGCGGTGCCGAGAACGAGCAGGTCGACGTCGTCCGGGCCGAGGCCGGCCGCGTCCAGGGCCCGCGCGGCGGCTTCGGTGCTCAGGTCCGCGAGCGAGGAGCGCAGCTTTCCGGTGGCCAGGTCGACCGAGAGGTGGCGGGCGCGGGTACCGACGAACGCGTCGACCCACTGCTCCCACACGGGGTCCATGCCGAAGTGGCGGGCCAGGCCCGCGTTGTCCAGCGGATCGCCGGGCAGCGCGGTGCCGGCCGACAGGATGTGAACGTCCGAGGCTTCCATGCCGGTCACCCTCGACCGCCCGGCTAAAGGCCCCCTTGGGTCTGTCTTCGCCCTCCCGTCCCGCGGACGGGGGCGGGCCCGGCGACGACGCCCGTCCCGTCCCTCCGGCTTTAGACCACGCTAAGCAGCCCGCAAGCACGTTCGGCGACGTTGCCGGGCACGACCGTCTGGCACCTTGCGAGGGATGGGTTCATGGCCACCAACGAAGCGAAGCTCCGGGACTACCTCAAGCGGGTCACCACCGACCTGCAGCAGACCCGGCAACGGCTGACCGACGCCCAGGCAGCGGCCCACGAGCCGATCGCCGTCGTCGGCATCGGCTGCCGCTTCCCGGGTGACGTCCGCAGCCCCGAGCAGCTGTGGCGCCTGCTGGAGGCCGGCGGCGACGCGGTGGGTGACTTCCCCGAGGGCCGCGGCTGGGACCTGGAGACCCTGCACGTGCCCGACCCGGAGGCCGAGGCGCCCGCCAGCACCTATGTCGCCAAGGGCGGGTTCCTGTACGACGCCGACCGGTTCGACGCCGAGTTCTTCGGCATCAGCCCGCGCGAGGCCGAGGCCATGGAGCCGCAGCAGCGCGTGCTCCTGGAGACGGTCTGGGAGGCACTGGAACGGTCGACCATCGACCCGGACTCGCTGCGCGGCAGCGACACCGGCGTGTTCGTCGGGGCCATCGCCCAGGACTACGCCAGGCCCGAGGAGGTCCGCCCCGAGCTGGAGGGCTACCTCGTCACCAACACCTCCAGCGTCGCGTCCGGCCGGATCGCCTACACCCTGGGGCTGGAGGGCCCGGCGCTGACCATCGACACGGCCTGCTCCTCCTCGCTGGTGGCCCTGCACCTCGGCGTGCAGTCGCTGCGCCAGGGCGAGTGCGCACTCGCCCTGGCCGGCGGCGTCACCGTGATGTCCTCCCCCGTGCTGTTCACCGAGTTCAGCAAGCAGCGCGGCCTCGCCCCGGACGGACGCTGCAAGGCCTTCTCCGACGAGGCCGACGGCACAGGCTTCAGCGAGGGCGTGGGCCTCCTCGTCCTGGAGCGGCTCTCGGACGCCCGCCGCAACGGCCACCCGGTGCTGGCGGTCATCCGGGGCAGCGCCGTCAACCAGGACGGCGCCAGCAACGGTCTCACCGCACCCAACGGCCCCAGCCAGGAACGCGTCATCCAGCAGGCGCTCGCCAACGGCCTGCTCACCGCCGACCAGGTGGACGCGGTCGAGGCGCACGGCACCGGCACCTCGCTCGGTGACCCGATCGAGGCCCAGGCGCTCCTCAACACCTACGGACGCGGGCACGACGCCGAACACCCGCTCTGGCTCGGCTCGATCAAGTCCAACCTCGGGCACACCCAGGCGGCGGCGGGCGTCGCGGGCGTGATCAAGATGATCATGGCGATGCGGCACGGCATCCTGCCGCGCACCCTGCACGCCGAACAGCCGACCAGCCACGTCGACTGGTCCGACGGCACGATGCGGCTGCTCAGCGAGGCACGGCCGTGGGACGTCGAGGACGACCGTCCCCGCCGAGCGGCGGTGTCGTCCTTCGGCATCAGCGGCACCAACGCCCACCTCATCCTGGAGCAGGCCGGCACCGGATCCGACCACGAGGACACCGAACTCGCCGCACTGCCCTGGCAGTTGTCGGCGAAGTCGGCACCGGCACTGCGCGAACAGGCAGGGCAGCTGGCGGAGTACCTGGAGCAGCGGCCCGACGCCGACACCGTCGCGGCCGCCCACACCCTCGCCGCGCGCACCCGCTTCGACCACCGCGCCGTCGTGACCGCGACCGACCGCGAGGGCCTGCTCGCCGCACTGCGGGCACTGGCCGAGGACACCGAGGCCCCGGGTCTGGTCACCGGCACGGCCCGGCCGGGCAAGACGGCGTTCCTGCTCACCGGACAGGGCAGCCAACGCCACGGCATGGGACGCGAACTCTACGAAGCGGTACCGGCGTTCGCCGCCGCACTCGACGAGACCGCCCGTCTCTTCACCCCCCACCTCGACCGCCCCCTGACCGAGGTCCTCTGGGGCGACGACCCCGACCTCATCCACCAGACCACGTACACCCAGGCCGCCCTGTTCACCCTGCAGACCGCCCTCTACCGGACCCTCGAACAGCAGGGCATCACCCCCGACTATCTGATCGGCCACTCCATCGGCGAAGTCACCGCCGCCCACCTCGCCGGCGTCCTCTCGCTGGAAGACGCCGTCACCCTGGTCGCCGCCCGCGGACGCCTCATGCAGTCCGCCCGCAACGACGGCGCGATGGCCGCCCTGGAAGCCACCGAAGAGGAAGTGCTGGCGCTACTGGAGACGCAGGGCCACGACGTGGACCTCGCCGCCGTCAACGGCCCGCACTCCACCGTCGTCTCCGGCGACACCCCCGCCGTCGAGGCCATCACCGCCCACTTCACCACCCAGGGCCGCCGCACCACCCGCCTCCAGGTCAGCCACGCCTTCCACTCCCCCCACATGGAAGACATCCTCGACGACTTCCAGACCACCATCGCCGACCTGACCTACCACCCCGCCCGCATCCCCGTCATCTCCAACCTCACCGCACAGCCCGTCACCGAGGAACTCACCGACCCCGCCTACTGGGCCCGCCACATCCGCGAAGCCGTCCGCTTCCACCCCGGAATCCAGTACCTCGAAACCGCCGGCGTCACCCGCTACCTCGAACTCGGCCCCGACACCACCCTCACCGCACTCACCCGCCAAACCCTCACCACCGACGCCACCGCCATCCCCACCCTGCGCAAGAACACCCCCGAAACCCAGACCTTCACCACCGCCCTCGCCACCCTCCACACCACCGGACACACCCCCACCTGCTACCAGCCGGCTTCCCCCATCCCCCACACCGACCTCCCCACCTATGCCTTCCAGCGCCAGCGCTACTGGGTCGACCGCACCACCACGAAGCCGACCGACGTCACCGCCGCGGGCCTCACCTCCGCCGGCCACCCGCTCCTCGGCGCCCTGATCACCCTCGCCGACAGCGACCAACTCGTCCTCACCGGACGCATCTCCACCACCACCCACCCCTGGCTCGCCGACCACACCATCGCCGGATCCACCCTCCTGCCCGGCACCGCCTTCGTCGACCTCGCCCTCCACGCCGCCCAGCACGCCGGCACCGCCACCCTGGAGGACCTGACCCTCGCCGCTCCGCTGGTCCTGCGTGAGCAGCAGGCCGTGGACCTCCAACTCACCGTCGACGCACCGGACTCCGAGGGCCGGCGCGCGCTCACCATCCACTCGCGCGCGGACGAGGACCACCCCTGGACCCGTCACGCCACCGGCACCCTCACCAACACCGCCGACACCCCCAACACCCCCGACACCCACACCACCTGGCCCCCCGCCACCGCCACCCCCATCGACCTCACCGACACCTACCACCACCTCACCCAACGCGGCTACACCTACGGCCCCGCCTTCCAAGGCCTCACCAAAGCCTGGCGCGACACCGACAACACCCTCCACGCCGAAATCATCCTCCCCACCGACCTCACCCCCGAAGGCCACACCCTCCACCCCGCCCTCCTCGACGCCACCCTCCACCCCCTCCTCATCACCACCACCCCCGACACCCCCCTCCTCATCCCCTTCAACTGGACCGACACCACCCTCCACACCACCAACGCCACCACCCTCCACGCCACCCTCACCCCCACCACCCCCGACACCACCCACCTCACCATCACCGACCCCACCGGCACCCCCGTCCTCACCGTGGGCTCGTTGCACCTCCGGACGGCCGACCTCACCCCGTCGGCCACCGCCGCCGACCCCGGCCTCGGCCTGTTCCGGGTCGACTGGCAGCCCGTCGCCACCCCGCCCGAGGCGGAGCGGGCCGTCACCCGTGCGGTGCTGGGCCAGGACGTGATCGGCGTCGTCGCGGCGCTCGGCGGGGACGTCCCGCTCCACGAGGACCTGGACGCGCTGCTCGCCGCCGGGCCCGTACCGGAGGAGGTGCTGTTCGCGGTCAGCCCCGGCCGGCCGCCGCGCGGCACATACGTCCCGGTGGAGCTGGCCAGGGAGGCCCCGAGCCGAGTCCTGAAGGTCCTCCAGCAGTGGCTCGCGGACGAGCGGTGCAGCCGTTCGCGGCTGGTCGTGGTCACCCGCAACGCCGTCTCCACCCGCTACGACGAGACGATCCGAGACCAGAGCCTGGCGGTCTGGGGCCTGGTGCGCACGGCGGAGCGCGAGCACCCTGGGCGGTTCCTGTTGGTCGACGTGGACCGGGACGAGGCCTCGCACCGGGCACTGGGACAGGCGCTGACCGTCACCGGGGAGAACCAGCTCGCGCTGCGCCACGGCGCCGTGCTCGCCGCCCGGCTCGGCCGGGAGGCCCCCGGTGGCCGGCTGGCGGAGCCCGCCGGGTCGGCCAACTGGCGCCTCGGCTCGGCGGTTCGGGGCACCCTGGACCACCTGGCGCTGCTGCCCGCCGAGGACCCGGACGCCCCGCTCGGGCCGGGTGAGGTGCGGGTCGGCATCCGGGCGGTGGGCCTGAACTTCCGCGACGTCCTGATCGCGCTGGGCCAGTACCCCGGCGAGGCTCCGATCGCCAGCGAGGGTGCCGGCTACGTCCTGGCGACCGGGCCGGGGGTCGACGGGTTCGCTCCCGGCGACCGGGTGATGGGTCTGTTCGAGTCGGGCGCGGGCGGTCCGGTGGCGGTCACCGATCAGCGGCTGCTGACCGGGGTCCCCGGCAACTGGTCCTTCGCCCAGGCGGCCGGCGCGCCGGTGGTGTTCCTCACCGCTCTGTACGCCCTGCACGACCTCGGTGACTACCGGGCCGGCCAGACCGTGCTCGTCCACTCGGCGGCGGGCGGCGTCGGCATGGCCGCGGCCCAGCTGGCCCGCGCCCGCGGCCTGGAGGTGTACGGCACCGCGAGCCCGGCCAAGTGGGACGCGCTGCGCTACCAGGGCTTCGACGACGCCCACCTGGCAAACTCCCGCACCCTGGAGTTCGAGCAGCGGATCCTGGACCTGACCGGGGGCCGCGGCGTGGACCTCGTGCTGGACGCACTGGTCGGCGAGTTCGTGGACGCCTCGCTGCGGCTGCTGCCGCGCGGCGGCCGGTTCCTGGAGATGGGCAAGGCCGACATCCGCGACCCCGAGCAGGTCGCGCGGGAGTATCCCGGCGTGGTCTACCGGGCGTTCGACCTGATGGAGGCCGGTCCGGACCGGATCGCCGAGCTGCTCGCGGAGCTGTCCGCGGGCTTCGAGTCCGGTCAGCTGCTGCCGCTGCCCGTCGAGGCCTGGGACGTGCACCGGGCCGGCGACGCCTTCCGCCAGCTGCGCCAGTCGCGCCACGTCGGCAAGGTGGTGCTGACCCTGGCCAGGCCGCTGGACCGCGACGGCACGGTACTGATCACCGGTGGCACCGGCACGCTGGGCAGCCTGCTCGCCCGCCACCTGGTCACCGAGCACGGCGTCCGGCACCTGCTGCTCACCAGCCGCCGGGGCCCCGACGCCCCCGGCGCCGCCGAACTCACCGCCGGTCTCTCGGCGTTGGGCGCCGAGGTGGAGATCGTCGCCGCCGACCCCGCCGACCGGGAGGCCGCCTTCGCCCTGGTCGGCTCGGTCGGGCCGGCACACCCGCTGACCGCCGTGATCCACGCGGCCGGGGTTCTGGACGACGGCACCATCGAGTCGATGACCCCGGAGCGGCTGGACACGGTGGCCCGGCCCAAGCAGGACGCCGCCTGGCACCTCACCGACGCGGTACGGACCCTGGACCTGTCGGCCCTCGTGCTGTTCTCCTCCTTCGCCGGTGTGCTCGGCAACCCGGGGCAGTCCAACTACGCGGCCACCAACTCCTTCCTCGACGGCCTCGCGGCGTACCACCGCAGCAACGGTATCCCCGGCGTCTCGCTCGCCTGGGGCCTGTGGGGCGCCGAGGCCGGGGACGGCGCAGGCGGCGGCATGGCGGGCGCGCTGGACGGCGGGGCGCTGTCCCGGCTGGCCGCCGCCGGGTTCGCGCCGCTGGCCCCGGAGCAGGGCCTCGCCCTGTTCGACCAGGCGCTCGACCGCGACGAGCCGCTGCTCGTCCCGCTGCGGCTGGACCTCGCGGGGCTGCGCGCCCGCGCCGAGGACCGCTCGCTCGCGCCGCTGCTGCGCGGCCTGGTCCGTACCCCGCTCCGGCGGCCGGCGGCCACCGCGCGGGCGGCCGCGGGCGGCGGCGGTTCGCTGGCCGACCGGCTGCGCGAGGTGGACGAGGCCGAACGGGACCGGCTGCTGCTCACCCTGGTCCGGGCCGAGGCAGCGGCCGTGCTGGGCCACGGCGGCGCCGAGTCCGTCGGGCCCGAGCGGGCGTTCAAGGACCTCGGCTTCGACTCGCTGACCTCGGTGGAACTTCGCAACCGGATCAACAGCGCGACCGGGCTGCGGATGCCGTCCTCGCTGGTCTTCGACCACCCGACCCCGGCCGCCCTGGCGGGCCGGCTGCGCACCGAACTGCTGGACGAGGACGAGGCGGCGCCGGTGAAGGCCGTCGCGGTGCCGTCGGCCCCGGTCGAGGACGACCCGATCGCGATCGTGGGCATGGCCTGCCGCTTCGCCGGCGCGGTGACCTCGCCCGAGGAACTGTGGCGGCTGGTGGCCGAGGGCCGGGACGGGATCACCGACTTCCCGGAGAACCGCGGCTGGGACACCGAGGCGCTGTACGACCCGGACCCGCAGCGGACCGGCACCTCGTACACCCGTCGGGGCGCCTTCCTGACGGACGCCGACCGGTTCGACGCGGCCTTCTTCGGCATCAACCCGCGTGAGGCGACCGCGATGGACCCTCAGCAGCGGTTGCTGCTGGAGACCGCCTGGGAGGCCGTCGAGCGGGCGGGCATCGACCCGACCGCCCTGCGCGGCAGCGACACCGGGGTCTTCGCCGGCGTGGTCGCGGGCGACTACGTGACCAGGCTCGGGCACTCGCCGGAGAGCGTCGAGGGCTACCTGGCGACCGGGACGACGGCCAGCGTCGCCTCGGGCCGGATCGCCTACACCCTCGGCCTGGAGGGCCCGGCCGTGTCCGTGGACACCGCCTGCTCCTCCTCCCTGGTGGCGCTGCACCTGGCGGCGCAGTCCCTGCGGGCCGGCGAGTGCTCGCTCGCCCTGGCCGGCGGTGCGACCGTGCTCTCCGGACCCACCAGCTTCGTGGAGTTCAGCCGCCAGCGCGCGCTGTCCGCCGACGGCGTGTGCAAGGCCTTCTCCGACGACGCGGACGGCACGGGCTGGGGTGAGGGCGCGGGCCTGCTCCTCCTGGAGCGCCTGTCCGACGCCCGCCGCAACGGCCACCCGGTCCTCGCCCTGATCCGGGGCACCGCCACCAACCAGGACGGCGCCAGCAACGGCCTGACCGCGCCGAACGGGCCCAGCCAGGAGCGGGTCATCCGCCAGGCCCTCGCCAACGCCCGGCTGACGGCCGACCAGGTGGACGCCGTCGAGGCCCACGGCACCGGCACCAAGCTCGGCGACCCGATCGAGGCGCAGGCCCTGCTGAACACCTACGGCCGCGCCCGCGACACCGAACACCCGCTCTGGCTCGGCTCCCTGAAGACCAACGTCGGCCACACCATGGCGGCGGCGGGGGTCGGCGGCGTGATCAAGATGGTCATGGCGATGCGGCACGCGACCCTCCCCCGCACCCTGCACGTCAGCGCTCCCACCAGCCACGTCGACTGGTCCGACGGCACCGTCCGACTGCTCACCGAGGCGCAGCCCTGGCACCCCGAGGGCGATCGGCCGCGCCGCGCCGCCGTCTCCTCCTTCGGCATCAGCGGCACCAACGCCCACGTCATCCTCGAACAGCCCGTCGGGGGCCCGGAGCCGGCCACCGGGACGGCGGAGCTTCCGCTGCTGCTCTCGGCCCGCAGCGCCGAGGCGCTGCGCGAGCAGGCCGGGCGACTGACCGCCTTCCTGGCCGAGCAGCCCGAGGCGCGGAACGCCGCCGTCGCCCGCGCCCTCGCCGCCCGCACCCGCTTCGACCACCGCGCCGTCGTCCTCGGCCAGGACCGCGAGAGCCTGCTCGCCGGACTGCGGGCGCTCGCCGACGGAGTGGAGACCCCGGGGGTGGTCACCGGCAGCACGGTCGGCGACCAGCCGGGCCGGGCCGTGTTCGTCTTCCCCGGCCAGGGCAGCCAGTGGGCCGCGATGGGCCGCGAACTGCTCGACTCCGACCCGGAGTTCGCCCGCTACCTGGGCGAGTGCGCCGAGGCGCTGGCCCCGCACACCGACTGGGACCTGCTGGAGGTGCTCACCGAGGCGCCCGGCGCGCCGGGCCTGGACCGGGTGGACGTGGTGCAGCCCGCGCTGTTCGCCATGATGGTTTCGCTGGCCAAGCTGTGGCGCCACCACGGGGTGGAGCCGGCCGCCGTGATCGGCCACTCCCAGGGCGAGATCGCCGCCGCCCACCTCGCCGGCGCGCTGAGCCTGGCGGACGCCGCCAGGATCGCCGCGCTGCGCAGCCGGGCCATCACCCGGCTGGCCGGGACCGGCGGCATGCTGTCGGTGCAGGCACCGGCCGCGACCGTCGCCGAGCGGCTCGCCGAGCGACTCGGCAAGGGGCTCGGCACGGGCGAGGACGCGCACGTCGCCGCCGTGAACGGCCCTGCGGCGACCGTGGTGTCCGGGGCGCCGGAGGCGCTGGCGGCGCTGCGGGACGCCTTCGAGGCCGACGGCGTCCGGGCCCGGCTGATCCCGGTGGACTACGCCTCGCACTCCCCGCACGTGGACACGCTGGAGGAGGAGCTGCGGACGCTGCTGGCCGCCACCGCGCCCACCGCGGGCGACGTCCCGTTCTACTCGGCCGTCACCACCGAGCCGCTGGCGGGCACGGAGCTGGACGGTGCGTACTGGTTCCGCAACCTGCGCGAGCCGGTGCGCTTCGAGGAGACGGTGCGACGGCTGCTCGACCACGGGCACACCGCCTTCATCGAGGTCAGCCCGCACCCGGTGCTGACCACGGCGGTGCAGGACACCATCGAGGCCGCGGGCGCGGCAGCCGTCGCGCTGGGCACCCTGCGGCGTGACCAGGGCGGCCCGGAGCGCTTCGCGCTCTCGCTCGCCGAGGCGCACGTCAGCGGCACCTCCCCCGCCGCCTGGGCACCCGCCGCGGCCGGTGCGGCCGTACCGGAGCTGCCGACCTACCCGTTCCAGCGGGAACGCCACTGGCTGGAGGCGACGCACACGGCGGTGGACGCCGACGGACTCGGCCTGGACCGGGCCGGGCACGCCCTGCTCGGCGCGAGCGTGCCGCTCGCGGACGGCGACCAGCTGGTGCTGACCGGCCGGATCTCCGTCCCGACCCACCCCTGGCTGGCCGACCACGCCGTCGAGGGCACGGTGCTGCTGCCCGGCACGGCCTTCGTCGACCTCGCGCTGCACGCGGCCGAGCTCGCCGACCCGGAGGCCGAGGTGCCCGCCGTGGAGGACCTGGTGCTGGAGGCGCCGCTGGTGCTCACCGGACGGGACGCGGTGACCCTCCAGGTCAGCGTCGGCGCCCCGGAGGAGGGCGGCCGACGGCCCGTCGGGGTGCACTCCCGGACGGCCGGCGCCCCCGGCTGGACCCGGCACGCCGCCGGCTTCCTCGCCCCCGGCGGGTCGACGGCCCCCGGCGACCTGCCCTGGCCGCCGCCCGGAACCGAGGTCGACCTGTCCACGGCGTACGACGAACTGGCCGCGCAGGGCTACGCGTACGGACCGGTGTTCCAGGGCCTGACCGGCCTGTGGCGCGACGGCACCGACCTGTACGCCGAGGTGACCCTGCCCGAGGACACCGACGCCACCGGCCACACCGTGCATCCGGCGCTGCTGGACGCGGCGCTGCACGCACTGGCGCTCGGAGCGCCGGACGGCGAGCAGGGGCCCCGGCTGCCGTTCTCCTTCGCCGGACTGCGGCTGTACGGGCGCGGCGCCACGGCGCTGCGGGTGCGGCTCGCCCGGGCCCAGGACGGCACGGTGGCGCTGAGCGCCGCCGACGCCTCGGGCGCCCCGGTGGCCGAGCTGGCGGCGCTGGCGCTGCGGCCGGTGACGGCCGAACAGCTCGCCGCGCTGCGAGCCGGCGCCGAGGGCGGCGCGCTGCCGCTGCACACCGTGGAGTGGACCGCGCTGCCCGCCGGCCCCGCCGCGCCCGCCCCGGCGCCGGGCGCCTGGACGGTGCTCGGTGCCCCGGCCGTCGCCGACCTGCTCGGCGCCCCGGCCTTCACCGACCTGGCGGCGCTGCGCACGGCCGTCGAGGACGGCGCTGCGCCGGTCCCCGAGGTGGTGGTGGCCGCACTGCCGCCACTGGCCGACTCCGGCCCGGAGGAGACCCGGGCCGCGCTCGGCGGGCTGCTCGCACTGCTGCGCAGCTGGCTGGACGACGAGCGCTTCGCCGCCTCGAGGCTGGTGCCGCTGGTGCCGGGCGGCGCCGTCGGGGACGCCGACGCGGCGACACCCGCGGCGGCCGCGCTGTGGGGCCTGCTGCGCACCGCGCGGACGGAGAACCCGGACCGGCTGGTGCTGGTGGACCTCGACCCGGCCGACGAGGCCGCCGTCCTGGCCCTGCCGACCGCCCTGGCCTCCGGCGAGTCCGAACTGGCCGTCCGGGCCGGCACGGTGTCCGTCCCCCGGCTGGCCGCCACCCCGGCGCAGCCCGCCGACCACCCGTGGGCGGGCGCGGCCGACGGCACCGTCCTGATCACCGGCGCGACCGGCACCCTCGGCGCCCTGGTGGCCCGCCACCTGGTCACCGAGCACGGCGCCCGGCACCTGCTGCTGACCGGCCGACGCGGCTCCGCCGCCCCCGGTGCCACGGAACTCGCCGAGGAGCTGGCCGAGTCGGGCGCCGAGGTACGGATCGAGGCCTGCGACGCGTCCGACCGGGACGCCCTCGGCGCCCTGCTGGCCACCGTACCGGCCACCCGGCCGCTCACCGCGGTGGTGCACGCGGCCGGGGTCCTCGACGACGGCGTCCTGCAGTCGCTGACCCCGGAACGGCTGGCCACCGTGCTGGCCGCGAAGGCCGACGCGGCCCGGCACCTGCACGAGCTGACCAGGGAGGCGCCGCTGTCGGCGTTCGTCCTGTTCTCCTCGCTCGCCGGGGTCACCGGCGCCGCCGGCCAGGCCAACTACGCCGCCGCCAACGCCTACCTGGACGGCCTGGCCCGGCTGCGCCGCTCGCTGGGCCTGCCCGCCACCTCGGTGGCCTGGGGCCTGTGGGCGGACGCCAGCGGCCTGACCGGCCACCTGGACGCCCGGGAGCGGGACCGGATGGGCCGCACCGGCGTGGCACCGCTCTCGACGGAGGACGGCCTCGACCTGTTCGACCGGGCACTGCGCTCCACCGCACCCGCCCTGGTCGCGGCCAGGCTGGACACCGGGGCGCTGCACCGCCAGGCCGCGGCGGGGCTGCTGCCCCCGCTGTTCGCCGGGCTGGTCAGGCGCACGGCGCGACGCGGCACCGTGCAGCCGGCCAGGTCGCTGGCCGAGCGGCTGGCGGCGGTACCGCAGGCACAGCGGGAACGGCTGGTGCTCGACCTGGTCCGGGACACCGCCGCGCTGGTCCTCGGGCACGCGGACGCCTCGGCGGTCGACGACGAGCAGTCCTTCAAGGAGCTGGGCTTCGACTCGCTGACGGCAGTGGAGTTCCGCAACCGGTTGAACGCGGCGACCGGCGTACGGCTGCCCGCCACCGTGGTCTTCGACCACCCCTCGCCCGCGGCGCTGGCGGCCCGGCTGCTCACCGAGGCGGAGCCCGCCCGGTCCGCCGCCTCGGCACCGGAGTTCGGCGGCTCGGCGCTGGCGGGGCTGGACGCGCTGGAGAAGCTCCTGGTGCGCACACCCGAGGAGGACCCGGCGACCCGGGCCGAGATCGGCCGCAGGCTGCGCGAGTTGCTGCGCGGCTGGGAGTCCGAGCAGCCCGGCGGCGCGGAGGCCGACGTGGCCTCGCGCATCCAGTCCGCCTCGGCCGCCGAGATCCTCGACCTGATCGACAGCGAGTTCCGCGGAAAGGGCGGATCGCGATGACCAAGGACCCGGCCCCTCCCACGGCCCCGGCCCCTGCCACGACCCCGACCCCTCCCACGACCCCGGAACGAACGACTGCGGAAGAGACGGCGAGCACACCGATGAGCAACGAGGAGAAGCTGGTCGACTACCTCAAGTGGGTCACCGCCGACCTGCACGAGACGCGACAACGGCTCGCAGAACTGGAGGCGGCCGCCCAGGAGCCGGTCGCGATCGTCGGCATCGGCTGCCGCTACCCGGGCGGCATCCGCGGCCCCGAGGACCTCTGGCGGGTCGTCGACTCCGGCACCGACGTCATCGGGGACTTCCCCGACGGGCGGGGCTGGGACGTCGACACGCTGTACGACGCCGACCCGGACCGGCCCGGCACCTCGTACACCCGCCACGGCGCCTTCCTCCCGGACGCCGCCGAGTTCGACGCCGGCTTCTTCGGGCTGAGCCCGCGCGAGGCACTGGCCACCGACCCGCAGCACCGGCTGCTGCTGGAGACCGCCTGGGAGGCCTTCGAGCACGCCGGGCTGGACCCGCACACCCTGCGGGGCAGCCGGACCGGGGTGTTCGCGGGCCTGATGTACAGCGACTACGCGGCCCGGCTTCCGTACATCCCCGAGGAGTTGGAGGGGTTCATCGGCAACGGCACGGCGCCGTCGGTGGCCACCGGTCGGATCTCGTACACCTTCGGCTTCGAGGGCCCGGCGGTCACCGTGGACACCGCCTGCTCCTCCTCACTGGTGGCGCTGCACCTGGCGGTGCAGTCGCTGCGGCAGGGCGAGTGCTCGCTCGCCCTGGCCGGGGGTGCCACGGTGCTGACCACTCCGGGCCTGTTCACCGAGTTCAGCCGCCAGCGGGGGCTGTCCGCCGACGGCCGCTGCAAGTCCTTCGCGGCCGCCGCGGACGGGACGGGCTTCGGCGAGGGCGTGGCGCTGCTCGTGCTGGAGCGGCTGTCCGACGCCCGCCGCAACGGCCACCGGGTGCTGGCGGTGGTCCGCGGCAGCGCCGTCAACCAGGACGGCGCCAGCAACGGCCTCACCGCACCCAACGGACCGGCCCAGGAGGCGGTGATCCGCCAGGCGCTGGCCAACGCCCGCCTCGACCCGCAGGACGTGGACGCGGTCGAGGGGCACGGCACCGGCACCACGCTGGGCGACCCGATCGAGGCCCAGGCGCTGGTCAACACCTACGGCCGTGAGCGCGACCCGGGACGACCGCTGTGGCTGGGCGCCCTCAAGTCGAACATCGGGCACACCCAGGCCGCGGCCGGGGCGGCGGGCATCATCAAGGTGGTGATGGCGCTCCGGAACGGACGCCTGCCGCAGACCCTGCACGTGGACGAGCCGAGTCCGCACGTCGACTGGAACGGTGGGGTGCGGCTGCTGACCGAGCCGCGGCCCTGGCCGGCGGCCGATCGCCCGCGCCGCGCCGCGGTGTCCTCCTTCGGGATCAGCGGCACCAACGCGCACGTGATCGTGGAGGAGGCGCCGGCCGTCGAGTCCGCACCGGCGCAGGCGGCGGAGGCCGCCGAAACCGCGGAAGCCGCCGGTGCGCGTTTCCCGCTGGTGCCGTGGGTGCTGTCCGGACAGGGCCGCCCCGCCCTCGCCGGGCAGGCCGCCCGGCTGCTCGACCACCTGCGCGCGCACCCCTCGTACGAGCCCGCCGAGGTGGCCCGGGCCCTGACCGCCCGCAGCGCGTTCAAGGACCGCGCGGTGGTGGTCGGCGAGGACCGCGAGGAACTGCTGCGCGGCCTGGAGGCCCTCGCCGCCGGTGGCGCGGCGGCGTCGGTGGTCACCGGGCGGGCGGACCGCGGGGCCCGCACGGCGTTCCTGTTCACCGGCCAGGGCAGCCAGCGGCTCGGCATGGGCCGGGAACTGTACGGCAGCCACCCCGAGTTCACCGCCGCCTTCGACGAGGTGTGCGCGCTGTTCGACCGACGGCTGGAACGACCGCTGCGCGAGGTGGTGTTCGCCGCGCCCCGCACCCCGGAGGCGGAGCTGCTGCACTCCACCCGCTACGCGCAGGCGGCGCTGTTCGCGCTGGAGACCTCGCTGTACCGGGTGCTGGAACACCACGGCCTGGTCCCGGACTTCGTGCTCGGGCACTCGGTCGGCGAGGTGGCCGCGGCCCACGCGGCCGGGGTGCTGGGCCTGGCGGACGCGGTGACCCTGGTCGACGAGCGTTCCCGGCTGATGCAGTCGGCCCGCTCGGACGGCACGATGCTCTCGGTGCAGGCCTCCGAGGAGGAGGTCCGCGCGTTCCTGGACGCGGACGGCGGCGCACGCTTCGCCGGGCGGCTGGAGATCGCGGCGGTCAACGGCCCGCAGGCGGTCGTGCTCTCCGGTGACTCCGATGCCGCCGGCGAGGCCCTGGCGCACTGGCGCGGCAACGGCCGCAAGACCAAGCGGCTGCGGGTCAGCCACGCCTTCCACTCCCCGCACATGGACGGCATCCTGGCGGAGTTCGGCCGCGCGATCGCGGGCCTGACGTTCCGACCGCCGACGATCCCCCTGGTGTCCAACCTGACCGGACGACCGGGCACCGCGGAGGAGTTGGGCAGCCCCGAGTACTGGGTGCGGCAGGTGCGCGGGGCGGTCCGCTTCCACGCGGGCGTCCAGTACCTGGCCGGGCAGGGCGTGCGGATCCTGCTGGAGCTCGGACCGGACGGGGTGCTGTCGGCGATGGCCGGGCAGAGCCTGCCCGCCGAACCACTGGTCCTCGCCCCGGTGCTGCGCGCCGACCGCCCGGAGGGGCGGACCCTGCTGGCCGCGCTCGGCCTCGCCTGGGCCCACGGCCGGCCGGTGGACTGGCACCGCCCCGTCCCCACGGACGGCACCGGCGCGCTGCCGCTGCCGACCTACGCCTTCCAGCGCCGCAGCTACTGGCTGCACGGCCCCGCCCGGCACGCCGACCCGGCCGCCTCGACCCCGGCGCGGGACGGTTCCCCCGTTCTCCCCGAGGCCCTCGGGGAGGACGTCGACGCCCCCGGGGGGACCGTCCTGCGCCGGCAACTCGCCGCCCTGGAAGCCGACGCGGAGCGCGAGACGCTGCTGCTCGACCTGGTACGGGGCTCGGCCGCCTCGGTGCTGGGGCACGAGTCGGTCGAGGAGATCGCGGCCGACGTCTCCTTCCTGGACGCCGGATTCACCTCCTTCACCGGCCTGGAGCTGCGCAACCTGCTCTGCGCGGCGACCGGCCTGGACCTGCCCGCGGTGATCGCCTTCGAGCACCCGACCCCGGCGGGCCTGGCGAAGCGGCTGCTCACCGAGCTGACCGAGGGGGCGTCCGCCGCCGGGGAGGACGGGTCGGCCGACGGGTAGCACGGGCTAGAATCCGGGGAAAGGCCCCGGTACGGTGCTGCCCCCACGACCGGCGGGGGCAGCACCACGCCCAGTACGGCTAGGAGAAGGTGGCACCATGCGCGCAGACGCCCGCCGCAACTACGAGCGACTCCTCGCGGAGGCCAAGTCGGCCTTCGAGCAGCACGGCACCCAGGCCTCGCTGGACGACATCGCCCGCCAGGCCGGCCTGGGCAACGCGACCCTCTACCGCCACTTCCCCACCCGGGAGAGCCTGCTGGAGACGATGCTGCGGGACAGCCTCAAGGAACTCGGCGACACCGCCGAGGAGCTGATGACCACCGAGTCCCCGGGCGAGGCGCTCGCCACCTGGGTGCGCGCGGCGGTCGCGCACGCCACCCTCTACCGCGGCCTGGTCACCATGCTGATGGACAGTCTCAAGGACGAGTCCTCCGACCTCAACAGCGCGTGTACCGCGATGCAGTCCTCCGGCCGCCACCTGCTCGAACGCGCCCACCTCGCCGGCGAGGTCCGCCAGGACATCACCGCCAACGGCCTCTTCACCCTGATCGCCTCCGCCGCCTGGGCCCGCGAGCACGCCCCCGAGGAGAGCGACCAGGTCCTCACCGTCCTCATCGACGGCCTCCGACCCCGCCCCTGAGCCGCCCCCTCCCGCGGGACCACCCCCGGCCCGTCGAACCGGCTGTCGTCCGGCCGGCTGTCGTCCGGCCGACCGGAGGCCGGTCACGGCCGGTGGCCGAGCACGTCCAGCACCTCGGCGGGGTGGCCCCCGTGGCGAGCCCGCCCGGCGGGACGACCGCGAGGCCGTCGGCGAGGGCCGGACCGCGCAGCGTCGCCGGGCCGTCGAACGGCAGCGGCACAGCGGGTGCGGGCCGTGAGCGCCGCCAGCAGCCTGGCGAGGGCGCGGCCGAGGGCCCCGGAGAGCTCGGCGGGTGACGGCGGGCAGCGGCCGGCCCGCGCCGTTCCGGGCGGTCGCCCGCGCCCGCTCCCACGGCATCCGGTGGGCGGCGGTGCCGTGTCGGTGCGGTACGCCGTGCGCGATCCGCTCGGGGAGCACCCCGCGACTCATGCCGCCCCGCCTCCTCGGGACGCTCCGCCGCCCGGCGCCCGGCCGGTGCGGACACCCCGCAGTCGGCCTCGGTGACCGTTCCTACGGCGCTTCCGGGCCCCGTCGGCCGACCACCCGCCCGGAACCACCGGGCCACTCACCGCCGCACGGCACCCCCGGTCGGAGACCCCACCGACGCCGTGCGGCTTCCGGCGCGCACTCGCGCGGAAGCGCCGCGCCTGGTTACGCTGCGTGACCCCGCCGAGAGGCCGACCTCCGGTTGACAGGCCTCTCGCACCCACGGCACGGTCGACGTGAAGCGCTTGGTCCGCACGACGGGCGCGCTCTACGCCTTCACCCCCTCGATCAGCACGCTGCGCCTGCTCGCCGAGGGCAAGGACCTCCCCAACAAGCCGGTCGGCTCCTGACCCCCGAGCCGCTCCGAGGAGACACCATGGAGAACCCCGTCATCACAGGCGCCGCCGGCGAACGCGCCCGCCGACGGACCTGCCTGCAGCTGGCGCGCGAACTGCTGCTGGTCGGTCCGGACGACAAGGACCTGAAGCTGCGCTACCTCGACGTCCTGATCAAGGACGGCATCCCGGAGACGGACGAGCCCAAGGACGTGCTGATCGTCGGCGCGGGCATCGCCGGCCTGGTCGCCGGAAAGCTGCTCAAGGACGCCGGACACAACGTCACCATCCTGGAGGCCAACGCCAACCGGGTGGGCGGGCGGATCAAGACCTTCCGCTCCACCGACGACGAGGAGGACGGCCCTTTCTACGACCCGGAGCAGTACGCCGAGGCCGGGGCGATGCGGCTGCCCAGCTTCCACCCGCTCACCCTGGCCCTGGTCGACAGCCTCGGCCTGCAGCGGCAGCTCTTCTTCAACGTCGACGTCGATCCGGACACCGGCAACCAGAACGCGCCCGTGCCGCCGGTGGTCTACGAGTCCTTCGAACCCGGGAAGGTGTGGACGTACGGCACGGACAGCCCGGACTTCCGCGAACCGGCCAAACGCTTCAACTCGTGGATCCGCGCCAACCGGATCCAGGCCCGGCGCAACGAGTACGCCACCGACCCGAGCTGTGTCAACGAGGGCTTCCACCTCACCGGCGACGAGGTGCGGATCACCGCCGCCGACATGGTCAACCAGGCACTCGAGCCGGTCCGCGACTACTACTCGGTGATCAAGAACGGCACGCGTGAGAACAAACCGTTCGCCGAGTGGTTGGACGGCTGGGCCCGGGTGATCCACGACTTCGACGGCTACTCGATGGGCCGCTTCCTGCGCGAGTACGCGGGCTTCAGCGACGAGGCCATCGAGGCGATCGGCACGATCGAGAACATGACCTCGCGGCTGCACCTGTCCTTCTTCCACACCTTCCTGGGCCGCAGCGACATCAATCCCAAGGCCACCTACTGGGAGATCGAGGGCGGCAGCTGGAACCTGCCCCACGCGCTCGCCGAGGAGCTCCGAAGGGAGCTGCGGATGGGCGAGCGGATGATCCGGATGGAGTACTGGGACACGCGCCGGGACGGCGGGGGCGCCCGGAGCGTCGGCCCGAACGGGCCGCAGGTCGCCGTCATGACCGTTCCCGAGCACGACCCGGAGGCCGAACCCACCGTCTGGACGGGCGACTTCGCGATCGTGACGGTCCCGTTCTCCGCCCTGCGGTTCGTCCAGGTGACGCCCCCGTTCTCGTACAAGAAGCGCCGGGCGATCATCGAAACCCACTACGACCAGGCCACCAAGGTGCTGCTGGAGTTCTCCCGCCGCTGGTGGGAGTTCACCGAGGCGGACTGGAAGGTCGAGCTCGACTCCATCGCACCCGGCCTCTACGAGTACTACCAGCGGGCCGGCGAGGAGGACGCCGAGGCGGCCGTGGCCGCCGCCCACAACGGCCACCGGCCCCCGCGCAACCTGCCGGAGGTGCTGCTCGGCGCGCACCCGAGCGTGGACGAGCGCCGGATCAGCCAGGGCCAGCGGGAGGCCTACCAACACACCCCGCTGCTCCGGGCGAGCGTGCGCCCGGCCACCAACTGCTTCGGCGGCGGCTCGACCACCGACAACCCGAACCGCTTCATGTACTACCCCTCGCACCCGGTGCCCGGCAGCGACGGCGGCGGCGTGGTGCTGGCCGGCTACAGCTGGTCGGACGACGCGGTGCGCTGGGACTCCATGGAGGACGACGAGCGGTACGTCTACGCGCTGCGCAACCTCCAGTCGGTGCACGGCCGGCGGATCGAGGTGTTCTACACCGGCTACGGGAAGACCCAGAGCTGGCTGCGCGACCCGTACGCGTTCGGCGAGGCGGCGGTGTACACCCCGCACCAGATGACCAGTTTCCACCTCGACGCGGTCAAGCCGGAAGGCCCGGTGCACTTCGCCGGCGAGCACGTCTCGCTCAAGCACGCCTGGATCGAGGGCGCGGTGGAGACCGCCGTGCGGGCGGCCATCGCCGTCCACGAGGCGCCACCGCCACCGCCCCCGGCGGAACCGGAGATCCGGCCCGAGGTGCGGGTCCGCGAGGAGCGTCGACAGGAGGCGATCAGCAGATGAGCGGCGAGCACGACTGGACGGTGGCCCGCTACCTGGCCACCAGACTGGAGCAGTTGGGCATCCGGTACCTGTTCGGGGTGCCGGGCGACTTCCTCGGCCCGTTCCTGACGATCATGCAGTCCACCACCAAGGTGCGCTGGATCGGCACCCCGACCGAGATGGGCGGTGGCTACGCCGCGGACGCGTACGCCCGGGTGCGGGCCGCCGACGCCGACCCGGACAAGGACGAGGTCGGCATCGGCGCGGTCGCGGTGACCTACGGGGTGGGCGCGTTCAGCCTGCTCAACACCATCGGCGGCGCGTACGTCGAGGACGTGCCGCTGATCGCGATCAACGCGGCGCCCTCGTACGAGCAGTGGCTCAACCAGCAGGCGGTCGGCCTGCTCACCTCGCACATGAGCCCGCGCCGGGAGAGCAACCTGGACGTCTACCGGCAGGTCACGGTGGACGCGCAGGTGCTCTCCAACCCGGGGCTCGCGCCCTGGCAGATCGACGGCGCGATCACCGCGTGCCTGACCGAGCGCAAGCCCGTCTACCTGGAGGTGATGGAGGACCTCTGGCACGCGCCGTGCGAGCCGCCGCGGGGTGAACTCCGGGCTCACGAGCGGGTGCCCACCAAGCGGAACGAGGAGATGCTGGCCAAGGCGGTCAATGCGGCGGTGGAGCTGATCGGGAAGTTCGGCACGCCGATCGTCTGGGCCGGCGAGGAACTCGTCCGCCAGCGGCTGGAGGCCGAGCTGTTGGAGTTCGTGCAGACCACCCGGATGCAGTTCTGCACCACGGTCGGCGCGAAGTCCGTGGTCTCCGAACGGCATCCCCTGTTCGCCGGCGTCTACAACG
This sequence comes from Kitasatospora sp. NPDC032121, assembly GCF_055580145.1. Taxonomy (NCBI): domain Bacteria; kingdom Bacillati; phylum Actinomycetota; class Actinomycetes; order Kitasatosporales; family Streptomycetaceae; genus Kitasatospora; species Kitasatospora sp. NPDC032121. The sequence continues at coordinate 673,567 of NZ_JBVILX010000003.1, read as the reverse complement.
GCAAGGCGAGCCTGCCGGAGATCCGGGACACCTTCAAGAACGCCGGGTGCCGGATCGGCCTGGGGACCTGGTCCACGTCCAAGAACCTCGGCGGCGAGCAGTCGATCGGCGACGACTGGATCGTGGCGGCCCGCGGCGGTGTCAGCGTCGGCGCCACGTACTTCCCCGAGGTACAACTCGGCCGGTTCATCTCGGCGTTGCGCAACGCGCTGCAGGGACAGACCTTCCCGGCCGACCACTTCGCGCTGGCCCACGCGGCGGGCCTGGACGTCCCGGCCACCACGGCCGAGTTCCTGGAGTCGCTGAGCACCGACCGATACCCGGAGGAGCTGACGTACGACAGCTTCTTCGAGCACGTCAACCACTTCCTGGAGCACCAGGCCACCGGTGGGGACCCGCAGGCCCCCTCGCCGTTCACGGTGGTCTCGGACGCGGCGTTCGCGCTGATCGGTTCGATGAACCTGCGGATCACCGAGCGGGCCGGCTTCCTGGCGCAGAACAGCTGGCTGTCCATCGGCTACTCGGTCGGCGCGGCCACCGGCGTGGCGCTGGGCCGGCAGAAGCCGCTGAAGCGGCCGCTGGTGTTCGTCGGGGACGGCTCGTTCCAGGAGATCTGCCAGGAGCTGTCCACCCATGTGCGCCACCACCTGCGGCCGGTGGTCTTCGTCCTGGACAACGAGGGCTTCTACGGCATCGAGCAGATGCTGGTCAGCCCCTGTTACTACAAGGACAAGCCGTCCGACGGCGCCGACTTCTACAACGTGCTGCACCCGTGGCGGTACGAGAAGCTGGCCGAGGTCTTCGGCACGGACAAGGACCGGATGCACGGGTACGAGCTCACCACCCACACCGAGCTCGAATCGCTCCTGCTGGACATCGCCGACCCCGGCAACGACATCAACCACGCGCCGATCCTGGCCCGCGTCCGGCTCAGCCGGCACGACTATCCGAGGGCGCTCCAGTACAAGATCGACGAGAAGTGCCAGTAGGCCCCCTCGTCCGCCGAGAGCGGGAGCCGGCCGCATCCGAGGTGTCGGGTGCGGCCGGCTCCCGCGCTGACCGCCCGCGCGCCGCGCGGGCGGTCAGCGGTGGTGCGCCACGGACCCGGCCGGCGGATGCCGACTACCGTGTCCGGGAAGCCCGGTGGGCGGCGATCAGGTCCCGGTACCAGGCGTAGGAGGCCCTCGGCGTCCGCTCCTGCGTCGCGAAGTCGACGTGGACGAGGCCGAAGCGCTGGCTGAACAGCCCCTCGGCCCACTCGAAGTTGTCGAGGAGGGACCAGGTGTAGTAACCGCGGATGTCGATGCCCTCGGCGGCGGCCCGGGCGAGGGCGTCGAGGTGGGCGGCCATGAAGTCGATGCGGGGCTGGTCGGGTTCGACGGACTCCTCGACGGAGCAGCCGTTCTCGGTGATGGTGACGGGTGGGAGGGCCTTGCCGTAGGTGTCGCGGAGGTCGAGGAGGAGGCGGGTGAGGGCGTCAGGGACGACGGGCCAGCCGAAGGCGGTGTGGGGGACGTCGGGGATGTCGACGAGGTCGAAGGGCAGGCCGGGTTCGGTGGGGGCGGCGACGCGGGTGGGGTTGTAGAAGTTGAGGCCGAGGCCGTCCAGGCCGGGTGCGTGGATGAGGTCGAGGTCACCGTCGCGCACGGCGCCGAAGATGTCCTCGGGGACGCCGAGGGCGGAGAGGTCGGGGTAGCGGCCGAGCAGGACGGGATCGGTGAACAGCCGGTTGTGGAGGGCGTCGTAGGCCCGGGCGGCGGCCGCGTCCCCGGCGGCGTCGGAGGCGGGCTCGACGGGGGTGAGGTTGTTGGAGAGCATCACCTCCAGGCCGCGCTCGTGGAGGATCGAGGCGGCCAGGCCGTGGCCGAGGAGCTGGTGGTGGGCGGCCGGGAGGGCCTCGAACATCAGGGTGCGGCCGGGGGCGTGGGTGCCCAGGGCGTAGCCGAACACCGTGTGGACGAAGGGCTCGTTGAGGGTGATCCAGGCGGGGACGCGGTCGCCGAGGCGGTCGGTGACGATCCCCGCGTACTCGGCGAAGCGGTACGCGGTGTCGCGGTTGAGCCAGCCGCCGTCGTCCTCCAGGCCCTGCGGGAGGTCCCAGTGGAAGAGGGTCGGCAGCGGCGTGATGCCGGCCTCCGACAACGCGTCCACCAGGCGGTCGTAGAAGGCGAGTCCGGCCGGGTTGACGGCGCCGGCGCCGGTGGGCAGGACTCGGGGCCACGAGACGGAGAAGCGGTAGCCGTCCAGCCCGAGGCCCTTCATCAGGGCGATGTCCTCGGGGTAGCGGTGGTAGTGGTCGCAGGCCACCGCGCCGGTGTGGCCGTCGCGGACGGCTCCCGGCCGGGCGGCGAAGGTGTCCCAGACGGAGGGCCCGCGGCCGTCCTCCTCCACCGCCCCCTCGATCTGGTACGCGGCGGTGGCGGCACCCCAGCGGAATCCCGCCGGCAGGTCGTAGCGGTCCGGCATGACAGCCTCCTGACGTAAACGTGAGGGCCACTCATGTTACTGGCGCGGCATCGATACGCCAGAGGGCGAACAGGATGCCCGGTGGGAGCCCTTCCGTCTCGCGTCGTCCCGCGGGACGGCCCGGGGGCGACGGATCACCCACGGTTCGGAGCGCCGGAGGACGTCGACAACTGCCGTGCGGGGAAGGGCCCGTCCTCCCGGTGGGGCGGGAGGACGGGCCCGGATGGAAGGACGGACCGGAGCGGTCAGTGGCGGGTCAGCGGCGGGAGGGGCCGCTCGTGGTCGGGCGAGGTGGAGAGGACCGGGCCGGTGCTCGACGGGGTGGCGCCGGCGCGGACGGGCAGGCCGCCCGGGACGGCGTACATCGCCTCGTCGAAGGCCCGGCCGCCGGCCGGGGCCCTGCCGACCGCGAAGACCGCCACCGCCCTGCCGTCGAGGACGGAGGTGGAGAGGTAGTCGCCGACCATGCTGCCCCCGGTCGTGGCGGCGATCCGGGACAGCGGCATCGGGCCGGCGACGGTCAGCGGTGTGCTCCAGGTGGCGCCGCCGTTGGCGGAGGAGATGTAGCCGACCTCCAGCCGGCAGGTGACGTCGGTGCAGTCGGCCTCCGGGTAGAAGTAGTAGTACAACCCGAGCTTGGCGGTGGGGCCGGCGGTGGCGCGGTCGACGCCGAGACCGGGCAGGAAGTGGTCGGCGCCGCTGGTGGCGGGGTCGATCGGCACCCTGGTCACGGCGGACCAGCTGGTGCCGTCGGGCGAGGTCGCGTAGACGATGTCGTTGGCCGGGCAGCCGGCGCGGAAGCGGCAGTCCTGCCAGGCGACGTAGACCCTGCCGTCGGCGTCGATCTCCGCCGAGGGCAGGCCCTCGCCGTCGCGCAGGCCGCCCGCGACCTCGTGCGCGGAGACGTCCGCGACCAGGACCGTGGAGCCCCAGGACCTGCCGCCGTCGGTGGAGGTGAAGGAGCGGATCGAGGTGGTGTCCGTCGAGAAGGGGACCACGACCGTGCCGTCCGGCCGCACCAGCGGCTGGCCGCCGAGGCCCAGGTTGACGCCGGACGGGGAGGCCGGGGCGGACCAGGTGGAACCGCCGTCCCGCGAGACGGACATGACCATCAGGTCGTCGGAGGACGGGATGTCGACCTCGATGTAGCAGGTGCCGAAGTAGCGGCTGGTCGGAGTGTTGTCGCAGACGATCCACTCCTTGTCGTAGGCCTGGCCGTCGAAGCCGACCGCCGGCACCGGCTCCCGCCAGCTCCGGCCGTCGGCGGAGCGGCTGACGGTCACGCCCACGGGGTTGCGCCCCGAGTCGATGACCAGGCCGGCGACCATCCAGGTGCCGTGCCTGACGTCGTAGGCGACCGACGGGTCGGAGGCGCGGGCCCAACGGCCGCCCTGCTGGACGGTGAGGCCGGGCAGCATGCCCTGCCGCCAGCTGACGCCGCCGTCCATCGAGGTGCTCCAGCCGAGGCCGGCCGCGCCGCCGTCGACGAACCGCCCGACCTGGAAGGAGGAGACGATCGTGCCGCCCTGGGCGAAGGTGTCGGGCTCCACCTCGGTGGCGTGCTGGCTGCCGGTGTCGGTGAGCGGGTCGGCGCCCACCCGGACCAGGCTCGGCCCGACGGCGGCGGTGTCCGGGGCGGGCGTGGCCGCGACGGCGGCGGCCGGGGCGGCGGCGGCGCTCGCGGCCGCCGGCGCGGTGCTCCAGGCGGCGCCGGCCAGAGCGAGGGCGGCGGCCGCGACGGCGGCGAACGGCCGCCGCCAGGGGGTGGGGGTGCGCGGGTGCTTCATCCGAAGCTCCTTTGCGTGGGGGTGGGAGTACGGACGACGGGGGCGGGCTCGGTCCGGGGGCACGGCGCCCACCCCTGCTGGTGCGTACGGTCAGAGGAGCGCGGCGGCGTCGGACCGAGCGTCCGGGGATGTCCTACGGTGATGGCGGCCGTCCTCCGGACCCGGCCGGAGGAGGGCATGCGGCAGCCGGGGAGCGCCCGGCGGACGAGAAGTGGAGGCCTTCGTGCGGAAGCGCACGTATGGTCGCAAATCGGTAGTGTGAGCCCGGCCATGACATCCCACAAGATGTGTGACCGAACTCACGGAAAATCAGGCCCGGCGCTCATCACCCCGGATCTCCGGGGCGAATACCGGTGGTTTGTCATCCGTTTTCGGCGGCCCGGACGTCCTGGGGACATGAAGCGCGAATCGATCCGCCCGGGGGGCTCCGGGCCCGACCCGTTCGACGAGTTCGTCGCAGCGCGGTACCAGGCCCTGCTCCGGGGGGCCTACTTGATCACGGGGGACGTCCACGACGCCCGCGACCTGCTGCACGACGCCCTGGCCCAGGTGTATCCGAAACGTTCGGCGATCCGGGACGTGGCGGCGAGCGAGGGGTACGTCCGCAGGACGATGGTCCGCACCCACGTGTCGCGCTGGCGGCGGACCAGACGCGAGGTGCTCACCTCCGCGCTGCCGGACGGGCCGGCGGCCCAGGAGGCCGAGCGGGACGACGAACTGGCCGCGGCACTGGCCGGGCTGCCGCGACGGCAGCGGGCGGCCGTGGTGCTGCGCTACTACTTGGACCTGCCGGTGGCGCAGGTGGCGGAGGAGCTGGGGTGTTCGGTGCCCACGGCGAAGACGCACCTGGCGCGCGGGATCAAGGCGCTTCGACAGGAGATGGAACCGGTGAGGGAGTTGGTGAGTCGTGAGCGCTGAGGACAGGTTCGAGGAGGAGCTGGTCACCCGGCTCGGAGCGCATGCCGCGGGAATCGGTGGCAGCCCGCCGCTGACCGAGCTGCACGAGGCCGGGCGCCGCCGGGCCCGACGGCAGGCGGTCGTGCGGGGAGTCACGGCGGTGGCGGTGCTGGCCGTCGGAGCGGGGGCGTTGACACAGCTCGTCGGCGGCCTCGGGGCCGGCCGCACGGGCGCGGCCGGGGCGGGCCCGGGCACGACGAGTCCGACACCGAGCGCGACGATGCCGGGACGCGTGACCGTGATGCTGAACTGCACGAACGGGCCCTCGTCGATGCGGACGCCGGGCTGGCACCAGCACGGCGGCCGGCTGCTGCCGAGTCCGCCGTCGGGCCACCCCTCGGGCGGAACGCCGTCGACCGGCCTTCCGGCGACGGACCAGCCCTCGTCGGGGATGCCGTCGACCGGCGGCCCGACGACCGGGGCCCCGACAACCGGCGTCCCGACAACCGGGGCCCCGACAACCGGCGTCCCGACGATCGGCGTCCCGACAACCGGGGCCCCGAGCTCCGACGCCCCGTCCAGGCCCGGCTCGCCGTCGACCTGGCCCACGGCCTCGGGCTCGCTGTCACCGTCGCCATCGTCGGTGTCGGAGAATCCGGCGGAGCTCGCCCTGAACCAGGCGGGTCAGGCCATCGAGGGACTGGCGATGACCGAGTACCCCGACCAGTACTTCGGCACCTGCCGCGACCGGAACACGAACACGCTGTACGTGATGCGCGTCCCCGGCAGCGGCCTGGACGCCGCCGTGACCCGCATGGCGGCACCCCCGGTGAAGGTGGCGTTCGCCGACGCGGCCGGCTCCCGCGGCCAGCTCATGACGTTCCTGAACCGGATCCGCGCGGACACCGAGGAGTGGCGGGCCAAGGGCGTGGAGATCGAGGGGCTGACGCTCGCCATCGACGGTAGCGGCGTGATCGTCGACACCCCGCAGTGGCAGTCCGCGGCTGCGGACATCAAGGCGAAGTACGGTCCCCTGGTGGCCGAGGTCCGCTGACGGTCGCCGCCGTACCATCCCTTGCCGTCAAGTGACTTGACGCCAGGGACCACAGCACCGGACCACCGCTGGCGGCAGGCCCCGCACCCCCACGTGCGGGGCCTACCGGTGCTGCACCGGTGCCCGGCCTGGCGTCCCGGAGAGGCCTCAGGAGACGAGCGCCTCGTCCTCGCGCGCCCCGGCCACGGGAGCGGCGACGACACGCTTCCGGCCGAGGCCGAAGGCGGTGACGACCGCCCCGAGGAGCACCGCGCCCACCGGCACGGCGAGCGCCGCGTGGAAGCCGTCCAGCTTGTCCCGGACGGTGCCGTCGGCCTTGGTGGCGGCCAGGTTGACGGTGGTGACGACGGAGAGGCCGAGCGCCGCACCGAACTGGAACGAGGTGTTGACCAGGCCGCCGGCCAGGCCCTGTTCCTCCTCCTCGATCCCGTCGGTGGCCGCGATGGTGAGCGGGCCGTAGGCGAGCGAGAAGGCCATGCCGGTGAGGATCATGGTCGGGAACATCGCCGCGTAGCTCCAGTCGAGGCCCACCGGCAGGAACAGCGCGTAGGACACCGCGGCCAGCAGGAAGCCGCCGAGGATGACCTTGACGTTGCCGAACCGGTCGACCAGCTTCGGGGTCAGGGTCGGGGCGAGGATCGCGTCGCATCCGACCGCCAGCAGGGCGAGACCGGTCTGCAGCGAGTTCCAGCCGCGCAGGTCCTGCAGGAACAGCGTGACCACGAACTGGAAGCCGAAGAACGAGCCGGCGAAGAGCATCGCCCCGAGGTTGGCGCGCACCAGCGGGCCGGAGCGCAGGATGCCCAGCCGCACCAGCGGCGTGGACGAGCGCTGCTCGGCGACGACGAACAGCACCAGCAGGAGCAGGCCGCCGCCCAGGACCGCCAGGGTGACCCCCGGCTCGGCATCGGGCTCGCCGAAGCGGACCACGGCGTAGACGAGCAGCAGCATCGCGCCGGTCGCGGTGATCGCGCCCAGGACGTCGAACTTCTCGTTCGGGTCGCGCTGCGGCGGCGCCTCCCGCGGGATCAGCGCCAGAGCCCCGAGCAGGATCGATCCTGCGAGGATCACCGGGGCGAAGAACACCCAGCGCCAGCTGATCCCGGTGAGCAGACCACCGACCACCAGGCCCAGCGAGAAGCCCGCGGCCGCGGTGCCCGCGTAGAGCAGCAGGGCCCGGTTGCGCTGCGGGCCCTCCGCGAAGGAGGTCGTGATGACGGCCAGGCCGGCCGGCGTCATGAAGGCCGCCGACAGACCGGTCACGAAGCGCGCGAGGATCAGGATCCAGCCCTCCGTGGCGAATCCACCGAGGCCGGAGAAGAGCACGAAGGTGGTCAGCCAGAACAGGAACATCCGCCGCCGGCCCAGAAGGTCGGCGGTGCGGCCGCCCAGCAGCATGAAGCCGGCGTAGCCGAGGACGTAGGCGCTCAGCACCCAGCTGAGCGCTCCGGTGGACATGCCCAGGTCGGCGCGGATGGAGGGCAGCGCCACGTTGAGCATCGCGACGTCGATGCCCTCCAGGAAGATGGCGCCGCACAGGACGATCAGTACACCCAGGGATCGGCCGGTGATCCGGCCTGAGTCGCCTTCCGGCGATGCGGTTCGGGTTGACACGGAGCTCTCCTTGCGAGGCGTCACGGGGCCCGGGACCGGACGGCCGGGGTCGGTTCCCGCACGGCCTGCCAGTTCCCTCTTGTAAGCAGTCGCCATCCTGCGGCAGCATGAGGAACCGTGGAAGAAGGCACTTCGAAGTTACCGACGCACTGCACGGATACCGACGGCGACTACGCGGTCCTGCAATGGGACACGCGTGAGGACTGCGAAGTCCGCCAGATCCTCGACCGGATCGCCGACAAGTGGTCGCTGCTGGTCATCGCCCTGCTGGACCGGCGCTCCCTGCGCTTCACCGAACTGCGCCGTGAGATCGACGGCATCAGCCAGCGGATGCTCACCGTGACGCTCCGCCAGCTGGAGCGGGACGGCCTGGTCAGCCGCACCGTGCATCCGGTGGTCCCGCCCCGGGTGGACTACGAACTCACCCCGCTCGGGCGCACCCTGCACTCGACGATCCAGTCCCTGGTGGTGTGGACGGAACAGCACCAGAACGAGATCGCCAGGGCCCGTTCCCGCTACGACATCCGGTCCGACGCGCCCTGACTCCCGGCGTCCTCGGTGGCGCCGGCCAGGCCCCGTCCTCGACCGGGCGCGGCTGGTCGGCCCCACCCACCGAGGGCGGAACCGCCGTACGCCGCCCACCGCCTGCCGCCCGCCGCCCGCCGCCCGCCGCCCGCACCACGATCAGGCGAGGTCGCGCACCCGGCGGATCGGGCCGACCAGCAGGATCGCCGGGCCCGCCAGGCCGCACACGGCCAGCACCACCAGGGCCATGCGCGGCCCCCAGGCGGTGGAGGCCGCGCCGGCCAGCAGCGCGCCGACCGGGGTGGCGCCCCAGGAGACGAACCGGACGGTGGCCATCACCCTGGGGAGCAGCTCCGCCGGGGCGTGGGTCTGCCGGTGGGTGCGGGCGACGATGCTGGTGACCACGACGCCCGCCGAGAAGCCCGCGTTGCCGACGGCGAAGACCAGCACCGCCCAGCCCGAACTCGCCGCCGGCAGCAGGAAGGTGAAGAGCGCGGCCACCAGCGCCGCCCACCGCAGGGCGCCGCCGCCGCCGATCCTGGACACCACCCGGGGTGTGAGGGCCGCGCCGGCCAGGCTGCCCAGGCCGCCGCTGGCCATCAGGGCGCCGACGGCGGCGGCCGGCGCGTCGAGGGTGTCGACCAGGAACACCGGGGTGAGCGTCATCAGCCCGCCCGCGACGAAGTTGACGACGGCGGCGTCGGCGGCGCACGGCCCGATCACCGGGTGGCGGGTGACGAAGTGCCAACCCTCGCCGATCTGTTCCCGCATCCCCGCGCCGGCGGGCCGCCCGGCGGGACGCTCCGCGCGCGGCAGGCTGCGCAGCAGGGCGGCCGAGACCAGGTAGCTGACCGCGTCCAGCACCATCGCTGCCGCACCGCCGACGAGTTGGACCAGGACCCCGCCGAGCGAGGGGCCGGCCAGCTCGGTCGCCGCGCTGCTGCCGGAGAGCAGGCTGTTGCGGGCGGTCAGCTCCTCCTTGGCGACGATCGAGGGCAGGAAGGTGGAGTTGCCGACGTCGAAGACCACGCTCGCCAGCCCGACCAGCAGGGCCACCGCAACCAGGTGCGGCAGTCCGAGCACCCCCAGTGCGGCCGCCACCGGCACCGTGGCCACGGCCAGCGCGCGCACCAGGTCCATCACCACCTGGGTGCCGCGCAGCGGGAGCCGGTGGACCAGGACACCGGCCGGCAGCCCGACCAGCAGCCAGGCCAGGTACCCGGCGCCGGTGACCAGGCCGACCTGCCAGGCCGTCGCGTGCAGGGTGAGCACGGCGATCAGCGGCAGGGCGACGGCGGTCACCTGGTCCCCGAGCCGGCTCACCAGCGATCCGGTCCAGTAGCGCCGGAACACCCCGGCGGACGGGCGGAGTTGCGCCTCCCGTCGCGCCTCCCGTCGCGCGTTCCGTTCCGCCCCCCGTTGCCCCGAGCGGTCCGTCGTGACTGCCGTCCGCGTCGTCACATCCACCCTCGGTCCCACCCCTTCTGTCGCCAACCGGCCCACCCACCGGGTGGGGGGAGATCCCCGGCACGGCCGACACGCACCCCTGAGTCCGACACCGACCGTGACCGAGTGGCCGAATCCACCGCCCGCGACGCCCGGGCCCACGGCTGCGGCACCCAACGCCCGTACTGAACGGCCACGTTCGCGGAGTCCGCCACGCGGCGATCGACCCAGCGGGGATCGGCCGAGGACGCACCCACCCTGATCGACGGGCTCCTCGCGCACTGACGGCAGGCCGCCACCGGCCCCGCTCCGACGCACCGGGCGTCCGCACAGCCGCCCGGGTCCTGACGCGTCCCTGCCCAACTCTCCCGACACTCACACCCCAGGCGTCGACAACACTCGGCAGGACGGGGCCCCGGACACAGCGGTGCACCGCCGTCCGACAGGATGGGGTGGGTCAGCGAACGGAAGCGGAAACGGAAACGGAGGAGGAAAGCCGATGTCGAGGTACGACATGCTCGTCGTCCTGCCACCGATGCCGCCCGAGCGGTACCGCAAGGCCCTGATCGCCGCCCTCGCGCCGTACCACAGCGAACTCGAAGTGCCCCCGTACCGGGACTACGAGCCGGCGGACCCGAACAGCGCGTACTGGGTGCGGGCGAACAAGGAGCGCGGCGTCCTGCCGGACCGGGACCGCCTCGGCTGGGCCGAGGTCGCCGACGTGATGAACTCCCGGACCGGACGAACCCCCGGTGACGACGGCTATCTTCACGTCGACGAGACCGGGCGCGGATACTTCCTCAGCACCCGCAATCCCCGCGGCGAGTGGGACGGCCTGTCCCTGCGCATCGAGGGCCCGCGCCTGCTGCACCGACCCGACGCCATCGCGGACCCGCGGCTGGTCAAGCACCTCTACGCCGAACCGCCCCAGGGCCGCGACCTGTTCGGCGGCCTTCCCAACCGGTGCGACGGCGGCCCGCGCGCACTGCTCGACTTCGAAGCGCTGCGTACCGCCCACGAACGCCTCGCCGCGGCCCGGCACGACGCATGGGCCGCGGGCGGCGATGAGCCGTGCGACTGGCCGTTCCGGTTCACCGAGGACCGGGCCCGGAACATCGCACGGGCCCGCGCCACCGCGGTGCCCGGCCACGCGCTGCTGCGGCTCGACGGCTCGTGGGCCGACCACGACGACGCCGGCTACCTGCCGGACGCCAACGCCTACCTGGACGCCCTGGCCCCGGAGGCCGTCGTCCTGGACGTGTGCTGCCACTGCTGACGGGACGCCGGGGCGGCGGGCCCGGAGCCCGAAACCCGCCGGACCCCGGTCGGGGCGGAGTTCAGGACTGCTACTGGATGGGGCCGATCAGCCAGTTCCCCGGCGCGTTCTCGTCGGTGCTCAGATAGAACTCGGTGATGGCCGTCCTGAATTCCTCGTGGCTGATCACCCCGTTGCCGTCCCGGTCGAGCCGCCGGAACGCATCCCCCGAATGCTCGGGCGGGATTCCCAGGGCGCTGTACATGCGCACGTACTCGTCCTTGCTCAGCACCCCGTCATGGTCGGTGTCCAGCGCGCGCATCAGAGCGTCCGCGATCGCCAGCACCGCCTTCTCGAAGTGCTCGGGGGCCGTGACGTTGGCCTCCATGACGTCGAGGAACTCCTTGCGGTCGATCCTCCCGTCCCCGTTGGCGTCCCCGTGTGTGAGCAGCACTCGCCACCACTCGTCGAACGCCTTCCGCATCGCCGAGGCGTTCTCCCGGTCGTCCTCCGCGGCCAGCCCGCCGAAGAGCTCTCCCATCGCCTGGAAATCATCGTGTGTGAGCGTTCCGTCGCCACCCTGGTCGAACCAGTCGAAGAGCATGCTGAACTTCTGCTTCTTCACCTTGACCGGCATTTCCTCGTCCTCTCCCTTGCCCGGCGACGGGGCACGCCTCCCCCGTCAGGACTTTCGGCGCACGTTAGATCGAAAATGAACGGCCCGACCATTGCTTTCCGGGAAATTCACGCCTTCGATGGAAGAATGCGCCAGGAACGCATGATCTGCGCGCGCGAGGATAGGGCAGCACGGCGCCGGCGCCGGCACCGGCACCGGCACCGGTCGACGCGGACGACTCGGCTGAGCCGTCCGCTCTCTCCTCGGGGTCGCCGTCGGGGGGCGCCGTCGGTGGGGTCGCCCGTCGGTGATGACGCCGCCGTTGCCGAAGCCGATCCACCGGGAGATACCGCCGAACGCCTCGGTCCGACGGTCAGGGCGCCTCGGACCGCCCTACGCCCCGGCGACGAGCATCCCGCCCATCACCAGCATGGTCACGGCGACCAGCCCGTCCAGCACCCGCCAGGCCTTCGGCCGGGACAGGACGCCGGTCAGCAGCCGGGCGCCGAAGCCCAGGGCGGCGAACCAGCACAGGCTGGCCAGCGCCGCGCCCGCGCCGAAGGCCCAGCGCAGGTCGCCGCGGTCGGAGGCGAGCGAGCCCAGCAGGAGCACGGTGTCGAGGTACACGTGCGGGTTCAGCCAGGTCATGGCGAGGCAGGTCAGGACCGCTCGCCGGACGGTCCCCGTCTCCGGTCCGCCTCCGGTGAGCGCGGCCGCCGGATCCGGGCGCAGCACCCGTCGAGCCGCCAGGAAGCCGTAGCAGAGCAGGAACGCCCCGCCGACCAGGCCCACGGCGGTCAGCGCCGCCGGCCAGGCCGTGACCACGGTGCCCACCCCGGTCACGCCGAGCGCGATCAGCGCCGCGTCCGAGAGGGCGCAGATGGCGACCACCGCGAGGACGGCGTGCCTGCGGGCGCCCTGGCGCAGGACGAAGGCGTTCTGGGCCCCGATGGCCACGATGAGGGAGAGTCCGGTTCCGAATCCGGCGATCACGGCCGCGATGGTGCTGCTGTTCATGGCCTCGACCGTATGGATCGCGCATCGATGAGTACAGCTAAAGATTCTTACGTATCCTTAGCGGTACTTATGGACGAGCTTCCCCTGGACCAGGTCCGGACCCTGCTCGCGGTGGTCGACGAGGGCACCTTCGACGCCGCGGCCGCCGCCCTGCACGTGACCCCCTCGGCCGTCAGCCAGCGCGTCAAGGCCCTGGAACAGCGCACCGGGCGGGTCCTGCTGCTGCGCACCAAGCCGGTACGGCTCACCGAGTCCGGCGAGGTGGTGGTCCGTTTCGCCCGCCAGCTGGCCCGCCTGGAACGTGACGCCCGCGCCGAACTGGGCCTGGCCGCCGAGCAGGGCCCGGCCCGGGTCCCGATCGCGGTCAACGCCGACTCCCTCGCGACCTGGTTCCTGCCCGCGCTCACCCGGGTGCCCCAGGACCCGCCGATCTGCTTCGAGCTGCACCGGGAGGACGAGGCCCACACCACCGCCCTGCTGCGCGAGGGCCAGGTGATGGCCGCCGTCACCTCCTCGCCCGACCCGGTGGCCGGCTGCACCGCGCGGCGGCTCGGGCTGGCCCGCTACCTGGCCGTGGCCACACCGGAGTTCGCGGCCCGGCAGCTCACCGGGAACCTGGCCGAGGACCTGTGTCACGCCCCCACCGTGGTCTTCGACCGGCGCGACGAGCTCCAGGACGAGTTCGTCCGCTCCCTCACCGGGGGGCGCTCGGGCGCCGGGCGGATCCGCCACCTGGTGCCCGCCTCGGACGGGTTCCGGGACGCGGTGGCCGCCGGTTTCGGCTGGGGCCTCGTGCCCGAACCGCAGGCCGAGCCGCTGCTGCGGTCCGGCCGACTGGTGGAACTGGCGCCCGCCCGGCCCATGGACGTCGCCCTGTACTGGCAGCAGTGGAAGCTGGATTCGCCCGCCCTGTCCACGGTCGCCGAGGTCGTCGCGACGGCCGCCGCCGAGGCCCTGCTGGCCGAACCCACCCGCCGCCGGCCATAGCCGGCCCTGGATGCACGGCGCACGGCGCACGGCCAGACCGCTGCCGGTGACGGCCGCGCGCCCGCGCGCAGAGGGCCGCGAGGCGGACGGCCACCGGGCTGCGACGAGGAGCGACACAAAAGGGAGTGACACCGGAGGCGCATTGCCGCGCAACGGATCCACGACGGCCCGGCGGGCGCGCGGCCGTTTCCGGAATTCCCCGGAAATCCGCGCCGCCGGAAATCGAAGGCCACATCCGTGCCGGAAAATCAACATTTACTTTCCCGGAATCGCTCTGCATAGTGGTGGGTCGAATCGAGAGGGGGCTCTTCCTTGTCGCAGATCCACGGCAACGCCGCACAGCAGGTGGAGCTGGAGCGGGTGCAGGTGTCCGTCATCGGCGAGCTGTTCGACGAGCGGCTCGCCGGGGCCCGGGCGCAGCTGGGCCGGGTGCTCGCGTCGGCGGCCGGCAGCGCGGGCGAGGTGTACGAGCGGGAGGTGGCGGCCGGGCGGCTGGCGGGCGAGGTGCGCCGGCTGGAGGGCGCCGAGGGAGGGCTGGTCTTCGGCCGGATCGACCTCGCGGACGGGACGGTGCTGCGGATCGGTCGGCTGGGCCTGCAACGGGACGAGGACGAGCTGCCGCTGCTGGTGGACTGGCGGGCGGAGGCGGCACGGGCCTTCTACGAGGCGACGCCGGTGCACCCGATGGGGCTGCGCCGGCGCCGTCATCTGAGCCTGGCCGGCCGCACGGTGGTCGGGGTGAGTGACGAACTGCTGGACGGCTCGGAGCCGATCCGCGGGGACGTCGTCGGTGACGGCCCGTTGGCGGCGGCGCTGCAGGAGCGGCGCACGGGTCGGATGGGGACGGCGGTCGCCACGCTCCAGGTGGAGCAGGACGCGATCGTCCGGTCGTCACACCGCGGGGTGACGGTGGTGCAGGGCGGGCCGGGCACCGGGAAGACGGTGGTGGCGCTGCACCGCGCCGCGTACGTGCTGTACGCGTTCCCGAAGGCGGCCGAGCGCGGCGTGCTGGTCCTGGGGCCGAACGCGCGCTTCCTGGACTACGTCTCCCAGGTGCTGCCCTCGCTCGGGGAGAACGACGTCGTCCTGGCGACGTGCGAGGAGCTGGCCGGTGTCCGGCCGGGTGCCGTGGACGGGTTCGGGGTGGCGCGTCTGAAGGGCGGTGCCGAACTGGCCGACGCGCTGGCCGGGTCGGTCCGCGCGCGGCAGGCGCCCTGCGGGGACTTCACCGTCCGGGTCGGGCAGGAGTGGGTCCGCCTGGCGGAGGGGGAGGTCGCCGGGGCGCGCGAGGCGGCGCGGGCGAGCGGACTCGCCCACAACCGGGCGCGCCGGCTGTTCCTGGAGCTGCTGGTGGACGCCCTGACCGGCGCGCTGGCCCGCGGCATGGCCGAGGACCTGGAGCGCATCGACGCCGAGGTCGCCCAGCTCACCGGCGTCGACTTCGACAAGATGGCGGCCCGGGACCTGCGCAACCTCGGCATCGACGGCGAACCCTCCACCGGGGCCGACGAGTTCGACGCCGACGCCGTCCGGTCCGCGCTCCTGGACGACGCGTACGTGGACCGGGCCGTCGAGGAGCTCTGGCCGCGGCTGGTGCCCGGCGGGGTCGTCGACGCCCTGCTGGCGGACGCCGACGCACTCGCCGAGTACCTGCCGCACCTCACCGACGACGAGCGGGCGTCGCTGCTGCGCTCCCCCGGCGCGCCGTGGACCGAGGCCGACGTGCCGCTCCTCGACGAGGCGGCGAGCCTGGTCGACGGGCCGCCCGAGCAGGACTTCGGGCATGTCGTCGTCGACGAGGCGCAGGAGCTGACGGCCATGCAGTGGCGGATGATCGTGCGCCGGTGCCCGGGGCGGTCGATGACGCTGGTCGGTGACTTCGCGCAGGCGGGCCCGGCGGCGACCGCGCGGGACTGGGACGAGGCGCTCGTCCCGCACCTCGGCCGGCGCTTCGACCTGCGGACGCTGACCGTCAGCTACCGGACCACACAGGAGATCCTCGCCACCACCGGGGAGTTGCTCCACCGGATCGCCCCGGCGCAGCCGCCGGTCCGGTCGATCCGGCACGGCGACGAGCCGCGGTCCGTCGCGGTGGCCCCGGAGCGGCTCGCCGGCGAACTCGTCCGCGAGCTGCGGGCGCAGGCCGCCGCGCACCCCGGCGAGCTGCTCGGTGTCGTCTGCGCGGACGGCCGGGTGGCGGAACTGGCGGCCGCCGGGGTCGAGGAGTACGCCCGGCTGGTCCCGGCGTCGGAGGCGCGCGGCCTGGAGTTCGACGAGGCCGTCGTGGTGGACCCGGAGGGGATCGTCGCGGCCCGCCCCGCGGGCGAACGGGACCTGTACGTCGCCCTGACCCGCGCCACCAAGCGGCTGTGCACGGTCGTCGTCCGGGGGTCACGGGCGTAGCGGGACGCCCGGCGCGGCCGGGGGCAGCTCCGCGGCCGGGCCGGGCGGTGACCGTCCGATCCGGTTGATCCGGTTGCTCCGGTTGCTCCGGTTGCTCCGGTTGTTCCGATGTGACGAAGCCCGTCGTCACCGTCGTTGCTGCATCGCACGGTCTTCTGCCGCGCGTCGCTGCCGGTCGGCCCTGTCCTTCGCCGCGTCCTTGCGGGCCTGGGCCGCGTCGGGGGGCTCCACGACGTGGTTGCAGTTGCCGCAGACGTAGCCCCCGCGCGGGCCGTAGGTGATCTCCGCTCCGCACTGGGCGCAGTTCATGCCCGACACGCCCACCTCCCGAGTGGTGACCTCTCGGGAGGTGGCGTTGGCCGGCGGGGGGACGACGTGCCAGCACGAGCCGCACACGTACCCGCCCAACGGCCCCTCGGTGGCCGGCTTCCTGCACTTGCCGCAGCGCGGAGACTTCATGGCTACCTCTCGGCGGGCTGGACGCTTCGGAGGAACAGCCTAGGGATGTGTTCCGGATGCACCCGGGTGGGGTTAACCCCACCCCTCGTCCGCCGGCAGCCTCCATGGCTCGCGACACCCGCCGTTCCTAGCCTGGGTCACGTCGACGACCAGCGACGATCCGCCGACGATCCGCGAGGGAAGGCACCACCATGGCACGCCGCCACGACCGCTCCGAGCACCGGTCCGAGTACCGGCCGACTGGGCCGAACGGGCCTTTCGATCAGGCCCGAGTCGCGATCGAGTTACGGGCGGTGCGGCGCAGCTACGGGCGCGGCGGTGAGACGGTGCACGCGCTGCGCGGCATCGACCTGGCGCTGGCACACGGCACCTTCACCGCCGTGATGGGCCCGTCCGGCTCCGGCAAGAGCACCCTCCTGCAGTGCGCCGCCGGCCTGGACGCGCCGACGTCGGGCGAGGTGTTCCTCGGCGGCGAGGAGATCACCGGCCTGAGCGAGAACCGGCTGACCGAACTGCGGCGCAGCCGGGTCGGGTTCGTGTTCCAGGCGTTCAACCTGCTGCCCTCGCTGACCGTGCTGCAGAACGTGCTGCTGCCGCTGCGCCTGGCCGGTGAGCGTCAGGACCGTGGCAGGGCACGGGAGTTGCTCGACCAGGTCGGTCTGGGTGGGCACGCTTCGCGCCGGCCGGGCCAGTTGTCCGGCGGTCAGCAGCAGCGGGTGGCGATCGCGCGTGCGCTGATCACCCGACCCGACGTGGTGTTCGCGGACGAGCCGACGGGTGCCCTGGACACCCGCACCGCACACGAGGTACTGGGACTGCTGCGGCACGCGGTGGACACGATGGGTGCGACGGTGGTCATGGTGACGCACGATCCGGTGGCGGCCTCGTTCGCCGACTGCGTGGTCTTCCTCGCCGACGGCGCCCTCGCGGGCGAGTTGCCCCACCCGGATCCGCAGTCCGTCGCCGACCGGATGGTCACGCTCACCACCGGCCGGGTGGAGACGGCGGCGTGAGCAACGGCCTCGCGCGCGCGTCGGTGCGCTTTCGGCCCGCCTCCTTCGCGGGCACGTTCATCGCCCTGCTCTTCGCCGCGGCGGTCATCATGGCCTGCGGCACCATGCTGCAGACCGGCATCACCGCCACCGTGCCCCCGGTCCGCTACGCGAACGCGCCGGTCGTCGTCGCGGCCGATCCGGACGTCGAGATCGTCCGCAAGACCGGCAAGAAGGAGAAGACCGTCGACCGGCCCGTCTCCGACCGGGCCCGCGTGGATGCCGCCCTGGCCCGGCGCATCGCCGCGCAGCCGGGCGTGGCGGCGGCCCGCGCGGACTCCGCCTTCCCGATCCAGCCGGGTCCGGCGACGCCGGGCCTGACGGGGCGCGGGTACGCGGCGCTCGGCATCGCCGGCGGCGCGGACACCCTGGTCGAGGGCGTCGCCCCCGGCGACGGCGAGGTCGTCCTCGACGCCGCCAGCGCACGCGCCGCCCACCTCGCCCCGGGCGCGAGCCTGAGCCTGGTCGCGCCGGGCGGCAGCGGCACCTACCGGATCTCCGGCCTGGCCGCGCCGCAGAGCGCCGGCCCCACCGCCTGGTTCGCCGACGACACGGCGAGCCGGCTCTCCGGCCACCCCGGCCGCGTCGACGCCGTCGCCGTCCAGCCACGCGAAGGCGTCAGTGCCGGGGACCTCGCCCGGCAACTGCGCGACGCGCTGCGCGACACCGCCGGCCGGAAGGCCGCCGGAGCATCCCAGCCCGCCGCCTCCCCCACCGGGATCAGGGTGGTCACCGGCGACGCCCGCGGATCCGTCGAACAGCCGGCGCTCGGGAACGGCCGGACACTGCTCATCGCGATCGGCGGTTCCTTCGGCGGCACCGCGACCATGACGGCCGTCTTCGTCGTGGTGTCCACCATCGCCCTGGCCATCGGCCAACGAGCGCGCGAGTTCGCCCTGCTGCGCGCCGTCGGCGCGACGCCCCGTCAGATCCGCCGCTCCGTCGCCACGGAGGCGGTACTGGTGGCCCCGCTCGCCGGCGTGCTCGGCCTCGTCCCGGGCGTGGCACTGGCCCGCTGGTGGTTCGACGGCCTCGCCTCGCGCGGCGCCGTCCCCCAGGGCGTCGAACTGGACGTCGGCCCGCTCCCCGCGCTCGTCGCCGTCGCCACCTGCCTGCTCGCCGCACTGGCCGCCGGCTACCTCGCCGCCCGACGGCCCTCCAACCTGCGGCCCGGCCAGGCGCTCGGCGAGGCGTCGGTGCCGGTGGCCCGAACGGGCGTGGTGCGGACCCTCCTCGGTGTGGTGGCCATCGCGGGCGGCGTGGTGCTGACCGCGGTCGCCGCCAACCTGAGCGGCGAGAACGCCGCCAACACCGCGCTCGGCGTGGTCATGTGCTTCCTGCTGGCCATCGCCCTGCTCGGCCCGTGGGTGGCCCGGATCGCCGCCGGAGTACTCGGCCTGCCGCTGCGGGCCGGCGCGGGCGGCGCCGGCGGATCACTGGCCGCCGACAACGCCCGCGCCAACGCCCGCCGACTGACCTCCGCCCTCACCCCCATCGCGATGGTGACCGCCTTCTGCGGCACCATGCTGTTCATCCAGAGCAGCGTCCAACACGCCACCGGCGAGCAGGTGCGCGACGGGATCACGGCCGACCACGTGCTCGGCTCCACCGGTCCCGGCCTGCCCGCCACCACCACCGAACAGGCCGCCCGGGTGCCCGGCGTCGACGCCGCGATCGGGCTGCTGCGCACCGGCGCCGTCTACCGCTCCGACGGCAAGCTCCGCTCCGCCAACGTCCTCGGCATCTCCGGCGACCCGGCGAAGCTGCCCCGGGTCCTCGACCTGGGAGTGCGGACCGGTTCGCTCGCCGACCTCGCCCGCGGCACCGACACCGTCGCCCTCGACACCGCCCTCGCCGACAAGCTCGGCCTCAAGGCGGGCGACCGCGCCTCCTTCTGGCTCGGCGACGGCACCCAGGCCCAGCTGACGGTCGTCGCCACGTACGAACGCGGGCTCGGCTTCGGCCAGTTGATCCTGCCCCGGGCGGCCGTGGCCACCCACGCAGCCGTCGCCTACGACAGCCAGGTCCTGGTCGCGGACACTCCCGGCACCGACCGCGCCGACATCGCCGCCCGGCTGGCGAACCTCGCCGCCGACACCTCCGGCACCGCCACCGCCACTCCCGGCGCTCTCACCGTGGCCGACCGCACCGGATACCTCGCCCAGACCGACCGCAGGCGCGCAGCCGGCGACTGGGCGAACTCCGTGATGGCGGGCGTCCTCGGCGGCTTCGCGGCGATCACCGCCGCCAACACCCTGGTGATGACCGTCCTCGACCGCCGCCGCGAAGTGGCCCTGCTGCGCCTCACCGGCGCCACCCGCCGCCAGGTGCGCGGCATGATGCGCTGGGAGGCCCTGCTCGTGGCCGCGGCCGGACTGCTGCTGGGCGGCGCGATCGCCTGGATCACCCTCGTCCCGATCGCCCGCGGGCTCGCCGGCACCGCACCGTACGTCCCGCCGGGCACCGCCCTGACCCTGGGCGCCGCGGCCGTGGCACTCTGCCTCGCCGCGACCGCCCTGCCGACCCGGGCCCTGCTGCGCACCCGCCCGCTCGCGGCGGACGGCTGAACCACGTCCGGATCGGGCGGCCCGCCAGTGCCCGGGTCACGTGTCCTCAGTCATCGGTGTGCCGAACGAACAGGTTCCGCCAGCGCTGACCGAGGACATGGCGTTTGCCCGCCGCCAACGGCGCAAGTGCCTTGCGAGCGGCGCGGATGTCCTGGTCCCGCCCACTCCAGCTGCGAGTCGCCGACGCGTCGCTACGGCGATAGACGGCGGAGACGGTGTTCCACTGCCGAAAGCCCAGAACCTTTGCGAGTGCCACCCGGTTCTCCGCCCACGCCTGCGCGGTCGGACGCGCCTGGTGACCAGCCGCACCGGCACTTCCTGTTTCCAGGCGAGCCAGGTCGTCGTCGACGAGGCGGGCACCTACGAGACCATCGGCCAGTTCCTGACGGACCGTCGCGAGCCATCCCCACAGAGTGGAGATCAGACCGCCGACCACGACGCCGATCAGACCGAACCACGCAGCATCCACGCGGCGATGGTACGTCGATTGGTCCTGGTTCCGGCGTATTTGGATCGCCGACCGGACCGCCGGCGGCGGGCCCGGGGAGAACTCCTCCGAGCCGGCGGCGCCCGAGCCGGCTACGCGTCGAGCGGGATGGTGGCGACGGCGTCCCAGCCCGCGTCAGCGGGAGCAGCCGATTCCCCAGGCCGCGGCCCGGGCCGCGGCGGCCGCACGGTTGGGGAGGTCGAGCTTGGCGAGGATGTGCTCGATGTGGGTCCCCACGGTGCGGGGCGTGACGTACAGCCGTTCGGCGATCTCCCGGTTCGTGCGGCCGGCCGTCAGTTCGGCCAGG
This sequence comes from Kitasatospora sp. NPDC032121, assembly GCF_055580145.1. Classification (NCBI taxonomy): domain Bacteria; kingdom Bacillati; phylum Actinomycetota; class Actinomycetes; order Kitasatosporales; family Streptomycetaceae; genus Kitasatospora; species Kitasatospora sp. NPDC032121. The sequence goes on along the minus strand of NZ_JBVILX010000003.1, from coordinate 652,628 downwards.
ACCTGCAGCTCGCGCGGCGAGAGCCCGCCGGGCCGAGGCGAGGCGCCCGGGCCGGGCACGGCTGCCCCGGCGGCCTCCTCGGACCGCGGGCCCGCGTGGGGGGCGACGGCCGCGGCGAGCGCCTCGCTGAGCAGGGTGACCACGGCCCGCGCGGGATCGGGCGCGGACCGCGGCCGGCGGGTGCTCACGTTCAGCACCCCGACGTACCGGCCGTCGACGGCGAAGAGGCACTGGGCCACCCCGTCCTCGATGCCGAGCGGGCGCAGCACCTCCCGGAAGCCCGGGGAGGCGGCCAGGAGCCGTCCGGGGACGTCCCCGAGCCAGAGGCCGCCCCGGGCCGGGCTGCGGAGCACGGGGAACACCGGGTCGTGGTGGAGCCGCGTCTCGATGTACGCGGTGGCGTCGTCCGGGTAGCTCCCGGCCAGGGTGGTGTGGCAGCCGCGCAGCGGATCCCACCGGGCCAGCGAGGCGTGGTCGTACTCCATCACCCCCGACAGCGCCGCCAGGACCGCGTCGAGGCCGGTCGCGCCGGTCGCCGCACCCCTGGCGGCCTCGCGGACGCCGACGGCCGCGTCCAGGATCTCCGCCACGCTCCGCTCCGCTGCCATCATCCCAGGATGATCATGTGCCCGGAATGCGTCAAACGCGCGCCCGGGCCGCGACACCGGCGACTCCTAGTCCCGGCCGTCGGGCTTCAGGGGCCTGCCGTCCAGGGAGGTGGTCGTGAGCGAGGCGCGGAGCTCGGTGATGACGGTGGTTCGGCCGACCGCCGCGCAGGTCATCTCCAGGAGCACGAAGCCCAGGCGGTGCTTTCCCCGCACCATGCCGGAGCCGGCCAGGCTGCCGACCCCCTCGCACAACCAGTCGTAGACGCTCTGCGCGTCGCCGTCCTGCCACTCGGCGAAGGCCGCCGCCTCGATGCCGAGGGCCAGCTTCTCGGCCAGGTACTCGGGGTCCAGGACGGTACGGAAGCGGATCGTCAGACGCTCGAACTCGTGGCCCGCGCCGAACTCCCAGAGCGCCCACAGTTCGTCGACGCCGTTCGCCCGGGGCGTGGCTTCGAGGAGCCAGTCGTACCGCTCCATGAAGGGCGCGTCGAGCTCCAGCCATCGGTCGCGTTCGCGCGGCAGCACCAGCCAAGGGCGCGGGACCTCTTCGAAGGCCGGCCAGACCACCTCGGGGCAGTCCCAACGCCCGGTCCACGAGCGGACCTTCTCACGGTTGGCGATGAACTTCGCGCGTGCCTCGTCCGCTTCCCGCCGCTTCCGCCTGCCCAGGACCATGCGCACCGCCTTCCCCGGTCGCCCCCGTCAGCCGCGGCTCCGTGCCCGTTCGCGACTCAAGCCCGGCAGGTGGGCACCGGGTCAATGTATCGACCCCCAGGTCGTTCGAAAACCACTGCGACACATCGGAGTTGGGACAGCTGAGCGCCCCTCCGGGCCTCCGCGACCAGGAACGCCACCGTCGCCGAGGGGCGGTCGCGCCGGCGCCGCGGGGGCGTGCCGGAGGCACCGCACGCGATGCGGCAGCTCCGGCCGTGTCGATCAGCCGGAGGACCGGGCGCCGGGCGTGCCGCGGCGGGCGTCCTCCTTTCCGCTCCTAGCGGCGGGCGAGCGTCGCCGCGACGGCGGTGCGGGCGGGTTCGCGGGGGTCGGGGTCGGTGGAGAGCCAGGCGAGGTGGCCGTCGGGGCGGACGAGGGCGGCGGTGATCCCGGACCAGGCGGCGCGGTGGCCCGTGGGACGGCTGCCGACCGGAGGGGCGGTGTGGACGTCGAGGCCCGGCGTCACGTCGTGGGCCAGCGGCGCGAGCGGCGACGGGGTGTCGGGGGCGGTGGTCAGGTCGAGCAGGACGTAGCGGCCGCGGCGCAGCAGGGGCAGCAGCGTCGTGCCGCCGTGAACGGGGAGGTCAGGGGTGCGGGCCCCGGTGAGCGGGTGGGTGTCGGACGGTTCGGCGGGCGGGTAGTGGACGGCGAGTCCGGAAGCGCGCAGGGCCAGGGCGTCGGAGAACTCCGGTACGTCGCCGATGAGTTCGCCCAGCAGGTCGCGCATGGCGAGGTTCTCCGGGGTGTAGCCGGTCATCAGGCCGGTCTGCGCGCTGGTGCTGCGCAGCAGGTCGGCGCCGACCGGGTGGCGCTCGGTGTGGTAGCTGTCGAGCAGGCCGTCGGGGGCGGTGCCGGCGAGGGTCTGGGCGAGCTTCCAGCCGAGGTTGCCGGCGTCCTGGAGTCCGACGTTGAGGCCGGGTCCGCCGGCGGGGAAGTGGGTGTGCGCGGCGTCGCCGGCGAGCAGGACCCGGCCGTGGCGGTAGCGCTCGGCCTGGCGGGTGGCGTTGCCGAAGACGGAGATCCAGTGCGGGTCGCGCATGCCGAGGTCGGTGCCGGCGATCCGGCGCACCCGGGTGCGGAGTTCCTCGATGGTGGGGGTCTCGGGCGGCTCCTGGACGCTGTGCGCGTCGTTGCCGACCACCCGGTGGAGGCCGTCGGGCAGGGGGAAGACCATGACGGTGCCGTGCTCGTTGAAGGCGGTGTGCGCGGCGGGCGGCGCGTCGAGCGTGACGTCGGCCATCCAGGCCCACCGGGTGGCGGACGTGCCGGGGAAGCCGATGCCCGCGGCGGTGCGGACGGTGCTGCGGCTGCCGTCGCAGCCGACCAGGTAGGCCGCGCGCAGCTGCCGGTGCCCGGTGGGGGTGTCGACCTGGATGGTCACCGCGTCGTCGTGCCGGGTCAGACCGGTCACCCGGTGCTCGCGCAACAGGCGGACGCCGACGGCCTCGGCGTGGGCGGCGATGAGCTCCTCGGTGCGGACCTGCGGCAGGACGAGGGTGAACGGGTAGGGCGTGTCCAGCCGGGAGAAGTCCATCCGGGTGGTGAGCGCGGCGAAGTGCCCGTTGGGCACCCGCAGTCCTTCGGCGAGGAAGGGCGCCACCAGCCCCCGGGCGGCGAACAGTTCGAGGGTGCGCGGGTGGACGGTGAGGGCGCGGGAGTGCGGGTCGGGCTCGGCCCGGGTCTCCAGCACGGTCACGTCGACGCCGTGGAGCCGCAGCTCGCAGGCGAGCCAGAGCCCGACCGGTCCGCCTCCGGCGATGACGACCCCGGTGGCGTGTTCGGCAGTGGCGGGTGCGGTGGTGGCGGGTGTTCCTTCGGGCATGACGAGACTCCCCTTCTTGGTCACTGACCAATAGCGATGCCTCCAGTAGACTAGGTCAGTGACCAAGAAGCAAACCCCGGCCGCCCCGCGAACCCGACTCGACCCCACCGCCGTGGTGCGGGCGGCACTCGAACTGCTCGACGAGAAGGGCGCCGACGCCGTCTCCCTGCGCGGCACGGCCGAACGCCTCGGCGTACGGATGAACACCGTGCTGTGGCACGCCAAGACCAAGGCCCGACTGCTGGAGCTGATGGCCGACGCGATAGTCGCCGGGATCCCGCTCACCGACCTGCCCGCGGCCCCGGACGAGCGGGCGCGCGAACTGGCCCGCCGCTACCGCCGCAGCCTGCTCGCCCACCGCGACGGCGCGGCCGTCGTCGCCGGCACCTACGCCGCCGAGCCCGCGACCCTCGCGTTCGCCGAGCACCTCGTGGCGGCCCTGCTCGACGCCGGACTCGACGAACGCCGGGCCGCCTGGACGTTCTGGAGCATCCAGTACCTGACACTCGGCCTGACCCAGGAGGAGCAGGCACTGGCCACCTCCGGCGAGGAACACACCCTCGGCCCCGCACTCGCCGCCGGCGGCTACCCTGCGCTCGACCGGGTGGTGCCGCACCTGGAGGACACGGCGTTCGACGAACGCTTCGAGTTCGGCCTCGACCAGCTGCTGCGGCCCCGACCTATGTGATCAAACGTTGAGTACGTTTGACGCCCGGACAAGCCGCCGAGCCGGTACCGGACTCGCTACGCCACTGCCCGCCGGACGCGGTAGTTCCAGCGCGCGAGTGACCGGACGACGGTTTCGGCGCCGATGGGGTTGGCGCTGTGGACGAAGACGGTTCCGATCCGGAAGGGCCGCCCGTTGAAGGCGGCTTCTTCCATGAGGGTCACCACGGGCATGATGCTGTCGTCGCCGCCGAGATCGTGGTCGAGCCAGAGTTCGTCGACGAAGACGTCGCGATGCTCTTCCAGGAGTCGGACGCCCTCACGGCTGGTGCGGGCGATCCGCGTGACTCCGGGGAGCGGCCGGAGGTCGTCTATGCCGAGGATGACGGGCGTCGGTACGACTGGATCCTCTTTCATCTGGTCATCATCGCAGTAGAACGGCCGCGCCCGACTGGCCCGGGCGGCAGGCGTCCTGCCACGGACCCTGGATCGGACCCGGCCCGCCACGCCGGTGGCCCGCGGGATCGCCCGCGGGCCACCGGCGGGCCGTCAGGGTGCCAGGCGGTAGGCGCGCAGCACGGTCTGCTCGACGGTGGAGCCGTCGGCGGCGCGTGCGGTGGCCTTGAGCGAGACGAAGCCGCCGGCGCCCTGCGGCGGGTCGACGGCGACGCGGTAGCCGCCGTCGGCCGGGGCGACGGGGGCGTCCTGCCAGGTGGCGCCGTCGTCGAAGGAGACCCGCACGCTCAGGCTCGCGGTGGCCGAGGCCGGGGCGCCCTTCTGCCGTTCGACGGCGGCGAGCAGGGTGTGCTGCCGACGCGGCGTCTGGTTGTCCGGGTCGACAGGGGCGGTGAAGCGGACGGTGTCGACCGGCAGCGCCGTGCTGCCGGTTCGGCCGTCGGGCCCGGGGGCGACGGCCGCCGAGCGGAAGGTCCAGACGGCCTCGACGGTGCCGGACAGCATCGCCCAGGGTTCGGCCCGTACGGCCTTGGCGGTCAGCCGGTAGGAGGCGTCGCCGGCCGGCACGGCGAAGCGGGCCTGTTCCCGGTCGCTGCCGCCGACGCGCTGCCCGTCGCGGGTCAGTTCGAGGCGGACGGTGTCGTCGAGCACGCGCGGCCACGGGGAGCCGAAGTGGCCGGCGGAGGCGTCGCTGAACAGCTGCGGGGCCACGGTGAGGTAGCCGTCGCTGGTGCGGGCCATGGTGGCGCCGCCCTTGCCCGGGGCCAGGCCCGGGCCGATGACGGCGGCGTTCCAGCGTTCCGCGCAGGTCGCGCCGGCGGCGCAGCGCACCGTGCCGCTCTGGCTGGTGGCACTGGGGACCATCTCGCCGCCGGGGCCGGCGGTCTGGCCGAAGGTCGTCTCGCGGAACTGGTCCTTCACGGTGAAGTACTCGGTGCGGGTGGCCGGCAGCGCGAAGGTGGGCTGGCCGATGCTGAAGAGGCCGAGGCCGCCGGCGGACGCGAAGCTGCTGAACTCGCCTGCGGTGCCCGGTCCCTGGGCGAAGTAGCGGGTGTTGAGGGTGGCGAGTTCGCCGGGGTCGACGGTCAGGGCCGGGTCGGGCAGCCCGCCGGTGCGGTGCACCAGCAGGTCGTAGCGGTCCGGCAGTCGGCCGTTCTGCGGGGCCGGGCCCTCCTGGAGGCTCTGCGTGACGAAGTCGATCCGGCCGGCGGTGGGCCGGGCGGTGGGGACGACGTACAGGTTGCCGGGCCGGGCCAGGACGGCGATGGAGTCCGCGCAGTCGCCCTCGGGGGCGCTCCCGGTGGCGCGGTGGCAGTAGCCCGCGGCGAGCGACCAGCCGGTGGTGGCGCGGCCGGGGACGGTGACGGTCAGCTGCCGGCCCTCGCGGGCGTCGACGGCGAGCCGGGTGTCGCCGCGCAGCTCCAGCTCGGGCTGCAGGAACAGCGTCGAGGTGCGGCTCGCGGTGCCCGAGGCGGGGGTGACCAGCTCTCCGCCGAGGTTGTAGCGGCCCTCGGGCACCCGCGCGGTGGCGGTGCCGCCGGTGAACCGCAGCTGGAAGCTCTCACGAGTGTCCAGGTTGACGAGATTGACCGTCGACCAGGTGTTCCAGGTGCCCGGCCCGATCTGCGCCCCGTTGCGGTCGACGGCCGTGACGGTGACGTCGTGCCGCACGGCCTCGCGGGTGAGCGCGTAGGCGGTGGTGACGGCGGCCCCGCCGGGCCCGGTCGCCCGCACCCGCCCGGTCAGCGACGCCCCCGAGGGGATGCGGGCCGGATCGACGGTCACGGTGGCCGACGCCGTGGCGCCCGCGGGCACCGTCAGGCGGGAGGGGGAGACGGTGAACGCGCCGGCCGCCGCGGTGGTCTCGACGGCCAGGTCCAGGGTGACCGGCGTCCCGCCGTCGTTGCGGTACTCGACCGTACGGGTCAGCGGCGCGCCGCCGGGCGGGCCCTCCAGGTGGATCCCGGTGCCCTCGGCGGTGGCGGACACCTCCTGGGCGGTGGCCCGGGCGAGGTCGACGCGCCCGGCGCCCTGCTCGTACGCGCCCTGGCCGGCGGCCGGCGCCGCGGAGGAGGTGAGCGCGGCCTTGAGCTGCGGGCCCTTCCACTGCGGGTGCTGCTGGGCGAGCAGGGCCGCGGCCCCGGCCACGTGCGGGGCCGCCATGGAGGTGCCGGAGATGGCCGTGTACCGGTCGCCGACCGGCTCCTGACCGTTCGTCCCGGCGGCCCGGGCGGCGACGATGCCGACGCCGGGCGCGGTGAGGTCCGGCTTGACGGCCTGGTCGCCGACGCGCGGACCCCGGCTGGAGGACCGGGCGAGCGCGCCGTCCCGGTCGACGGAGCCCACCGTGAGCGCGGCGTCGGCCGACCCGGGGGTGCCGACGGTGCCGGGGCCGCCGCTGTTGCCGGCGGCGGCGACGAACAGGGTGCCGTAGCGGGCGGAGAGCGTGTTGACGGCCTGGGCCATCGGGTCGGTGCCGTCGGTCGGGGGGCCGGTGAGGCTCAGGTTGACGATCGGCGCCCGGGCCGCGGCCCACTCCATGCCCTGGAGCACCCAGGACTCCTGGCCGTTGCCCTCGTCGTCCAGCACCCTGCCGACCAGCAGCTCGGCGTCGGGGGCGACGCCCTTGAACCGGCCGTCGGAGGCGGCCCCGGTGCCGGCGACGATCGAGGCGACATGGGTGCCGTGCCCGTCCGGGTCGGCGTTCACCGGCGCGTTGGCGGGCCCGGTGAAGTCGGAGGTCTCGCCGAGCGAGCCGGCCACGTCCGGGTGGCCCCGGTCGATGCCGCTGTCGAGCACCGCGACCTTGACGCCCTTTCCGGTCCAGCCGGAGTTCCAGGCCTGCGGGGCGCCGATCTGGGCGGTCGAGTGGTCGAGCGCCGCGGTGACCTTGCCGTCCAGCCAGACCTTGTCCACGCCGCCCGCGCCGCCCGCGGCGAGTCCGGCGTCCGGCCGCGCGACCAGCTGCCACAGCTCGCCCGCCCGCGCCTTCGGGGCGCGCAGGGCCGCGCCGTGCACGCTCTCCAGCGCGCGCACGGCGGTGGCGCCGGCGGGCGGCGCGGCCGCGGCCAGGCCCGGGGCGCCGGTGTGCTCCGAGCCCAGGATCAGCGGCAGTTCGGCGGTGTGCGCGTCGTCGTAGCCCTGAGCGATCAGCCCGGCGACGTCGAACAGCCGGGGGTCCAGCCGTCCGGAGTCCAGCGGCCCGACCGCGTCCGAGGGGACGAGGTTCAGCGAGCCGGGCGCACCGGAGCGCCGGAGGAAGGTCACGTCCTCGCGCCCGGGCCCGGGCCGCACGCCGGCCAGCGCCACGGTGCCGTCGGCACCGACCCGGGCCGTGACCGTGTCGCCGGTGACCAGGGTGACCTGGACCGGACGGCCCGACGTCGGCCCGTCCGCCGCCGCGTCGGGCGCCGACTCGGGCGCCGGGCCGGGAGCGGCCCAGGCGACGGGGGCGGCCAACGAGGCGACCAGCGCCGCGCCCAGCACGGCGGCCGACCACCGCCGGGCCGCCCGGGGCCCTCGCCCGGGCGTGTCGTTCCTGTGGGTTCCTCGCACAGGTGTCCTCTCGATCGGGCGGCACCACGGATCCCGGGGCCGCGCACAGGTTCTGGCAAGGAATCGACGGAACCCGGGGCAGCGGAGGATGTCATCCGATGATCAGAAACCCGGAGAACTTCTGGTCCCCCTCACGACCGGCGAACTTTTCCCGCCACCCGTGACATCCCGGCACCGGGTGCGCTCCGTCGGAGTGGACAGAGACGAACGGAGGACACGCCCTGTGCGTACCGCAGACCTGGAGGAGTTCCGCGGCTTCGCCGAGGACCGGTTGCCGCACCTGCGGCGGACCGCGTACCTGATGTGCGGCGACTGGCACCACGCCGAGGACATCACGCAGACCGCACTGACCAAGCTGTACGCGGTCTGGGGAAGACGGCACCGCATCGCCAACCTGGAGGCCTACGCCCACCGCGTACTGACCCGGACCTGCATCGACCACACCCGGCGCCGCTGGCGCCGCGAGGATCCGACACCCGCACTCCCCGACCGGCCCGGTCCGGGCACCGACCCGTCGCTCGGCCTGCAGGTCCGCGCCGCGCTCGCCGCCCTGCCGCCGCGTCAACGGGCCGTGGTGGTCCTGCGCTTCTGGGCCGACCTGGACATCGCGGACACCGCCAAGGCCCTCGGCTGCACCGCCGGAACCGTCAAGAGCCACACCGCCCGCGCACTCACCAAACTGCGCACCCTGCTCGGCGACACCGACCCGTTCGACGAACTCGCCGCCAACCCCACCCCCTTGAAGGAGCTGCTGTGACCCACGACGCCCTCGACCCGCAGGACGAGCTGCGCACCCTCCTCGCCGCCGGGCTCGGCGCCGAACCCCCGCTGCGCCCCGACGCGGTCGACGCGGCGGTCTCGGGCGGACGCCGCCGCCGCGGCACCCGCCTGGCCGTCCGCGCCGGCGCCGCGACGGCCGCCACCGCCGCCCTGGCCGCCCTGGTGGCCACCGTGCCCACCACCGGCACCCCCGCCCCGGGCGCCCCGGCGGCGGCCGCCGACCCCCTGACCGGCCCGCTCGCCCTCGCCGGCTCGGAAGGCGCGAGCGCCGTCCCGCTGCGCCCGGACTCCTTCGGCTCCGGCAGCGGCCGCGCCACCGACTGGACCAGCGAGCACCTGGCGACCACCCTGGCCGGCCTGCTCCCGGCCGGCTCCACGACCGTGGGCGCCGGCGACATCCCGGGCCGCACCTTCCGGGTCGCCTGGCAGGCCCCGGCCGGCCCGGTGAACTTCGTCGGCGGCGCCGAGCACACCGCCGAGGCGCCCAAGGTCCCGTTCTGCGCCACCATCGCCCTGCCCGTCGTCACCCCCCGCCCCGGCGTGCCCAGCCCGCAGGAGGTCGCCCCGCGCACCAGCTGCCACCTGGTCGACCTCCCCTCCGGTGCGCACGGCGAGGCCGTGACCCTGACCCACCCGCAGAGCGGCCGCACCTCCCAGTACGTCCGCCTCCAGCGCACCGACGGCCGCACGGTGACCCTCCAGCAGTGGACCGACCAGCCGGACGCCGGCCTGGCCGAGGCCGCCCTCCTGGCGATCGCCGACAACCCCGCCTGGCAGTTCTGACCGACCCTCCCCCACCCGGCCGCCGCGCCCCGCGCCCCTCTCGAAGGAGCGCGGGGCGCGGCGGTACCGGTGGCCGGTCCGCAGCGACGATACGCGGCGGTCCCGATCTCGCCGGAGGACCGGAGGCCCCGACCGGGGTGTGGCCGCGCTCACAGTGACGGCCCGGTCGGCGTTGACCGGAGTGACCCACGAGGGCCCGTGCCGCGCAACCGCGCGACACGGGCCCTCGCCCCGGTCCCTGAGATCAGTACCAGTTGGTGCAGGCGATGTTGTAGCCCCACTGGGGGTTCGCGTACGGGCTCCCCGCCCACTCGGCCGCGGAACAGGCGCGGTACCACACGCCCCCGTCGTCGTACTTCGTCGGCAGGGTGTACCAGCCGCCCGGGCCCACGTACGTCCGGTCGAGGAAGCTGTTCCAGGTCCGGCCGCCGTCGTGGGACTGGTCGTAGTAGAACGCGACATTGCCGCTCCCGGCGTACAGCCAGCCGACGACGTAGTGGTGGCTGTCGCTGCCGACGTACTGGTTGATCTCGACCGTGTTCACGTGCCCGTCGGGGTTGTAGGTGGCGGTGTTCCACACGCCGCTGTCGAGGGCGGGCTTCGCCGACGCTGCCCCGGCCACGGGCGCGGCGCCGGCCGCCGTGGCGGCGAGGGGACAGAGTGCGAGGGTGGCGGCCGCTGCCGTGGCGGCGGCTATGGCGCGAAGACGCATCGTTCCTCCGGTCCTGAGGGCTTGGCTGGCGCTTCGACCGACGACTGGACGTCGGTGCGTGAGGAGTTCGGTCGGCCGGTGGTCCACCGGCACGCGCCGGTCCTCGCTCCCCGGTCCCCGACCCCTTCTCGGGACCGGCCCCGGTGCGCTGGTTCCAGGAAACGCCACGCCACCTGACGGATCGAATCATTCGAAGTTCTTCGACGGATCGGCGAAGGAGGGGCCGTTCGTGGTACGGATCCGGGTGCCTTCGCCGACCGGACACGATCCCGGCTTCCGGTCACTCGTCAGGGCGCGATCGGCCGGGCGTCAGCGCCCGATCGACCGGGCGTCAGCCCGCCGCCCCGCCGCTGACCTGCCAGTCCCTCGGCGTCATGCCGTAGGCGTCGCGGAAGGCGCGGCTGAAGTGGCTGGAGTTGGCGAAGCCCCAGCGCCGGGCGATGCCCGCCACGCCGAGTTCCGCGGCCATCGGGCGCAGCAGGTCCCGGCTGCAGCGCTCCAGGCGCTGGGCCCGGATCCACCCGCCGACCGTGAGGTCCTCCTGCTGGAACAGCTTGTGGAGGAAGCGCACCGACATGAAGTTCGCCTCCGCGATGGTGGACGGCGAGAGGTCCGGGTCCCGCAGGTTGCGCAGGATGTGGTCCTTGACCCGCTCCAGCGAGGCGGCGGTCCGCGAACCCTGCGGCCGCACCAGCCCGGCCCGGTCGTCGACGAGCAGCGCCAGCAGATCGAGTGCCGTGGCCGCGGCCCGGCGCCCGACGGCCTCGTCCAGCCCGGCCGCCTGGCGCGTCATCTGCCGGAGGTAGCCGGCCAGCAGTGCGGCACTGCCCTCGGCGCCGTCGAAGGTGGTCGCGGTGAGCGCCCTCAGGTCCTCGTCCCGGACGTCGAGTTCCGCACGGGGGAAGTGGAAGGAGGTGAAGGCGAACTCCTCGTCGATCCTCTTGCGGAACACCCGGGAGGTGTCGGTGAGGGAGAATCCGCCGGGCCGGATGAGCGTCTCCCTGCCGTCCTGTTCCTTGAGCGCGACACCGCGCTCCTGCAGGCTGAGGATGAGCGTCGGCGAGTCGCCGTCGGCGATCAGGCGCCTGGTGCGGGTCACCATCTGCGGCCCGGCCTGGACCCTCGAGATCTGCACCGGACCGAGCCGGTGGCCGGTGATCTCCCCGGGTGACGCCACCTCCCCCAGGAAGTCCACGGCCATCGGCACGAAGGCGTGGGACACGGCGTCGTGCCACACGTCCGCCCGGTCGGAGGCGGACAGCGACGCGGTGGAGAGGGAGGCGGTGGAGCGGGATGGGGACACCGGGTTCCTCTCTGGTCGACGGGTCATCGGGACACCGGGCCTGGGGTGTCCGGCCGGGTGGCCGGCTCGGCGCCGCCGCGGGTGTCGCGCCACCGGCTCGGCGAGATGCCGTACGAGGCGCGGAAGAGCCGGCTGAAGTGGGCCGGGTCGGTGAAGCCCCATCGCTGGGCCACGCCGGAGACCGTACTGTCACCGCCGTCCTCACGGGTGAGTTCCTCGGCGCTCTCCTGGAGCCGGCGGCGCTGGATCAGACGGCTGACGGTGGTCCCCTCCCCTTCGAAGAGCTTGTGCAGGGAGCGGACGGAGATGTCGTGCGCGGCCGCGATGGTCTGCGGCCCGAGTTCCGGATCCTTGAGGTGCCGGTCCACGTAGGCGTGGATCTCCCGGATCCGGGTGTGTCGGGAGTCCTCCGTGCGGGAGTCCTCCGCGGCGGGCGTGTCACGGGCGGCCTGCTCGGTGACGAGGGTGGCCACCAGGTCGGTGACGTTGCGGGCCAGTCGGTCGGCGACGAGCTCGGGGCAGTCCTCGGCGGTCTCGGCCAGGGTCAGCAGGGACTGCGCGACCAGGGCGGCCACCGGCCCGCCGGCGTCGGCCACGGTGGCCGTCACCCGCGCCAGTTGCTCGTCCCGCGCGCCGAGGGCCCGGCGGGGGATCAGGCACACCCTGACGTCCACTCCGTCCGGGTAGTCGACCACATGAGGGGTCTCCGAGTACCAGAAGGAGACCGCTCCCGCGGGGACCTCGGTCGTCCTGCCGTCCTGCCGCACCACGGCGCCGGTGGCCCCCATCACGGCGACCACGAAGAACCCCTCGGCCTGCCGGGTGCCACGGGCGATCTCCCGCGGGCCGCGGGTGTAGCACCGGGGGCCCGCCTCCGTCGTGAGGAAGAGCAGGTGCCCCAACTGCCGGGCCGTCATCCGGCCCGGGTCCGACGCAGGCTCGTACGAGGCGACCGTGAAGGGTACGGCGGCGACGGGGACGGCCCCGCTCCGGCGGCGGAGCGTGCTCCCGTCGTCCGGCTGCCCGGCCGTGTCGGTCACGGATGCCATCGGTCCTCTCCCTCCGCTCGACATGGCTTCCAGCATGGGACACGGGATGACTTACGTCGGCGGCAGGATGACTGTGAAGCGACTGTAGGTGATGTGTCGCCGAACACATGACTATCCGTGCACTCGAACCGTGCAATGCGCGCACCTACACTGCAACGGTCCAGGTCAGGGCACTGGCACAGGCGCAGGCGCAGAGGAACTTCGGATGTCAGGCACCACACTGTTCGGCCGGGACGAGGAACTCGCGGCCGTCGACGCACTGGTCGACGCCCTGCCCGAGCGGGGCGACGCGCTGCTGGTCCACGGGGCCCCCGGGATCGGCAAGTCCGCCCTGCTGGACCACGCCGCCGCCCGGGCCGGGAGCGCCGGATTCACCGTCCTCAGGGCAGCGGGTGTCCGGGCCGAGACCGAGCTGCCGTTCGCGGGGCTGCACCAGCTGGCCCACACCCTGACGGAGCGCATCCCGCACCTGCCCGCCGTCCAGGCACAGGCCCTGCTGGGCGCCTTCGGCATGGCGGAGCCGTCCGACGACGCCTCCGCGCCCCGGTTCTTCATGATCGCCCTGGCAACCCTCGGCCTGCTCGGCGAGGCGGCCGCCGAAGCCCCCGTACTGCTGGTCGTGGACGACGCCCAGTGGCTGGACGCGCCGACCCTGGACGTCCTCGGGTTCGTCGCACGCCGCGTCGGCGCCGAACCCCTCGGCCTGCTCCTCGCCGTGCGCGACGACCGTACGGCCAGGCGGGGCGTCCCCGACATCCGCGAGCTGCACCTCGGGCCCCTGGCCCCGAGCGCGGGCGACGCCCTGCTGGACGCCCGCAGTCCCGGCCTCGACCCGGGGGCGCGCCGCCGGGTGGCGCAGCTGTCGGCCGGCAACCCCCTCGCACTGATCGAGCTCCCCCTCTCCCCGGCGGCGGACGGGGAGCCCACGGCGTCCGTGGGGTCGCCGGTGCTCCCCCTCACCGCCCGGCTCGAGCGCGCCTTCTCCTCGTGGCTGGCCGACCTTCCGTCCGACACCCACCAGCTGCTGCTGGTCGCCGCCACCACCGACGACGGTGCGCTGACCGAGGTGCTCGCCGCGGCCGCGGCCCTGACCGGCACCGAGATCTCCGCGCTGTCGCTGGAGCCCGCCGTGGCCGCCGGCCTGGTGCGTGTTGACGGGTTCCGGATCGCCTTCACCCACCCCCTGGTGCGCTCCGCCGTCCTGGGCTCGGCACCGCTCGCGGACCGTCTGGCCGCCCACGGCGCGCTCGCCGACACCCTCCGGGGACACCCCGACCGGCAGGCGTGGCACCGGGCCTCGGCCGGCGGCCGTCCCGACGAAGCGGTGGCCCGGCAACTGGACCGGGTGGCTCTCGGCGCGCGAGAGCGTGGTGCCGTCACGGCGGCCCTGACGGCGCTGGAACGCGCCACCGCGCTGAGCGAGGACCCTTCGGGACGGCGGGCGCGCCTCCTCGGTGCCGCGGAGCTGTGCTTCGAACTCGGCCGGGCGGATCGCGTGTCAGCCCTGGTGCAGCAGGCCGAATCGCTGGGCCCGGACGTGCTGGAGCGGGCCCGCGTGGTCCTGCTGCGCGAGTGGCTGGAGTCGGAGTCCGACACGAGCACGTCCCGGATCCACCTGCTGATCGCCACGGCGGAGCAGGCCGCCGAGGCCGGCGATCCCGAACTCGCGTTGCGGCTGCTGCGCGTGGCCGCGTGGCGTTGCTGGTGGGCGGATCCGGGGCGGGAACTGCGGGAACGCGTCGTGACGGCCGCCGAACGGCTGCCGGTCCCGGAACTCCACCCGGACCTGGTGTGCACGCTGGCGGGGGCCGCCCCGCTGGAGGCGTCGGCGACGGTGATCGACCGGCTGCGGCGCCTCGAACGCGAGGGCGGGTACGACGTCGTGGCCGCCGCCACCCTGGGCAACGCGGCCATCATGGTGAACGGGTTCGACCATGTCGCCGGCTTCGCCCGCCAGGCGGCGGACGGACTGCGTCGTCAGGGGCGTCGGGGCCCGCTGACCAAGACGCTGGTGCTCCTCGCCCTCGCCACCGTGCACACCGTCGACTGGGAGACCGGGCTCCCGGCGGCGGCCGAGGCGGCGCGGCTGGCCGAGGAGACCGCGCAGCCGCGCTGGCTGACCGGTGCCCGGGTGGCGAAGGCACAGTTCGCCGCGCTGCGCGGCGACCTGGACACCGCGCTGGTCGCGATCGGCGAGGCGGAGGGCCAGGGGCTGACCGTGGTCGACCCCTCCAAGCTCGCGTACATCCAGATCGCCCGCGGCCTCATCGCCCTCGCCGCGGGTCGGCACGCCGAGGCGTTCTCCTGCGTCTGGCGGGTCTTCGACCCGGCCGATCCCTCCTACCACCCGTTCATGCAGACCATGGCCATCGCCGAGTTGGCCGAGGCCGCCACCAGCGAGGACCAGCGCGCCATGGCGAAGGCCGCCCTGCGACACCTCGTCACGTCCGCCGGGGCGAGCGAGGTCCAGATGATCCGGGTGAGCCTGGGATTCGCCCAGGCGCTGCTCGCCGACGACGAGGACGCCGAGGAGCGGTTCCGGGCGGCCTTCGATCTGGACATGTCCCGGGCGCCCTTCGTCCGTGCCCGGCTGATGCTCGCCCACGGCACCTGGCTCCGGCGACACCGCCGGGTCATGGAGGCCCGCACTCCGCTGCGGATCGCCCGGGAGTCCTTCGAGGCCATGGGCGTGGAGCCCTGGCGTGAACGGGCGGCCCAGGAGCTCCGTTCGGCGGGCGAGGGCAGCAAGAGCCAGGGCCGCCCCGACCGGGACCTGCTCACGCCCCAGGAGGTCCAGATCGCCCAGCTGGCGGCGCAGGGCCTCTCCAACAAGGAGATAGGCCGGCAGCTGCACCTGTCACCCCGGACGATCGGCACCCACCTGTACCGGATCTTCCCGAAGCTCGGGATCACCTCCCGCAGCCAGCTGAGCGACAGGCTGGACGTGCCGTCGGCCTGACCGTCGACCCCGGGCCGCGCACCCACGTCGGCGGGCAGCGGACGGGAGAAGAGGTGGAGACAGGAATCGAACCCGTCTGAACGGCCCTGCAAGCCGTCGCCTCACCACTCGGCCACTCCACCGCGACACCGCGACACCGGTGGAAACATTACACGGGCATGAACAGGAAACTCTCCGGAAGTGGCGCTTCTTCACTCCGGAAGGCTCTTAGTGGGTCTAGTGCTATTTCTTCCGACATGGCCTCGAAAGGCTCCGGAGGCCCGCACGGGGAAAGGCCGGTTGCGCTAGCCTGTGCCGATATCTCCAACCCGATGGGATTTCATTGATGGCCGTCGAGGAATCACGGTTCCCCCGAACCGCGGAGCTGCGCTGCGAAACCGCCGCGAACCGGTGCCAGTACAAGAGCCTGCCCCTGCGCGACCTCCCCCCGCTCGGTGTCGTGCGCCGCGCCCGGATCGCCCGCGAGGGGCTGCGTGAGCGCCGCGACGGCGTTCCGGCGCCGGGCCGGCCCTCCCGCTTCGCCGAGGGGGACTGGGTCCGGGTGAAGGACGAGGCCGCGGTGCGCGCCACCCTCGACGACAGGGACCGCCACCGCGGCCTGTGGTTCACCGCCAGCCAGTGGTCGTTCTGCGGCGGCGTCTACCGGGTCGAACGCGTCGTGCGCCGCATGGTCGACGACCACTACCGGATGCGGCGCCTGTCGGGCACCGTCGCGCTGGCCGGCGCCACCTGCCACGGCGCCGACGGGACCCAGGGCTGCGGCATGGACTGCGCGCTGCTGTTCCGCGACGAATGGCTGGAGCCCGCCCCCGCGCCGGCCCCCGCCGAACGGCCCGTCACGCTGTGGGCGACGGTGCGCAGCCTCGCGGAGATCCACGCGACCCTGGGCCCCGACGGACGCCTGCACGGCGTGCCCTTCCAGGCGGGGATGGAGCGCTACGCCGGCACCCGGCACGGTGCCACCGAGTTGCGTCACCGGTCCCTGGTCTGGTGGCAGTACCCCGCCGGGGGGCGATGGTTCATCCTCGACGGGCTGCGCTGCGGGGGTGAGCCGCTGGCCGCGGGCTGCGACCGCCGGTGCGCGCTGCTGTGGCACGAGTCCTGGCTGCGCGTGGAGCCCGCCGCGGGGGCCGGCGCGGATCCGACCGTGGGATCCGCCGCCGTCCCCCGCTGAGCGGCCGCCCCCCACCGGGCGGCCGTCCGCGGCCGTCCGCGGCGGTCAGCGCCGCCAGCGGTCGCGCACCAGCTTCGCGGCCAGGTGCAACGGTCCGTCCCGGTCGCCGACGTAGCAGCGGGGAAGCGCGTACTCCCCGCTGTGGGCACCGGGGCTGACCGCGCACGCGTGGTCGTAGCCGGCCTCGGCCACCGCCTCCACCGCGGCGGCGTCGAGCGAGCCGTACGGGTAGCAGAACCCTGCGACCTCCCGGCCCGTGAGGTCCTCCAGGACGTGGCGGCTGTCAGTGACCTGGGCCTCCAGGTCCCGCGCGTCCAGGCCCGCCAGCCGCCGGTGCGTCAGCCCGTGCGAGCCGATCTCCATCCCGGCGGCGGCGGCCTCACGGACCTGGCGCGCCGTCATCAGCGGCTTGCGCGGGCCCTGCCGGTCCCAGTCGTTGTAGCCGCCCAGCCGGTCGGCCACCACGTAGACCGTCGCGGTGAAGGCGTGCTCCGCCAGGGCGGGCATGACCTCCTCCACGAAGTCGCGGTACCCGTCGTCGAAGCTCAGCCCCACCAAGCCCGCCGCGGCGCCGTCCCGGTGGGCACGCATCAGGGTGCCCACCGACACCCCGCGCAGGCCGCGGGCGGACAGCCACCGCAGCTGGCGGCGAAACCGTGCCGGATCGACGGTGATCAGATAGGGATCTTCGAGCGCCGGCGCCACCGAGTGATACATGAGCGTCCACGGAAAGCCGCCCGCGACTGCGCCGGGCCTCTTTTCCGAACTAATACGCGGCTGAATGATTCGCATGTTCCGCTCCAGCTGTCCGATGGCACCGACTGTGCGGGTGGACCCCGAGGAAATTGCATTCTGGCAGCGCCGGACCCGGCTTCATTCCGCGCCGGGCGGCGCCGCGCCAATTCACCCGGATGCCGGATCGGGAATCGCCTGCCGAAGGCCCGGCCGGAACGGCCCGGACACGACGCCGGGGCCGGCGGGGGCGGACTCGGGAGCCGTGCGGGGACTCGGGCGAGGTGCGAGGACCCGGCGACCCGGCACGGCGCGCAGCCGGGCGGAGCCCGTCGCACCCGGGCCCGTCGCCGTACGGCTCCCGGCCGTCACCTGCCACCGCATCCCCGCCGCCTCCGTCGCAGGACCGCGCGGAAGGTCTGCTTCCAGATTGTGACGTGCTCCTGTCTAGTTCGTCTCCGTCCTGGTGTGGTGGGATGAGGCCTCACGGGGATGAACCGCTGACGGGGGTGTGTGCTGGTGCTGAGTCGATGGCTGCGGGAGCTGGACGGGGACGCGGCGTGCCTGACGGCCGTGGGGCTGGTGCGGCTGGGGGCCGAGGACCGGCTGAGCACGGAGAGCGAGTCGACCACCTGGGTCGGCGGGGTGCGGGCGGCCTCGTTCGCCGATGCCTGGCTGGCGTTCGGGGACGGGTCCGCGGCCGGGCTGCGGGCGCCCGCGCCGGCGGTGCTGCGGGCCGTGGTGGCCCGGGCCGCGGAACTGGTGCTCCGCCGCTGCAGGGAGGACGTGCCGGCGGCGCTGGAGTGGCTCGGGCAGCGCTCGGCGGAGGCCCGCGAGCAGGCGCAGCGGGCCGGCTCCTCGCACCCGGCGGAGCCCTGCGCGCTGACCCTGGTGTGGCACGGGGTGCGGGCGCTGACCGCCGAGGACGGGCCGGGCCACATGGACCGGGTCGAGGAGCGCGCCGAGGCGTACGTACGGGAGCACCGCCGCCGCCGGGACACCCTGGCGCTGGTGCTGTGCTGCACCGGGATCGCCGCGTCCGCGCTGGTGGAGCTGTGCGAGGGCGATCCGGAGCGGGTGGCCGACTGGCTGGAGCAGGACGCGGCGCGCTGCATGCCGCGCGGCGGCCGGGTGCCGCTGTGGGTACCCGGCCGGCCCGCCCAGCCGGCCGGCTGAGCGCGGCGGTCGGCTGAGCGCGGCGACGAGCCGAGCCCGGCGACGGGAACCGGGCGAGCGCGCCGGTCAGGCCGCGTCGAGCAGCCGGGCGACCTCCGTCATGGCCGGCCCCAGCGGCAGGTCGAGCCGGAGCGCGGCGAGTTCGTCCCCGCGCGTCGCCCCCTGGTTGACGATCGCGACCGGCAGGCGCGACCGGGCGGCGCGGCGGACGAAGCGCAGCCCGGACAGCACCGCCAGGGAGGAACCGAGGACCACCAATGAGTCGGCCGCGTCGACCAGTTCGTAGCAGCGCTCGACCCGGGGCGGCGGGACGTTCTCGCCGAAGAACACCACGTCGGGCTTGAGCACCCCGCCGCAGTCCGCGCAGGCAGCGACCCGGAAGCCGTCCACCGCGGACTGCGGCAGCCGTGCGTCACCGTCGGGCCGCAGCTGCGCCCCGGGCCGACGGAAGCCCGGGTTGAGCTCCTCCAGCCGCCGGTCCAGCTCGGCCCGGGTGCCGGTGCGGCGGCAGTCGAGGCAGACCACCCGGTGGAGTCCGCCGTGCAGCTCCACGGCCTCCCGGGTGCCGGCCGCGTGGTGGAGGCCGTCCACGTTCTGGGTGATGACCGCCGCGACGTGCCCGGCCCGGTGCAGCCGCTCCACCGCGTGGTGCCCGGCGTTGGGCCGGGCCCCGGCGATCGCCGGCCAGCCGGTGTGGCTGCGGGCCCAGTAGCGGCGCCGGGCGTCGGCGCTGCCGGTGAACTCCTGGTACGTCATCGGGGTGCCGCTGCGGCGGCGGCCGGTGGCGCCCCGGTAGTCGGGGATGCCGGACTCGGTGGACAGGCCCGCCCCGCTGAGCACCACCGCGCCGCGCCGGTCCAGCAGCCGTACCAGGGCTTCCAGCCCCTCCCCCGGCGGGACGGCGGCCTGCCCGCCCGGATGTTCGAACGCGTCCATACCGTCGAGGTTAGACCGCCGGGCCGCGGCCACCCGGCCGAGCGCATCGGCCGGGGCGTGCCCCAGCGTGGTCTTGCCCGTCCCCGACGGAGCGCTCACGACGAGCGGCTGCGGGCGTCGGTGCGCGGTCGGGCGTCGTGTCATGCCAGGCTCGTTCGCCCGGGAGGGCCGCCGCCCGCGGCCTCCCCCGCGGGTGGTGGACGGCGGAGGTCGCCGGGCTCGGCGGGAGGCGTCACGGGCGGCGGGCCCAGGCGGAGATCATCGGGGCGGTGGCCAGGTCGAGGCGGCCGGCGGCGACGTTGGCCAGGTGGCGGTCGATCTCCTCGTCCGTCGCGAGGCCTTCGGCCACCAGCAGCCGGCGGATCTGTCGGACGGTCGCGTCCTCCAGGACGGCGCAGGCCGGCGAGGTGATCGGGAAGTACGCGTCGGCCTGGACGTCGGTCAGGCCCGCTTCGCGCAGCGCCCTGGGCAGCGTCCGGCCGTACGCGAGGTCGGCGCCGCGCCCGGCCATCAGGGTGCGGAAGCCGGACCGCAGGCGGTTGGCGAGGCGCTCGTCGGGGCCGGACTCGTCCGGGCAGAGCAGCGGCTGCAGGGCCGGGTCGGCGTCCTCCAGCAGCAGCCGGCCACCGGGGCGCAGCGCCCCCACCATCCGGCGCAGGGCCTCGGCGCGATCGGCGACGTGCACCAGGACCAGCCGGGCGTGCACCAGGTCGAAGCCGCCGGGCGGCGGCGGGTCGGCCGCCACGTCGTGGCGCAGCACTTCGATCACGCCGCCGGCGGCGGGGGCGGTCCAGGAGACGTCGATGTCGGTGGCGACCACCGCGCCGGTCGGGCCGACGCGTTCGGCGAGCCCGAGCGGCACCGAGGGGCCGCCCGCGCCGACCTCCCAGCAGCGCATGCCGGGGCCGATGCCGAGGGCGTCGACGTGCCGGAAGGTCACCGGGTCGAACAGCTCGGCGAGGGCGCCGAAGCGGATGCCCGCCTCGGTCTGCCGGTTGTCCAGGAGGTAGCCGTGGTCGCTCTCGTGCTCAGCCATGGCGGGATTCTCGCAGGCGGGCGGGGCGGCCGGGCGGCCGGCCCGGGGCGGCCGCCGGTCAGGCGCCGGGGCTACCGGCCGTCCCTTCGACCGAAACCCTTGACAGCACGGCTTGTTGACGAAAAGTCAGTAAGTTCCGCCCATCGCCTTGACGGCGCGCGGTCACGCCTGGAACGTATGGAACCCGGAAACGCCGCGCGCTCCCCGGTCCCCACCGCTCGGGAGCCCGCGAGAGGACGTCTTCTCGCCCCTCACCGAGGAAGAGGTTTCCCATGCGCTTCAGCCGCCACCTTGCCGTCACCGCCGCCGCCGTCTGCGCGACCACCGCGCTCGCGCTGGCCGCCGTCCCCGCCTCCGCGTCGCCGGAGGCCCTCGCCGCCGGCCCGGTGCTCACCACCGGGAGCGCGGGCGGCACCGCCGTCGCCGTGGGCGACGCGCTCTCCGCGCCGCTCGCCTCGGGCACCAAGGCGACCTTCTACTCGACCGCGACCAGCACCACCGGTGTCACCTGCGCCACCTCCCAGCTCTCGGCCTCGGTGCTGAGCAACCCGGCGGCGCCGGGCAGCGCCACCGCGTCGCTGACCGGGCTGACCTTCGGCTCGTGCACCGCGAACGTCACCGGGGTCACCTCGGTGCGCAGCCTGACGGTCGGCAACCTGCCGTACGGCGTCACCGTCTCCGACGCGCCCGGCCTGCCGGTCACCCTGACCGGCGGGTCCGCCGGGACGATCCAGGCCACCGCGGTGCTCGACACCTGGTTCGGCACCATCACCTGCTCCTACCAGTTGAGCGGCGCCTTCACCGGCAGCGCCGACAACACCGCGCACAGCCTGGCGTTCCGCACCGAGCACTTCGCCAAGAGCGCCGGCTCGACGCTCTGTCCGGGCGACGGCTACTTCTCCGCGGCGTACGGCCCGGTCACCGACGCCGGCCAGCCGGGAAGCCCCGTGGTCGTCGTCAACTGACCCCGCCCACAGGACCGCCGGGGTGGGCGCGGCGGCGCTGCCGCGCCCACCCCGGCAGCCCCCGGGCCCGGGGCACGCCGAGCTCCCGGGCGGTGGCCTGGACGCAGCAGCCGCCGGAGACGGATGACAACGGGACGGGACGGATTTCCGCGGGCCGCCGGCCGGGCCCGTGCGGCCCGGCCGCCCGCTCAGGCCCCGGCCTCCCGGTGCCGCCACCGCACCGGGTCCGTCGCCCTCGCGGCCGCCGCCGCGCCCGGTGCGGTCCTGGCCGGCGCCCGGTAGCCCGCGGTGGAGAGCACCAGCATCTCGTCGGCCCCCGGCTGGAACTCGTAGGCCACCCGCTCCACCCGGCTGGGGACGCCGAGCTCCGCGAGTTCCGCGCGCAGCGCCCCCAGCCCCTCGTAGCGCGCTCCGGTGTCGTACACCACCAGCGGGAAGACCCGCACCTCCCGGCGCGCGACCCGGGCGAGCTCCAGCAGCCCCGCCCGCTGGAACTCCCCGCCCAGCCGGTTGCCGTACGAGAACAGCAGGTGCGAGCAGAGTGCCAGGTCGAAGGAGTCGTCGGCGAAGGGAAGTGCGGGCAGCGAGCCGGCCACGTAGCGCTCCGGGCGGGCGGCGATGTCGGCGCCGAAGGCGCGGGCGTTGGCGGTCCACCGGCGGATCATGTCGTCCGCGTCGGCGTACCAGGACCAGACGTACCCCGCGGTCTCCTTCACCAGCAGCTCGCGCTTGAAGGCGGTCTCCCGCTCCACCAGCACGCCCAGCTCATCGCGGTGCTCGGCGTACTGGCGGTCGACGGCGACGGCGTCGACGCCGAGCCGCCCGGCCTCGGCAACGAAACTCGCCGCGCCGGCCGGGCAGTCCAGGATGCGCTGCTCCAGGTCGCGCTCGGTGAGCGCGAACATCGCCCGGTACTCCGCGAAGGAGCGCGCGCTGACCAGCACGGCTCAACCCCTCCCGACGAACGGCATGGTGGTCGGCAGCACCACCAGGGACTGGATGGTGGTGTCCGGCGGCTGCGAGGCCATCAGCACCAGGGCCTCGGTGAAGCGGTCCACCGGGATGGTCGCCTCGACGGCCATGGTCCGGTCGGCCTGCATGGCGGCCGGCTGCGGGCCGCCGTCCACCGGGGTGACGTTGCCGACGTCGATCTGCCCGCAGGAGATACCGTACGGCCGGCCGTCCAGGGCGAGCACCTTGGTGAGGCCGAGGACGGCGTGCTTGGCGGCGGTGTACGCGATCGAGTTGGGGCGTGGCACGTGGGCGGAGGGTGCGCCGTTGTTGATGATCCGCCCGCCCTGCGGGGTCTGGGCGCTCATCACCCGGAAGGCCTCACGGGCGCAGAGGAAGCCGCCGGTGACGATGGTGTCCAGCACCCGGTTCCAGTCCTCGAACGGGGTCTCGGTGATCGGCCGGCGCGGGGCGGCGGCGCCCGCGTTGTTGAAGAGGAGGTCCAGCCGGCCGTACCGGTCGAGCACGGTGTCGAAGAGCCGGGCGACCTCCTCCGGGCTGCGGATGTCGGTCGGGACGGGAAGCACCCGGTCGGCCCCGGGGCCGGCCAGGGCCGCGGTCTCCTCCAGGGCGTCCTTGCGGCGCCCGGCGATGGCCACCGTCCAGCCGGCCGCCAGCAGGGCCAGCGCCGAGGCCCGGCCGAGCCCGCTGCCCCCGCCGGTGACGATCGCCACCCGTCCGTGCGGTGCGGTCCCGCCGCCGCCCTCTCCCGTGGTCGTCACGGCGCCCACTCCTCCCCCTCGTTCACCCAGATCCGCAGCATCCGCCGGGAGTACGGCCCTGGCTCGTCGACGAACGGCGAACGCCCGTGCAGCACCCGGCTGTTGCGGATGATCAGCAGGTCCCCGGCGGCCATCGGCAGCCCGAAGGCGATCTCCGGCCGGTAGAGCACCTCGTCCAGCACGCCCAGCGCCTCCCACTGACGATCCGTCAGTTCCGGCCCACCGCGGTCGGGGGAGGAACGGACCGTACGGGTCTGGTAGTAGCAGCCGATCGTCCCGTCCTTGCGGTCGTACAGGATCGGGGTGACCACCACCTGCGGACCGGCCCGGCCACTGCGGTCGAAGGTCCAGTCCTCGCGGAGCGTGGCCAGCGCGTCCGGGCGCTCCCGCTGGATCAGGTCGTGGACGTGCCGGGCGCTCGCCAGCTTGGTCAGCCCTCCGCCGTCGAAGGCGGGCCGCAGGCAGAGCAGGACCAGCAGGTCACAGGTGTCACAGTGGAAGCCCAGTTCGGTGTTGCCGTCGCCGTCCTGGTCGTGCAGCACCGAGGTGAGGTCACCGCGCCCGTTCTGCGGGACGATCCGGCCGAAGTCCCGCAGCAGGAAGGAGAGCACCTCGGTGATCTCCTGCTCCGGGCGGCCCGGGTCCACCAGACCGCTCACATGGGTGACGCCCACCGAGTCGGCGGCGTTCCGGACGAACTCCCGTAGCCGGACCCGCACTTCCTCGGCCGCGCCCCAGCGCCCGGCCCGCGCGTCGGCCCAGAGCAGCCGTCGCTCCCGCTCCCCCAGCGGGAGCGACCAGAGCTCCCGCCGGGCGTCCAACTCCAGGCTGCTCCAGCCGATTTCGGTCACCGCATCCATGCCCTCTCCTTCCTACCGGCCGCCGGCCGCGACGGCCTTCGCCCACAACTCCAGGCCCTCGTCGATCTGTTCGGCCGTGACGACCAGCGCCGGGATCATCCGGACCACGTTCAGGTGGATCCCGCACAGCAACAGCAGCAGGCCGTGCTCGGCCGCGGACTGCTGGGCGCGCCGGGCCGCCTCCGGGTCCGGGGTGCCGTCCGGGCGGCAGAACTCGCTGGCGGCCATCAGCCCGAGCCCGCGGACGTCGGCGATCCCGGGCGTCCCGGCGGCCACCGCCCGCAGCCCGGCCAGCAGCCGGGCGCCCTGCTCGGCCGCGTTCTCGACCAGCCGCTCCTCGCGCAGCACGTCCAGGGTCGCCAGGGCGGCGGCGCAGGCCACCGGGTTCCCGCCGTACGTGCCGCCCTGCGATCCCGGCCAGGCACGCCCCATCAGCTCGGCGGGCGCGGCGATCGCGGACAGCGGGAAGCCGCTGGCCAGGCCCTTGGCGGTGATCAGGACGTCGGGGAGCACCCCGCTCTCGTGCTCGTGGGCCCAGAACCGGCCGGTGCGGCCGAAGCCGGTCTGCACCTCGTCCACCACCAGCAGGATCCCGTGCCGGTCGGCCCGCTCCCGCAGCCCGGCCAGGAAACCGGGCGGCGCCGGGACGTAGCCGCCCTCGCCGAGCACCGGCTCGACGAACATCGCGGCCGTCTCGGCGGGCGCGGAGACGGTGGCGAGCACCTCGTCCAGTCCGCGCAGGGCGTGCGCCACCGCCTCCTCCTCGGACAGTCCGAGCCGGAAGGCGGCCGGGAAGGGCGCCACCGCGACCCCGGGCATCAGCGGGCCGATGCCGGCCCGGAACCGGGTGCCGGCCGTGGTGAGCGAGGCCGCGCCCATGGTGCGGCCGTGGAAGGAGCCCTCGAAGACGATCACGTTCTGCCGGCCGGTGGCGTGCCGGGCGAGCCGCAGCGCGGCCTCCACCGCCTCGGTGCCGGCGGTGGCGTAGAACAGCGAGTCCAGACCGGCGGGCAGGACCTCGCCCAACCGCTCGGTGAGAGCGAGGAGTCGGTCGTGCAGCACGGTGGTGTACTGCCCGTGGATCAGCCGGCCGGCCTGGTCCCGGACGGCCTCGACCACCTTCGGGTGACAGTGGCCGGTGCTGGTCACCCCCACGCCGGAGGTGAAGTCGAGGTGGCGGCGGCCGTCGGCGTCGTAGAGGTGGAGTCCTTCGCCGCGGACCGCGACGACCGGGGTGGCCTGCTTGAGCACTGGGGAGAGCCGGGACACGGGGCCTGCCTTCACGGGTTGGTCCTGCCTTCACGGATGTCGTCTCGGATGTCGTCACGGCTGCCGTGACGGGTGTCGTGACGCGCGTCGTCACGGCTGTCGCGTCGGACGTCGTCACGCGCGTCGTCACGGCTGTCGCGTCGGGCGTCGTCACGGGTGGGCGGGGTCGGACCGACGGGCGGCAGGTAGCCGGCCT
The DNA here is from genome assembly GCF_055580145.1 of Kitasatospora sp. NPDC032121. Classification (NCBI taxonomy): domain Bacteria; kingdom Bacillati; phylum Actinomycetota; class Actinomycetes; order Kitasatosporales; family Streptomycetaceae; genus Kitasatospora; species Kitasatospora sp. NPDC032121. The sequence continues at coordinate 627,144 of NZ_JBVILX010000003.1, read as the reverse complement.
CGGCGGCCCAGGTGAGCGCGGCCGACCACCACCGCCGGGTCGGCACGGCGAAGCGCACGCCCAGCCGGTCGAGCACCGCGGTGGTGTACGCGCTGTCCACCAGGACGCGGCGCTCCTCCTGCGCCGCCCAGGCGGCGGCCACCCGGGCGGCCGTCGGGTGGAGGCGCTCGGCCCGGGCGAGGGCGGCCGCGAAGGCCTCCTCGTCGGTGAGCCGCACGGGGTGGCCGTGCCCGGCCAGCCACCGCACCAGTTCGTCGTGCGGGACGGCGTGCGGCGACTCCACGTGGTACGCGCCGGGCGCGGCGTACCGGTCGAGGGCGATCGCGGCGATCCCGGCGGCCACCGTGTCCACGTACGAGAACGCGAAGGCGGTGTCCGGCCGGCTCGGCGCGGCGCCGGCCAGCAGGTAGCCGCGGATCAGCTGGTAGATCCGGTTGTCCCCGGCGTTGGCCTGGAACGCGCCGGTCCGGCTGTGCGCCGCGATGTGGCCGCTGCGGTGCAGGTAGGCGGCGTGCCCGCCCGCCGCCCAGGCCCGGACGGCCCGCTCGGCCCGGTACTTGGTCCGCTCGTACGGGGTGCGGAAGTGCTGGCCGATCTCCAGGTCCGCCTCGCTGAAGCGACGCGGCGGGCCGTCCACCCCGCCCGAGACGGCGAGCGTGGAGACGTGGTGGAGCCGGGCGTCCGGGGCGTTCTCGCCGACCCAGTCGAGCAGCCGGCGCACCGCGAGGTGGTTGGTGCGCTCCAGCTCGTCGGGCGAGGCGACCAGCCGGACGTCCGCCGCCGCGTGCACCACCAGGTGGGCGCCCCGGGCGAGTTCACGTCCGGCCGGGGAGAGGCCGAGGCCGTCCCGGTCGACGTCCCCGGCGAGCGCCCGGACGGCGCCTCCGGCTGCGTTGTCGGCTCCGGCTCCGGCTCCGAGCCGTTCCAGCGCCGTGGCGTCGTCCGCGGCCCGCACCAGGCAGGTGACCTCGGCACCGCGCCGGACGAAGGCCTCCAGCAGGTGCCGGCCGAGGTAGCCGGTGGCGCCGGTGAGCAGCACCCGGGCGGGTTCGCGCACCGTCGCCCGGGCGGCGGTCGGGGAGACGCCGGGGTGCAGCAGCTGGCCGGAGGTGGACAGCGCCGCCCGGACGGGCGGTGCGGTGTCCGGCGCCTGCGCCTCGGCCGCCACGGCCCGGGCGAAGCGCCCGGTGATCCGCCCGGCGGCGGGGTGCGGCAGGCCGGGCCGGCCGTACACCAGGTCGGCCACCAGCCGATGCTCCACCACCCGTGCGGTGAGGCGCAGTTCGTACAGCGGGTCGCCGCCGGCGCAACGGGCCGTGCCGGCCTGTTCGGCGGCGACGGTCCAGTTCAGCGCGGGCTCCTCGGGCAGCCGGAAGGTGCCGAGGAAGTTGAAGCCGACGGCGGGCCGTTCGCCGGGCGCGTCCATCGGCCGGACGGGCGCCTCGCGCAGTCGCCGCGCCACGGTGTCCGGGGTGGCCCCGGCGTCCAGCTCGACGTGCTTGACGGCGGTGAACCAGCCGACGGTGTCCAGGAATTCACCCGGGTCGCCGACCGCGTCCCGGCCGTGGGTCTCGACCTCCACCGCGAGCCGGGGGCGGCCGTCGTCGCCGGTGACGGCCTTCGCGAAGGCGGCCAGCAGCACGGCCTCCAGCCCGGCCCCGGCGCCGTGCCGGGCGATCAGCCGGGCGGTGGCCTCCGGGTCGAGCGCCCAGCTGAGCGTGCCGGGCGCCTCGAACTGCGCTGCCGCTTCGGCTTCCCGGGCTTCCTCGGTCTTCTCGGCAGTGCGCTTCTCGTCGCCGTCGACCTGCTGGGCATCGGGCGAGGCGAGCGCCGCCCAGGCGTAGAAGTCGGCCGTCGGCGGCAGGTCGACCGGCTTCCGGTCGAGCACCGCCCGGTACGCGTGCGCCAGGTCGTCCAGCAGGATCCGCCAGGACAGTCCGTCGACCACCAGGTGGTGCGCGATCAGCGCGAGCCGGTCGTCGGTGCCGGGCAGGCCGGTGAACAGGTGGGCGCGCAGCAGCCGGCCCGCCGACGGGTCGAGGCTGCGGTGGAGTCCGGTGCAGACCCCGGCGACGGTGTCGGCGATCTCCCCGGCGGCGCGTGGGATCCGCGAGAAGGAGACCGGGTCGAGGTCGGCCACCGCCCGCGGTTCGCCGCAGCCGTCCGGGGTGACCGGCCGGCGCAGCGCCGGATGCCGCTCCAGGACGGCCGCGACGGCGGCCGAGAGCGCCGCCGGGTCGACGGCGGTGCGACAGCGCAGCAGCACGGACTGGTTCCAGTGCCGCAGGTCCCGCGGCGTCCGCTGCCCGTACAACCAGCGCTGGGCGGGGGCGAGTCGGAGCCCGCCGGTGGAGCCGCGCGGGGCCGGGGCGGACGGCGAGGCCGGGACGGCGGCCGCTGCCAGGCCCTCCGCCGTCGGGTGCCGGTAGAAGTCCTCGTAGGCGACCCGCAGGCCGGAGCGCCGCAGGAAAGCGATGGTGCGCATGGCGAGAATGGAGTCGCCGCCGAGGCCGAGCACGTCGGCGCGCGGCCCGACCACGGGCAGGCCGAGGGCGCCCGCCCAGAAGCTCGCGATCTCCCCGACCAGGCCGCCCCCGGCGTCGCCGCCCGGCTCCCCCGCGCCAGCCGCGCCCGACTCGGCCCGGGCCTCGACCAGTTCGGCCGCCAGCTCGGCCAGCCGCTGCCGGTCGAGCTTGCCGTTCGGTCCGACCGGGAAGCGCGGCAGCACCAGGATCGGCTGCGGCACGGAGTAGCCGGGGAGCCGGTCCCGCAGGTGGGCCCGCAGCCCCTCCAGCCGGTCCGAGCCGTCCGAGCCGTCCGAGCCGTCCGAGCCGTCCGACAACCGTACGATGCCGATCAGTTGATGGCCGAGCGAGGTTTCCCGCAGCAGCGCCGCCGAGCGGGCGACACCCGGGTACCCGTCCATGGCCCGCTCGACCTCGGCGAGGTCCACCCGGTACCCGCGGACCTTCACCTGACGGTCCACCCGGCCCAGGAAGACCAGGGTCCCGTCGGCCCGCCGGCGGCACAGGTCACCGGTGCGGTAGACGAGTCGGCCGTCGTGCCGGACGAAGCCGCGGGCGGTCTCGGCCGGCCGGCCGTAGTACCCGGCGGCCACGCCCCGGCCGCCGATGAGCAGTTCGCCCACCGTGCCGTCCGGGGCCTCCCGGCCGGTGCCGTCCACCACGGTCAACAGCACCTCGCCGATCGCGGTGCCGATCGGTACGGTCGGCTCCTCGGCGGGCAGTTGGCGGGCGGAGGTGACGAGCAGGCAGGCGGCGCCGACGGTGGTCTCGGTCGGGCCGTAGTGGTTGACCAGCCGCGCGGTGGTGCCGCCGTCGAGCAGGGCGGCGGCGAGCGGGCGGGGCAGCGCCTCGCCGCCGAGCAGCACGGTGTGCAGCGGCGGGGAGTCGGCCGGGCGGCCCTCCAGCAGGGCGGTCAGGTGCGAGGGGGTGGTCTTCAGCACGTCCACGCCGGCCCGGCGCAGCGAGGCCCAGAAGGCCTCCGGGTCGCGCACCTCGCGGTCCGGCACGAGGTGCACCGAACCGCCGGTGGCCAGGGCGAGCAGCCAGGAGGTGTGGCCGAGGTCGGCGGCCAGGGTGGTGACGTGCGCGGCGCACGGCGCGTCGGCCTCGGTGAGGTCGAGCCGCCCGGCCAGCGCCCGGGCGTAGTGCACGGCGTTGGCGTGGGTGACGGCCACCGCCTTGGGCTCGCCGCTCGACCCGGAGGTGAAGGAGAGGTACGCGAGGTCCTCGCCCCGCACCTCGCCCCGCACCTCGGCCCGCGCCTCACTCTCTCCCGACGGCAGGCCCGGGAGCGCCTCGACGTCCACCACCTCCCCGCCGAGCCCGCCCTCGGTGGCGAGCACCCGGGCCACCCGGACGGAGGCCAGCCGCCGGGCCAGGTCCGCCGCCGACCAGTCCGGATCGGCCAGCACGGCCGCCGCGCCCGAGCGCAGCACTCCGTGCAGCAGCACCAGCATCCGGGCGTCCCGGGGCCCGACCAGGGCGACCCGCTCCCCCCGGCCGGTGCCGGCGGCGGCCAGCCGGTCGGCGATCCGGTCGGCCGCGGCATCGACGGTGCGGTAGTCGAAGCCGCGGACGCCGTCGGTCAGGGCGGTCCGGTCGGGGTGCGCCCGGGCGAGGTGGGCGAGCAGCTCGGGCAGCGAACGGGCACGGCGGGCGGGGTCGGCCGGGTGGCCCGAGGACGCGGAGCGGACGTGCTGCGTCGCGGAGGTCACGCCGACTCGTCCCCCGTCCGGCCCGCCCGGGCGGGCTCGGCGACCACCGCCGGGTCGCCGACCAGGTAGCCGTCCAGCAGCGGCCGCCCGGGCAGCCGTCCGGCCAACTCCCAGGCCAGCATGCGGTGCAGGCCGTCGAGGTGGATCAGACCCGACCGGACCGCGAGGTCCCCGTAGTCGGAGTGGTCGACCGGGGAGGTGCTGAGGAAGAGGGGCGTGAACGGCGCCCGGCGCAGCAGCCGGAGCTTCGTCGCGCAGACCGGGTTGGCGGTGGCCCAGGCCGCCCCGCCGGCGCGGACCCGCTCGGCCGCCTCGGCCACCGTCAGTCCGCAGCGCGGCACCAGTTCGAGCTCCCCGCCCTCGCTGAGGTGCCAGGGCAGCACGACGCCCAGGACGTCCGCCCGGGAGAGCCGGATCCGCCACCAGCCGCCGCGGATGCGGTCGGCGCGTTCGATGTTCTCCTCGCCGTACATGTTGGTGTTCGCCTCGTGGGCCCGCTCCACCGGGTGGTCCCGCAGGTAGGCGTCGTGGACCTCGGGGTAGGCGACGGCGGTGACGATCTCCACGGCAGTGCTCCTCAGACGGTTCCGGTGTACTCGGTGCCGGACGGTCCGGTGCCGGCGTACTCGGTACGCCCGGTACGGCTCGTGCCGGTGTACTCGGTGAAGTGCCGCTCCGCGAACAGCTCGGGCCACTGGCCGTCGGCCAGGTCCAGTTCGCGGGCCCGGGCGAGCATCCGCCGCCAGTACGGCTTCACCGGGCGCCAGCGCGCCCCCACCTGGCAGTAGGAGGCGTCGACGAAGTACCGGGGCCGGCCCGGGCCTTCGGGCGCCGGCCGACGGGTGTGGAACAGCGCCGAGTTGAGCAGCACCGTCGAGCCGGGCGGCAGCCGGTCGATCACCACCTCGCCGGGCAGTTCCGCGGTGCCGTGGTGGGCGTAGGCGGACTTGTCGGCGGTGCGCAGGTGCGAGCCGGGCAGGACGGCCAGGCTGCCGACCTTCCCGTCCAGTCCACCGAGGTAGTGCAGCGCGTGGACCATCAGCAGCGACGGGTCGGAGCGGTCGTTGGGCTCGCAGTCGTGGTGCCAGGCCTTGCCCGGGATCCCCGGGTCCTGGCGGTCGCTGTGCAGGTGGTGGAAGACGAAGTCCGGCCCGAGCAGACGGGTCAGGGCGAGCAACAGCGGTGGGAAGGTGAGGAGTTCACCGTGGGCGGGAAGTTCCAGTTCCAGCAGCGGCGGCGGTCCGTACCGTAAGGGGTCGGTGCAGGCGGCGATCGAACGGGCCCGCAGGCCCTCGTCCACCCACCGGTCGACCTCGGGGGCGAGCCGTTCGCGCAGTGCTTCCGGCAGCAGGCCGGGCAGGACCAGGTATCCGGCTTCCAGGAACTGGCGGCGGTGCTCGGTGTCGAGGGCCTCGTGCCCTCCGGGCGGCGGCGTCACCGAACCGATCCCCTCCTTCCGGTCGGCGGGGCACACGCGGGGACGTGGCGCCACAGGGCGTGGCGCGGGCAGTGGAGGTGCACGACGTCATCCAGACCTCGGGTGGCGGCGGAGCGTCCGTCACAGGCGCCTCGGCCGCCACAGCTGAATCGCGATCACCACGAAGAGGCATGCGTTGATCACGCAAGGTAGTCCGCCTCAGGAGTATGAACCTGTCTTCGCGTCCACGACAAGGCCGATGCCAACCCGTGGACACCTTCCCGCCACCGTGCCGTTCAGCTCCGGCCACTACTCGCCTCCCGCCCCACGGGGAACTCCGCGCCGTTCGCGCCCCGGTGATTCGCCGCCGCAACAGCGGATGCGGCACAGTGAGGTCATGAGCGACAGGACCAACCCCGCCCCCGGACCGGTCAGGCGCCGCCCGGTCCAGCAGCGCAGCCTGGAGCGGTACGGCCGCATCCTGGACGCCTGCGCCGGACTGCTGGACGAGGTCGGGGCGACCGCGCTCACCACCAAGGAGGTGGCCCAGCGCGCCCAGGTGCCGATCGGCACCCTCTACCAGTTCTTCGCCGGCAAGGAGGACCTGCTGGCCGCGCTCGCCACCCGCAACCTCGACCGCTACCTCCAGCGCCTGGACGCCCGGCTGGCCGCCGCCGCACCGGTCGGCCCGGCCGTCTTCACCGACCTCGCGGTGGAGGAGTTCGTGGCGATGAAGCGCGCGGTGCCGGGCTTCGGCCAGCTGGACTTCGGCCTGGCCGTCCCGGCCGTGCCCACCGACGTCCTGGACGACCGGCACCTGCTGGACACCGGCGTCGACAACAACACCGCCGTCGCCCTGCGGCTCCAGTCGCTCGGCGGCGAACTGTTCCGGGCGGGCGACCCGACCGCCACCACGCTCACCCTGCGGGTGGCCCTGGAGGCCGCCGACGCGGTGCTCAAACTGGCCTTCCGGGAGGCCCCGGACGGCGATCCTGCGCTGATCGCCGAGTGCAAGCGGCTGGTCCGCGGCTACCTCGCGCAACAGCCGTCCGCCCGCTGACGCCCGCCCCGGGCGCCCGAGGCGTTGCGTACCCGCCGCCCCCGCAGCACAGTGGATAGCGGGAGAGGCCGCGCAGGCGGCCTGCACACGACCCGAGGGAGCAGAGCATGCACGCGGCGGTAGGTGACCAGCTCCACATCCACAGCAGGTCGGTGGGCATGGTGGACCAGAAGGGCGAGATCGTCGAAGTCCGCGGCACCGACGGCCAACCGCCGTACGTGGTCCGCTTCGAGGACGGCCACGAGGGCCTGATCTACCCCGGCCCCGACTGCAACATCGAACAGCGCCAGGCGGGACGCTGACCGACTCCCCCGCCACCTTGCCCCGCGCGAGGTGGTGAGGAGCGGTGTCCGCCCCCGCGACCCCGCTGCCCGGGGCGCTCGCCGGGCTCGCGCCACTGCTGGACCACTACGGGTACCTCGCGGTGGCGCTGCTCGTGCTGCTGGACAACTGCGGCATCCCGGTGCCCGGGCAGACCATCCTGGTGCTGGCCTCGGTGTACGCCGGCGCCGGGCACCTGGACTTCGCCGCCGTGCTGCTGACCGCGGCCGGCGCCGCCGCGCTCGGCAACAGCCTCGGCTACCTGATCGGCCACACCGGCGGGCGCGCCTTCGTCCACCGCTGGGGCCGCTACGTGCTGCTCACCCCGGCCCGGATGGAGCGCGCCGACGGCTTCTTCGCCCGGCACGGCGGCAAGGTGGTCACCGTCGCCCGCTTCGTGGACGGGCTGCGCCAGTACAACGGGATCATCGCCGGGACGACGGAGATGCCCTGGCGCCGGTTCCAGCCGTTCAACCTGCTCGGCGCGGTGCTGTGGACGGCGGTCTGGGGCACCTTCGGTTACGTCGCCGGGGCCCACATCGGCACCGTCTACCACACGGCGCTGCGCTACCAGGTCTGGTTCGCGGTCGCTCTCGGCGTGCTGGTCGCCGCCCTCCTGCTGCGGCAGGTGCTGCGCTACCGCCGTCGGCGCCGCGCGGGCACCGACGGCCCCACGGGCGGGGCCGAGGACGCCGGCTCCGAGGACGCCGGATCCGAGGACGCCGGATCCGAGGACGGGTCCGAGGCTCCTAGCTGAGCGGGAACACCTCGAACGACACCGCGAAACGCGTCCCCAGCCGGGTCCCGGCGCCCCGACCGGCACCCTCCAGGAACTCCCGGGGCTCCGCCATCGCCCCGCCCAGGCCGGCCAGGTACGCCCGGTGCTCCTCCAGTGAGGCGACGCCCCGGTCGAAGGTGTCGGTGGTGTCCACCGCGTGCTTCGCCTCCGGCGAGGCCGCCGCCCAGATCTGCCGCACGCCGTTCCACGGCTCGTGGCCCTCGGCCAGCAGCTCGCGGAACACCCAGCGGTTCCCGGCGTCCCTGACCCCGTCCAGGGTGGCCCGCCCGACCGCGATGTGGTCGGCCTGGTTGAGGAGCACCCCACCGTAGGTGTCCCGGAAGTTGCTGGTGATCACGATGTCCGGCCGGTGTCTGCGCACCAGCCGGGCGATGTCCCGGCGCAGCGGCAGCCCGTACTCGACCACGCCGTCCGGGTAGCCGAGGAACTCCACGGTGTCGACGCCGACCACGCGCGCCGAGGCGAGCTGCTCGGCCTCGCGCAGCGGGCCGCACTCGGCCGGGTCCAGCCCGTCGATGCCCGCCTCGCCGCTGGTGACCATCGCGTAGACGACCGTCTTGCCCTGCGAGGTCCAGCGGGCGACGGCCGCGGCCCCGCCGTACTCCATGTCGTCGGGGTGGGCGACGATCGCCAGCGCCGTCCGCCAGTCCTCGTCGACGGGCTCCAAGGGCTCCAAGGGCTCGCGGGCCTGCTCGCTCATGCTGCTCGTTCCTCTCGGTGCGGCTCACGGTCGTCCGGGGTCCGGCCGCGGACCATGATCCGGCGGCCGACTGGGAACTTACCCCGCGTCAGGTGGCGTCGAAGGGGCATGACCCGCTACCAGCTCGGCTTCGTCCACGCGGCGCTCGCCCTGCTCATCCTGGAGACCGTCGCCGCCGTCATGCTGTTCCTCATCGCCTCCCCGATGATCGGCGGCCTCTCGTTGCGCCACGACACGTGGGACGTGCCGCTCGGCGTGCTGATCGCGTCCGTGGTGGGCGTGTCCGCCGTGCTCAACATGTGGGCGGTCAAAGCGGTGTCGCGGATGGGCATGGCGGGCGAGCGGACCGGGCGCCGCCGGCTGGCCCTGGCCGGCGCCGCGATGGTCCAGCTCGGCCTGGCCGCGCTCGGCCTGCGGCACGAGAACACGCCGGCCGTCCTCTACCCGGTCGTGGTGCTGCTCCTCCTCGCGGCGCTGTCCGGCCGGCTTGCCTCTGACGCAGGGGTCAGGGGTTAGCGTCCGGGCACCCCGCGGCGGCACCGACCGCCGCCTCCCCCGCTTCGAGGAGTGCCGCCATGGCCCTGCCCGCCACCGCCCGTGTCATCCGGCTGACCGCCGCGCCGGAGGGGCTGCCCGCCCCCGGGGACTTCACCGTGGCCGAGGAGCCCCTGGGCGCGCCCGGCCCCGGGGAGGTGCTGGTCCGCAACCGGGCCTTCCTGGTCTTCCCCGCACTGCGCACGCTGATCGGCGGCGCGGGCTCCGGCCTTCCGCTGCCGGGCATCGCCCCCGGGGACGCGCTGTTCGGGCCCGCCCTCGGCGAGGTGCTGGCCGCCCCCGGGGGCGGGCCGCTGCGCCCGGGCGACCTGGTCACCCACCTGTACGGCTGGCGGGACCACGCGCTCGCCCCGGCCGGGCGCTTCACCGCCGTCCCGGCGGACTTCCCGGACCCGCTCGCCCTGGTCTCCTCCGCCGCGGCCGGCTACGGAGGGCTGACCCGCTGCGCCGGGGTGCGCCCGGGCGACGTGGTGCTGGTGACCGGCGCGGCGGGCGCGGTCGGCACGGTGGCAGGACAGGTCGCCAGGCTGCTCGGCGCCGCCCGGGTGATCGGCACCACCCGCTCGCCCGCCAAGGCCGAGCGGCTGACCGCCGAACTCGGCTACGACGCCGTGCTGGTGCCCGGCGAGCGGCCGCTCGCCGAGCAGCTGGCCGGGGCCGCGCCGGACGGCGTCGACGTCGTGCTGGACCTGGTCGGCGGCGAGCAGCTGACCGCCGCCGTGGCCGCGGCCCGGCGAGGCGCCCGCCTCGCCCTGGTCGGCACCCTGGCCGGTCAGCTCGCACCGGAGCGCCAGGGCGGCGACGCGCCGACCGTGATCGACGCGTTCCGGGTCGTCACCCTCGGTCTGAGCCTGCGCGGCTTCACCGTGCCGGACCACCCGGACCTGGAGGCCGAGTGGCGGGAGCGCCTGGCCGGCTGGCTGCGCACCGGGGAGATCGTCCTGCCCCGGACGCCGGTGGCGGGCATCGACCGGGCCGCCGGGGCGTTGGCCGGAGTGTTCACCGGGAACACCTTCGGGACCACCGTCGTGGAACTCTGACCACCCGGTACGACGACCGGGTACGACGACCAGGGAGCGGGCATGCGGATCGGCGACGCGGCGGCAGCGGCGGGCACCACACCCAGGGCACTGCGCTTCTACGAGCAGCGCGGCCTGCTCCACCCGCCGACCCGCTCCGCCTCCGGCCAGCGCGAGTACGGCCCGGACGACGTCGCCCGGGTCCGGGTGATCCGCCAACTCCTCGCCGTGGGGCTGACGGTGGACGACCTGGCCAGCCGGGCCCACCGCCTCGACCTGCTCGGCCAGGATCCGCCGGTCCGCTGCTCCGGCTCTCCCGGCCCGGACACCTTCGCCCCCGTCGTCCACGCCCGACTGGCCGCCCTGGACGTCGAGATCGCCCGCCTCACCGCGCTGCGCGCCAAGCTCGCCCACCACATCGCGACCGGCGGCTCGGACGTGCCGGCCGAGGCCTGACGGATGCGGGAAGCCCGTCCGAAGGACGCGGGAAGCCCGTCCGGCACCTCGCGACGGGGGTTGCGGGAGCTGCCGGACGGGCGTGCGGGGCGGATCAGGACGCGTCGGCGGCGAGTCGGACGTCGGCGGCCGGGGCGGCGGCGCTGTCCCGGCCGGTCCAGCTGATCCTGGTCGCGCAGAGGGAGACGACGGCCGCCGAGGCGGCGACGGCGGCCATGCCCCAGAGCAGGCTGGTGGCACCGGCGATGAAGCCGATCACGGCGGGGCCGGCCAGCAGGCCGGTGGTGCCCATGGCGGCGACCAGCGAGAGGGCGTCGGCGCCCTGCCGGGCGGCGGCGACGTAGACGCACGGGGTCACCGCGGCCACGCCGAGGCCGACGCAGGCGAAGCCCAGCAGGGTCGGGACCACGCCGCCGACCGCCAGCGCGAGGGCGAGCCCGAGGCCCGCGAGCAGGCTGCCGGTGCGCACGATCCGTCCGTCGCCGAAGCGGGTGCGCCAGCCGTCCGCGAAGATCCGGGCGCAGACCATCATCACCGAGACCACCGCGATGCCCATCGGGGCCAGTCCGGCGCCGGCGTGCACGTAGTCCTTGAGGTAGAGCGCCGACCAGTCGTTCATGGCGCCCTCGGTGACGGTGCCGAACACCATCGCCAGGCCCATCCAGAGGGTCGCGACGGTCGGCAGCACGAAGCCGCGGCGCTGCTTCTTCTCCGCCGATTCGCCGGTGTCGCCGGTGTCGCCGGTGTCGGCGGCGCCCTCGGCGTCGGCCGCCGCGGCCGGGCCGTCCGCGAGCAGCCCCGGCCGGGCGGCCACCACCAGCACCGCGAGCAGCGCGGCGGCGAGACCGAAGTGCACCGCCAGGGTGCCGGTGGCGGAGGTGACGCCCGAGGCCAGCAGCGCGGCGAGCAGCGAGCCGGCGCTGAAGGTGGCGTGCAGCCTGGACATCGTGGTCCGCTCGAAGCGGGCCTCGAGCGCGGCGCCCTGGGCGTTCATCGCGACGTTCAGGCAGCCGACCGCGACGCCGTCGAAGAACAGCACCAGCAGCGTGACCGGGTAGTTCGGCACCACCGACAGGGCGAGCAGGATCACGCCGAGGGCGAGTGCGGACAGCACCGAGAGCAGCCGGGAGCCGAGCCGCCGCATCAGCACCGCGACCACGGGGAAGGACACCGCCGCGCCGATGCCGCAGGTCATCAGCAGCAGGCCGATCTGGGCCTCGCCCAGGTCGAGCCTGGCCTTGAGCGCGGGCACCCGGGAGACCCAGGTCGCGTACTGGAATCCGAGGACGAAGAACAGTGCGCCGATGGCCACTTGGGACCGGCGGAACTCGTCGCGAACGGGGGACATCGGTATCAGCCCACTTCGGCTCTGGGACGCGGCCCGGGGACCGGGTCGGTGGAGTGCGGCAGCGGCCGGGCCGGGACGGGGTCCAGCGGCATCGCCATGTAGACCGCCCGGGTGCCGTAGCTCTCGGGCAGTTCGATCTCGGGCCGGGCGCGATAGCCCAGCGGGGTCCACAGCACGTGCGAACCGCGGACGGCGACCAGCGAGGCGGTGCGGTAGCCGGCCGCCCGGGCGGTCTCCTCCAGGTGCCGCAGCATCCGCAGGGACAGGCCCCTGCCGCGCAGGTCCTCGGAGATCACCAGGTCGTGGGCGTGCATGTTGGTCGGCCGCTCGCCCGCGCCGGGCGCGGTCCCGCCCTCCTCCTCGCTGCGGCCGAGGTCCGGGCAGCGGAACAGCGGGTACGGCAGGGCGAGCAGGTAGCCGCCGAGGCCGCCCGGGTGCTCCAGCACGAAGCAGGTGTCCGGCGAGGCGCGGTGCCGGGAGCGCAGGGCCTCGCGGCCCTCGGACAGGCCGCTGGCGGCGTAGGCGCGCTCCTCCAGCGCGACCACCTCGTCCCAGTCCTCCTCCCGGAGCAGCCGGATGCGGTACTCGCTCATGCGCTTCCTTCCTCGCGGCGCCCGCCGACGCAGGTGTACGGCAGCGGCGCGAAGCCGTTGAACCCCTGGGTGGCGTAGGCCGTGGCGTACGCGCCGCAGGAGTGGATCCAGACCGGGTCGCCGGAGCCGAGCGCGCGCGGGACGCGCACCAGGCCGTCCTCCTGCGCGTACGCGTCGTCGCTGTCGCAGGTCGGGCCGGCCACCACGGCGTTGACGAACTGCCCGCCCGGGTGGGTCGGGAACTCCAGCCGGTACTGCAACTGGTCCATCTCGTACAGGCCGTTGAACTTGCCGCAGCTCAGGTAGAGCCAGTCGTCCCTGGTGCCGTCGAGGCGGCGGCGGGAGGTGAGCCGGGAGACGTGGGCGCGGATCGCGCCGTGGTCGGCGACGAGGTGGCGCCCGGGCTCCAGCAGGAACTCCAGCGGCCCCGCGTTGACGGCGCGCAGCCGTTCCATGCCTTCGCGGATCACCGTGAACATCTTGTCCAGTGGCGGGTCGAGCGGGCGGCCGCCGCGGTCGAGGACGCCGAGGGCGGGCAGGCCGCCGCCGAGGTTGATCCGGGTGGGGGTGATGCCGCGCCGGTTGAGCGCCTCCAGCACGGCGGCCAGCGAGTCGATCGCCGCGGCCCAGGCCTCGGCGGTCATCTGCTGGGAGCCGACGTGCACCGACAGGCCGGAGGGCACCAGCCCGGCGGTGCGGGCTTCGTCGAGCACCCGCAGCGCGTCCTCGGGCGAGCAGCCGAACTTGTGGCTCAGGCCCCACAGGGCGCCCTCGCCGCTGGTCGCGATCCGGCAGAACACCCGTGCGCCGGGGGCGTGTTCGGCGATCGCCGCGACGTCCTCCAGGCTGTCGGTGGCGAAGTCCCGCACGCCCAGCCGGTACGCCTCGGCGATGTTGCGGTCGGACTTGACGGTGTTGCCGTAGTGGATCAACCCGGGCGGCACTCCGGTGCGCAGCGCCTGGGCGATCTCCTGCGGGCTGGCGGCGTCGAAGCCGGAGCCGAGCGCGGCGAGGTGGTCCAGCACCTCGTCCACCGGGCAGGCCTTCATCGCGAACCGGACGGCCACGCCGGGCAGTTCGGCGCACAGGGCGGCGTACTGGCGGCCGATGCCGTCGAGGTCGTAGATGATGGTGTCCTCGGTGGCGGCGGCGAGCGCGGCGCGCAGCGTGCAGTGGCCGTGCTCGTCGGGGCGCGGCGGGTTCGCCGGGGGCGCGTCGGTGTGCACCGCGGAGACGGCCGGGACGCGGTGTGTGGTCTTCGTGGTCCGGTGTCCCGCGGTCTGGTGTGCCATGGTCTGCGGTGTCACGGCCCGCGGTGTCACGGCCTGCGGTGTCACGGTCTGGTGTTTCACGGTCTGGCGTGTCACGTGGAGCTCCCCCTCGGCCGGCGCGGCAGCCGGTCGGCGGGGGTGGTCCTGCTCGCCCGCACCAGCGGGCCCCACGCGTCGATCAGTGTCGCGAAGTCCTCGATGTCCGCCTGCGCCTCGTCGAGCAGGCGCGCCCGCAGGGGCGCCAGGTGGTCCGCGAACTCGGCGTACTTCCCGCCGAGCCGCCGGTAGCAGCGGTCGAGTTCGGCGAGCCTGCGGTGGTTCTCCGCGCGGTCCGTCGCGGCGCTGCGGCGGGCGGAGTCGGCGATCGGCTCGGGGCGGACGCGGTGCTGCTCGTCGAGCAGGGCGTCGCCGGCGGCCTCCATCTCGGAGTAGATCGGGTAGAGGTAGAGCATCGACAGCAGGAACTTGGCGTAGCGCAGCTGGTAGGCGGTGAAGCCGGGGCCGGTGCGCCGTTCCGGGGTGTGGTAATTGACGATGTGGCGGTTGTGGGTGACGCCCGGCAGGGTCGCGTCACGCACCAGGTGGTGCAGGAAGTAGTCGCTGCCGATGGTGTCGGTGGCGGGCGGCAGCGGCACCCGTTCGTACACCTCGTGGTGGAGGGCGATGTTGCACATGTCGATGTGCCAGATGTCGGGCAGGTCGAGCACCGCGAGGTCGGTGGTGAACGGTTCGGTGCCGCCGCCGGTGAAGGATTCGGCGACCAGTTCGCGCTTCTCCTCCTCGCTCGCGCCGGTGGGCGCCCAGAGCGCGACCACGTCGTGGTAGACCTCGGGGTCGAGTTCGCGGATATCGCCGACGTCGACGGAGAGTTCACCGACGAAGGAGGCGCCGACCAGGGCGACCCGCTTGTCCGCGTGCACCGGGTCGAGGGTGTTCCGGGTGACGGCGGCGGCCGCGTCGGCGGCCTTCAGCCCGAGCGTGGCCAGCTCGTGCTCGATCGGGAACACCGGTTCGCCGTCGAGCAGTTGGTAGCGGCTGTCGGAGTCCCGGCGGTGCACCGACTCGCAGCCGAGGGCGGCGGCCAGCAGGAACGCGCGGTTGGTGCAGGCTCCGTAGGAGACGGCGCCCGGCAGCATGAGGTCCAGCAGCCGGTCCGGTCCGGCCTCGCCGGAAGCTCCGGAGCGCTCGATCACCGAGCGCAGGAAGTCGCGTTGGGCGTCCTCGTCCAGGTGGTGGACGACCACGCCCTCGACGGCCGGCAGGGCGGCGAGGGCCCCGGCGTGCCGTTCCCTGGCCGCCGGGTCGGCGGAGTCCAGCACCAGCAGGTGCACCCGGACGCCGAACCGCCGTACGGCGTGGGCGGCTTCGGCGCCGATCGCGGTGATGGTGTCCGCGCACTCGCGGTTGGTGGGCAGGGTCAGGCAGACGTCGCGCATTCCCGCTCCCCCGTGGCGGCCGGCCGGTCGTTCCCGTGCTCCTCGAAGGGCTTGCCGCTCCAGGACCGCAGGCCGAGCAACTTCTCCCCCAGTTCGGTGAGTTCGGCGGTCCCGTAGCGCTGGGCCTCGGGCCGGTCGGCGTCGCCGACCAGGGTGCGGTTCCAGTCCGGGGTGGCGAGCGTGCGCCAGGACTCCACCCGGGAGCGGCGCAGCTTCTCGGACTCCTCCAGGGCCGGCATCATCGACAGGTACTGCACCGCGCGCACGCCGTTCTCGGAGGTGTTGCGCTCCACGCCGTGGGCGAGCAGGCCGTTCCAGATCAGCAGGTCGCCGGCCTTCAACTCGGGCCGCACGACGGGGAACTCGGTGCGGTCGACGTCGGGGCGGATCGGGTCGCGGTCGGCCGGCTGGGCGGCCTGCCACTCGTTGAAGCGGCGGAACAGCTCCGGGGAGCACTGGAAGCCGCCGTGGTCGGGGGCGGTGTCGTCGAGCGCGATGATGCCCTGGACGCGCTGCGGCAGCATGCCCTGGGTGGTGTCGACGTCCCAGTGCAGCTCGATGTCGAAGCCGCGGTCGGTGGGCTCGATCAGCGCGCGGTCGCGGTTGCGGATGTTGGGCGGGTTGAGGTTGAGCCGGTCGAGGGTGACCCAGAGTTCCTCGCAGTCCCAGACGTCCACGAAGGCGTCGTAGACGCGCTGCGACTGGCGGCTGTCCCAGAGGAGTTGGTGGTGGTAGGCCTCGACGAAGCCGTAGATGTGCAGGTGTCGGTCGAGTTCGTCGCGGTAGTCGCGCTCGCGGTACCAGTCCTCGGGGCGGTCCGGTGACAGGCCCTGGAACTCCCAGGCGAAGTCGAGCAGTCGGCGCGCGGCCTCGGCCGGGATCGCCTGCTTCACCACCACGTAGCCGTAGGTCTGCCAGAACGCGTGGTCCTCCTCGGAGAGCACCCGCAGCGGGTGCTTCTTGCGGATGTCGCGCAGGGCGGTGCGGGCGAGGTAGCTCTCGGTGTCGGCGCTGAAGTAGGGGCGCTCCGACGCGGCCCGGTACAGGTACTCCCCGGCGGGCGCGTCGGGGCGTTCGGCAGGGCTCGGCATGGGCAGTCACTCCATGGTTCGTAGTCGGCGCAGCGCTTCCTCATGCGCTCGGTGCGGGCACGGCGGGTCGACGGCCGGTCGACGGCCGCGGCGGGAATTCGGGCGCGCGGTGGAGGGTCCGTCCGCACACGGTCCTTGCCGCCTCGCTCCACGGGCGCGGAACAGCGCCACGCCAGGGGCCAACTCGCCCGCCCGGCAGGGCGTCTCACCCCACATCAGCCACTGCCGTACCGCGCTCCCCATACGTTGGACTAGACCAACTAATGGTGTCAACCCTTTCCCGAGGGTTGTCGATTGGGAAATCGGCGCAGCTCACAACGCCTCTCGGGGTTCGCTTTATGTTTCGGAGACTGACATAAGCGCGGGTATGTTTCCGGAATTGACATAAGCGCGAACGGTGAACCGGACGGGCCCGCCGTACGTTGGGCGTATGGCACGCGCGCTGACGGCTCCCCCGTGGCTGACCGAGGGCCTGCGGCCCCGGGCCGCGCCGATCCCCCGGGCCGCGGTCGCCCGCGCCTCCGTCGCACTCGCCGCCCCGCTCGCGGTGGGCACCGCCACCGGGCGGCCCGCGTACGGCGCGCTGGTGTCGATGGGCGCGCTGTCCGGAGTCATCGGGGACACCGCCGACGCGTACCGGATGCGGGTGTTCAACATCGCCGTGCCCCAGCTCTTCGGCGCCCTCGGGATGCTGTGCGGCACCCTGGTGTTCGGCTCCGGCTGGGCGGCCGTCGCGACGCTGACCGTCGTCGCCCTGGTCTCCGGCATGATCTCCTCGATCGGCGCGGTCGCCTCCGTCTCCGGACTGCTCCTGCTGCTCAACGCCGTCGTCGGGGCCGGCCTGCCGCTGCCCTCGCCCTGGTGGCTGCCGCCCGCCCTGCTGCTGCTCGGCGGCCTGGTCGTGCTCGCCCTGACCCTGCTCGCCTGGCCGCTGCGCCTGGGCGTCCCCGAGCGGGTGGTGGTGGCCGACACCTACCGGGCGGTCGCCGACCTGCTGGCGGCCGCCGGCACACCGGAGTACGACGGCCGCCGCCGCGAGCTCACCCGCTCGCTCAACCAGTCCTACGACCTGCTGCTCGCCCGCCGGGCCCGGCGGCACGGCCGCTCACCCACCCTGGTGCGGCTGCTCGCCCAGCTCAACGCGGTGATCCCGGTGGTCGAGGCGGCCCCGGCGGCCCAGCTGCGCCCGCCCGAGTTCGGCCCGCTGTCCGCCCGCTACCCGGCCGCCGTGCGCGCGCTGGCCGACGCCGTCGAGCAGGGCCGCACCGGCCCGCCCCCGCCGCTCGACCTGCCGGTCCCGGCCGGCCCGTCCACCCGCGCGCTGGTCGAGGCGGTCCGGCACGCCGCCGTCGTCGTGTACGAGGCCGCGCCCGACCCGTACGCCGACGAGGACCGGCTCGGCCGGCCCGCCCGCCTCGCGGTCCGGGCCCGGCGCGCGGCCAGGGCACTGCTGCTGTCCGACACCTCCTGGCGGTACGGGCTGCGGCTGGCGCTGTGCATCGGGCTGGCGCAGGTGCTGGTCTCGGCGATCGCGGTGCCCCGCTCGTACTGGGTGGCGCTGACCGTGACCTTCGTGATGAAGCCCGACTTCGGCTCGGTGTTCTCCCGCGCGGTGCTGCGCGCGCTCGGCACCGCGGCCGGGCTGCTGATCGCCATCCCGGTGCTGGCCGAGGTGCCGCACGGCTGGTGGGACGTCCCGGTGATGGCGGCGCTGGCCGCGCTGATCCCCGTGCTGTCCGCCAAGGGGTACGCCTTCCAGACCGCGGCCATCACCCCGGTCATCCTGCTGCTCTCCGACCTGCTCAACCACCAGGGCTTCCACCTGGTGCTGCCCCGGCTCTACGACTCGCTGATCGGCTGCGGCATCGCGCTGCTGGTCGGCTACCTGCTGTGGCCCGAGTCCTGGCACACCCGGATCGGCGACCGCCTCGCCGACGCCGTCCAGGACACCGCCGCGTACGTGTCGCTGGCCCTCACCACCGCGCCCGGACAGGACGAACCGGCCCGCGCCCGCTACCGGCGGCGGCTCTACCGGGACCTGTCCACGGTGCGCAGCGAGTTCCAGCGGGCACTCACCGAGCCCCCGCCGGTCGGCCCCCGGGCGGAGGCGTGGTGGCCGGTGGTGATCGCGGTCGAGCGGATCGTGGACACCACCACGGCCACCCGGGTGCGGATCGAGCACGGCGCGCCGGTGCCGGCCCCCGAGGACGTCGCCGCCGTCACCCGGGAGCTGACCGGCCTGGCCGAGGCGCTGCGCACCGGGGCGCCGCTGCCGGCGGCGGAACCGGACGTGCTGTCGCCGGACTGCGCCCTGGCCCGGCTGCACCACGAGGTGCACGCGGCCCGCTCGGTGGCCGCGCCGGTGGCCTGAGCGCGCCCGGTGCGGCCGGTGTCGACCGAGGGCGCCGGCCGCCGGGCTCCGTCCCGGCATCGCCAGGCTCAGTCCCGGCATCGCCGGGCTCAGTCCCCGCATCGCCGGGCTCAGTCCTGGATCCGCCGCCAGGGCCGGTCCGCCTCCAGCGCGAAGGCCAGTTCCAGCAGCAGCCGCTCCTGCCCGTGCGCCGCCGACAGGTGCACCCCGACCGGCAGCCCGCCGGGCGCGGAGCCGGCCGGCAGCGCGATGCCCGGGCCGCCGGTCACGTTGTTGACCGGGGTGAAGGCGACGTAGCGCATCAGCCGGTCCATCAGCTCGTCGAAGTCGACGTTCGGGCTCAGGTGCCCGATCGGCGGGGCGGTGTGGGCGAGCACCGGGGACAGGATCACGTCGTGGCCGCGGAAGATCCGCGCGTACACGCCCTCGGCCCGGCGCAGCCGCCGCAGCACGCCGGGGGTCCGCGGGAACTCGGCCTGGAACCGGCGGCGCAGCCCGGTGGTCAGTCCGTCCAGCTTCCCGGCCCGGAAGCTCGGGTCGATCAGCAGCCGGCCGGTGGCCGCGATGGCCCAGGCGATGTAGCCCCAGTAGCTGACGAAGTCACGGGAGAACTCCTCGCCGAAGGGCAGTTCGGTCGGCTCGACCAGATGGCCCATCGCCTCCAGCCGGGCGGCCGTCTCCTCGACCACCCGCCTGGTCGGCTCGTCGGTCTTGGCGATCGGCGAGTCCACCACCAGGCCGATCCTCAGCCGCCGTTCGCCCGGCCCCTCGACCAGGCCGAGCGGGGGCAGCGCGGGGTTGGCGCGGTGCCGCTCGGCGGCGGCGAAGAAGGCGGCGGTGTCGCGCACCGAGCGGGTCAGCACGCCGTCGGTGACCAGGTCGATCGGCAGTTTGCCGCTCTGGGCGTTGGTGACCAGCCGGCCCCGGGTGGGCTTGAGCCCGACCAGTCCGCAGCAGGCCGCCGGGATGCGGATCGAGCCGCCGCCGTCGTTGGCGTGCGCGATCGGCACCACGCCGGAGGCCACCAGGGCCGCCGAGCCGCCGGAGGAGGCGCCGGCCGAGTGCGAGGGCTTCCAGGGGTTGCGCACCGGCCGGGCGGCGGCGAACTCGGTGGAGGCGTTGAGGCCGAACTCGGGCAGCCTGGACTTGCCGAGGACGGCGAGGCCGGTGGCGAGGAACTGGTCGGTGAAGCGCGCGTTGCGGCGGGCCGGTCGGGCGCGGTAGGCCGCGCTGCCCATCGCCGTCGGCAGGCCCCGCAGGTCCACGTTGTCCTTGAGGTACGTCGGCACGCCCCACAGCGGGCCGCCGATGCCCTCCCGGCTGATCCGCGGCCTGTCGTACGAGGCGTGGGCGACGGGCAGCAGCGTGCCGTCCACCCGGGCCGCCCGGTCGACGGCCGCGCGGACCAGCTCCCTCGGGTCGGCCTCGCCGGCCCGCACCAGTGCGGCGAGCGCCACCGCGTCGTGGGCGCCCAGGGCGTCGTCGGCGAACGCGTGGACCCGCTCGTCGGTCATCCGAACTCCCCACTCCCTGCCGGGCGTCCCGCCGTCCGGCGATCGCACCGGCTGGTCGTTCCTGCCCGGTTCTACTGACCGGTAATCCCGCAAGCGCTTCGAGTGTAGGCGTGGCCGGTGGCCCCCGCCGAGCCGGGGCGCCGTTCCGCGAATGAACGATTCGTCACATCGCCGAGGGCGCACGACCGTTCAACCCGCGCCCCCGCGTTCACCCCGTCCGCCGGTCCACGATCGTTTCGCCGCACGCCGCCGGGAAAGATCACGTTCACGATTCGTCCCGGTCCTCCCGCCCCAACCAAGGTGACGCCCGTGCCGACCCCCTTCTTCCCGACCACCCGGTTCACCGCGGCCCTGGCCCCCGGCGGCCTTCCCCTGCTCGGCCACGCCCCCGCCCTGCTCCACCGCCCGCACGAGTTCGTGGCCCGGCTGCCCGCCCACGGCGACCTCGTCCGGCTGCGGCTCGGCCCGCTCCGCGCGTACGTGGTCTGCCACCCCGAGCTGGTCCACCGGATGCTCGCCGACGACCACACCTTCGACAAGGGCGGGCCCCTCCTCGCCAAGGCCCGGGAGGTCGTCGGCAACGGCCTCGCCACCTGCCCCGCCGCCGTCCACCGGCGCCAGCGCCGGATGCTGCAGCCCGCCTTCCACCGTGAACGGCTGCCCGGCTACGCCGCCCTGATGGCCGAGGAGATCGCCGACGCCACCGCCCGCTGGCACGACGGCGACGTGATCGACGTCCCCGCCGCGATGCACCGCCTCAGCACCGCCGTCACCGCCCGCTGCCTGTTCGCCGCGCACGAGCGGGCCGGCTCACCGCCGGTGCACCGGCGCATGGACGTCGTGACCCGCGGCCTCGCCCGGCGGCCGCTGCTGCCACTGCCCGGCACCGACCTCCTCCCCACCCCCGGCAACCGCCGCTCGCACCGCGCCCGACAGGACCTCCGGCAGATCACCCGGCGGCTGATCGCCGAGCACCGTACCGCCGGCACCGACCGGCACGACCTGCTCTCCACCCTGCTCGCCGCCACGGACGAGGACGGCCGGAGCCTGTCCGACGCCGAGATCCACGAGCAGGTGCTCACCTTCCTGCTCGCCGGCGTGGAGACCACCGCCGCCACCCTCTCCTGGGCCTGGACGCTGCTCGCCGCCAACCCGGCCGTCCGCAGCCGGCTGCACGCCGAGCTGGACACCGTCCTGGACGGCCGTCCCGCCCGCCACGAGGACCTGCCCGCCCTGCCGCTCACCGCCCGGATCGTCAGCGAGACCCTGCGGCTCTACCCGCCGCCGTGGATCCTCAGCCGCACCGCCACCACCGACACGGAGCTCGGCGGCCACCGCGTCCCGGCCGGCACCACCCTGCTGTTCAGCCCCTACCTGCTGCACCGCCGGGCCGACCTGTTCCCCCGCCCCCACCGGTTCGACCCCGACCGCTGGCTCACCACCGCCAGCCCCGCCCCCGGCACCTACACGCCGTTCGGCCTCGGCGCCCGCCGCTGCATCGGCGACGACTTCGGCACCACCGAGGCCGTCCTCGCCATCGCCACCATCGCCGCCCGCTGGACCATCGCCCCCGCCCCCGGCCGGCCGGTCCGCCCCCGGCGCAGCTCCTCCCTCGCGCCCCGGCCCTTCACCGCGCGGCTGACCCGCCGCATCCGCTGACCGGACGCCGACCGGCGCCCGGGGACGGGGCTTCGGTACTGTCCCGGCATGGCCGGCCGTACGGGCGCCGGCCGGAACCAGGCCGCTCGACCGGGACACCACCACGCCATGAACGCTCGAACCCCACGGGGGCTCCTGACCGGGGCGCTGCACGCCGTCCGGACGTACCCGCGCCGCTCACCGCTGACCTTCGGCTACGTCGTCCTGCTCCTGCTCGGGCACGTCTGGGTCGAGAGCGTGCTCGCCGCCGACCGGGCGGACGCGCTCCGCGACCACATCAGCACCAACCTCGACAACCTGCACGACCACCCGGTCACCGCCCTGTTCGGCAGCGCGCTGCTCTTCGACGGCACCCTCACCGAGGTCCTCTCCACCGGCTTCGGCAGCACCCTGATCACCCTGGGCCTGGGCGTCTGCTGCTGCCTCGCCTGGACCGAGCGCCGCTACGGCAGCCTGCGCGCCGCCGCCGTCTTCCTCGGCGGGCACATCGGCGCGACCCTGGTCACCGCCGCGGTGATCGTGCTCGCCCTGCGGCACGGCTGGTACCCGCAGGACGTGCGGCAGGCCTCGGACTACGGCATCAGCTACGGCGCCCAGACCGTCCTCGCCCTCGCCACCCTCGCCGTACCCCGGTGGGCCCGACTGCCCTGGGCCGCCTTCGTCGTCGCCTGGCCGCTCGGCGGCGGCGGCGAATGGCCCGGCCCGCTCCCGGAGTTCACCACCGTCGGCCACCTCCTCGCCGCCGCCCTCGGCTTCGCCCTGGCCGCCGCGGTGGCCCTCACCGCCTCCCGCCGCCGTCGCGCCGGGGCCCCGGGGTCCGCCTGACGACACCCGCACCTGAACCGGGCGGGCGTCAGCGGGACGGGGGCGGGCGGGCGTCAGCGAGGTCGGCGTCAGCGGGGCGGGCGACGGTCGGCGGCGATGGCGGCGAGCAGCCGCTCGATCTCCGCCAGCCGGCGCCGCAGGTCCTCGACGTCGCCGCGGGTGGCGTTCTGCTCGTCCGCCTTGATCTCGACCAGCAGCTGCCCGTCCGGCTCCAGCCGGGCGCGGGCCACCTCGCCGAGGTCGTCGCCGTTCTGGATCCGGATGGCGTGCTCCAGCTCGGACGGGCGCAGCGCCAGGTCGTGCAGCGCGCCGGGCACCAGCCTGCCGTCCCGGACCACGGTGGTGGCCTTTCCCTCCAGGATGCGGGCGGCCCTCCGGTCGCGGGCGAGCCAGCGGGTGACGACGGCGTTCACCGCGACCAGGGTGACCGCCCCGATCGCACCGCCGAGCAGGCTGTTGTCGTTGCCGATGATGGCGTTCTGCACCACGTTGGAGAGCAGGAAGACGACCACCATGTCGAAGGTGTTGAGCCCCGCCAGCCCGCGTTTCCCGGCGAGCCGGAACAGCACGAGGATCAACGCGTAGACGGCGATCGTGCGCAGGACCTTCTCCCCGATCGGGATCTGGACCGCCACCAGGTTGTGCCACACTGCCCCGCTCCTCCCGCCTCGGCTGTTGGGAACGGGGCAGAGGCTACGCCTCGGTCACCGCTTCGGCCTGCCGCGCCGGGCCGCCGCGCCGCGCCCGGCGGCCTTGGCGCCGCCTGCCTTCGCGCCCTTCGGTCCCCCGGCCCGCTGGCCGCCCGCCTTCTGGGCGCCCCTCTTCTGGCCGCCCGCCTTCTGTGCGCCGGACTTCTGCCCGCCGGACTTCTGCTGCTGCGGCTTGCCCGGGGCCGCCTTCCCGGGCCGGGCCTCGGGCGCCGCCTGCCCGGCCCCGCGGCCGCGCGAGCTGTTGACCGTACGGCCGCGGACGATCCCGATGAACTCCTCCACCAGGTCCGTCGTCCGCTCCTGCGGCCAGGACAGCGCCACCTGGGACTGCGGCGCCTCCACCACCGGCCGGTAGGTGAGGTC
Source organism: Kitasatospora sp. NPDC032121 (assembly GCF_055580145.1). Taxonomy (NCBI): domain Bacteria; kingdom Bacillati; phylum Actinomycetota; class Actinomycetes; order Kitasatosporales; family Streptomycetaceae; genus Kitasatospora; species Kitasatospora sp. NPDC032121. The sequence goes on along the minus strand of NZ_JBVILX010000003.1, from coordinate 603,396 downwards.
CCGGCGGTGGTGCAGCCGGGCCAGCGACTGCGGCACCAGGAGCACGCCGACGTTCGCCGCGACCAGCTCGATCGCGTCCGCCGTGCTGTCCGGCCGCGCGATGGCGGGGCGCCCGGGCAGGGTCTCGGCGGTGAAGCCGAGGGAGTCGTCGAGCGGGTGGAAGACCACCTCCTCGGCCAGGTCCGCCAGTGGGACCTCCTCGGCGGCGGCGAGCCAGTGGTCCTTGGGGAAGACCACGACGGTGGTCTCGGTGTAGAGCGGGATCGCGCTCAGCACGTCCTTGTCCACCGGAAGCCGGACCAGCCCGGCGTCCGCGCCGCCCTCGCGCAGGGTGCGCTCGGCATCGCCGAACGGGACCGCGAGGAGGTCCAGCGGCACGTCCGGGAGCCGCTCGCTCCAGACCCGGACCCATTTGCCGGGGGTCACGCCCGGGACGTACACGAGCCGGAAGGACGGGTTCACCTGCATGTCTGTCACAGGGCAAGGCTACCGACCGTGACCGGAAGCGCCCGCGCGCTCCCTTACCCTTGTCACCATGACATCGCTCAAGCAGAAGACCAGCCAGACCATGAAGCCGGCCACGGCGGCCAAGAAGCTGGGGATCTACCTCGACGCCGCGCCGACCGACTTCCGGGAGGGCGTGGTCTCCCGCGAGGAGCTGAACGCACTGCAGGCCGAGCCGCCGCAGTGGCTCCAGGACCTGCGCAAGAACGGCCCGCACCCGCGCCCGGTGGTCGCCGCCAAGCTCGGCATCTCGATCTCCGGCCTGGCCCGCGGCGGCGTGACGGAGGCGCTGACCACCGAGCAGATCGAGGCCGTCAAGGCCGAGAACCCGCTCTGGCTCCAGCACGAGCGCGCCAACCAGGTGGACGTCCGCAAGGAGACCGCCCGGATCAAGGAGAAGCACGAGAAGGAGGCCGCCGCCAAGGCCGCCAAGGAGGGCAAGGCCGCCCAGGCGCGCTGACCCGTCTCCCCTCGGTGCGGCGGTGGCGGAAGGGGTGGAACTCCCCTTCCGCCGCGGCGTATTGACCGGGCCGTCGATCGCTCCGAATAATCGGCGGGATCGGGCGCGGCGGTACGCCGCACCGCGGCAACCGCACCGGGGGAGCGACCAGTGATCGAGCAGCCTCAGGACGCAGCGCGGACTCACAACGCAGGGCGGACTCAGGACGCCGGACAGCACCAGCACGCAGGGCGGCCGCAGGACACCGGGCAGCCTCAGGACACCGGGCAGTCGCGGCACGCGGGGCTCGCCGCGCTCGCGGACGAGTTCTTCGCCGCCGAGAACACCCACAACCCGTTCGACGCGACCCTCAGCGGGGTCGAGGGCTACGCCCACCTGGTGCCCGACCCGTCCCGCGAGGCCGCGCACCGCCACCGCGGGACGCTGCGCGGCTTCGCCGACCGGCTGGCCGCGATCCCGCCGGACACGCTGGCCGGCGAGGACCGGATCACCCACCGGGTGCTCGCCCGGCTGATCGACAACGGCATCGGCCAGATCACCCACGGGCTGGCCGAGTTCAGCGTCTCGGCGACCATCGTCGCCCCGCAGAACGAGGCCTTCTCCGCGCTCGCCATGACCTCGGTCGAGCAGGAGGGCGCCGACGCCTACCTGGAGCGCCTCGCCGCCCTGCCCGGCTACTTCGACGCCACGCTGCGCCGCACCCTGGACGCCGCCGCCGAGGGCCGCCGCCCGCCGCGCAGCGGGGTCGACGCCGCCGTCGCCCAGCTGGAGGCCCACCTGGCCACCGCCCCGGCCGAGGACCAGCTGCTGCGGCCGCTGGCCGGCCGCCGGGAGTCCGAGCGGGCCCTGGCCATCGTGCGCGACGCCGTCCGCCCGGCGGTGGCCCGCTACCGGGCCGGGCTGGCCCAGCAACTGATACCGGTTGCCCGGCCGGACGACAAGCCCGGGGTCTGCCACGTGCCGGGCGGCGCCGAGGGCTACGCGGACGCCGTCGCCCGCTTCACCCGGCCGGGGCTCACCCCGCAGGAGGTGCACCGGATCGGCCTGGAGGCCGTGGCGGCGCTGCGCGAGGAGTTCGCCGAGCTCGGCGGCAAGGTCCTGGGCATCACCGACCCCGCGGCCGTGCTGACCGCGCTGCGCGAGGACCGCTCGCTGCGCTTCGGCAGCGCGGCCGAGATCGTCGCCCTGGTGGACGGGGCGCTGGAGCGGGCCCGCCTCGCCTGCGCCGACTGGTTCCGCCCGTACCCGATCGCCGACTGCGTGACCAGGGAGATCGACCCGATCGAGGCGGAGAACGCGCCGCTGGCCTACTACCAGCCGCCGGGCCCGGGCGGGCTGCCCGGAACCCACTGGATCAACACGCTGCGCCCGGAGAGCCGGTTCAGCTACGAGTACGAGGCGCTCGCCTTCCACGAGAGCGTGCCCGGCCACCACCTCCAGCTCGCCGTCGCCCGGACCCTGCACCACCTGCCGCAGTTCCGGCGGAACCCGAGCGGCCAGCTGACCGCCCACGTCGAGGGCTGGGGCCTGTACACCGAGCGGCTCGCGGACGAGATGGGGCTGTACAGTTCGGAGCTGTCCCGGTTCGGCATGCTCTCGATGGACGCGCTGCGGGCGGTCCGGCTGGTGGTGGACACCGGGATGCACCACTACGGCTGGTCCCGGGAGCGGGCGATGGCCTACCTGCGGGCCAACACCGCGACCCCCGCGGCCAACGTCCGCAACGAGATCGACCGCTACATCGCCTGGCCGGGCCAGGCCACCGCCTACCTGATCGGCCGCCGGGAGATCGTGCGGCACCGCGAACGGGCCGAGGCCGCGCTCGGCGCCCGGTTCGACGTCCGGGAGTTCCACCACCAGCTGATCGGGCACGGCAGCCTGCCGCTGGGGGTGCTGGAGGAGCTGGTGACGGACTGGATCGCGGCGCAGTAGGCCGTACGTCCCATTGCCCTGCCACCGCTGCGCGTCCCCCTCGGTGCCGTCCTCGGTGCCGTCCGCCGGACGGCACCGAGGGGCTCCACGCCCGCCCCGGTGCCGTCAGGTCGTCGTCAGAACCGGACGGTCCGCAGGACCGAGTCACCGCCCTGGAGCCCGGCCAGGTAGAGGGTGTGCCCGTCCGCCCCGAGCTGGACCTGGACGACGGAGTCCAGGCCGAAGCCAGTGACGGTCTCGCCGGGGACGGCCGCGCCGGTCGCGGGGTCGTACGAGAGCAGCGCGGCCTGGGCGGTCTTCGCGCCGGTGAACACGAAGAGCCGGCGCGAGTCGGGGCTCGCCCCGAGCAGCTGGGGGCCGTTGTCGAAGGGCCCCAGGGAGAAGCCGGACCGGAAGGTGTTCGTCGCCGGGTCGAGGGTGTCGAGGGAGACGGTGCCCCATTCGCGGTAGCCGCTCGCGTAGACGGTGCGGCCGTCGGGGGCGGGCACGACGGCCTCGGCGGAGCCGAAGTCCGCCACCCGGTCGATGACCTCCGGGACGGCACCCTCGACGTCCAGGTGGTACAGGTTGTCCGCGGTGCCGACCCAGGCGTCGGTGGCGTCGGGGCCGAGCACCACCTGGTTCACGGTGAAGCCGGTGAGCGTCACGCTGCCGGGGAAGGTCCGGGTGGCGGGGTCGTAGGCGAGGACGCGGCCGGCCCGGCTGCCCATGCGCACGCCGTAGGGGCCGTACTGGGACAGCCAGAGCCGGGTGCCGTCCGGGCTGACGGTCACCCCGTGCAGCCCGCCCTTGGTCATCGCTCCGGGGCGCGGCTGGTCGGGCGTGGCGACCCGGGCGAGCAGCCCGCCGGTGACGGCGTCGAAGGTCAGCAGGTCCCAGTTGACGGTCACGTAGACCCGGCTGCCGTCCGGGCTCACGGTCGGACGGCCGACCATGTCGAAGGAGGAGACGGTGAGCAGGTCGGTGCTCACTCCGGTCCGGGTGTCGATGCTGCGGACCGCGCGGGCGCCGTGTCCCGGGTCGACGTCGTAACTGGCCACCACGAACGCTCGGCTGCCGTCCGGACTGACGGCGAACGACTCGCCCCTCGCTCCCAACGCCAGGGTGTCCGGGGCGACGCCCTGCCGGACCGTCACCGCCGGGCCGGCCGGCGCGGCCGCCACCGCCTCCGTCCCGGTCACCAGCAGCGCCCCCGCCGCCACCACCGCGCCAAGCCAACGTGCTTTGCGCACAAGCCCGTTCATGCTTCCCCTCCCGCCGGTCGGATCGCGGCTTCGCCGCGTCCGCGTCAGGCTACGACACGTTCGCGGGGCCCGCGTAGCGGTTCGGCCGGAGTCGGTCCCACTCCGGCCGAACACAGCCCCTTCACGACACCGCCGGAACCGGAACCGGCCACGGCGTCGGCGTCGGCGTCGGCGTCGGCGTCGGCGTCGGCCGGATTCGCCGTCGTCGCGGAAACGGTTCCGCGCGCCCGGCGAAGGCTTCCCGCGCCCGAACCGGCGTCACCCCAACGGCCCTGCCGACACGGTAGGGTCCGCTGGAACGGCCACCGGCACGCCCGGCGACCGCCGCCCGCGCCCACCCCGATGGAGGAACCCGTGCCGGCTCCCGCCCGCCGCGCCCTGGCCATGGCCGCCGCCGTCCTGTTCGCCGCCGCGGCCGCGGGCTGCTCGCCCGGCGGCGGCCACACCGCCGGGAGCGTCAGGTCCGACTCCGCGGCGGCCGCCCCGCCCGCCGCCTCGATCGTCACCGGCCCCGGCCCGAAGAACAGTTACGAGGTCCAGCCGCAGCCCGCGCCGGGCAGCTGCCACTACCGCTACACCGCGGACCAGCAGCCGCTGCCGGACCCCGCCTGCACCCCGGGCGCGATCAGCCCGGCGGTCAGCCAGGACAACCTCAAGGACACGATCTGCAAGCCGGGCGGCTACACCTCGACCATCCGCCCGCCGGCGAACATCACCGGCAAGGAGAAGGCCGAGAACGCCAAGTCCTACGCCTACACGGGGCCGTTGGCCGACGCCGAGTACGACCACCTGATCAGCCTCCAGCTCGGCGGCGACCCCAACGACCCGCGCAACCTGTGGGTCGAGCCGCCCTCCCCCGGCCACGTCCCCGGCAAGGGCCCGAACAACCCCAAGGACACGGTGGAGACCCACCTGCACACCGCGATCTGCAAGGGCCGGATCACCCTGGCCGCCGCCCAGCAGGCGATCGCCACCGACTGGACGACCGCCGAGGGCCGACTCGCCGCCGGCACCGGCTCCGCCCCGACCCCCGAGCCCGACGCGGACGGGGACTGACGGGCCCTCAGGGTCCAACTGCTGGGCACAGCTCCGCTGTTGCGACCACTCAGGTGGCGGGACACACGAGCGCCGGCCCGCCGCCGCGACCCCCGCCCCACCGGTAACGTGATCGGACACGTGAACGAGCGACATCAGGGGGCGGGCGCAGTGGCGAGGGCGGGCGTCAAGGGGCTGAGCAGAGAGACGACGGACCTCAGGGCCGGAGCGGTGTTCGCCGTGCTGTCGGTGGTGATCGACGGCTTCCTGCTGTTCGGGATCTGGCGCTGGACCGGGGAACAGACACCCGGGGAGCACCACTCGGCGGTGCTGCAGACCTGGGGGCTCCTCGCGGGCATCGCGTTCACGGTGCTGCTCGGCGTGGCCGTCGCCGGTCAGCGGTCGACCCCGCAGCGCCGCTGGCGCTGCGCGATGCTCGGCCTCCTCCTCGGCCATCTGGCCCTGGCGGCCTTCCTGGCCCTCGTGGTCGCCCTGCTCCTGGGCGGCGCCATCGGCGGCATTCCCTAGCAAGTGCTACCGGACCGCCCGGGCCCGTCGACCACCCGGCCGCCGCCCGCCGCCCGGCCAGCGAGGAGTCCGGGAGACGGGCGGCGAAGGCGCGGGCCCGGCCGGTCAGGCCACCGGCGGGACGACCGGCAGGTTGCGCTTGTGCTCGGTGCGGCGGTAGTGGCCGAGGACGGTCCGGAAGACCTCCTCGCTGACCGGCAGGCCCTCCAGGAAGTCGTCCAGGGCGTCGTAGCTGACACCGAGGGCGTCCTCGTCGGGGCGGCCGGGGGCGAGGTTCTCCAGGTCGGCGGTCGGGACCTTCTTGACCAGCTCGGCCGGCGCGCCCAGCGCCTCGGCGATCGCCCGCACCTGGCGCTTGGTCAGGCCGGACAGCGGCATCACGTCGGCCGCGCCGTCGCCGAACTTGGTGAAGAAGCCGACGGCGGCCTCGGCGGCGTGGTCGGTGCCGACCACCAGCCCGCCCTTGGCGCCGGCCGCCGCGTACTGGACCACCATCCGCTGGCGGGCCTTGACGTTGCCGCCGACGAAGTCCTCGTGGCCGTGGTCGGTGTAGGTCAGTCCGGCGGTCTTGAGGGCGGCCAGCGCGCCGTCGGTGGCGGGCTTGACGTCGACGGTCAGCACCTCGTCGGCGCGGATGAAGCCGAGCGCGAGCTGGGCGTCCGCCTCGTCCGCCTGGACCCCGTACGGCAGCCGCATCGCGGTGAAGGTCACCTGGCGCCCCTCGTCCCGCAACCGCTCGACGGCGAGCTGGCAGAGCCGCCCGGCGGTGGTGGAGTCGACGCCGCCGCTGATCCCCAGCACCAGGCTGCGCGCGCCGGTGCTCCGCACCTGGTCGGCCAGGAACTCCACCCGCCGCTCGGCCTCCTCCGCGGGGTCCGGCACGGGCACGACCCCGAGGGCACGGGCGATCTCCCGCTGGACGTCGGCAGGCAGGGGCTCGGTCATTCCGACTCCTCGGGACGGTGGGTACGTGACGCGCAAACGAGGATACGACCCCCGGCGGCACGGCCGTCACGGGCGGGGGGTCTCCCCCGGCTCAGCCCGCCCCCCGGGCCCCGGCTCCGCCCGTCCCTCGGACCCGTCGGGCTTGCGCAGCGAGACCGGCTGCCCCGGACCCGGTCCCGGGTGCGCCAGGATGTCCAGCACCACCCGGCCGTCCACCGTCTCCTGGGCGACCAGCAGCGCCGCGAGCTCGTCCAGGTGGTGCCGGTGCTCGGTGAGCAGGTCGAGGGCCCGCCGCTCGGCCCGGCGCAGCAGGCCGGCCACCGCCTCGTCCACGGCGCGCTGGGTCTGCTCGGAGTACGGCCGGCGCAGCAGGTCCTCGGGGTTGTCGCCGAGGTAGTGCGGGGTGCCGCTGGAGTAGCCGACCGGGCCGAGCTCCGGGGAGAGGCCGAACTCGCGGACCATCCGGGTGGCGACCGAGGTGGCGTTGGCGAGGTCGTTGGCGGCGCCCGTGGAGCCCTCGCCGAAGACCACCAGCTCCGCCGCCCGGCCGCCGAGCTGGACGGTGAGCAGGTCGGTCAGGTAGCCCTCGCTGTACAGGTGCCGTTCGGCCTCGGGCAGCTGCTCGGTGGCGCCGAGGGCGACGCCGGCCGGGAGGATCGTCACCTTGGCGACCGGGTCGGCGCGCTCGCACAGGGCGGCCATCAGCGCGTGCCCGGACTCGTGCACCGCCACGGCGTGCCGTTCCTCGGGCAGCAGCGCGTTGGAGGACTCCCGGCGGCCGAGCAGCACCCGGTCGCGGGCGGCGTCGAGGTCGTCGGCGGTGAGGACGGACCGGTCGGCGCGCACGGCGTTGATGGCGGCCTCGTTGACCAGGTTGGCGAGGTCGGCGCCGGAGAAGCCGGGGGTGCCGCGGGCGAGCCGCCCGAGGTCGACGTCCGGGTCCAGGTTCTTGCCCCGGGCGTGCACGGCGAGGATGGCGGCCCGTTCGGCCTGGTTGGGCAGCGGGACGGTGACCTGCCGGTCGAAGCGGCCGGGGCGCAGCAGGGCCGGGTCGAGGGCGTCCGGGCGGTTGGTGGCGGCGATGACGACGATGCCGGTGCTCTGGTCGAAGCCGTCCATCTCGGCGAGCAGCTGGTTCAGGGTCTGCTCGCGCTCGTCGTTGCCGCCGAGCCGGGTGCCGCCCGCGCGGCGGCCGCCGACGGCGTCGATCTCGTCGATGAAGATGATCGACGGCGCGCGTTTGCGGGCGTCCTCGAAGAGGTCGCGGACCCGGGAGGCGCCGACGCCGACGAACATCTCCACGAAGCCGGAGCCGGTGACCGAGAGGAAGGGCACCGAGGCCTCCCCGGCGACGGCCCGGGCGAGCAGGGTCTTGCCGGTGCCGGGCGGCCCGACCATGATCACCCCGCGTGGCCCCTTGGCCCCGGCGGCGGCGTACCGCTCCGGGCTGCGCAGGAAGTCGACCACCTCGCTGACCTCCTGCTTCACCCCCTCGTAGCCGGCCACGTCGGCGAACCCGGTGTTCGGCCGCTCGGCCTCGATGATCTTGGCCCGGGACCGTCCGATGGCGCTCAGGCCGCCGCCCAGCGAGCGGGCGGCCATCCGGCCGGACCAGAGGAACAGCGCGCCGAAGACCAGCAGCGGCAGGAACAGCAGCAGGGTGGACCAGATCGAGCCGCCGCCGCTGGTCCGGCTGCCGGTGACGGTCACCTGGTGGTCGGTGAGCGCGCTGCTGAGCTGGGAGGTGTCCAGGGCGGTGGGGATCTGGCTGGTGAAGTGGGTGCCGTCCTTGAGCGTGCCGCTCACCCCGCCGGTGTCGCTGACGTCCACGGTCTGCACCTGGCCGGCGTTGACCCGGTTCACGAAGTCGCTGTAGCCGTAGCGGGTGCCGGGCTTGCCGGGGTTGGAGAAGAGCACCAGCAGGAGCAGCGTCACCAGCACGGCGACGGGCAGCAGCCAGCGGCGCCACGAGGGCGGCGGGGGCTTGCCGGGGCCCCCTGGGCCGCCTGGGCCACCCGGGCCGCCGGGCCCCGGGCCCTGGTTGCGGCCCTGGCCCGGGCCCTGGCCGCGCGGCTGGTCCCAGCCCGGCCTCGGGCCAGGTCCGGTGCCGGGGCCGGCGCCCGAGTCGGTGCCCGGGCCGGAATCGGACCCCGGTGGAGTCGTGGGGTGACGGGCAGCGCGCAGCCGGATTCGTACGATCATCCACGCTCACCGCCTCTCGGGGACCGAGCTCTCGGGGCTGAACTCTCGGGGCCGAACTCTCCGGGGGCCGAACTCTCCGGGGGCCGAACAGCCTCCGCCCCTCCATGGTGGGACGGTCCGCGCCCGGACGGGAGACCGAACGGGGTGGTAACGGTCCACCCGGGGGAGAACGGCGCGTGCGGCGCCCCGGGCCGGCGGCCGCAGAGCGCGGGCGTCCGCCGGTCTCCGGCCCCCGGCTGCTCCGCCGACCACGGCGCCAGCCACGACGTCGGCCACGCTCACGGCACAGCCGGGCACGGGGAGTTGGCGATCGAGCGGCCCGCCAGGGCGGTTCGTGACCTAGAGTAGCCGCATGGTCAACGAGGAACTGCCCGCCATACGCACGACGCCCGAGGCCGCCATGGAACCCCGGGCCGGGGACAGCGACCGGGAGGCGGTGGCCGAGCAGCTGCGGGTCGCCGCCGGCGAAGGCCGCATCGACCTCGCGGAGTTGGAGGAGCGGCTCGACCTGACCTACGCCGCGCGGACCTACCGCCAACTCGACGCCCTGGTGGCGGACCTCGGCGGGCGGGTCGGGCCCGGAGCGGAGTCCGCGGAGGAGGCCCTCGTACTCCGGCCCCGGATGAACAACATGGTGCAGGCCGGCCGGTGGTCGGTGCCCCGCCGGATCGTCGCGGAGACCAGGATGTCGCTGCTCACGATCGACTTCACCGAGGCCGTCTGCCCCCACCGGGAGGTCACGGTGGAGGCGTCGACCGGCATGGGCCACGTGCGGCTGATCGTCCCGCGCGGCTGGGGCGTACGGATCGATCCGTCGAGCACCAACACCGGGAACATCGTCAACAAGGCCGCCGAGTCGGCGGAGCCCGGCGCCCCGACACTGGTCCTGATCGGCCACCCACGGTCGGGGCCGATCAGGATCAAGCAGCGCCGCCGGGGCTGACGGGCGGGGACGGTCTGGCCTGGCCTGGCCTCTGGCCGCGTCTGGCCTGGTAGGTCGGACCTGGCCTGGCCTGGCCTGGCCTGGTCGGATCAGGAGAAGTCGAGGCCGCCCGTCCGGGTCCGCTTGAGTTCGAAGAACTTCGGGTAGCCGGCCAGCAGCCGCACACCCTCGAAGACCCGTACGGCGTCCTCGCCGCGCGGGATGGCGCTCAGCACCGGGCCGAAGAAGGCCACGCCGTCCACGTGGATGGTCGGCGTGCCGACCTCCTCGCCGACCGGGTCCATGCCCTCGTGGTGGCTCTTGCGCAGGGCCTCGTCGTGATCGGTGCTGTTCGCCGCCTCGGCCAGCTCCTCCGGCAGGCCCGCCGCCGCCAGCGCCTCCCGGATGACGGTGTCGTCGGCGGGCCGGTCCTGGTCGTGCAGCCGGGTGCCGAGCTCGGTGTACAACTCGCGCAGCACCTGCGGGCCGTACTGCTCGGCGGCGGCAATGCAGACGCGTACGGGGCCCCAGCCGGTGGTCATCAGGCGCTGGTAGCGCTCGGGCAGGTCGGTGCGGCCCTCGTTGAGGACGGACAGGCTCATCACCCGGAAGTTCAGGTCGAGTTCACGCTGCCGCTCGACCTCCAGGATCCACCGCGAGGTGATCCAGGCGAACGGGCAGACTGGATCGAAGTAGAAGTCGACCTTGACGGTGTCGCTGTCGGGCCTGTGGCCGTTGTCGAGGGGCTGGATGGCGTGGTGGGCGGGGTGCTGGTCGAGCACGCTGTTCGTCACGTCGTTCGTCACGTCGAAGAGGCTAGCGGCCGAATGGCCCACCCTCCAGGGCCAATCGACAGCTGCCGTGGTGGGCCACTCTCGGACCCGAGCTCACGCCCGACCACCCCGCTCAGGCACACGTCGTCCCGTCCGCCGGCACCGTGCCGTCCAGCAGGTAGGCGTCCACGATCTGCTTCAGGCACGCGTTGCCGGTGTTGTAGCCGCCGTGCCCCTCGCCCTGCAGGGTCACGCTGACGCCGACCCCTGCGCCGAGCTGCTGCGCCATCGCCCGGGCGCCCTCCACCGGGGTGGCCGGGTCTCCGGTGGTGCCGACCACCAGGATCGGGGCGGCGCCCGGCGCGGAGACCTCCGGATGGGCGGTCTTGCCGGGGACGGGCCAGCCGGTGCAGCCGGTCAGGCCCCAGGCGGTGAAGGTCCCGAACACCGGGGAGGCGGCGCGGAACTGCGGCAGCTGCTGCTGCACGTCCTGGTCCGAGTAGCGCTGCCGGGCGTCCACGCAGCTGATCGCCCGGTTCGCGGCGTTCAGGTTGTTGTAGTGCCCCTGCGGGTCGCGCCCGTTCAGCGCGTCGGCGAGCTGGAGCAGCGTGTCACCGGTCCCCTGTTCCATCGCCTCGGTGAGCCCGCCGACCAGCGCGGGCCAGGTCGCCTGGCTGTACAGGCCACCCGCGATGCCGGTGACCGCCAGGCTCTCGGTGAGCTGCCGCCCCTGCTTGGTGGGCAGCGGCGACTGGTCCAGCCGCTGCAGCAGTGCGGCGACCTTCGCCGTCCCCTCGTCGCCGCCCGCGCCCGTCGGGCAGGCGGCACCGGCCTGGGCCGCGCAGGCCTTCATGAAGTCGGCGAGGGCGAGTTGGAAGCCCTGGGCCTGGCCGAGCGCGGCCTGCTGCGGGTCCTTGGTGGGGTCGACCACCGAGTCCAGCACCATCCGGCCGACGTGCTGCGGGAACAGGTGGGCGTAGACACCGCCGAGCTGGGTGCCGTAGCTGAAGCCGAAGTAGGACAGCTTCTGGTCACCCAGTGCCTGGCGCATCAGGTCCATGTCGCGTGCGGCGCTCTCGGTGTCCACGTACGGCAGCACCGCGCCGGAGTTGTGCTCGCAGGCGGCGACGAACCCGGCGTTGGTGTCGTCCAGGGCCTTCACCTCGTCGGGGGTTTCGGGGGTGCCGTCGGAGGCGGTGGCGGCGTCCATCGCCCGGTCGTCCAGGCAGGTCACCGGGGCGCTGGCACCGACTCCGCGCGGGTCGAAACTCACCAGGTCGTAGCGGGTGTTGAGGGAGGCGTAGGTCGCGGCGAGGGCGTGCAGGACGACCACGCCGGAGGCACCGGGGCCGCCGAAGTTGAACAGCAGCGAGCCGATCCGCTGCTGCTCGTCCTTGGCGGGGGTGCGGATCAGGGCGAGGTCGATCGTCGCGCCGTCCGGTTTGCCGTAGTCGAGTGGGACCTTGAGGGTGGCGCACTGCCAGTCGGCCGCGGGCGCGGTGCCGGCGCCCTGGGCGGTGGTGGGGGCGGCGCAGGCGTGCCAGTCCAGGCTCTGGGTGGCCAGGGCGGTGGCGACTTCAGAGGTGCCGGTGGCCGGCGAGGCCGGTGCGGCCTCGGCGGCGGAGGGTCCGTCGGCCTGGCAGCCGGTGGCGGCGGTGAGCAGCAGGACGGTGAGGCCGAGCGCTCCGGCGCCGCGGACGACGGTGTGCATGGGGTGGGTCCACCTCTCGGTCGGCCGGGCGCCCCGGCGCGCGGTCACGGGCCTTTGGGCCTGCGGGCCTTTGGGCCTGCCGGACGCCCGTGCGCTCGGCGGGACGGCGTACGCCCGGCGCTCGGTTCGTCGACGCACCGCAGACCCTAAGGGCTGGCGCCCGCCGGTACCGTGCGGAGGCCCACGGACGGGGGCGCGCGCCGAACCGACTGCCACCGGCCGAACGGGTGAGGGACCGGTCTGCGCGGCCCGGCTGCGGGACGCCTGCCTCCCTCAACCCCCGGTCTCCCCCCTGCCGATCGGCAGGGGGGAGACCGGGGGTAACGCCTCGGGAACCTCCCGATCGGCACATGTGCGACGGGCCGACAGCACGCAAGGATGACGGGCATCGGGGCCCCGCCGGTGGGGCCCGGGAAGGAACCCTGCCGTGACCACCCTGTTCCTGTCGCTCTTCCTGTCCGCCGCCTTCTGCGTCCGCCTCCGCTTCGCCCTCGGCGCAGGCCTCGGCTCCGCAGGCCTCGGCTCCGCGGGCTTCGGCTCCGCAGGCCTCGGCTCCGCGGGCTTCGGGGATCGCCGACGCGCCCCCTCAGCGCAGCGCCATGCCCGGGGTTCCCCGCACCGCGTACGCCGGCAGGCGCAGCCCCCCGAGGGCCGCGCGGGGCAGGCTCAGCCCGAAGCGCCGTTCGACGGCGCCCAGGGCACGTCTCCGGGCGGCGCCGCCGCCGGCCTCCCGCCCGGGGTCACAGGAGGTCACGCCGTCGGCCTCCAGGACTCTGGCGGCGACGAGGTCCGGCACCAGCAGATCCGGCTCCTGGCCCCAGCGCCAACGCTCCTCGCCGAGGCCGAAGCCGCACAGCACGGCGCCGTCCCGGGCGTAGTCGAGCAGGGCCGGCCGCTGCTCCGGCATCGGGCGGAAGTGCACCACCTCGGCTCCGTCACGCGCTATCTCGGTGATCAGCTCACCGCCGGTGGAGTCGCCGTACTCGATCGCGAACGACCAGCCTGCGCACCTGCCGACGCGGATCACGCCGTCGCCGTCGTCACCGGGGCGGTAGACCTCGATGTCCAGGTCCCGGATCTGGGCGTCGCTGATCGGCTCGGTCGCGGTGGCCGGGTCGGCGCCCATCCGGCGGGCGAGCTCCTCGGGCGTGATCCCCCGGGCGAAGACGACGCCGCCGAGCTCACCGTCCGTGTCGGCGCCGCCCGTCGGGCATCGCCCGGTGCCGGGCCCGCCGATCTCCGCGAGCCACTGGATGCCGTCGCCGTCCTGCCCCGCTCCCCCGTGCGTGCCGTCGCTCATGCCGCCCTCCCCTCGCGCGCGGCCTGCGGTGACCGGGCGCGCCGGTGGGCACCCTAACCGACCCGGCCGACAGCCGGTCTCCGGTCGCCGGAGCACTGCCGGAACCAGCCGTACGCGGGCCGACAACCACCCCCGATCGATTGGAAGGAGACTGAGCCAAAGCCGAACTCGCTCAGCCCGAGCCGCCGTTCACCGGGACACGGCCGGCGCCTCCTGTCCCACCGCTTCGAACAGCATCTTCGCGGCGACCATCGCCCCGTCGGTGCGGATGCCGCCGGCCACGGCCTCCGCCCGTGTCCTGGTCTCCGGCGCCAGGGCCCTGGTGAGCGCGGCGGAGAGCGAGTCGACGGTCGGCCTGCGGTCGAGGTGCGCCGCACCGATGCCCAACTCCGCCACCCGGGCGGCCCAGTAGGGCTGGTCCGCAATCCGGGGGACGACCACCTGGGGCACCCCCGCCACGGCCGCGGTCGTCGTGGTGCCCGCACCGCCGTGGTGGACGACGGCGGCCACCCGGCGGAACAGGGCCTGCTGGTTCACCTCGCCGACGACGTGGCAGTCCTCCCGGTCGTCGATCGGGGCGAGCCCGGCCCAGCCACGGGCGAGGAGCAACCGGCGGCCCTGCGCGCGGGCCGCTTCGACGGCCACCCGCGCGATGCCCTCCGGGGCGTACGCGGCCATGCTGCCGAAGCCGACGTACACGGGCGGTTCACCGGCGTCCAGGAACGCCTCCAGGTCGGCCGGGAGCGGGCGATCGTCGGGCAGGATCCACGCCCCGGTCGGCACCACGTCGAGTTCCGTCATGCCCTCGGACGGGCACAGCGTCGGGTCCGCCGCCAGCCACGGCCGCTCGGTGAAGACGTGGTCGCGGACGTTCTCCACCGGCGGCAGTCCGCTCGCCGCCCGGTGGCTGTTGAGCGCCTCCCCGTACAGCGCGTTCACCCGCTGGGCGTCCTGCTCCCACAGCTTCCGGTAGTCGGTCTCGTCCTCCGGGGACGGCGTTCCCGGCCGCTGCCCGGGCCGGAAGTGCCGCGAGGGCAGCCCGAAGATGTGGAAGCAGGCCAGCACGTAGTGGAGGCCCAGCTTCTCGGCGACGTCCCGCGCCCCGGCCGGCATCAGCCCTGTCGCCAGCAGCACGTCACAGCCCTCGGCAGCGGCGGTCAGCATCTCGAACCGCGCGGCGACCAGCTCACGGGCCAACCGGAACGCGTCCTCCGCCGTCGGCGGCTTCGGACCGGCGACCACCGACCGCACCGTCGGGCCGAGCGGCACCAACGGCACCCCGGCCCGCGCCAGCACCGCCACGAACTCCTCGTCCGGCGGCGCACACACCCGCACCTCCGCACCGAGCCCCCGCAGCGCCACCGCCAGCCCGGCCAGCGGCTCGACATCCCCGCGTGATCCCCACGTCGTCATCAACACACGCATTTCACGACTCCCGTTCCCGCAGGTCATGGCCTTACGAACGGGATTCTGCGACAGATCGGGGGCCTTGCCGCAAGCCCCGGGTCACGCTATAGCTTGATAGTGGCAAGGGGATTGACTCTCCTTGCCCCTTCCTTTGGCCGCGTGGTCCCGCCCGCTCTCCCGAACCGGCCATCACGTAGCAATCCCGCCGGCCCCCAGCGCAGACTGTCGACCGTCCCCAACGGCCCCCGCTGCCCTCGCCGACCCGCAGGACGCGAGCGGCCGCCGCCACGCCGGTGACGGCCTGGCCCCGCACCCTGTTGCCGGCCGTCCCGGTCGCGCTCGCCGTCCAGGCGCACGGGTGGAGGTCGGCGTGGCCTCCGGCTACCTCCCGGTCACCATGATCAGTACGGGCCTACAAGCGGACGGGCCCACAAGCGGACGGGCCGACGGGCGGCCGGGCACGAGACCCGCCCGGGCGGTCCGCGCGCGCCTGTCAGCCCGTGAACCGACCGTCCCGGGCCACCACCCGGCCCGCGCGGACCACCAGCTCGCGCGTCGGCAGGTCGACCACCACCTGCGGCAGGCACTCGCCCGTCACCAGCATGAAGTCGGCGGGCGAGCCCGGCTTCAGGGTGGCGGCCGGCAGGTCCAGCAGTTCGGCGCCGCCGTCGGCCGCCAGCGCGAAGCAGTCGGCCAGCTGCTCGTCGGTGCGGGCGTCGGTGGTCCAGCCGAGCAGGTGGGCGCGGTGCAGGAGGTCGGCGTTGCCGTACGGGCTCCACGAGTCGCGCACGCCGTCCTAGCCGAGGCCGACCCGCACCCCGTGCGCCCGCAGCTCACGGAACGGCAGCACCTGGTGGGCGGAGGGCGCCACGGTGGTGAGGCCGACTCCGGACTCGGCCAGCTCGGCGGCGAGGTCGGCGAGCGGCGCGCCGGTCAGTTCGGGGACGCAGAAGGCGTGGCTGACGACCACCCGTCCGGCCAGTCCGGCCGCCCTGGTCCGCGCGGCGATCTCGCGCAGCGGGCCGAGGCCGCGCTCGCCCCGGTCGTGCAGGTGGATGTCCAGGCGCAGTCCGTGCTGTTCGGCGAGTCCGAACAGCAGCTCCAGCTGGGCGGGCCCCTCGCCGTCGGAGCCCTCGGCCGAGAGGCCGTCGAAGCCCGCCGGGTCGATCCCGCCGATGACGTCGATCAGGCCGCTCGCCGCCGCCTCGGCGAGCAGGGCGCCCGCACCGGGCATCCGCCGGACGCCGTGCTGGGGGAAGGCCACCAGCTGGACGTCCAGCACTCCGGCCAGCCGTTCGCGTGCCTCGGCGAGGCCGGTCACCCCGGCCAGTCCGTACGCGGGCGCCACGTCCACGTGGGCCCGCACGGCGCGGGTGCCGCGCGTCACGGCGTGGCTGAGCAGCCGGCGGGCGCGGTCGGCGACGGGGGTGCGCTGGTGCCGGTGGAGGTCGACGTCGCCCTGCACGTACTCGGGCAGCGAGCCGGCCGGGCGGCGGCTGTACCAGGGCTCGCCCCAGGCGGTCTTGTCGGGGTGGATGTGGGCGTCCACCAGGGTGGGCAGCGCGATCCGGCCGCCGCCCTCGACCACCTCCGGCACCGCTCCGTCCGGCAGGCGCTCGGCCAGCTGACCGTCCACGGCGATCAGGTCGACGGTCCGGTCGGCGCCGTACGGGCGGACGTTCCGGAAGAGGGTGACGGAAGGCCTGGTCATGGGCTGCTCGCTCTCGCTCCTGGTTCCGGGCTGGTCCGCGTACGCGTCCGTGGACGGAATGTGCTCACCAGGCAAAACGTCCCACCTTTCCTTCAACAATCTGTTTATCATCTCCGGGTTCCCGTCCCCCATCCGGAGTCGCTCACGCATGCCCACACCACCGCCCGCCGACGTGCCCCGACCGCATCCGCTGCACGCCCTGCGAGCCGCCGTCTTCGCCATCGGCGCCCTGCTCCTACTGGTCGGGGTGGGCGTACTGCTCGACCAGCCACTGCTGATCCCGTCACTGGCCGCCAGCGCCGCGCTGGTGCACGGCGCACCCGGGCTGCCGATCTCGCAACCGCGCAACCTGATCGGCGGTCAGCTGATGTCGGCCTTGATCGGCTTCGCCACCCTGGCCGTCACGGGCAGCACCAGCTGGGGCGCGGCCGTCGCCGCCGGGCTCTCGCTGGGCGCGATGATGCTCACCCATCTCTCGCACTCCCCGGCCGTGGCCACCGCCGTGATCGTCGTCCTGCAGGCGCCGCACCCCGTGCCCTTCCTCCCGTTGCTCGTGCTGGCCACCGGACTGCTGGTGCTCATCGGCCTGCTGCCCTGCCGGATCGGCGGGCACCCGGTCCGCTACCCGGTGTCCTGGTGACGGCCACTCGGCAATGACGGCCACTCGGCCACAGACCACGCGGCCGCGACCGGCCGCACGGTCACGACCGGCCTCGCGCCGGTGCCTGATCTCCACTCTCCTGCCGAACGCCGACGGCCGGGTCATCCGATCGGATGACCCGGCCGTCATCCGTTCCACCCGACAGGGGCCACCGCCCCGCCGACGCCGCCGAGCGCCCGCGACGGCAGGCTGGGACCGTCGCGCAGTCCGCCACCCGCCGAGGAGCCCCCGCCATGACCGCCCGCCCGCTCTCCCCCGCCGACCAGGCCCTGCTGGAGGCCGCCGACGGCGGCGACGTCGACGCCGTCCGCACGGCCCTGACCGCGGGCGCGGCCCTCGAGGCCCGCGACGCCCAGGGCCGTACGCCGCTGCTGCGGGCCGCCCTCGCCGACCGGGTCGCCGTCGCCCGGCTGCTGGTCGAGGCCGGAGCGGACGTCAACGCGCAGGATTCCCGGCTGAACACCCCCTGGCTGGTCACCGGCGTCACCGGCAGCGTCCCGATGCTGCGCGCCCTGCTGCCCGGCGGCCCGGACCTCACCCGCCGCAACCGCTACGGCGGGGTGTCGGTGATCCCCGCCGCCGAACGCGGCCACGTCGCCTACGTCCGCGCGGTCCTCGCCGAGACCGCCGTCGACGTCGACGTCGACCACGTCAACGACCTCGGCTGGACGGCCCTGCTCGAAGCCGTCCTCCTCGGCGACGGCGGCCCGGCACACCAGGAGATCGTCGAGGTCCTGCTCGCCCACGGCGCCGATCCGCTTCTCCCCGACGCCGACGGCGTCACCGCCCGCGCCCACGCCGAGCGCCGTGGCTTCCGCACCATCGCCGCGGCGCTGCGCACGGCGGAGACCGCCCACAACGACGGCACGGGCACTACCGGCTGAAGCCCATCCAGGCCCGAGGGGCCGCGGAACCGCGGAACCGCGGAACCGCGGAACCGCAGAGGTGAAGACCCCGACCAGGAACCGTGGAACCGGCCCCCGGGTGGCTCCCCCGAGTCGGCGGGCGGGCCGGACGGGCACCCAGCCCGCCCCGCCCCGCAGGGCCGGGATCAGCGCTCGGGCAAGGCCCGATCCCCCTGCTCGGCCAGCGACTTGATGCCGTCGAGGGTGGCCGCCATGCCGGTGCGCAGCTCGTTCAGCCGGAAGTCGACGATCTTCTCCTCCAGCTCCGGCGTGGCGTCGATGAACAGGCTGGGGCCGCTGCGACCCGGACCGATCACCACCGACTGGCGCAGCCGGGTGCCGCCGTCTTCGGGGGTCAGCTCGAAGCGCCACCGGGCCAGCGCCCCGAGGAGGTCGGACACCGGCTCGCCGTAGCGGCCGTCCGCGTCCATCACGCCCCAGGCGAAGACGCGCCGGTCGCCCGGCCCGGCCGGTGCCGTCGCCCCGGTCAGCTCGGTGATCTCGGAGACCGTCCGCCAGTCGGGCATGCCCGCACGGCTGTTGTGCCCCTCGAAGCGGGCGCCCACCGCGGGGCCGTCCGCGCCGTCCAGCCAGGCGACCCGCCGGAGCTCCGGGCTGAGCCGGGCGGGCAGGCCGATGTCCGTCACCAGCTCCCACACCCGCTCCACCGGCGCCGCGGCGAACACCTCGCAGTGCGTACCCGGACCTTCGGCGTACCGCATTCCCGTCCCCCTCTGCCTTCCTCCGTCACCGCTCTTGCGCATCGATGCGGGTCGACACCCGCCCGCTGTCCTCACCGACGTCCGGACGCCGGTGAGGACAGCGGGCGGGTTGCCGCCCTGGGCCCTGGTTCGATGATCGATCCGGCGGAACACCCAAGTCAATCCGCCGATTTACTGGGACACCCCCAAGCGATACCTTGGGCCTCCGTGACCATTGACGACCTCCGTGTCTTCGCCGCGGTCTGCCGGGCCGGCTCGCTCAGCGCCGTGGCCCGCGAGCTGAACTGCACCCAGTCCGCCGTCAGCCAGCACGTCAGGCGGCTGGAGCGGGAGGTCGGCCTCGCCCTGATCGAGCGCCACCCGCGCGGGGTCGTCCCCACCGCTGCGGGGAGCCTGCTGCGCACGGCGGTCGCCGCCGGCCTCGGCAGCATCGACCACGCGCTGCACCGGATCGCCGAACTCGCCCGCGGCGAGGGCGGGTCCGTACGGATCACCACCGGCGCCACCAGCATCCGGCACTTCATGTCCGCGGCCGTGGTGGACTTCCGGCGGCGCTTCCCCCAGGTCAGCCTGGAGTTCCAGACCGAGGTGTCCAGCCGTAGCTGCCTGGAGTCGCTCAACGCCGGGCGGGTCGACCTCGCCTGGATCACCCTCGGCGCCCCGGCCCGGGGCGTCGACCGGCGGCCGGTGGTCGAGCTGCCCTGGGTGCTCGCGGTCGCGGCGGGCGACCCGCTCGCCGCCCGGGCCCGGATCTCGCCCGGCGACCTCCAGGACGCCCGGCTGATCGGGCTGCCGCAGAACTCCGTCTCCCGCTCCCAGGTCGAGGCCTGGCTGGGGAAGTCGGGTATCCGGCCGGTCTTCGACACCAGCGTCGCCGACTGGGACACCGCGATCCTGCTTGCCGAACTCGGCCTCGGCCACGCCGTCGTCCCGGCCCTCCCGCAGTGGCAGGGCCCCGGCCACCCGGGCCTGCGGCTGCTTCCACTGCCCGACCTGCCCGCCCTCACGGCCGGTTGGGCCGTCCGCGACTGGGAGAACCTCGGCCCGCTCGCACGCGCCTTCGCCGACACCGTCGCCACCCACTGCGGCCGCGACACTCCGCGGCCCGGAGGCCCGGAGGCGGGCTGACCGCGGCGCGGCCGGCCGCCGTCACCCCTCGCCCTCCAGGGCCGTCCGGTCCCCGGCCGACAGGAAGCGGCCGACCGGCGTCCACACGCCGTGCCGTTGTCGCATAGTCGTCGTCAGCGGCTGCGGTCGTCGTCAGCGGCTGTGGAAGGAGTGGCTGCGCCCGATCTGCGCGAAGCCCCGGCGGGCGTACCACTCGCGCGGCCAGTCCACCGCGTCCGCGAGCAGGAACAGCTGCGGGACGCCGGCTTCGGCCGCCAGTGCCAGGCCGGTGGCGAGCAGGGTGTCGCCGTGCCCCGCGCCCCGATGCCGCGAGGCGGTCACCAGGTCCTCCAACTGGGCCAGCTCAAGGGACGGTTCGAGGTAGAGGTCGCTCCAGGCCGCGACCTCGCCGACCGGCGTCCGGGCGGCCAGGAAGTGCACCCCCGCGGCACCGCGCAGCCGGGCGGCACGGCGGTCGGTGAGCTGCCGGCCGAGTTCCTCGTCCTCGCTCCACTCCCGCTGCTGGCGCAGCACCGCCTCCCGAATCTCGCCCAACTCCACGGGAATTGCGGCTGGTTCGGGCCGCAGGCAGCCGCCCGTCGGCCGGGCCAGGATCACCACGCTCTCCCGCTCGTACCCCGCCGCCGTCAGCACCGGGGCGGCCCGCTCTCCCGAGTCCGGGTCCAGCACCGTGATGCGGTACCGGCCACGCCGCCCCAGCCATCGGGCGGCGAGCTCGGGCAGCATCGCCGGATCGGTGCCCGGCCCCTCGACGATCAGCTGGTTGTGCTCCTCCGAGCGGGCGAACTCGGCGTCTCGGACGGCGAACACCCCTGGGAATTCGGGAAGTTCGAGGAGTTCGGCCGCCTGGCGGCGGGCGAAGGCGGAGCGGAAGGTGGTCACGCGCGCAAGCAGATCCGACATCCCGCCATGATCACCCCAGCGACCCCCGCAGGCAACGGCTTTCCCGGGCCCGCACCCGCGCGCCCCACACCCCGCACACCACCACACACCGACACACCGGCACACCGGCACACCGGCTGACCGCGCCTCGCACACCGCCCCGGCGGACTAACGATCCAGGAAGCGCCGGATCCCGTCCCGCACGCCGTCCGTCGGCACGGTCGCCGCGAAGGCCGCCGCCTCGACCGCCAGCCCCTCGTCGATCGGCAGGTTGATGCCCCGGGTTACGGCCCGCAGGCAGGCGGCCACGGCGGTCGGCGCGTGACGGATGATCCGCTCGGCCAAGTCGCGGGCGGTGTCCAGCAGTTCGTCCGCCGGGGCGACGGAGTTGACCAGGCCGAGCTCGGCGGCCCGGGTGGCCGGGATCGGGTCGCCGGTGAGGATCAGCTCCAGACCGTGCTTGCGGCCGACGTGCCGCGGCAGCCGCTGCGAGCCGCCGAAGGGCGGCGGGAAGCCGAGCGAGATCTCGGGCTTGGCGAAGGTCGCGTGCTCGGCCGCGACGGCCAGCGGGGCGGCCTCGGTGATCTCGCAACCGCCCCCGTAGGCCAGGCCGTTGACGGCCACGATGACCGGCTTGGGGAACTCCTCGATCCGCCGGGTGAGGGTGTGCCCGCGCCGGACGAACTCGCGCAGCGCCCGCTCCGGCCCGCCCGCGATGCTGGCCGCCAGCGACGGGATGTCGGCGCCCGCGCTGAACGCCCGCTCGCCGGCGCCTGTGAGGATCACGGCGCGGACGGTGTCGTCGGCGTCGATCAGGTCGAGCTCGGCGAGCAGCGCGTCGATCGTCGGGTAGTCGAGGGCGTTGAGCTTCTTCTCCCGGTCGATGGTGAGGGTGACGACGTGCCGGTCCCGCTCGCTGCGGATGGTCATGGGCGTGTGCTCCGTTCCTGGCCTCGCTGCTGGATGGGACGAGGCTAGGAACACCCGCCCAGGACAATCCACTTATTGTCCTGGATACACTCCGGTACCCGCCCGCACACCCGGGGCGGGCCTCCGCCCCCAGGAATCCCGCTCCAGAACTCCACTCCAAGAACTCCACTCCGGGAACTCCACCCCGAGGAACGGCAGGTGCCCCGTGCGGCCGCCCACCTACAAGGCCGTCGTCGACGAGTACGCGGCCGCCATCCGCTCCGGCGCGCTCCCGGCCGGCACCCGGCTGCCGACCCACCGCGCCCTCGCCCGCGAACGGCGGATCGCCCTCGCCACCGCCACCCGGATCTACGCCGAACTGGCCGCCGCCGGACTGGTGGTGGGCGAGCAGGGGCGCGGCACCTTCGTCCGGCTGCGGTCCGGCTACGACGGCCCCGAACCCTCACGAGCGCTCCCGGTGCCCCGGGTGGCCGACCTCTCCTTCAACCAGCCGCTCGCCCCCGGGCAGGGCGACCAGCTCCGGCAGGCCCTGCGCGCGCTCGCCTCCTCGGGCGACGCCGAGGCCCTGCTGCGCCAGCACCCGCCGGGCGGCCACCGGCACGACCGGGCCGCGGTCGCCACCCACCTGCTGGACCGCGGGATCGACACCCCGCCCGAGAACGTCCTGCTCACCAGCGGCGCGCAGCAGGCCCTGGACTGCGTCCTGCGTACGCTCACCCGCCCCGGGGACGTCCTCGCCGTGGACGCGCTCGGCTACCCGGGCATCAAGCTGCTCGCCACCGCCCACGGACTGGACCTCGCCCCCGTACCGGTCACCGCCGCGGGCCCGGACCTCGACGCGCTCGACCGGCTCTGCCGCACCCGGCCGGTGCGGGCGGTGTACACCCAGCCCACCGTCCACAACCCGCTCGGCTGGGTGCTCGACGCGGCGCAGCGCGAGCGCCTCGTCCGGCTCGCCGCCGACCACGGCTTCACCCTCGTCGAGGACGGCACCTACGCCTTCCTGGAGGCCGCACCGCCCCCGCCCCTGCACACCCTCGCCCCCGAGCGCACCTGCTACCTCGCAGGCCTCTCCAAGAGCGTGGCACCCGGTCTGCGGTTCGGCTTCGCCGTCCTGCCCACCCACCTGGTCCGGGCCGCCACCACCAACCTGCGCACGGCGGCCTGGGGCGCCCCCGGGCTGATCACCGCCCTCGCCACCGGCTGGCTCACCGACGGCACGGTCGCCCGGCTGGAACGGGAACGCCGTACGGACGCCGCCGCCCGCCAGTCCATCGCCCGCACCGCCCTGGCCGGCCTGACGACCACCGCCCACCCCACCTCGTACATCGTCTGGCTCACCCTCGAACCCCACCAGCGCCCGGACCACGCGGCCGCCGCCCTGGCCGCCGAGGGCATCCTGATCTCCACCGCCGACGCCTTCGCCACCACCCCCCACCACCCCAACGCCCTCCGCCTCGCCCTCGCCACACCCCCGCTCCCCACCCTCCCCGCCGTCCTCACCCACCTCCGCACCACCCTCGAAGCCATCGCCCCCTGACTCCCCCAGCCGGCACAGCATCAGAAGTCGGCCTCGCCGACTTCTCCCTCCCCCGCCGCGCGGGCGAAGCGGGTGCTCCAGTCGGCGAGCAGGCTCCGCAGGGCGGGTGGGGCGAGTACGTGGAACTCGGCGCCGAGGGAGCCCAGGGCCATGGCGGGCCAGTCGAGGGAGTCGGCCGTCATCCGCAGGCGGCAGCGGTCGGGGGTGACGGGTTCCACGGTGGCCCAGCGGCCGACGCGGGCGCGGACGTGGTCGGCCGGCGCCTCGACGAGGGCCTCCACGAGGTGCGGCCGGGGCATGCCCTGGAGGCCCGCGCGGACGAACTCCGCCGCGTCGGCGGCCGGGAGGGCCCGCGGGGCGAAGCGGGCGCCGCTGCCGGACGGGGCGGTGAGGCGGTCG
Source organism: Kitasatospora sp. NPDC032121 (assembly GCF_055580145.1). NCBI lineage: Bacteria > Bacillati > Actinomycetota > Actinomycetes > Kitasatosporales > Streptomycetaceae > Kitasatospora > Kitasatospora sp. NPDC032121. Next base: position 579,555 of record NZ_JBVILX010000003.1, on the reverse strand, counting down.
ATGCGGAAGCTGCGCCAGTCGGCCCGGTCGAGGTCGTACGCCACCAGGTACCAGCGGCGGTTCAGGCAGACCAGCCGGTGCGGTTCGACGTGCCGCTCCGTGCCGCGCCCGTCGGCGGCCGTGTAGGAGAACCGCACCCGTTCGCCGTCCCGGCAGGCGAGCGCCACCACGGTCAGGACGTCCGGGTCGACGCCCGCACCGGCCCCGGTCCCCCAGTCCACCGGGACGGTCACCGCGCGCAGTGCCTCCACCCGTCGGCGCAGCCGGACCGGCATCACCTGGACCACCTTCGCCAGCACCCGCACCGAGGCCTCGGCGACGCCCTCCACCGGGCTCTCGGCCGCCGCCTGCAGGCCCACCGCGAGGGCCACCGCCTCCTCGTCGTCGATCACCAGCGGCGGCAGCGCCGCGCCCGCCGCGAGCTGGTAGCCGCCGTCGACGCCGCGCTGCGCCTCGACGGGGTAGCCGAGTTCGCGCAGCCGGTCGATGTCGCGGCGCAGGGTGCGGACGGAGACGCCGAGCCGGTCGGCCAGTTCCTCGCCCGGCCAGTACCGGTGGGTCTGGAGCAGGGAGAGCAGTCGCAGCGTCCGGGTGCTCGTGTTGGCCATGCCCCGATTCTCCCGGGATTCAGGACAGGAAGTGGCCGCAATGGTCCGTAGCGTTCTTCTTGCCCGAGGGAGCAGGACCCGAGCAGGACCCACAAGACCCGCAGAACCAGGGCAAAACCACAGCAGAACCAGAGCAAGAGCCGAGCAAGACCCGAGCAGGAACCGTGCAGGACCCGAGCGAAAGGCCGTCACGATGACCACGTCCACCACCCCCGCCGCCACCCCCCGGACCCTCACCGGCGAGCGCGCCGACCTCCTGGTGGCCCTGGAGAAGCAGCGGCACTTCCTGCGCTTCACCACCCGCGACCTCACCGACGAGCAGGTCGGCCTGCGGACCTGTGCGAGCGAGCTGTGCCTGGGCGGCCTGATCAAGCACGTGACCAGCGTCGAGCGGCTCTGGGCGGAGTTCATCGTGCAGGGGCCGTCCGCGATGCCCGACTTCACGAGCTGGACCGAGGAGGACTTCGCCCGCCGCGCGGACGAGTTCCGCATGCTGCCCGGCGAGACGCTGGCCGGTGTCCTCGCGGCGTACGCCGAGGTCGCCCGCCGCACCGACGAGCTGGTGGCCGGCCTCCCCGACCTGGACGCCACCCAGCCGCTGCCGAAGGCCCCCTGGTTCGAGCCGGACGCCGAGTGGTCGGCCCGCCGGGTGCTGCTGCACATCGCCAACGAGACCGCCCAGCACGCCGGCCACGCCGACATCATCCGCGAGTCGCTGGACGGCGCGAAGAGCATGGGCTGAGCCGGTCCCGGACCGGCCGGGGTCCGTCGGCAGCCGCCGCGGACCCCGGGACCCACGAACCTGCCCCGGGAGCGCCCCGGAACCGCCCTCAGGCCCGCCCGACGAAGGTGAACCCGGCGCCGTCGACCACGCTGCGGACCAGGGCCTCGTCCAGCGGCTGCGCGGAGGCCACGGTGACCCGCCCGCTCGGTGCGTCGGCGCTGACGTCGGTGACACCCGGCAGGACGGCGAGTCCGGCGCTGACCGTCTTCTCGCAGTGGCCGCAGCTCATGCCGTCGACGGCGAAAACAGCGGTGGTGGACATGGCGGCGCCTCCGATGGCAGGTCAGACGGAACGAGGTCGACCCGGACGGATCGACCTGCCCCCACCACACCCGAATCCGACGGCGGCGCCCAGGGACACGCCGCCCGGGTGACACCATCGAGCGGTTCCGGGAACCGCCCGGGCCTCCCGTCCGACTGGCGTCCGCACGGCGGCCGGCCGTGGTGACGCGCGCCACTCTCCGAACCGCCGCCACTCCCCGCCGCGTCCCTCCAGGTCCGACTCTTTCGCACATTCGGGCGACGGCCCGGCCCGCAGATCCCGTCCTGGAGCACTTCCCCGCGATGTCCGTCCCGGCCCCGCTCGGCGGCCACCCGGCCATCCGGCCACCACCGCCCTTCCGCCGCCCAGGCCCCGAGCAAAGCGCCCTGACCTGCCGACATCCGCCCCCCCGTGCCGGGCCGCCTGCCGAAAGACGGATAATCCTGGTCGGACCGGACGCACCGCACCGCGCGCCCGGTCCCGGTCGTGTTCCAGTCGGTGCCGGTGGAGGAGAAGCGTTGAACGGTGTGCCCGGCGGGGAGATCCTGGACTGGCCGGTGCTGCTGGAGGCCGCCGAGGCGACCGCCCGCGCGACCACGGGCCGGGGCCGGGTCGCCGACTACATCCCGGCCCTCGCCAGCGCCGACCCGGAGGCCTTCGGCATGGCCGTGGCCACCGTCGACGGGGAGTTGCACGGCGTCGGGGACTGGGAGCGGCCGTTCTCCGTGCAGAGCGTCTCCAAGCTGTTCACGCTCGCCCTCGCGGTGGCCTACGGCGGCGACACGCTCTGGCGGGGCGTCGGTCGCGAGCCGTCCGGCAACCCGTTCAACTCCCTGGTGCAGCTGGAGACCGAGCACGGCATCCCGCGCAACCCGTTCATCAACGCGGGCGCCCTGGTGGTCACCGACCGCCTCCAGACCATGACCGGCGACGCCTCGGGCGCGGTACGGGAGTTCCTGCGCCGCGAGTCCGGCAACCCGCTGCTCGACACGGACCCGGTGGTCGCCGCCTCGGAGGCCGAACACGGCCACCGCAACGCCGCGCTGGCCCACTTCATCGCCAGTCACGGCAATCTGGAGAACCCGGTCGAGACCGTCCTGGAGCACTACTACGCCCACTGCGCGGTCGCCACCAGCTGCCGCGACCTCGTCCTCGCCGGTTCCTTCCTCGCCCGCTACGGCGTGCGCGCCGACGGCACCCGGCTGATGTCCCGCAGCGAGGCCAAGCGGATCAACGCCGTCCTGCTCACCTGCGGCACCTACGACGCCGCCGGCGAGTTCGCCTTCCGCGTGGGCCTGCCCGGCAAGAGCGGCGTCGGCGGCGGCGTCCTCGCCATACTCCCCGGCCGCGCGGCCGTCTGCGCCTGGGGCCCGCGCCTGGACCAGGCCGGCAACTCCGTCGCCGCGGTCGCCGCCCTGGACACCCTGACCACCCTCTCCGGCTGCTCGGTGTTCTGATCCCCGGTGGGGAACCGGGCCCCGGCCGTCCGCACAGCGACCGGGACCCGGTGGTTCGAAGGGCGGCCCGGCCGCCCTCGGGGAGGGCTACTCCACCGTCACGCTCTTCGCCAGGTTGCGCGGCTTGTCCACGTCGCGGCCGAGGGAGACGGCGGCGTGGTAGGCCAGCAGCTGGAGCGGGATGTTGAGCAGCAGCGGGTCCAGCTCGGGCTCGCTCTTGGGCACCAGGATGCAGTGGTCCGCGAGCTTCTCCTCGGGCCGCCGGTGGGCGACCGCGATGACCCGCCCGGAGCGGGCCTTGATCTCGCCCAGCGTGGTCAGGTTCTTGTCCAGCAGCTCGTCGTCCGGAACCAGTGCCACGGTGGGCAGTTCGGGGCTGATCAGCGCCAGCGGACCGTGCTTGAGCTCGCTCGCCGGGTAGGCCTCGGCGTGCACGTAGGAGATCTCCTTGAGCTTCTGCGCGCCCTCGCGGGCCACCGGGAAGCCGCGCACCCGGCCGATGAACATCATGCCCGTCGACTCGGCGTACTCGGCGGCGAGTCCGGCGATCGCCTCGCTCTGCTCCAGCACCTCGCGGATCTGGTCGGGCAGCGCCTGGAGCGCCGAGACGATCCGGCGCCCGTCGGCGGGCGACAGGTCGTGGATGCGCCCGAAGTGCAGGGCGAGCAGCGCGAAGGCGACCACGGTGGAGGTGAAGGCCTTGGTCGAGGCGACGGAGACCTCGGGACCGGCGTGCAGGTAGATACCGCCGTCACACTCTCGGGCGATAGCGCTTCCCACGGTGTTGACGACGCCGAGCACCCGGCCGCCCTTGCGCTTGATCTCCTGGACGGCGGCCAGCGTGTCGTAGGTCTCACCGGACTGGCTGACCGCGACGTACAGGGTGTCCGCCTCGATCACCGGGTTGCGGTAGCGGAACTCCGAGGCCGGCTCGCTGTGCGCGGGGATGCGGGCCAGCTCCTCGATCAGCTGCGCGCCCATCTCGCCCGCGTAGTAGGCCGATCCGCAGCCGAGGATCTTCACCCGGCGGATCTCGCGCAGCTCCCGGGCGTCCAGGTTGAGGCCGCCGAGGTGGGCGGTGGCGAAGCGCTCGTCGAGGCGGCCGCTCAGGGTGCGCTCGACCGAGCCGGGCTGCTCGTGGATCTCCTTGAGCAGGAAGTGCTCGAAGCCGCCGGTGTCGTAGGAGTCGACCTCCCAGTCCACGGTGGACGGCTGGCGGTGCGTGGTGCGGGCGTCCGCGGTGAAGGTGCGGAAGCCGTCGGCCCGGACGGTGGCGAGCTCGCCGTCCTCCAGGTGGACGACCTGGCGGGTGTAGCGGACCAGCGCGGAGACGTCCGAGGCGGCGAACATCTCCTTCTCGCCGATGCCCAGCACGATCGGGCTGCCGTTGCGGGCGACGACGATGCGGTCCGGCCGCTCGGCGTCGAGCACCGCGATGCCGTAGGTGCCGACCACCCGGCTCAGCGCGGCGCGCACCGCGTCCTCCAGCTCCACGCCCTCGGCGACGTTCGCCGCGATCAGGTGGGCGAGCACCTCGGTGTCGGTCTCGGAGTGGAACACGGCGCCGTCGGCGGTGAGCTTGGCGCGCAGCTCGTCGGCGTTCTCGATGATGCCGTTGTGGACGACGGCGATCCGCTCGGCGTTGTCCAGGTGGGGGTGGGCGTTGGCGTCGCTGGGGACGCCGTGGGTGGCCCAGCGGGTGTGGCCGATGCCGGTGGTGCCCTTGAACCGGGCCGGCACGGCGGCGGCCAGGTCGGCGACCCGGCCCTTCACCTTGCGGAGCTTGATCCCGCCGCTGCGCCCGGTGACGGCGACGCCGGCCGAGTCGTAGCCGCGGTACTCCAGCCGCGCCAGCCCCTCCAGCAGGAAGGGGGTCGCGTCCTTGGGGCCGATGTAGGCCACGATTCCGCACATGCGTGGTCTCCTCTTCGAAGTCTTCGGAAGGTCGGGAACGGCGGTCCGGTCGGGAACGGCGGTCCGATCGGGAACCGCGGCCCGGTCGGAAGGAACGGCGGATCGGCCGGATCGGACGGCTCAGCCGTAGACGATCCGCCGCAGCTGGCGGGCCGACAGCTCCGGCGCCGAGACCCGGCGCTGCGGCAGCTCCTCGGCGAGCCGGGCGAAGATCCGCTCGTTGGTCAGACCGCGTGCCTGGAGCTCGGTGTGGCGGCGGCGCACGTACTCCTCGGTGCTCTCGGAGAAGTACGCCAGCACCTCCGCCACGACCCGCGCCGCCTCCCGGGGCCCGAGCGGGCTGGTCCGGGTGAGGTGGGCGAGGAGGTCTTCGTGAGGGTGGGATGAGCTCGGCACGAATCAGGAGCCTAGGTCGGGCTCGCCGCCGAAGCCAAAGTTTCTGCCCGAAATCGGGCAGACATTACGACTTTCAGACCGCATTCACGCCTCCTTCACATTCGACCGCCGATCGGCCACCCGATCACCCCCGTTCCCGAAAGCCCCTTGAAGCGACGCCAACTCCGCACGTAGCGTGACCCCCTGAACACGAAGCGGAAGACCGGAGGCTTGCGGATGTGCGGGATCACCGGATGGGTCGCGTTCGAGCGCGACCTCACCGCCGAACGGGGGGTCATCGAGGCGATGACGGCCACCCAGGTCCGTCGCGGCCCGGACGCCGGCGGCGTGCACCTGGAGCCGCACGCCGCGCTCGGCCACCGCCGGCTCGCGGTGATCGACATCGCGGGCGGCGTCCAGCCGATGACGGCCGAGCACGACGGCCGGACGCTGGCCGTGCTCACCTACAGCGGAGAGGTCTACAACCACCGCGAACTGCGCGCGGACCTGGAGGCGGCCGGGCACCGCTTCCGCACCCGCAGCGACACCGAGGTCGTGCTGCGCGCCTACCTGGAGTGGGGCGAGCACCTGGCCGAGCGGCTCAACGGCATGTTCGCCTTCGCGATCTGGGACGTGCGGCGCGAGGAACTGCTGCTGGTCCGCGACCGGATGGGCGTCAAACCCCTGTACCTCCACCGCACCCAGGACGGCGTGATCTTCGGCTCCGAGGTCAAGGCCCTGCTCGCCCACCCCGCCGTCCGCCCGGTGGTGGACCTGGACGGGCTGCGCGAACTGCTCGGCTACACCCGCACCCCCGGCCTCACCCCGTACCGGGACATCCACGAGGTCCGGCCCGGGCACGTGGTGCGGGTGCGCCGCGAGGGCCTCACGGTGCGCCGCTACTGGGCGCTGGAGGCGCGCGAGCACGGCGACAGCCTGGAGGCCACCGTCGCCACCGTCCGGGCCCTGCTGGACGACATCGTGCACCGCCAGCTGGAGGCGGACGTCCCGCTCTGCTCGCTGCTCTCCGGCGGCCTGGACTCCAGCGCCGTCACCGCCCTCGCCTCCCGGACGCTGGGCGCCGCCGGGGCCGGCCCGGTGCGCTCCTTCTCCGTCGGCTTCGCCGGGCAGAGCGAGACCTTCCACGCCAACGACGTCCGGCAGACCCAGGACGGCCCGTTCGCCCGGCTGCTCGCCGAGCACGTGGGCGCCGACCACAGCGTCGTCGAGCTGGACGCCGCCGACCTGACGGACCCGTCCCGGCGCTCCGCCGTGCTGCGCGCCCGTGACCTGCCCAACGGCGTCGGCGACATGGACACCTCGCTGCTGCTGCTCTTCCGGGGCGTGCGCCGGCACTCCACCGTCGCGCTGTCCGGCGAGTCCGCGGACGAGCTCTTCGGCGGCTACCGCTGGTTCCACGACCCCGAGACCATCGCCGTCGAGGACTTCCCCTGGGCGCTCGGCCTCACCGGCATCGCCGGCGGCGGAGCCACCCCGCGCGAGTACCTCCTGGACGCCGAACTGCTCCGCAAGCTCGACCTGGACGGCTACCGCAGGGCCCGCTACCGCGAGGCGATCGCCGAGGTCCCGCACCTGCCGGCGGCGGATCCGCTGGAACGGCGGATGCGCGAGATCTCGTACCTCAACCTGACCCGCTTCGTCTGCATCCTGCTCGACCGCAAGGACCGGATGAGCATGGCCAACGGCCTGGAGGTCCGGGTGCCGTTCTGCGACCACCGGCTGGTCCAGTACGTCTTCAACGCCCCGTGGGCGATGAAGACCTTCGACGGGCGGGAGAAGAGCCTGCTGCGCGCCGCCGTCCGGGACGTGCTGCCGCCCGCGGTCGCCGAGCGGCCCAAGAGCCCGTACCCCGTCACCACGGACCCGCACTATCCGGCGAAGCTGCGCGCCGAACTGGCCCGGCTCGCCGTCGAGCGCACCTCACCGGCCCTGGACCTGCTCGACCGGCGGCGCCTGACCGACGCGCTCGCCCCGGACACCGACCCGCAGTCCGTCCGGCTGGCCGTGGACCTCGCGCTGGACTTCGACGCCTGGCTGACGGAGTACCGGGTGACGCTGGAGCTGTGAACGCGGGCGCCCCACGGGCCCCCGGGAGAGGCCCCCGGGAGAGGACCGCGGGGCGCCGGGGCGCGGGTGCCACCACCCGGACGGCGCAGTTGGCGACGCCCGCGCCCCCATACTCCGTCCGGGTGATTGTGCGGAGCCCCATCCCGCCGGGCCCCGCGGTCCCAGGGTGCGGTAGCGTCGCCGACACCTCCCGAACGGCGGGCGAATACGCGGATTACCCGCTCATCTGCCGTCAGGATGGAAGCGAAACGTTCACCTCGATCCGCCGGGGGATCCCGTCATGCAGCCGCGAGTCTTCGCGATTCTCACCGCCCTGCTCCTGGGCGTCCTGGGCCTGGGGTCGGTGGCCGTCACCGACTGGTCGCCCGCGGCGGCCACCGCGCCCCAGGCCGCCGCCCCCGGGGGCACCGCCGCCGGCGCCAAGCCGGCCGCGGCCGGTGCCGCGAGCGCCACCCCGACCGGCGACCCGGCGGTGTGGACCCGCTCCACCCTGCGCAACAAGCTGATGGCCGAGATGGACGCCACCGACCCCGGCGTCGCCCTGGCCGACCTCGACAAGATCACCAAGGAGAAGCCGTACACCGTGCGCTTCTGCCACCCGATCGCGCACGAGCTCGGCCACGCGGCGGTCAAGCGCTTCAACGCCGACTTCCAGAAGGTCATCTCCTTCCCGCACGAGACCTGCGCGGCCGGCTACCTGCACGGCGCGGTCGAGGAGATGCTCAACGCCTCCACCCAGCCCGAGACGGACCTGCTCAAGCTCTGCGCGCCCAAGAACAACGGCCCCTGCATCCACGGCGTCGGCCACGGCACGATGTTCGTCGCCAAGCAGGACGTCGCCAAGGCCCGCGACCTGTGCAACAAGTTCCCCTCCGACCAGAACCGGATCCGCTGCTCCGAGGGCCTGTTCATGCAGCTCTTCGGCCCCGACGAGGAGGACGAGCAGGCCAAGGCCAACCTCCCGGCCGACAAGCTCGCCCAGGACCCGCTCTACCCGTGCAAGGACCAGCCGGCGCTGTTCCAGTCCGCCTGCTTCTTCTACGCCCCGACCTTCTACCTGTCCTCGCACGACTACCCGAACCACCCCGAGGTCTACGCCGAGGCCCTCAAGTGGTGCCTCAACGGCAAGGCCGGCGGCGGAGCGGTGGACTGCAGCCGCGGCGTCGGCTCGCGCACCATGAAGTACAACCTGGACCGCGAGGACTGGGCGGCCCAGCAGTGCGCCACCGCCGCCGACGGCTGGCAGCGCAAGGCCTGCGCCGAGGGCCTGGTCAGCTACTACACCGTCAACTACACCGACGGGGGCGCGGCAGGACGGCTCTGCGCCAAGATCACCAACAAGGAGATGCAGGGCTACTGCCGCTCGGCGAGCGGCCTGTCCAGCTCGCTGGACTGACGCCCCGGTCACCCGGACCGACACCCCGGTCTCAGCACGAGGGCCCGCGCCGCACGGCGCGGGCCCGTTTGCGTAGGATCACCCGATCATCGCCTGATCAGGGTGCGCCAAGGACGCCGCGCCTCGCCCCGCCCCTCCCCGGCCTCCCTGGAGCACGCCATGACCACCGAGGACATCCCCGGCGCCGATTTCCGCCGTGCCGCCCACGCCACCGCCGACCTGGTCTCCGACTACCTCGCCGAACTTCCCGGGCGCCCGGTCTGGCAGCCCATGGACGAGGCCGCCCGCCGGGCCCTGCTCGACGCCCCGCTGCCCGCCGAGGGCCGCCCGCTCGACGAGCTGGTCGACGCCATCGGGCGGGACGTCCTCCCGTACCCGATGGGCAACGGCAACCCGCGCTTCTTCGGCTGGGTCAACTCCGCCCCCGCCCCCGCCGGGGTGCTCGCCACCCTCGCCGCCTCCGCGATGAACCCCAGCTCGGCCGGCGGCGACCACGCCGACGTCCACCTGGAGCGCACCGTGGTCCGCTGGACAGCCGAGCTGGTCGGCTTCCCGCACCCGACCGGCGGCGGCCTGCTCACCTCCGGCACCTCGATGGCGACCATCGTCTGCCTCGCCGCCGCCCGCAACCGCGCCGCCCGGCGGGCCGGCCGGGACGTCCGCGAGGAGGGCCTGGCCGGCCTGCCCCCGCTGGTCGGCTACGTCACCGGCGAGACCCACTCCTGCGTCCGCAAGGCCGCCGAACTCCTCGGCCTCGGCAGCCGCCACCTGCGCACCGTGGCCACCGGCCCCGACGGCCGACTGGACACCGCCGACCTGCGGGCGGCCGTCGAGCGCGACCGCGCGGCCGGCCTGCTGCCCTTCCTGGTGGTCGCCTCGGCCGGCACCGTCGGCGCCGGCGCGGTGGACGAGTTCGGCCCGATCGCCGACCTCTGCGAGGAGCAGGGCCTCTGGCTGCACGTGGACGGCGCGTACGGCGCCTTCGGCCGGCTCGACCCGGCCATCGCCCACCGCTACGCCGGACTGGAGCGCGCCGACTCACTCGCCCTCGACCCGCACAAGTGGCTCGGCGTCCCGGTCGACTGCGGCTGCGCGCTGGTCCGCGACACCGAGGAGCTGCGCGGCACCTTCAGCCTCGTCCCGTCCTACCTGCGCGACGAGTCGGCCGGCGCGCTCGGCTGGTTCTCCGAGTACGGCACCGAGCAGACCCGCCCCTTCCGGGCCCTCAAGGTCTGGGCCACCATCGCCCACAGGGGCCGCGCCGGCCTCGCCCAGGACATCGCCCACTGCACCGCGCTGGCCCGACGACTCGGCGAACTCGTCAAGGCGGACGAGGAGTTGGAGCTGCTCGCCGAGGTGCAGACCTCGATCGTGGCGTTCCGCCACCGCGCCCCCGGACTGGACGAGGCCGCCCGCGACGCCCTCAACCGCGACCTCCCCGTCGCCGTCCAGCGGCGCGGCCGGGTCTTCGTCACCGGCGCCCGCCTCGGCGCCGCCGAGATGCTCCGCGCCTGCCTCCTCAACGCCGCCACCACGGAGGACGACCTGCACCTCCTGCTCGCCGAGGTCAAGGCCGCGGCCGCCGAACTGCTCGGATAGCGGCACCGGATCCGCGCCCACCGCCCCGGCCCGTCCGGCGGGCGCGGATCCGGCCGGCGGTCAGTCCTGCGCCTCAGTCCTCCGCCTCAGTCCTCCGCCTCGACCCCGACCCCGACCCCGACCTCGGTCTCGACCAGGAACTCGTTCACGGCAAGGCTCCGTTCTCCAGGGGGCCGCGGCGGGGTCACACCTCTCGCCGCCCTTCGCACCGCCAGGTCTCAAAACTGCCCTGAGCCGCCCTCACCGCGCCGGCGGGGGCGCGGTGAGGGCGGGCCGGCTCAGCCCCGCCCGGCGGGCCGCACCGTGCAGGCCGCGTCGGCGAGCATCGACCCGAAGCCGCCGAACAGGGCGCCGATCACCTGGTGGCAGGCGGCGGCCTCCTCGGGCGTCTTGGGGCCGTTGTCGGCGGCGCCGGCCGGCCGGGCGAGGGCGAGCGGCACGGCCAGCAGCAGGGCGCAACAGGCCGTCGCCAGTGCGGAGTTCCTCACGGACGTGGAAGCGGACATCGGAAAGCCCCTTCGGAAGGAGTCGGGATCGGCGGAAAGCCGAGCCATCCCTATCCGAAGGGGCTCCCCCGCTCAGGGATCCTGGGCCATCCGTGAGCGTTTCCGCAGCATCTGATCAGAAGCAGCATTCGATCAGAAGCGGCATCCGGTCAGCGGCGCCGTCCGGTCAGCGCCCCGGGCGCTCGCCGGGCACCGTCCGCTCCACCTCCCGGATCGCGGCGGCCAGCTCGGCCACCCCGTGCTCCCGCAGCACCCCGTAGTGGTCGCCGGCCAGGTCGACCACGGTGGGCGGGGCGGCCGAGTAGCCGCTGCGGCCCTCGATGAAGGAGTAGTCGTCGCCCGTTGCCCTGAAGAGGGTCACCGGCGCCTCCAGCCGCCGCTCGGCGAGTTCGCGGAAGCTGTACTCGAACTCGTAGGTCTCACCGACGATCCCGGTGATCCGCCGGATCAGCTCCTCGTCCAGCTCCGGCAGCATCCGGTGCACGAAGGCGACGAAGGTCGGCTCGTCCACCGTCTCGGCCAGGCACCGTTCCAGTTCGGGGCCGCCGATCCGACCGGTGAACACCCCGAACAGGACGGTCAGGTACCCCGGGTCGGTGTACGAGGCCTCACGGCCCCGCCGACGGCCGTCGCCGTGACGCACCTTCGGGTTGCCGGGGCAGATCAGCAGCAGGCGCTCCACCCGCTGCCCGGCCCGCTCCAGCTGCCAGGCCGCCTCGAAGGCGACCCGGGCGCCGAAGGAGAAGCCCCACAGCGTGTACGGGCCCCGCGGCTGCACCCGGCGCAGCTCGGCGACGTCGGCGGCGGCCATCTCCCGGATGGTCGGGTACGGCGTCTCGCCGGGGTTGATGCCGTACGCCTGGACGCCGTAGAACGCCCGGCCCCCGCTCGCCTCGCGGCCGAGCGGCCGCAGGTTCATCGGGTAGCCGCCGAGGCCGGGCCAGCAGAACACCGCCCGGCCGGCGTCGCCCGGGTGCAGCGGTATCAGCCGGGAGGCCGCGCCCCCGCCGCCACTCTCCCCGCGGCCCCCGCCGTCGCCCTCCCCGCGCGCCCGCTCGATGCGCCCGGCCAGGTCACCCAGCCGGGGGCACTCGAAGAGCACCTGCAGCGGCAGGGCGACGCCGAACTCCCGGTTGATCCGGTTGACCAGGGCGACGGCGATCAGCGAGTTCCCGCCGACGGCGAAGAACTCGTCCGTCACCGACACGTCCTCGTAGTTCAGCGCCCGCCCCCAGGCCTCGGCCAGCCACCGCTCGTACCCGGTGGCCGGGGCGACGAACTCGCCGCGCACGTCGGCCGTGCGGACGGCCTCGGACGCGGCCAGCGCCTTGAGGTCCACCTTGCCGTTCGCGGTGAGCGGCAGGGCGTCCAGCACCAGCACCCGGCCCGGCAGCATGTAGTCGGGCAGCAGGGTGGCCAGTTCCTCCTTGATGATCTCGGCCGGGCCCTTCATGTGGACGGTGTCCTCGTGCATGCCCTCGCTGCGGATCTGCTCCTCGCTCACCTTGCCGCCGAGGAAGAAGTACGACGGTCCCGGCGTGATGCCGCGGCCGGCCAGGATCTCGTCGATGCGGCGTGCGGCGGGCAGCGGGTGGCCGGATTTGGAGCTGTAGCCGGAGGACATGAAGCCCATGGCCAGGCCGTTGCGCTGGAGGCGGTGCAGCACCGCGCCGAGTTCGACGTACTGCAGCCACTCCTCCTCGGCGCGGCTGACGGCGGTGATGCCGAACGAGGCCCGGGCGTAGACGGCCTGGTTGATCGCGATCACGTGCCGGGACTCCACCACCTCGTCCGAGACGTGCGTCAACTCGCCGTCGGCGTACCGGTAGAGGCCGCCGCGCAGGCCGTCCACCCGGCCCTCGTGGGCCTGGACGTACAGCTCGACGCGCTCGGCCCGCGCCGGGCCGCCGGCCCGGACGACGGCGAAGCCGCCCAGATAGTGGTCCTCCTCGGCGACGTCCAGCCGGTCCTTGACCGCCGGGTCGAGGCCGAGCGGGCGCACGTCCAGCCCGTACCCGGGCAGCACCTCCGCCAGGACGCCCAGCATGTGGCCGGTCTCGAACTCCAGCACCTCCCGGATGTTGTTCTTGTAGACCGGCTCGACGGCGCCGTGCTTCCCGGAGAAGTGCAGCGTCAGGTAGGCCTCGGACGCGGGCTCGGCGGGCCCGATCCGGACCAGGACGTGCTCGACCGGGTGGTAGTAGTACAGCCCGGCGGCGAGCCCGTCCAGGCCGTCGGTCTCCAGGTACAGCTGGGTCGCGTACAGCGCGCCGGGCGAGGCGTAGGAGTACTTGGGCAGCAGCCGCTCCCCGCTGTGGAACTGGCCGAACCACCGCAGCACGCAGCCGAGTTCCGGCAGGCCCAGGAGCTCCGGGGCGCGGCCGCAGGCGCCGGCCGGGCGCGGGGCGAGCAGCGCGGTGAGGTCGTCCCGGGTGACGGCGCCGCCCTCGTAGAACCGGTAGGTCTTGCGGGCGAAGGTCTCCCGGCGCTGCTCCTCGGTCTCCTTCCGTCCGGGCAGCTCGACCCGTTCGCGGCCGGCCAGTCCGCTCCGGTCGCGCAGGCCCGGGTCGGACAGCTGGGCCTTGACCTGGAGCTTGCTGGCTTTGGACTGGTGGTGGCCGCCGTGGCTGCCCTGGTCCATCAGGGCGGCCTCGCGCGGGTTGAGTTCGACGCAGGCGACCAGGTTCGGGTGCCCGGTGCGGTCGTCCCCGGTGACGACCGCGGCCGCGCGGCGCACCCAGGTGTGCTCCTCGATCGCGCGGGCGATCTCGTCCAGCTCGACCCGGTACCCGCGCAGCTTGACCTGGTTGTCCACCCGGCCGGCGAACTGCAGGGTGCCGTCCGGGTTCCACTGCACGAGGTCGCCGGTGCGGTACAGCCGCTCGCCGGGGTCGAACGGGGCGCGGACGAACCGCTCCGCGGTCAGCTCCGGCCGGTTCAGGTAGCCGCGGGCGAGCTGGACGCCGCCGATGTACAGCTCGCCGACGCCGTCGGCGGCGACCGGCAGCAGCTCCTCGTCGAGGACGTAGCACCGGGTGTCGGCCACCGGTCGGCCGATCGGCACCGAGCCCGCGCCGTCGCCCGGATCGGCCGGGTCCACCAGGTGCGAGGTGGCGTTGATGGTGCACTCGGTCGGGCCGTACAGGTTGACCAGCGCGGCCTGCGGCAGGGCCTGGAGCAGGTCGCGGGCGAGCCGCCGGGAGAGTGCCTCGCCGCCGGCGAACACCCGGGTCAGGCCGGTGCAGTCGGTGAAGCCCTCGGTGTCCAGCAGCGCCCGCAGCAGGGTGGGCACGCACTGGAGCGCGGTCACCCGGTGCCGCCGGACGGCGGCGACCAGCGCCTCCGGGTCGCGGTACAGGCCGGGCGTGCCGGCCACCACCCGGGCGCCGACGGCGGGGGCGAGGATCTCCCACTGCGCGGCGTCGAAGCTCATCGGGGTCTTCTGCAGCACCGTGACCTCGGGGTCCAGGTGCCCGGCGGAGTGCATCCAGCGCAGCTGGGAGACCACCGAGCGGTGCTCGATCATCACGCCCTTGGGCCGGCCGGTGCTGCCCGAGGTGTAGATCACATAGGCGAGCGACTCCGGCGCGGCGGCCTCCTCCGCCGCTTCCTCCGCCGCCGCGTCCGGCAGCGGCTCGGCGTCCTCGACGGTGAGGACCGCGGTCCCGGCGGGGGCCAGTGCGGCGAGCCGCTCGCGCAGGTGCGCCTGGGTGAGCACGATCCGGGTGCCGCTGTCCTCGAGCATGTAGCGGAGCCGGTCCTCGGGGTACTCGGGCGACAGCGGCAGGTAGCCGGCCCCGGCGTGGAGCACGCCCCAGGCCCCGGCGACCAGCTCGACGGACGGCTCGACGTACAGGCCGACGCAGCCGTCCGGGCCGGCGCCCAGCCGGCGCAGCCGCGCGGCCAGCCGGCGGGCCGTCCCGGACAGCTCCCGGAAGGTGAGGCCGCCGCCCTCACCGAGGACGGCCGGCGCGTCGGGCCGGATGCCCGCCTGCCGGTCGAGCAGCCCGGTCAGCGCGGTGCCGACCGGAGCACGGCGGGCGTGCGGGACGGCGGGGGTGGCGGTGTCGGTGTCGGTGTCGGTGGTGGGGACGGACGGGGTGTCGCGCATGAGAAATGACTTTCGATGGTGCGTGGACGGACGGGCCCGGTGCTCCCGCTCACCAGGAGCACCGGGATCGCCACCCACCGTCGGCCGCCCGGCGTCCCGGCCGCATGAGGCACCGGTCGGGACCTGCGCGGGTGCCGTCCCGGCCGGCCCGCCCGACGTCCCGGGCGGGAGCCCGCCCGGTCCCACGCCGCCCGAGCGCCGCCGGGCATTCGCGCGTTCACGATCACGTAACCGAACGGAAGCGCACCGTCGGTAGCGTCGGCGGCATGAAGGCATCCCGCACGCGCCCCGAACGGCTCTGGCACCGGCCCTTCCGCAGGTCCGACCGCAGGTGCGCGGCGCCCCAGGGCCAGGCCACCCGGCTGCCCGCGCTCACCGGCGGCCCGTACCGGACCGGCCGGCCGCAGCCGCCCGCGGAGCATGCCGCCGGCCAGGCACCGGAGGCCCCGTCCCGGCTGTCCCTGCCGGACGGGACCGAGCTGCTGCTGCGCCCGGCCGGGCCGGCCGACCGGGCGGCGGCACTGGCGATGCACGGCCGCTGCTCCCCCGCCGCGCTGCGGCTGCGCTACCACGGCCCGGTCCGCGACGCCGGCCGCTACCTGGACCACCTGCTGGACCCCCGGCACGGCCGCAGCCTCGTCGTGACCGCCCCGGACGGGCGGATCGTCGCGCTCGGGCACCTGATGTGGGACGACGGCGAGGCCGAGCTGGCCGTCCTGGTCGAGGACGCCTGGCAGCGGCGCGGGCTGGGCCTGGCGCTGCTGCGGCGGCTGTCGGCGGCGGCCCGGGCGGCCGGCGTGGGGACGGTGTACGCGGTGACCCACGGCGACAACGCCGGGCTGATCGCCGCGATGCGGCGGCTGGACGCGCCGCTGGACTTCCGGGCCGAGGACGGCACCCTGGTGATCACCGCCACGTTGGCCGCCGCGGATCCGGCCGGATGCGCCCACCGCCCGAACCGCTGATCATTTCTTCACCAGATCCTTACCCGGGTCGCTCGGGAACCCCGCGGTGCCCGTGGAGCGTCGTGAAGGAGTGGGGGTTTGGAGCCGATCCCTTGGGACCGCTCCGTACACCGCTCTCCCCGGCAGGCCGTCAGCGACGCCCGCGAACGCGTCGCAGCAGGCGGCACGGGGTCCGGATCGTCCGGCCGGGCTACGGAGTCGGTAGGCTGACCCCCGTCCCCGCCGCCCGTCGGCCCGTTATCCGGCCACGGGTGGTGCCGCAGCAAGGAGGAACCACTGAGCATGGCAGGCACCGAATCGGAGCCCACAGGCGCACGCGACGCCTCGCTGCCGGCCCGCGCCAAGATCGCGGTCACCGCCGGCCGGGTCGCCGCCGCCGTGTCGCGCAAGGCCGGGCGCGGGAGCGGCTCGGTGATCGGCGGCAAGGTCGCCCTCAAGCTCGACCCCGACCTGCTCGCCACCCTCGCCGACCACCTCGACGTCGTCCTGGTCAGCGCGACCAACGGCAAGACCACCACCACCCGCCTGATCGCCGAGGCGCTGCGCGCCGCCGGCCCGGTGGTCTCCAACGCCCTGGGCGCCAACATGCCGGCCGGCATCACCTCCGCCCTGGCCGGCGGCACGGACGCCCGTTTCGGCGTGATCGAGGTCGACGAGAAGTACCTGGCGACGGTCGCCCGCGACACCCGCCCCAAGGCGATCGCCCTGCTCAACCTCTCCCGCGACCAGCTCGACCGCGCCGCCGAGACCCGGATGATGGCCGAGAAGTGGCGCGAGGGCCTGCAGAACACCGAGGCCGTGGTCATCGCCAACGCCGACGACCCGCTGGTGACCTGGGCCGCCTCCTCCTGCAAGAAGGTGGTCTGGGTGGCCGCCGGACAGGCCTGGAAGGAGGACGCCTGGTCCTGCCCCGCCTGCGGCGGTGTCATGCAGCGCCCCGGCGACGACTGGTTCTGCCAGGACTGCGGCTTCCGCCGTCCCAACCCGCACTGGGCGCTCCAGGGCACCCACGTGATCGACCCGCAGCGCGGCGCCTGGCCGATCCAGCTCCAGCTGCCGGGCCGGGCCAACCTGGCCAACGCCACCAGCTCCGCCGCCGTCGCCGCCGTGTTCGGCGTCGCCCCGCAGGTCGCCCTGGAGCGGATGCGCTCGGTGGCCGCCGTGGCCGGCCGCTACGACGTGGTCCAGTACCAGGGCCGGGACATCCGCCTGCTGCTGGCCAAGAACCCGGCCGGCTGGCTGGAGACCTTCTCGCTGATCGACGGCCCGCCCGCCCCGGTGATCCTCTCCGTCAACGCCCTCGACGCCGACGGCACCGACACCTCCTGGCTGTGGGACGTCGACTACGAGCGCCTCGCCGGGCACCCGGTCTTCGTGATGGGCCAGCGCAAGCTGGACCTGGCCGTCCGCCTGGAGGTCGCCGGGCTCCAGTTCCACGTGGTGGACACCCTGGAGCAGGCCGTCCGGATGGCCCCGCCCGGCCGGATCGAGGCCATCGCCAACTACACCGCCTTCCAGCAGCTGCGGAAGGTCGTGGCCGGCTGATGCCGCGCCCGCACACCAGTCTTTACGTGACGGAAGGCCTTCGAGGATGAGTGAGAGCAGCCTGCGCGTGGTCTGGGTCTACCCGGACCTGCTCAGCACCTACGGCGACCGGGGCAACGCCCTGGTCGTGGAGCGCCGGGCCCGCCAGCGCCACCTCAACGTGACCCGGATCGACGTCCGCTCCGACCAGGCGATCCCCACCAGCGGTGACATCTACCTGATCGGCGGCGGCGAGGACCGCCCGCAGCGCCTGGCCGCCGAGCGGCTGCGCGCCGACACCGGCCTGGTGCGGGCCGCCGAGAACGGTGCGATCATCTTCGGCGTCTGCGCCGGTTTCCAGATCATGGGCCACGAGTTCATCAACGACCTCGGCGAGCGCGAGCCGGGCCTGGGCCTGCTCGACGTCTGGACCACCCGCGGCGAGGGCGCCCGCTGCGTCGGCGACGTGCTCGCCGACGTCGACCCCCGGCTCGGCCTGCCGCAGCTGACGGGCTTCGAGAACCACCAGGGCGTCACCCACCTCGGCCAGGGCGTGCAGCCCTTCGCCACCGTCAACGTCGGTCGGGGCAACGGCACCGGTGACGGCACCGAGGGCGCCTGGCGGGACACCGTGTTCGGCACCTACCTGCACGGCCCGGTGCTGGCCCGCAACCCCGCCGTGGCCGACATGCTGCTGAAGCTCGCGCTGGACGTCAGCGCGCTGCCGCCGGCGGACACCACCTGGTACGACGCGCTGCGCGCCGAGCGCATCGCGGCCGCGACGCGCCCCCAGTAGTACATCCGTACGCCCCGGCCGGGTGCCCGCCATGCGGTCACCCGGTCCGCGGGCGGCCCCGGAAGTACCACAATGGGGCTGCCTACTGCACACCCTCCTCGGCAGCAGGCTGCAATTCCGCGCGGGGGCGCCGACGGCGCCGCTCCCGCGTCGGCTCCTGCCCGGCCGGACCAGGGGCCGTATGCTCGACTTCGCGGCCGTTTTCGGACGTTCTGTCCGGATCGGCCGGTCCTTCACCCCTCGGCCACCTCCCCGCCACCCCGGCGTGGGAGCGCCCCGTTACGGTGACGGCTCGTCGTCCCAGCCTGTAGTCCGGCCGTTCCTCGGTTCTGCTCGGGAGTTGCAAAGCTAATGCGTATTGGAGTGCTGACCAGCGGCGGTGACTGCCCCGGCCTGAACGCGGTGATCCGTTCCGTGGTCCACCGGGGGGTGGTCGACCACGGCGACGAGATCATCGGGTTCGAGGACGGGTGGCGCGGGTTCCTGGAGGGCCACCACCGCCCCCTGACCCTGGACTCGGTGAGCGGCATCCTGGCCCAGGGCGGCACCATCCTCGGTTCCTCCCGGGTCCAGCCGAGCCACCTCCGGGACGGCGTCGAGCGGGCCAGGAAGTACTGCTCCGACCTCGGCCTGGACGCGGTCATCCCGATCGGCGGCGAGGGCACCCTGAAGGCCGCCAAGCTGATGAGCGACGCGGGCCTGCCGATCGTCGGCGTGCCGAAGACCATCGACAACGACATCGCCGCCACCGACGTGACCTTCGGCTTCGACACCGCCGTCTCGGTGGCCACCGAGGCGCTGGACCGTCTGAAGACCACCGCCGAGTCCCACCAGCGGGTCATGGTCGTCGAGGTCATGGGCCGCCACACCGGGTGGATCGCGCTGAACGCGGGCATGGCGGCCGGCGCGCACGCCATCGTCGTCCCGGAGCGCCCGTTCCACATCGACAAGCTCACCGAGGTCGTCCGCGAGCGCTTCGACCGGCAGAAGAAGTTCGCCATCGTGGTCTGCGCCGAGGGCGCCAAGCCCGAGCCCGGCACCATGCACTGGGAGGAGGGCACCAAGGACATCTACGGCCACGAGCGGTTCACCGGCATCGCCACCCAGCTCTCCCGCGAGCTGGAGCACCGTCTCGGCAAGGAGGCCCGCCCGGTGATCCTCGGCCACACCCAGCGCGGCGGCACCCCGACCGCCTACGACCGGGTGCTCGCCACCCGCTTCGGCTGGCACGCCGTCGAGGCCGTCCACAAGGGCGCCTTCGGGCACATCACCGCACTGCAGGGCACCAACATCAACCTGGTGCCGCTGGCCGAGGCGGTCGCCGAGCTGAAGACCGTGCCGCAGGACCGCTACCTGGAGGCCGAGACGGTCATCTGACCGCCCGCCCGCACCCACAGGCCCCCGGACCCGCCCCGCGCGGGTCCGGGGGCCTCGTGCTCGCCGGATCCGGTGGACGACGGCCCCGGCTTCGGGTCGGCGCGGTCTCCCGCCTCGGGTGGGCGCGGCCCGACCCCGGCCGTTAGCGTGTCCGGCATGGAGATCCTCGCGTACGGAGTGCAGGCCGACGAACGGCCACTGCTGGAGCAGGCCTTCGCCGGCCGGCACGGGCTTCGCTGCCTGGACGTGTTCCTCAACCGCGACACCGCGCCGCTGGCCGTCGGCTACCCGGCCGTCAGCAGCAGCGTCAACGCCGTCCTCGACGCCGAGACCCTCGCGGTGCTGGCGGCCGGCGGCACCAAACTCATCGCCCAGCGCTCCACCGGCTTCAACAACATCGACCTCGACGCCGCCGCCGAGCTCGGCCTCACCATCGCCCGGGTCTCCCACTACAGCCCGTACTCGGTGGCCGAACACGCCTGGGCCCTCGCCCTGGCCGTCAACCGCCGCCTCACCCGCGCCGCCAACCGCACCCGCGAGTTCGACTTCCGCCTCGACGGCCTGCTCGGCCGGGACGTCCACGGCATGACCGTCGGCGTGATCGGCACCGGCAAGATCGGCGAGTGCTTCGCCCGGATCGCGGCCGGCTTCGGCACCGAACTCCTCGGCTGGGACATCGCGCAGAACCCGGCCTGCCTGGAACTCGGCATGACGTACACCGAGCTCCCCGAACTCCTCACCCGCGCCGACCTGGTGAGCCTCCACGTTCCCCTCCTCCCCGCCACCCACCACCTGATCGACGGGGACGCGCTGGCCCGGATGAAGGACGACGCCATCCTGATCAACTCCAGCCGCGGCGGCCTCATCGACAGCGCCGCCCTGGTCGAGACCCTGCGCGCCGGACGCCTCTCCGGCGTCGGCCTCGACGTCTACGAGGAGGAGACCGGCCTCTTCTTCACCGACCGCTCCATCCAGGGCATCACCGACGACACCCTCGCCCGCCTCGTCACCTTCCCCCAGGTCCTGGTCACCAGCCACCAGGCCTACTTCACCCGCACCGCCGTCGGCCAGATCATCGACGCCACCGCCCGCAACATCGACGACTTCGCCGCCGGCCGCCGCAACGAGAACACCCTCGTCCCCACGAGCGCGTGAGCCGCGGTGCGGCGGCATCCCGGGCCCCAACACGGCGCAGTAGCACGGCCCTTCGGGCACGCCCGCCCCAGTGAACCGACTGGAGGGGTGGAACATGGAGCTCGTCGGCCGGCACCAGCAGGCGGGCCTCCTGACCCGTCTGCTGTCCGAGTCGCGGAGCCGGGGCAGTGCCGTGCTGGTCCGTGGCCCGGCCGGAATCGGGACCGACGTCCTGGTCGTCACGGGCGTGCAGAGGAGCACCCCGCCCGCGCTGCCGGCCCGAGTGCGCCGCCGGCCCGTGTTCCGTCGCCGTTCTCCGAGCCTCCCTGCCGACCGGTCGGTCGGTCCGGCCGGGACGGGCGCGCGGCGGGGAGCCACCCGTACGGAGGGGGCGGGGGTAGGCCCAAGGTAAGGCCCGCCTAGGCTGTATGCCAAGCAAAAGGGGCGAACCGGACCCGCACCAGGGACCACGAGGACGGAAAGCAGGACCCGCCGATGGGCGACGGAATGTCAGGAATGCACCACCACGGCGGGATGACCCAACTAGGCCCGTTCACCTTGTCGAACGTCTGGACCTGGTCCCCGGACTGGGTGTTCCTGCTCGGCGGTCTCGTCGTCCTGGCGCTGTACGCGGCGGGCGTGGTGCGGCTGTACCGGCGCGGCGACCGCTGGCCGATCGGCCGGATGGTCGGCTGGGCCCTGGGTGTCGCCAGCATGCTGCTGGTCACCTGCACCGGGCTGAACGACTACGGCATGGTGCTGTTCAGCGCGCACATGATCCAGCACATGGTGCTCTCCATGCTGACGCCGATCCTGCTGCTGCTCGGCGCCCCGATCACGCTGGCCCTGCGGGCGCTGCGCCCGGCCGGCAAGGGCCGCCCGCGCGGGCCGCGCGAGCTGCTGGTGGCGCTGCTGCACAGCCGGTACGTCCGGATCGTGTCGCACGCGGCGTTCACCATCCCGATGTTCATCGCGAGCCTGTACGGGGTCTACTTCACCCCGCTGTTCGACTTCCTGATGCAGTACCGCCTCGGGCACATCTTCATGATGGTGCACTTCCTGCTCACCGGTCTGGCCTTCTTCTGGCCGATCATGGGCGTGGACCCGGGCCCGCACCGCCCCGGCCACGTGATGCGGATCATCGAGCTGTTCATGGGGATGCCGTTCCACGCCTTCTTCGGCGTGGCGGTGATGATGGCCGGCCACCCGCTGGTCACCACCTTCACCGTGGAGGGCGCACCACCGGGGACGAACCTGCTGGAGGACCAGAAGCTGGCCGGCGGCATCACCTGGGCGTTCGGCGAGATCCCGACCGCGATCGTGCTGATCGCGCTGGTCTACCAGTGGATGGGCTCCGAGCAGCGGCAGGCCCGCCGCCGCGACCGTTCCGAGGAGCGCACCGGCGACGCCGAGCTGGAGGCGTACAACGCCTACCTGGCCTCGCTGCACAAGCGCGACCGCCGCGCGGGTGCGGCTCCGGCCGCCCCGGTCGCCGGCGCCGCCCCGGCGGCCGACGCGGGCTGAGGCCCGCCCTCCGCCGCGGAACGCTCGTTCCCGGGACCCCCGTTCCGCCTCCGGAACGGGGGTTCCGCCGTTACCGGGGCCTGGGACAGCGGTGCCACCCGGTGCGGAACGGTCGTTCCGGCGCGGGCGTTCGAACAGACATGCACGTCCTGCTGATCGTCGCCGTCCTGCTCTGCGGGTACGTCCTGCTCTGGCTGCTCGGCTTCCTCGGCTTGGCGCTGTACCACCGCCACCGCCGGCCCGCGCCGACCGGCTCGGACTACCTGGTGGTCCTGGGCGCCGCGCTGGACGGCTGTGAGCCCGCGGCCCCGCTGGCGGCCCGGCTGGACGCCGCGCTGGAACGTTTCGCCGCCGAGGAGGCCGCCGGGCATGCCCCGCTGGTCCTGGTGACGGGCGGGAAGGGCCCGCACGAGGAGTGCACCGAGGCCGCCGCGATGGCCCGCTACCTGGTGGCCAGGGGCGTCCCGGCCGAGCGGATCCGGCGCGAGGAGCGCGCCGTGAACACCGCCGAGAACCTGCGCTTCAGCGCCGCCCTGATGGCCGCCGAGCGCCCCGGCTACCGCTGCACGGTGGTCACCAACGGCTTCCACACCGTCCGCTCCGCGCTGGCCGCCCGCCGGGCCGGCGCCCCCGCCGCGGTGCTCGGCGCGGACGGCCCGCTGGCGCACGGCCCGTACCTCCTGCTGCGCGAGGCCGTCGGCACCGCCCTCGCCCTGCTCGGCCGCGCCTGAACCGGGACAGCCCGAAGGCCCCGGGTCCGATCCGGACCCGGGGCCTTCGTCAGCTCGACTCGACCGGAATCAGCCGAGGTTGGCGAGCGCCTCGTTGAAGGTCTTCGACGGGCGCATCACGGCGGCGGCCTTGGCCGCGTCCGGCTGGTAGTAGCCGCCGAGGTCGACCGGCGAGCCCTGGACGGCGATCAGCTCGTCCACGATGGCCGACTCCTGCTCGGTCAGCGTCGCGGCCAGGCCGGCGAAGGCCTGGGCCAGCTCGGCGTCGGCGGTCTGCTTGGCCAGCTCCTGGGCCCAGTACATGGCCAGGTAGAAGTGGCTGCCGCGGTTGTCGATGCCACCGAGGCGGCGGCTCGGCGACTTGTCCTCGTTGAGGAAGGTGCCGGTGGCGCGGTCCAGGGTGTCGGCCAGCACCTGGGCGCGGGCGTTGTCCGTGGTGCTCGCCAGGTGCTCGAAGCTGGCGGCCAGCGCGAAGAACTCGCCCAGGCTGTCCCAGCGCAGGTAGTTCTCCTTGACCAGCTGCTGGACGTGCTTCGGGGCGGAGCCGCCGGCGCCGGTCTCGAACAGGCCACCGCCCGCCATCAGCGGGACGACCGACAGCATCTTGGCGCTGGTGCCCAGCTCCAGGATCGGGAACAGGTCGGTCAGGTAGTCACGCAGCACGTTGCCGGTCACCGAGATGGTGTCCTCGCCGCGGCGGATGCGCTCCAGCGAGAACTTGGTGGCCTCGACCGGGGACTTGATCTCGATCTGCAGGCCGGCGGTGTCGTGCTCCGGCAGGTACTGCTTGACCTTCTCGATCAGCACCGCGTCGTGGGCGCGGGTCTCGTCCAGCCAGAACACCGCCGGGACGCCGGTGGCGCGGGCGCGGGTGACGGCCAGCTTGACCCAGTCCTGGATCGGCAGGTCCTTGGTCTGGCAGGCGCGGAAGATGTCGCCCGGCTGGACGGCCTGCTCCAGCACCACGTTGCCCTCGGTGTCGACCAGGCGGACGGTGCCCGCGGCGGCGATCTCGAAGGTCTTGTCGTGCGAGCCGTACTCCTCGGCCTTCTGGGCCATCAGGCCGACGTTCGGCACCGAGCCGATGGTCGCCGGGTCCAGGGCGCCGTGGGCGCGGCAGTCGTCGATGACGGCCTGGTACACGCCGGAGTAGCTGCTGTCCGGCAGCACGGCCAGGGTGTCGGCCTCCTTGCCGTCCGGGCCCCACATGTGGCCGGAGGTGCGGATCATGGCCGGCATCGAGGCGTCGACGATGACGTCGCTCGGCACGTGCAGGTTGGTGATGCCCTTGTCGGAGTCGACCATGGCCAGGGCCGGGCCCTCGGCCAGCTCGGCCTCGAAGGAGGCCTTGATCTCGGCGCCCAGGTGCGGCACGTTGTCGAGGCCGGCCAGGATGCCGCCGAGGCCGTTGTTCGGGTTCAGACCGGCGGCGACCAGCGCCTCGCCGTACTTGGCGAAGGTCTTCGGGAAGAACGCGCGGACCACGTGGCCGAAGATGATCGGGTCGGAGACCTTCATCATGGTGGCCTTGAGGTGCACCGAGAACAGCACGCCCTCGGCCTTGGCACGGGCGACCTGCGCGGCCAGGAACTCGTTCAGGGCGGCGGCCCGCATCACCGAGGCGTCGACGACCTCGCCGGCCAGCACCGACACCTTGTCGCGCAGCACGGTGGTGGTGCCGTCCTCGCCGAGCAGCTCGATGCGCAGCGCACCGTCGGCGGCGATCACGGCGGACTTCTCGGTGGACCGGAAGTCGTTCTCACCCATGGTGGCGACGTTGGTCTTGGAGTCGGCCGTCCAGGCACCCATGCGGTGCGGGTGGGTCTTGGCGTAGTTCTTGACCGACTGCGGGGCGCGGCGGTCCGAGTTGCCCTCGCGCAGGACCGGGTTGACGGCGCTGCCCTTGACCTTGTCGTAGCGGGCGCGGACGTCCTTGTCCTCGTCGGTCTGCGGGTCGTCCGGGTAGTCCGGCAGGGCGTAGCCCTGGGCCTGGAGCTCGGCGATGGCGGCCTTGAGCTGCGGCACCGAGGCCGAGATGTTCGGCAGCTTGATGATGTTGGCACCCGGGGTCTTGGCCAGCTCACCCAGCTCGGCCAGCGCGTCGCCGATCCGCTGCGCCTCGGTCAGACGCTCCGGGAAGCTCGCGATGATCCGCCCGGCCAGGGAGATGTCGCGGGTCTCCACCCGCACACCCGCGGTCGAGGCGTAGGCCTGGACCACCGGCAGGAACGAGTAGGTCGCCAGGGCCGGAGCCTCGTCGGTGTGCGTATAGATGATGGTCGAGTCAGTCATCGGTACTCCGCTTCACGTCTCCAACGTCTTGACGTCAAGATATCTCGTCACAGGCCTCCGGCTCCACCTCCCCCCGTCTTCGGGTGTCCACCGGTCCGGCGCAGGGCGTGACCGGGGGATGCGAGGGAGGCCGAACTCCACGGTGGTCCGGGTCGGGACGCGTGGCAAGCGGAGGGCCCGGGCAGTGGTTTGGCCAGTCGGGTGAGCCGGGCGTCAGGAGTGCGTCAACGCACGACCCCATTCGGTCAACGGCGCGTCAGGACCGGGGATCCCCGGGCCGGCCCGCCCTAGCGTCGAGGCAGTAGTTCCGGCAGGCACCACCACCCCACTCGGGAGCATCCGCATGGCCCGCGTCGTCTGGCACGTTCCGGTCACCACCTCCGGCTCCGGAAGCACCACCGCACTCCGCCTGTTCCGCCTGCGCGACGGCCGCCGCTGCGCGGTCGGATTCTCCAGCCCCGAGGCCCTCGCCGCCCTCCTCGGGCCCGGCCAGGCCCACACCGAGCTCGCCGAGCCCGCCCTCCGCGAACTCACCGCCCCGCTCGGGATCGACACCCTGGTGCTGGACCCGCGAATGGTCGCCCCCTCCGTGTCCACGCCGTCCGCGACCACACCGTCCCTGACGGCCCCGCCCGGCACCGCCCCCGTCGCCCCGGCCCCGACCGTCCAGTTCCAGCACCGGTGACCGCCCCGCTCCAGCTCGTCCCGGACGATCCGGCCCAGGGCCGGTCGGGAGCGGGGCGGGCCCGGCCGGCCCGGGCGCTGCACGCGATCGCCCGGATCAGCCACGGACCGGTCCCGCTCGACTTCGACCGTCTCGCGGCGCAGTTCCCGGCCGTCCAGAGCGGCCTGGCCCTGGCCGGCGAGGCCGACCTCGAGCTGCGCCTCGCCTGTACCGGCCCCGAGGAGTTACGGGCGATCGCCGCCGCCCTGCACCGCGCGGGCGCCGCCAGGGTGCACATCGACCTCGTCCTGCGCTCCCTCACCCCCTCCCCGGTCACCCTGCGCCCGGTGCCGTGACGCCGGTGGCGGACGGCGCCCCGCCCCCCTGCCCGGGGGCGGGGCGCCCGGCCGCGCTCACTCCTCCCCGGGGCGCGGATCCGGGTTGATCGCCTGGCCGTCGATGGGCTGGCCCCAGGCGTCGTCGCCGGCCGCGTCGACGCAGTAGCCGCTGCCCTCGACGTGCCCGCCCGCACTCCGGCACTGGTCGGCGGTGACGTCCCGGCGCCCGCTCGCCGCCGCCGGTCCGGCGGCGGTGAGCAAGGCCCCGGCGGCGCCCCCGACGACGGCGGCGAGCAGGAGGACGGAGGCGGCCGCGGCGGCCGACCGGGCCGGGAGTGAGCTGTTCATGCGGACCACGACAGCACGCCGCCAGGCCCCCCGGCGACCACAGGACGCCCGCCCGGGTGGCCGCCGCCCACCGCCCGCCGGTCTACGGCCGCGCCAGCGCCGCGATGGCCGCGAGCAGCAGCGCCGAGCCCGCCAGCAGGCCCGCCGTCAGCGGCTCGCCGAGGAACAGCACGCCGATCACCGCCGCGGTCGCGGGCTCCAACAGGACCAGCACCGCGGCCGTGGTGCTGGGCACGGCGGTCAGGCCGGTGAAGTACCAGCGGTAGGCGAACAGGGTGGGGACCGTACCGAGGAAAAGCAGCGCCACCGCGCTCACCACCGGGTCCCCGCCCGTCGGCAGGACGCCCTGGGCGCCCTGGACGGCCGCGAGCGGCAGCAGGCAGAGCAGGCCGGTGGTGAAGGCGCCGGTGCCGGCCCTGGCCGAGCCGCCGCCGCGGGCCCAGAGGGTGAGGCCGCTCTGGCCGGCGCCCGCGAGGACGGCCAGCGCGACGCCGAGCGCCGGGCGCGGGCCCGCGGCCGGGGCGGCGACCAGCAGGGCGAGGCCGGCCAGGGCCAGGGCCACCGCGGCCGCGGCGCGACGGGTCAGCCGCTCGCCGATCAGCAGGTGGGCCCCGAGGCTGGTGAACACCGGGCCGGCGCCGATGGTGATCAGGGTGCCCAGCCCGAGCCCGGCGTACCGCACCGAGCCGAAGTAGGCGCACTGGCTGACCGCCAGGGCGAGTCCGGTCAGCCCGGCGGCGCGCCACCGGGCTGTGCCGCGCTCACCGCCGCGCTCACCGCGCGGTTCACGGCTCGGCAGCAGTGCCAGGCAGAGCGCGGCGACGCCGAAGCGCCAGCAGGAGACGCCCGCCGGGCCGAGCCCGCCGGTGCGCATCAGCAGCGCGGACACGGCGCCGCCCACGCCCCAGGCGACGGCGGCGGCGGAGATGGACAGGAGGCCGTGCCGGAAGGGCACGGCGGCGTTCGAGGTCATGCGCAGGTACTCCACGATGAGTTGCCGGTTCGGGTCCGCGGGGTACGCGGGCGGCAGTCATCGCCCCGGCTGCGGGCTGGTCCCGTCGGGCCGGAGTGGGTGGAGTGGGCCGCCCGCTAGCGGGCCGGCGGGGCGAGGATCACGAGACGCACCGGGACAGCCTATGCCGCCGTTCGGTGATCGCTTCAGGCCCCTCGGGCCACCTACGGGACACCACGGACCAGCCGACCTGCGGCGAGATCGAGTCGGCCGGGCGTCGACCCCCGTCGAGCGGCGGGCGCTCCCCCCCGCGCCCGCCCCGGCACAGCCCCTCGGCGCGAACCTCGGTGCCCGCGATTTGGCAGGCCGTCATTCCGGTCCGCCATCGCAGGCAGGCCGACAGCACTCCAAATGAGCGAGGGGGGCGGGGCGCGATCGCACCGACTCCGTCCGCCCCGTCAACTCACGCTGGAATCAGGGGATTTGAGGAGACGTGACAGCCAGACAAATCGGCCAGGGGGACAGTTCGACGACGCATCTGACCACCCATTCGGCCCCCGCCGTCAACCATTTGGCACGGATTAATATGACAAGGAATTAGCCAGTCGATACGTTCATTCATGTCGGCACCAAGCCGATCCAGTCCAGAACAGGAAACCAGGAGAAGGTCCATGAAGAACATGACCACCGCCATTGTCCTCGCGGCGTCGGCGGCCGTGGCCGTGACCGGCATCACCTACGCCTCGGCCGCCTCCGAGCCCGTGACGCAGGCGGCGCCGGTCGTTCAGAAGGCCGTCCCGGCGGCCGCTCCCGCCCCGGCGGCCGCTCCCGCCGCGGCGGCCGCCCCCGCCCTGGCTCCGCTCGACGGCGGCACGAAGGGCAACGAGGGCAAGGGCAACGAGGGCAAGGGCGAGGAGCGTCGCCACCACAAGGGTCACGAGCGTCGCGGCATCATCCACGTCAACGAGCGGTCGTACTCCGCCGACGACTTCGGCTGCATCACGGTGATCAGCGGCCTGGGCGCCAAGTCGCTCAACGTCCGCAACGACAGCCACCGGTCCGTCGAGCTCTTCAGCGGCGCGGTCTGCGACAACGGCGCCCCCATCGCCACCGTCGGGCCCCACAGCTCCAGCGACGGTGTTCGCCCGCGCCTCCACCACGGTGAAGGCATCGAGGTCGAGGACGGCGTCGTCGGCAGCTTCCGCGTCGTGAGCCACGACTTCGGCTACGGCTACGGCGAGCACGGCGGCGGCGGGCACGGCGGCGGCGGCGGCTACGACAAGAAGAACTGATCCAACGGCATAAGTGGAGCCCCGGCCCGCCGTAATCGGGCCGGGGCACCGACATGGGCATCCTCCCACAGGTCCACGCGCTCCGCCGCGAACGATGACCGCTGCGGCGGCGCGGCAGCGACCGCCCTCCCCCTGATCCGGATACCTGAACTCACCACATTCACAGCACCTCGGGGCGACGCTGCGCGGAGGTCCCGCGATCCGGTCGATCGGATCGCGGGACCTCTTCACGGTCACCCGCGGCCACCGCTCGACACCCGCCGGCCCGCGCCCGCCCACCCCGTGTCATGGCTATGCGAAAGCCGCCATTCCCATGCATGGCCGGGCGCTCCACCTTGCCAGGACCGGAGAGGGAAGCTCAATTCGCGCTCAAACGGTGAACCTACTCACCGGTCACGTAACAGACGACTGAACAGACAGCCTCCTACCTGCAGGGACGTCCAGAAAAAAATGTAAACATTCAGTAATGAAATCTGTGCAGGGGCACCTGAAAAGTCCTACTGTGTGGCAACTCTCATCGCTCTGCCCACCTCGGGGCCCCCACCCACAGAGAGATCGTTCATGGCTTCCCTCAACCAGATCTCACCGCCCGATCAGGGCACCGGCTCCGATTCCGGGACCACCCACCGGTCGCTGCGTCGCCACGTCGGGCTCGTCGGCCTCATGTGGGCCTCGGTCGGCTCGATCATCGGCTCCGGCTGGCTCTTCGGCGCGAAGGAGGGTGTCATGGCGGCGGGCCCGGCCGCCGTCCTGTCCTGGGGCATCGGCACGGTCGCGATCGTGCTGCTCGCGCTCGTCCACGCCGAGCTCGGCAGCATGTTCCCGGTCTCGGGCGGCACCGCGCGCTACCCGCACTACGCCTTCGGCGGCCTGGCCGGCATGTCCTTCGGCTGGTTCTCCTGGCTCCAGGCGGCCACCGTCGCGCCGATCGAGGTCGAGGCGATGATCGGCTACGCTCGGCACTGGCCCTGGGCGGCCGGCCTGCTCAACGACAACAACACCCTCACCGTCAGCGGCTTCGTCGTCGCCACCGTGCTGATGGCGGTGTTCGTCGCGGTGAACTTCCTCGGCGTGCGCGTGCTGGCCCGCACCAACAACATCGCCACCTGGCTGAAGATCTTCGTCCCGCTGCTGACCATCTTCGTGCTGGCCGTGACCAACTTCCACGGCTCCAACTTCACCTCGCACGGCTTCGCGCCGTTCGGCGCCAAGGGCGTGCTCGCGGCGATCAGCACCAGCGGCATCATCTTCGCCCTGCTCGGCTTCGAGCAGGCCATCCAGCTCGCCGGCGAGAGCCGCAACCCCAAGCGCGACATCCCCCGCGCCGTGCTCGGATCCGTCGCCATCGGCAGCCTGATCTACACCCTGCTCCAGGTCGTCTTCATCGGCGCCCTGCCGGTCAGCACCTTCGCCAACGGCTGGGACAAGCTCGACTTCCCCGGCATCGACGGCCCGTTCGCGGGCCTCGCCACCCTGGTCGGCCTCGGCTGGCTGGCCTGGGTGCTGTACGCCGACGCCGTGGTCTCCCCCGGCGGCAGCGGCCTGATCTACACCACCTCGACCTCCCGCATCTCCTACGGCCTGAGCCGCAACGGCTACGCCCCGCAGCGGTTCGAGGAGCTGGACAGGAACGGCGTGCCGTGGTTCGGCCTGGTGATCGCCTTCGTCACCGGCGTGATCTGCTTCCTGCCGTTCCCTAGCTGGCAGGAGCTGGTCGGCTTCATCACCTCCGCCAGCGTGCTGATGTACGCCGGCGCCCCGCTGGCCTTCGGCGCGATGCGCCGCCGCCTGCCCGGACACGAGCGCCCCTACCGGCTGCCGGCGGGCGGGCTGATCTCCCCCGCCGCGTTCGTGGTCTCCAGCCTGATCATCTACTGGTCCGGCTGGCACACCCTCTCCCGCCTGGGCATCGCGATCGTGCTCGGCTACCTCCTGCTCGGCAGCTACGCCGCGTACGCGATCAGGAAGGGCCTGCCGAACGCGCCCCGGCTGAGCTGGAAGTCCGCCCAGTGGCTGCCCCCGTACCTGGTGGGCCTCGGCCTGATCTCCTGGCAGGGCGGCTTCGGGGACGGCACCGGCCGGATCCCGATGTGGGGCGACATGGCCCTGGTGGCGGCGTTCTCGCTGGTCATCTACTACTGGGCGATCCGGGTCGCGCTGCCGACCGAGGCGATCGAGCAGGAGATCGCCGACGTCGAGGTGGTCGACGAGGGCGGCCACTGACCGACCCAGGACAGACGCGGAAGGGCCCGCCGGCCGTGCGACCGGCGGGCCCTTCCGCGTCCCGTCCTCAGAGGCCCAGAACCGTCCGCAGCACCGTGGTGAACTCGGCCTCCGCGTCCTGCGCCGGGCCGGTCGAGCGCCAGGCGACGAAGCCGTCCGGGCGGACCAGCACCGCACCCTGGGGGCCGATGCCGTGCAGCGCGGCGAAGTCCGCGCCGGGCTCCGGCGCCAGGTCGTCCTCGGCGCCGTCGCCGATCCGGAAGCCGTCCAGCGGGACGGCCAGCCGGTCGGCCGCGCGCCGGGCGCCCGCCTGCCAGGCGCCGCCCTCCGGGCCGGTCAGCAGCACCATCGCCTGCTCGTACAGGTCCAGCGTGGACAGCCGCACCCCCGCCCGCAGCAGCCACTGGTGCGGGGCCCGGCTGCCCGGCTCGCCCGCCGACTCGAACTGCTCGGGGACGACCGGGCCGTCGCGGTCCGCGCCGACCACCGCGCCCACCGGGTACCGGTAGCCCAGCGCCACCGCCAGCACCCCGGCCTGCCGGCCGACGCCCGGCGCCACCGCGTAGCCCGGGTGGCTGTGCTCGGCGGAGCGGGCCGAGGCCCGCTCACTGGTCACCCGGGCGACCGGGCGGCGCTCCTGCCCGTACGACTCCAGCAGCCGCGGCCCGGCCCAGCCGCACAGCACGGCGGCGATCTTCCAGGCCAGGTTGTGGGCGTCCTGGATCCCGGTGTTGGAACCGAACGCGCCGGTCGGGGACATCTCGTGGGCGGAGTCCCCTGCGAGGAAGACCCGCCCGGCGCCGTACCGGTCCGCCACCCGCTCGGCGGCGTGCCAGGGCGCCCGGCCGGTGACCTCGACGTCCAGCTCCGGCAGCCCGACGGCGGTGCGGATGTGCCGCTCACAGCGCTCGTCGGTGAAGGCCTCCAGCGGCTCGCCGTGCTCGGGGTGCCAGGGCGCGTGGAAGACCCACTCCTCCTGGTTGTCCACCGGCAGCAGCGCGCCGTCCGCCTCCGGGTTGGTCAGGTAGCAGGCGATGAAGTGCCGGTCGCCGACCACCTCGGCCAGCCGTTTGGCCCGGAAGGTGATGCTGACGTTGTGGAACAGCTCGCCCTTGCCCGACCGGCCGATGCCCAGCCGCTCCCGGACCGGGCTGCGCGGGCCGTCCGCGGCGATCAGGAACTCCGAGCGCACCACCCGCTCCTCGCCGCTCTCCCGGCTGCGCAGTACCGAGGTGACGCCGTCCGCGTCCTGCTCGAAGGAGACCAGCTCGGTGCTGAACCGCAGGTCGCCGCCGAGCTCGCGGGCCGCGCGCCGCAGCACCGGCTCCAGGTCGTTCTGGCTGCACAGGCACCAGGAGCTGGGGCTGAACCGGGCCAGCCGGCCGCCCGGGTCGATCTCCCGGAACAGCCACTCCTGCTCGGTGCCGGTCAGCGACGGCGCCTGGAGGATGCCGTGGTTGGGGGCGAGGATCGAGGCCGCCTCGCGGATCGCCGGCTCGATCCCGGCCACCCGGTACAGCTCCATGGTGCGGACGTTGT
Source organism: Kitasatospora sp. NPDC032121 (assembly GCF_055580145.1). NCBI lineage: Bacteria > Bacillati > Actinomycetota > Actinomycetes > Kitasatosporales > Streptomycetaceae > Kitasatospora > Kitasatospora sp. NPDC032121. The sequence continues at coordinate 546,756 of NZ_JBVILX010000003.1, read as the reverse complement.
TGCCGCGCCCCCGCGGATGGTGCGAGGTGTCGGCGTGCTTCTCGACCAGCAGGTGTCCAACCCCGAGCCGACCGAGGAAGAGTGAGGCGGACAGCCCCACCAGCGAGCCGCCCACGATCAGGACCGGCACCCGGTCGTCAACCTTCGGATTCATCGATTGCTCCGCCCTGTCAGGGGATTCCGCGGCCCGGCGGTTGGGCTCGGCGCCGCCCACGACGGGCCCGCTCAGCCGGGGGCCCCGCTCTTCCATCCCCCGCCGGAGGGGGCCTGTGGCGCCCCTTCGCCCGGATGGCCCGCAAATCTCGCGCCGCGCCCGGTGCGCCGCCCACGATCGACCTCAGGCCTGGCGCCGACTCGCCCGGCCGAACCGCCGTCGCACCGCACTCCCAGGCCGGGGAGCACCCGCCGGACACGGCCGACACGGCCCGCAGCGTGCGGCCCAGAGCAGAAAGTGGATCATGACGACTCTGTCAGAACCCCAGCCGAAGCAGCAGGACGAGGCCGACACCCGGCTGCGGGTGGTGCTGATGCTGGAGATCCAGGACGGCGCCCAACAGCGCTTCCTCGACGTGTACGAGCAGCTGCGCCACCAGGTGGCCTCGGTCCCCGGCCACGTCAGCGACCAACTGTGCCAGTCGATCAACGACCCGCGCCAGTGGCTGATCACCAGCGAGTGGAAGGACCAGGAGACCTTCCTGGAGTGGGTGGACAGCCCGGCCCACCGGGAGATGGTCAAGCCGATGCACGGCTGCGTCAGCGACAACTTCCGCTCGCTGCGCTACGCCGTGCTGCGCGAGACCTCGGCGGCCGGCTCGACCGGCACCCGGGCCCCGATGGAGGTGCCACCCGGGCTGCCGCGCACCGCGCCCGCCGGGCACGTCGGCCCGCCCAAGGCCGAACCGGGCCCTGACGGCATCGTCCGCCACGCGCTGACGTTCACCGTCAAGCCCGGCAGCGAGCCCGAGGTGGCCCGCATCCTCTCCGGCTACTCCTCGCCCAAGGCCGACGTGGACCAGCACACCCGGCTGCGCCGCACCTCGCTGTTCATGCTCGGCAACCGGGTCGTCCGCGCCGTCGAAGTGATCGGCAACCTCGGCGACGCGCTGCGCCACGTGGCGATGCAGCCCGAGGTGCGGGCCGTCGAGGAGGCGCTCAACCCGCACCTGGAGGAGGCCCGCCAGCTGGGCGACCCGCAGGCCGCCCGGGCGTTCTTCGCCAGGGCCGCGCTGCCCGCCCGGCACCAGGCGATCGCCAGCTCCCCCGCCTCCGCGCGGCTGCACCGGCACGCCGTGCTCTACCCCGTCCGCCCCGGCCGCGGACAGGCCGTGGCCGAGCTGCTGGCCGAGCACGACAACCTGGCCACCGCCGACCCGACCGGGCCGGTCGCGGCGGCCACCGTCTTCCAGCGCGAGGACGTGGTGGTACGCCTGGTCGACCTGCGGGTGCCGGCCGAGGCCGACCCTGCGGCCGCCCTCGGCGTGGCCGACGACGAGCAGGCCGCCGTGCTCGCCGGGCTGCTCGACCTCGGCCCGCAGGGCGACCTGCGCACCGCGGCCGGGCTCGGCGCCTTCCTCGCCGCCCGCGCGATGAACCCGGTCACCGACCGCACGTCCCCCGACCCCATCAACAACTGACGCTCCGACACCTTCACGGGAGAACTCCATGACCACGCAGTCCCCACGGATCGTCAGCGTCCACGAGGCACCGGAGAACCGCCGCCACGGCGCCGAGCTGCGCACCATGCTCACCCCGACCACCTGCGGCGCGACCAGCGGCTTCATGGGCCTGGCGATCGTCAAGCCCGGCGAGCGGATCGGCGAGCACTACCACCCGTACTCCGAGGAGTTCGTGTTCGTCGTCTGCGGCGAGCTGGAGGTGGACCTCGACGGGAAGCCCCATCCGCTCAAACCGGACCAGGGCCTGATGATCCCGATCAACATGCGCCACCGCTTCCGCAACGTCGGCGACACCGAGGCCCGGATGGTCTTCCACCTCGGCCCGCTCGCCCCACGCCCCGACCTCGGCCACGTGAGCACCGAGGGGACCGCGGCCTCCGGCCCGCCGGAACACGCCAAGGTGGGCTCGTGACCCGGCGCGTCGCCGTCACCGGGATCGGTGTGGTCGCACCCGGCGGGGTCGGCGTCCCGGCGTTCTGGGACCTCCTGACGGCCGGCCGCACCGCGACCCGGGGCATCACGCTCTTCGACCCCACCGGGTTCCGCTCCCGGATCGCCGCCGAGGTCGACTTCGACCCGGCGGCCCACGGGCTGGGCCCGGAGGACGTCCAACGGGCCGACCGCTACGTGCAGTTCGCGATGGTCGCGGCCGACGAGGCGATCGCCGACGCCGGCCTGGACCTGGCCACCGAGGACCCGTGGCGGATCGCCGTCTCGCTCGGCACCGCCGTCGGCGGCACCACCCGGCTGGAACACGACTACGCCCTGGTGAGCGCGTCCGGCGCCCGCTGGGACGTGGACCACCGGCAGGCCGAGCCGCAGCTGCACCGGGCCTTCGCGCCCAGCACGCTGGCCTCCGCGGTGGCCGAGCGGACCGGCGCGCACGGCCCGGTGCAGACCGTCTCCACCGGCTGCACCTCCGGACTGGACGCGATCGGCTACGGCTTCCAGGCGGTCGAGGAGGGCCGCGCCGACATCTGCGTCGCCGGCGCCTCCGACTCCCCGATCTCGCCGATCACCGTCGCCTGCTTCGACGCCATCAAGGCCACCAGCGAGCGCAACGACGACCCGCAGCACGCCTCCCGCCCCTTCGACGCCGACCGGGACGGCTTCGTGCTCGGTGAGGGCGGCGCCGTCCTGGTGCTGGAGGAGCTGGAGCACGCCCGCCGCCGCGGCGCCCGGATCTACGGCGAGATCGGCGGCTTCGCCACCTTCGGCAACGCCTACCACATGACCGGCCTCACCAAGGAGGGGCTGGAGATGTCCCGGGCGATCGACCACGCGCTCGCCCACGCCCGGGTGGACCGCACCGAGGTGGACTACGTCAACGCGCACGGCTCGGGCACCAAGCAGAACGACCGGCACGAGACCGCCGCGGTCAAGCGCTCACTGGGCGGGCACGCCTTCGGGACCCCGATGAGCTCGATCAAGTCGATGGTCGGGCACTCGCTCGGCGCGATCGGTGCCATCGAGGTGGTCGCCTGCACCCTGGCGCTCGTCCACGGCGTGGTGCCGCCGACCGCCAACTACGAGACTCCGGACCCGGAGTGCGACCTCGACTACGTGCCGCGCACCGCGCGCGAGCTGCCGCTGAGCCACATCCTCTCGGTCGGCAGCGGATTCGGCGGATTCCAGTCCGCCGTCGTGCTCAACAGAACGGGGTGAGTTCCATGACGTCACGTCAGCAGGGCCGCCGGGCGGTGGTCACCGGCCTCGGCGTGGTGGCGCCGAACGGCGTCGGGGCCGACGCCTTCTGGAAGGCCACCAGGCAGGGCGTGAGCGTCCTGGACCGGATATCCCGCGAGGGCTGCACCGATCTGCCGCTGCGGATCGCGGGCCAGGTGAACGGGTTCGATCCGCATTCGGCGATCGACAACCGCTTCCTGGTGCAAACCGACCGCTTCACGCACTACGCGATGGCCGCCGCCGACCTGGCGGTGTCGGACGCCGGGTTCCGGCCCGACCCGGAACAGCCCTTCGCGGTCGGCGTGGTGACCGCCGCCGGCTCCGGCGGCGGCGAGTTCGGCCAGCGCGAGCTCCAGCGACTCTGGGGCCAGGGACCGAAGTTCGTCGGCCCGTACCAGTCCATCGCCTGGTTCTACGCGGCCAGCACCGGCCAGATCTCGATCCGCGGCGGCTACAAGGGCCCCTGCGGGGTCGTCGCCAGTGACGAGGCCGGTGGGCTGGACGCCGTCGCGCACGCCGCCCGGGCGATCGAACGCGGCACCGACGCGGTGGTGGTCGGCGCCGCCGAGGCCCCGCTGGCGCCGTACTCGATGGTCTGCCAGCTCGGCTACGCCGAGCTCAGCCTGGCCGAGCGGGCCGATCGGGCGTACCTGCCGTTCACCGCGCAGGCCTGCGGCTTCTCCCCCGCCGAGGGCGGCGCGATGCTGCTGCTGGAGGACGAGCAGTCGGCCCGCCTGCGTGGCGCCAACGTCCGGGCGCAACTGGCCGGCCACGGCGCCACCTTCACCGGGGCCTCCCGCTGGACGGAGTCCCGGGAAGGACTGGCGGCCGCCATCCGGATCGCGTTGGACGACGCCCGCATCGCGCCCGAGGAGATCGACGTGGTCTTCGCGGACGCCCTGGGGCTGCCCGCCGCCGACCGCGCCGAGGCCCTGGCACTGGCCGACGCGCTCGGCCCGACCGCCGAGCAGATCCCGGTCACCGCGCCCAAGACCGGTACGGGGCGCGCCTACTGCGGCGCGCCGATGCTCGACGTGACCGCCGCCGTGCTGGCCATGGAGGACGGCGTGCTGCCGCCCACCCCCAACGTCACCGAGGTCTGCCACGACCTCGCCCTGGTGACCGGCCGCGCCCGCCCGGCCGAACTGAACACCGCGCTGGTGCTCAGCCGCGGGCTGATGGGCTCCAACTCCGCGCTGGTGCTCCGGCGCGCGCGGCCCTGAACCACTCCTCACACCTCCGAAGGGAAACCCCGTGAGCAACACCCTCAGCTATCCGGAACTCGCCGAGCTGCTCCAGGCCCGGGCCGGCGTCACCGTCGACCCGGGCGACCTGGCGCAGCCGGGCGCGGACTTCGACACGTTCGGCATCGACTCGCTCGGCCTGCTCGGCGTCGTCGGCGAGCTGGAGAACCGGCACGGCCTCAAGGTCACCTCGGGCGCCGAGTCGGCCAAGACCCCGGCCGAGTTCCTGGAGCTGGTCAACTCCTCCCTCACCGCGAAGGCTGGTGCCTGAGATGCCCGGACACACCGACAACGAGATCGTCATCGCCGCTCCGCTCGACCTGGTCTGGGAGATGACCAACGACCTGGAGAACTGGCCGCAGCTGTTCAGCGAGTACGCCTCGGTGGAGGTGCTGGACCGGCAGGGCTCCCGGGTCCGGTTCCGGCTCACCATGCACCCGGACGAGAACGGCCAGGTGTGGAGCTGGGTCTCCGAGCGGGAGACCGACCGGGACGCGCTCTCGGTGCGCGCCCGCCGGGTCGAGCCCGGCCCGTTCGAGTTCATGGAGATCCGCTGGGAGTACGCGGAGGTGCCGGCCGGCACCAGGATGCGCTGGATCCAGGACTTCGCGATGAAGCCGACCGCCCCCGTCGACGACGAGGGCATGACCGGCCACATCAACCGCAACTCCAAGATCCAGATGCAGCTGATCCGGGAGAAGGTCGAGAAGCGGGCGGCGGAGCTGTGACCGGCGTGCACAGGGCGCTGATCGTCGCCCGGATGAAGCCCGAGGCCGCACCGGACATCGCCGAGGTGTTCGCCGAGTCCGACCAGGGCGAACTGCCGCACCTCATCGGCGTCACCGGCCGCAGCCTCTTCCAGTTCGGCGACGTCTACCTGCACCTGATCGAGGCCGACCGCCCGCCGGGCCCGGCCGTCGCCAAGGTCGTCGGGCACCCGGAGTTCCGGACCGTCAGCGACCGCCTGACCGCCTTCGTGCAGGCGTACGACCCCGCCACCTGGCGGGAACCCAAGGACGCGATGGCGCGGGAGTTCTACCGCTGGGACCGGTGACCCCGCACCCTCGTTGATCCGCGGCTCCCTGATGGGCCCGCCCCCGGCCGCGTGCCGGGAGCGGGCCCACGCGTGTCCGGCGGCCGGGCGACCGGGCGGATTCACCCGGATCGACCGGCCGACCGGGTGAACACTCCCGGGACTCCACCCGAAGGGCGCACGCTGCGCACCGGCACTGCCACGCTCCGGTGGCAGGCGGCCCCACGGTGGATGACGGTGGATCAGGCGCACCCACCGCGAGTCCCCTTGTCCGACACCGTGTCGGACAGTCGCGGTCCTGCGCGCCGGAAGGATCATCCTCATGCGTTCTGCACGCACGCTGCTCGCCGGGGCGGCAGTCGCCGCCGCGCTCACCGTCGGCACCCCCGTCGCATTCGCCGACGGAGCCGCCGACCAGGGCAAGAACCTCACCTGGCAGGAGAAGCAGGACAAGTCCGAGAGGGCCTCCGACAACGAGCGGAACTCCGGCAATTCCAAGGGCGACGACGACAGGAAGGGGGGTGGCTCCGAGGAGCGCAAGGGTTCCGACGAGCGCAGGGGCGAGGACCACAAGGGCTCCGACGATCGCAAGGGCGAGGACCACAAGGGCTCCGACGAACACAAGGGCGAGGACCACAAGGGCTCCGACGAACACAAGGGCTCCGGCGAGCACAAGGGCTCCGAGGCCAAGGGCGAGGACCACAAGAGCCCGCACGGAGGCGTGCACACCGGTGGCGGCGGCCTGGCGCTGTCCGGTGGCGGGCTCGCCTCCGGCGCGGTGCTGCTGCTCGGCGGGCTCGGGGCGGGCGCGTTCGCCCTGCGCCGCCGCCGTTCCTCCGGCGCGGTCGCCTGACCCCCGGCGCCATGCTTCCGCCGCCTCCGGGCGCCCGCCCCGCACGGGGCGGGCGCGCCGGGGGCGGCGGGCCGTTGCGGAACCGGTCGATCGGAGGACAGGAATGACGGGCGCTCCCGCCTCTGGAATGCCCCGGCTGCTGCGCGCGGGAATGGGCGCGGCGGCGGTCGGGCTGCTGCTGATCTACAACTCGGTGGACACCGGGCCGAACGCCGGCGCGCAGGACGGCCGGCCCGCTCCCCCGGCGGCCGCCGCGGCGGCCGTCCCCGGGCCTTCCGCCGCCGCCACGGCCCCGCGCGCGACGTCACAGGCCCCGGGCACGACGTCACAGGCGCCGGTGCTCAAGCGCGCCAAGCCGACCCGGCTGCGGATCCCGCAGATCGCCGTGGACGCGCCGTTCACCGAACTGGCCCTCAACCCGGCCGGCCAGCTGAACGCGCCGCCGCCGAACGACAAGAACCTGGTCGGCTGGTACCGGGACGGCGTCAGCCCGGGCGAGCGCGGCAGCGCGGTCGTCGCAGGGCACGTGGACACCTCCAAGGGCCCGGCGGTGTTCCTGCTGCTGAGCTTCCTGCTGCCGGGCAACAAGATCGAGGTGAGTCGCGCGGACGGGACGGTCGCGGTGTTCTCGGTGGACTCCGTGGAGACCTTCGCCAAGAAGGACTTCCCCGACGCCAAGGTGTACGGCAAGACCCCCGACGCCCAGCTCCGGCTGATCACCTGCGGCGGCACGTACGACAAGAAGCGGCGGGACTACCTGGACAACGTCGTGGTCTTCGCCCACCTGGAGTCCTCGCACCCCGGGTGACCCGGGCCGGCCGCGCGTGCACGACCGCCGGCCCCCGGCCCCCGGGGAATCCAGGGGCCGGGGGCCGGCGGTCGTGCGGCCGTACGCGCGTAGGGGCGTACGCCGGGGCGGCGGTTCAGCCGTTCACGACGGCCTCGAAGGCGTGCAGATAGGGGTTGACCGGGCAGACCCCGGTGACCGTCAGGCCGGCCTCGGCCATCAGCCCGACCATGCTCTCCTCGGAGTGCTTGGCACCTCCCACGTTGAGCATCAGCATCAGGTCCATGGCGGTGGTGAAGCGCATCGACGGGCTGTTGTCGACCAGGTTCTCCACGACCACGACGCGGGCGCCGGAACCGGCCGCCTTCACCACGTTGGAGAGGGTGCGGCGGGTGCTGTCGTCGTCCCACTCCAGGATGTTCTTGATGATGTAGAGGTCGGCGTGGACCGGGATCTCCACCCGGCAGTCGCCGGGGACCAGCCGGGCCCGGGCGGAGAAGACGCCGCCGTCCTGGAGCCGGGGATCGGCGCCGGCCACCACCTTGGGCAGGTCGAGCAGGGTGCCGTGCAGCGCCGGGTGCTTCTCCAGCAGGCTGGCCAGCACATGGCCCTGGCCGCCGCCGATGTCCGCCACCGAGTCGATGCCGGTGAGGTCCAGGTACTCGGCGAAGTCCTCGGCGGACTGCCGGCTGGAGGTGGTCATCGCCTTGTCGAAGACCTTCGCCGAGTCGCCCGCGTCGCTGTGCAGGTACTCGAAGAACTCCTTGCCGAACAGGTCGGGGAAGACGTTGCGGCCGGAGCGGACCGCCTCGTCCAGCTTCGGCCAGGCCTCCCACGTCCACGGCTCGGTGCACCAGAGGGAGATGTAGCGCAGCGAGTTGGGGGCGTCCTCGCGCAGCAGCCGGGACATCTCGGTGTGCTCGAAGCGGTCGTCGCCGCTCTCCGCGAAGATGCCGTAGCAGGCGAGCGCGCGCATCAGACGGCGCAGCTGGCGGGGCTCGGTGTCGAGGGCGACACCGAGGTCGGTGACGCTGGTCGGGGTGTCGCCGAGCACGTCGGCGACACCGAGCCGGGCGGCCGCGCGGACGGCCGCGGCGCAGGCGGCGCCGAAGACGAGCTCGCGCAGGCGCATCGCGGCCTGGGAGGTGGTGTGGGCGGTTGCGGTGGTCATGGCTGGGTTTCCTCGGGTCCTTGGAGTTCCTGGGCGGCGGGCGGCGAGGGGGTGCCGGGGCTCAGCAGCGGCCGTCCGGCTCGGAGCGCTCACAGGTGTTGTGGGCGAAGGTGTTGTCCGCACCGGAGTCGCGGTCGGCGAGGTCGGCCGGGTCGTTCCCGCTCAGCGTGTTGTCGGTGATCACGGCGCGGGCGTTGGAGACGCCGACGACGCTCCTGAAGAGGACGATGCCGCCGGAGAAGTCCGAGGTGCCCGTGTTGTCGCGGACCTCGTTGTCGGTCACCCGGACGTCCTCGGTGCCGGTGAGCACGATGCCGGCGCCCTGGATGGCGCCCAGGCGCGGGTTGGCCGGGCAGGACTTGTTGTTGGCGACGACGGTGTTGCGCTGGACGTCGAGGTCCCCGGCGCGGGGCACGCCCTCGTCGCCGACCACGAAGACGCCGGCGCAGTTGCCGCTGATCCAGTTGTCCTGGACGGCCAGCCCGCGCAGCCGGCGGACGGTGACGCCGACCCGGTTGCCGGTCAGCTCGTTGCCCTCGACCACGGTGCCACCGGTGTCGGGCGAACCGCCCTCGCGATAGGCGTAGTTGGCGAGGAAGACGCCGGACTGGCCGTTGTCCGTCGAGCGGTTGTCGCGGATGGCGGCCCGGGTGGACATCTCCTGGCTGATGCCCTGCTGGGCGTTGTCGTGGACGTAGGTGCGGCTGACGGTCAGACCGGTGGTGCCGCTGGCGTCGATGCCGTTCTTGCGGAAGCCGGTGACGGCGAGGCTGTCGATGGTGACGTCGGGCAGCGGCTGCTCCTCGGTGCCGACCACGCAGATGCCGTGCCCGGCGGTGGCGCAGGCGTTCTCGGTGCCGTCCCCGGGGGTGATCACGGTGTCGACGCCGGAGCCGAGCAGGGTGAGGCCGGGGGTGGTGATGCGGACGCTGCCGTGGAAGGTGCCGGGGAGCACCTTGACGGTGTCGCCGGGGCTGGCGGCGTCGACGGCCTGCTGAATCGATTCGCCGGGGTGGACGAAGTGCATCGGGAGGCCGCTGTCGGCGTGGGCCGCGGGGGCGGCGGCCAGCGTGGTGAGGACGGTGGCCAGGACGGTGGTCAGGGCGGTGGCGGCGGCGGTGGCCGCGGCGAGGTGGTGGACCCGTCGCGTGGGCATGAGTGGTGACCTGGTTTCTTTCGGCGCGTTTCTTTCGGCGCGCGCGGTGTTCGTGCGGATGTGTCGTGGCCTCCCGCACGGTCCGGCGGTGTGTGCTGACGCGCTGTGCGCGGGCGGGGACGGCCGGTGGGTGCGGCCGTGTCGACCGTATGGGCGGCCGGGTGGGCCCGCCACCAGGGCTGGGCTGCGGGGCTGAACGGGGCGTCGACCGGATGTGGGACGGCCCGGCGTGGCGCGGGGGCGGGGGCGCCGGGCGTGGCGCGGGGGCGGGGGCGGGCGTGCGACGGGGGCGGGCGGCGGGAAGCGCCTTGGGGTGGGCCTTGGGTGGAGCTTGGGTGGAACTTGGGTGGGGGCGGATGTGGCGACGCGCCCGACCGCGGGCAGCGGTGGGGCGCGTCGGGTGCGTCGGCTATGTCGCGTGTGTCAGGTCGCGGCCTGCGGCCCGAGGCGGACGGGCAGCGCGGCGAGGTGCCAGGCGGCCGGGTTCGGTCCGCGCTCGACGGCCTCCGGCCCGACGGCGAGCGCCAGCTCCGGGTACGTCCGCAGCAGCGTGCCGAAGGCGACCACCGCCTCCTGGTGCGCCAGCACCGCGCCCAGGCAGCGGTGGGTGCCGTGGCCGAAGCCCAGGTGTGCCTCGTGGTGCCCGGCGCGGTCCGGCCCGCCCGCCCGGCAGACGTCCAGGCGCTCCGGCTCGGCATAGGCCCGCGGGTCGTGGTTGGCCCCCGCCAGGATCGGCATCACCGCCTCACCCTTGCGGACCGGGGTGCCCGCCAGGGTGAGGTCCTGCGTCGCGTAGCGCGGCACCCCGCCGATCGTCGGGCCGCACCAGCGCATCAGCTCGTCGACGGCGGCGGGCAGCAGGCCCGGGTCGGCCCGGACCAGCTCCAGCTGTTCCGGGTGGGCGAGCAGCGCGGCCGTGCCGTTGCCGATCAGGGTGGCGGTGGTCTCGTGGCCGGCCACGATCAGGTTGAGGATCAGCGAGACGGTCTCCACCGGGGCGAGGGTGTCGCCCTCGGCGCCGGCCAGCCGGGAGACCAGGCCGTCGGCCGGCTCGGCCCTGCGGCGCTCGACCAACTCCCGGGCGGCGGCCACCATGGCGCGCAGCGCCTCGTCCAGGCCGGGCCCGGCACCCCGGCCGAGGTAGGAGCTCCAGCGGCGCCACTGCGGGCGGTCCGCCTCGGGGATGCCGAGCAGCTCGCAGATCACCGCGACGGGCAGCGGGTAGGCGAAGTGCGCGACCAGGTCGACCACGCCGTCCGGGCCGGCGTGCTCGGGCAGCGCCCGGGCGTACTCCGCGGCGAGCCGTTCGATCCTGGGCCGCAGCCGCTCCACGGCGCCGGCCGTGAAGGCGGGGTGCACCAGGCCGCGCATCCGGCGGTGCCGGGCGCCGTCGGCCCCGAAGACCCCGGCGCGCAGGTACTTCGCGCACTCGGGCGGCATGCCGCGGGCGCGCCAGACCTGCTCGGTGCGGTGCGCGGGGACGGGCGCGGCGACGTCGTCGGGCGCCAGGTCGTCGGGGGCGGGGCCGTCGGACGGCAGGTCGCCGGGGGCGGCGCCGTCGACGGCGTTCACGTCGTTGACGAAGCGCGGGTCGGACAGCACGGTGCGGACGTCCTGGTAGCGGACGGCGATCCAGAACGGTTCCACGCCGGGGATGCTGGCGCGGGCGAGCGGGGCGCGCTCGCGCAGGTCGGCGAAGGCGGCGAAGGGGTCGCGGATCAGGTGGTCGGCGCGCAGGTCGACGGTCTCGGCCGGCTCGGCGGCGGTCACGGCTGCCTCCTCAGGAGTCGTGAGGTCCCTTGGTCACGGATCGTGACGGAGCCGGGGGACACGGTTTCCGGTTTCCGGGCCGGATTCACTCGATCGGGGACAGCGGATCGTTTCTCCGGTCGCCGGGAGCCCGGCCTCCGGGCCCCTGACCTGGACCGCCCTACGACCGCGTCCGGGCGCGTGACATGCTCGGGGCCATGACCACCGTGCCCGTGCCGCCCGTACCCTCCGTCGCCGCCCTCCGCAACCCGATCGGCGCCCACGTCCCGGTGGCCGGTCGCGGGCTGGCGGGCACAGGACTGGCGTACGCGGACCGGGTCGGCGCGGAGACGGTGCAGGTGTTCGTGGCCAACCCGCGCGGCTGGGCCACTCCCCCGGGCAACCCGGCCCAGGACGAGGAGTTCCGCACCGCCTGCGCCGAACAGGGCGTCCCGGCCTGGGTTCACGCCCCGTACCTGATCAACTTCGGCTCGGACAGCCCGGCCACCCGGGAGCGCTCGGCCGACTCCCTGTGGCACTCGCTGCGCCGCGGCCACGCCATCGGCGCGCTCGGCGTCGTCCTGCACACGGGCTCGGCGGTCGGCACCGCGCCCGGCGGCGGCTCGCGCCGGGCCGAGGCGATGGCGCAGGTCCGGGCGGACGTCCGGCCGCTGCTGGAGGAGCTGGACAAGCTCGGCGAGGACGCGCCCTGGCTGCTGCTGGAGCCGACGGCGGGCCAGGGCAGCTCGCTCTGCTCGCGGCTGGAGGAGCTGGCCGAGTACGTGGAGGCGCTGGACCACCACCCCAAGGTGGGAGTTTGCCTGGACACCTGCCACGCCTTCGCCGCCGGGCACGACCTGGCGAAGCCGGGCGGGGTGACGGCCGCGCTGGACGCCCTGGCCGCCGCGGCCGGGCCCGGCCGGCTGCGGCTGATCCACGCCAATGACTCCGAGGACGTCGTCGGCGCCCGCAAGGACCGGCATGCCAACATCGGGGCCGGGATGATCGGCGCCGAGCCGTTCCGCGAGCTGTTCGAGCACCCGGAGACGGCCGGGGTGCCGCTGGTGGTGGAGACCCCGGACCGCAAGCACGGCGGGGACGGCACCGGGCACGCGATGGACATCGCGGTGCTGAAGGAGCTGCGGGACCGGGCGGCGGTCCGCGTCTGAGACCGCGTGGCCGGACAGCCATCGCCTGGCCGCAGGGCCGCGGCCGGACAGCCGTGAGCCCGGAGGCCGACGGACGGCCTCCGGGCTCGGGGAGCTGAGGAGATCAGCAGCCGCAGTCGCTCTCGCCGTGCTCGGCGAAGTTGAACCAGGTGGCGTGCGGGCCGAACAGGCCGACGCCCGCGCTGCCGGACTCCAGGCTCTGTCCCTCCGACTGCGTCGGAGCGAAGCCCCCCGCCATGGCCGAGGTCGGGACCGCCACCACGGCACCGGCCACGGCGACGATCACGGCGAGCTTGCGGATCTTCCCACGAAGCGACATCTGATGTCCTTTTGGTTCGTCTCTGGTCCTCGGACCCGCGCCCCCGGCCGGCCGGACCGGCCGCCCGACGGCCCGGGCGACGCCCCACCGGGGAGGCGCCGGGCCCACGCTTGCACACGAACCCGCACCTCAGGGCACGCGCCGCAACCGGGCTGAGGCATTCGGGTGAGGCAACTCCCCCGGCCGGGCGAACCCGGGCGCACACCGGACGAATCCGGGCGTACATCCGTGAATCCGATCGAACGGCCTGCCGGAGGGCGCCGGACGAGTGCCCGTCCGGGCGCCCCGCGACCGCAAGACTTGCGGTGACGGACCGGGCGAACTGAACAAATCCCGGCGATTTGGCGCACGGTCCAGCCTCATCCGAGCATGAAAAGTCGCTCCATGGCGCTCCACCGGGAGCGAGCAGGACCACGAAAGGCGCACCACCCTCATGCAGACCAGTCCCGCCGCACCCCCGCAGGCGGCTCGACCGAGCATTCCGGAGACCCCGGGGCCGGTCGGCTCCGCGCCCCCGGGCCCGACGCCCCAGAAGAACAGCCGCCGCTTCGGGCTGACGACCGCCACCGCCCTGGTGATGGGCAACATCATCGGCGGCGGCATCTTCATGATCCCGGCCGCCGTGGCCCCGTTCGGGACGGTCAGCCTGCTCGCCTTCGCGGTGCTCACCGTCGGCGCGATCGCGCTGGCGCTGGTCTTCGGGCAGCTGGCCCGCCGCAGTCCGCGCACCGGCGGACCGTACGTCTACGCCCGCGAGGCCTTCGGGGACTTCGCCGGCTTCCTGTCCGCCTGGTCGTACTGGATCACCACCTGGGTCAGCAACGCCGCGCTGGCCGTGGCCGCCGTCGGGTACCTGGACGTGCTGCTGCCGCTCCACCACTCCATCCCGCTGGAGATCACCGCCGCGCTGGCCTTCCAGTGGCTGCCGGCGCTGGCCAACCTGGCCGGCACCCGTTACGTCGGGGCGGTCCAACTCGTCTCCACCGTGCTGAAGTTCATCCCGCTGGTGCTGGTCTCGATCGGCGGCCTGTTCTTCTTCGACCCGAAGAACCTCGGTCCCTTCGATGCCACCGGCCACGGCTGGGCGGGCGGCATGTCCGCCGCCGCGGCGATCCTGCTCTTCAGCTACCTGGGCGTGGAGTCGGCCGCGATGAGCGCCGGCCAGGTCCGTGATCCGGAGCGCAACGTCGGCCGGGCCAGCGTGCTCGGCACCACCGGTGCGGCGGCGGTGTACCTGCTCGGCACGGTCGCGGTGTTCGGCACCGTCGCGCACGAGCAACTCGTCCACTCCAGCGCGCCGTTCTCGGACGCCGTGGACGCCATGTTCGGCGGCACCTGGGGCGGCACGGTGATCGCGGTCGCCGCGCTGGTGTCGATGGCCGGCGCCCTGAACGGCTGGACCCTGCTCTCCGCCCAGGCCCCGTACGCGGCCGCCAAGGACGGCCTGTTCCCCGCCGCCTTCGGCAAGGAGCGGCGCGGGGTGCCGACCTTCGGTGTGGTGGTCGGCGTCTCCCTGGCCTCGGCGCTGACCGTGATCAACTTCGCCAGCGGCGCGAAGGGCGCCTTCGAGATCCTGGTGCTGGTCACCACCTTCACCGCCACCGTGCCGTACCTGCTCTCCACCGCCGCCCAGCTGTACTGGCTGGTGCGCGGGGCCGGCGAGCGGGTCGACCGCGGACGGCTGGTGCGGGACGCCGTCCTCGGCCTGGGCGCCTTCGGCTTCTCGCTCTGGCTCGTCGCCGGAGCCGGCTACGCCGCCGTCTACCAGGGTGTCCTGTTCCTGTTCGCGGGCGTCCTGGTCTACGTCTGGATGGCGGGCCGCCGCCGCGACTGAACGCCCGGCCGCACCTTGGCAGCGGCCGGAAAACCGGACACATCAACATGAACCACCGTGACGCGCACCGGACTTGTCCGGTGCGCGTCCAATATCCACGAGGATTTCACTTCCCCGATCTACCCGCGTAGGTGACGGGATCGCCACACTGGCGCACGCAATTCAGCAGTTCATCCGATCTGATGATGGAGCGTCCGCCATGGCCCCCACCGCACCCGCGCGCCGGTTCCTGTCCGTCATACCGGCCGCCGCCGCCCTCGCCGCCGTGACCGTGGTCACGGCGGGCACCCCCGCCCAGGCCGCCCTGCCGACCCCGATCTCCGCCGCCACCGCCCGCAGCTACCTCGCCGCGATGCCCGCCACCGCGGAGACCCACGGGGACACCTACGACCGCACGCTGTTCCCGACCTGGATCACCATCAGCGGCACCTGCGACACCCGCGAGTGGGTCGTCAAGCGGGACGGCGGCAACGTCGTCACCGACACCTCCTGCAAGTCCACCAGCGGCAACTGGTCCTCGCCGTACGACGGCGCGACCACCACCAACGCCTCCTCCTTCGACGTCGACCACCTGGTGCCGCTCTCCGAGGCCTGGGCCTCCGGCGCCTGGTCCTGGACCACCGCGCGGCGCCAGGCCTTCGCCAACGACGTCACCCGCCCCCAGCTGCTGCTGGTCTCCGCCAGCAGCAACCGCTCCAAGGGTGACCGCGACCCGGCCGAGTGGCTCCCCCAGGCCCCCTACCGCTGCACCTACGCCCGCGCCTGGGTGCAGGTGAAGCAGTACTACGGCCTCAGCGTGGACAACGCCGAGAAGACCGCGCTCACCGGCATCCTCGACAACTGCTGAACCCGGCAACCACCGCGGCCCGGCACTCACCCCGCGCCGGGCCGCGGTGCCGTGCGCGTCGGACCGGTCGACCGGTGCTCGGGGCAGCCGGCCCCGGGCCGGTCGACCGTCGAACCGGTCAGTCGGTCGAGTCCGGCGGGAAGGCGACCGGGTAGGCCTCGGCGAAGTCGGCCGAGCGGGCCACCTCGCGCCACCTGGTGTCCTCCGCCAGGAGCTGCCGGTCCATGGCGATCGAGCCCTCGGCCGCGTTGACCCCGAGCGGCAGGTGGTGCGGGACGTCGCGGCGCTTGGCCACCCGCACCAGGATCTCGGCGGCGCGCACCGGGTCGCCCGCGGCGCCGGCGCCGCCCTGCCGCATCCGCCGGTTCATGGCGCCGACCGTCTCCTCGTAGCCCTCCGGGACGTCGTGGACGACCATCGAGGAGCCGGCCCAGTCGGTGCGGAAGCCGCTGGGTTCGACCACCAGCACCCGCACGCCGAACGGCGCGGTCTCGGTGCGCAGCACCCGGCTGAACCCGTCGATGGCGAACTTCGCGGCCTGGTACGAGGCGATGCCCGGCGAGCCGCCGACCCGCCCGCCCACCGAGGAGAACTGCACGACCAGCCCGCCCTTCTGTTCGCGCAGCAGCGGGAGCGCGGCCTTGGTGACGTGGTAGACGCCCCAGAAGTTGGTCTCGAACTGGGCGCGGAAGTCCGCGTCCTCGGTGGTCTCGATCGGCGAGACGTTGGCGTAGCCGGCGTTGTTCACCAGCACGTCGATCCGGCCGAAGGCGGCCCGCGCCTCGGCGATGGCCGCGCGGGCCGCCGCCGGGTCGGTGACATCCAGCGCGATCGGGTGGATCCGGTCGCCGAACTCCTCGACGAGGTCGGCGAGTTGCTCGGGCTTGCGGGCGGCCGCCGCCACCCGGTCGCCGGCTTCCAGCGCGGCGCGGACGAGGGCGCGGCCGAAGCCGCGCGAGCTGCCGGTGATGAACCACGTCTGTTCCGTGCCCTGCTCCGTGTTCTGCTCCATGCCGCTAGTAAAACACCGTTGCGTTATTAGCGCAACAGCGTTGCGGTATTACGGCAACGGCGTTGCCCTACCATGAGTGAGTGGATGAAGCATCGGAGTTCCAGCGGGCGCGCTCACCCGAGGCCAAGCGCCGGCGCGAGGCCGCGATCCTGGCGGCGGCGCGGTCGCTCGGCCGTGAGCAGGGCATCAGGGACATCACCCTGACCGACATCGCCGCGGCCGTCGGGATGCACAAGTCGGCGCTGCTGCGGTACTTCGAGACCCGCGAGGAGATCTTCCTGCGGCTGACCGCCGAAGGCTGGGCCGAGTGGTCGGACGCCCTCACCGCACGGCTGCGGAAGACCACGGAACCCGGCCCGGCCGCCGTGGCCGGGGCGTTCGCCTCCACCCTCGCAGCCCGCGGGATGTTCTGCGACCTGCTCGCCCACGCACCGCTCAACCTCGAACGCAACGTCTCGCTCGACGCCGTACGCGACTTCAAACTCGCCACGCTCGCCGCCCGCGTGCCGATCAGCGCGGCCGTCCGAGCCCAGCTGCCCGCCCTGGACGAGCAGGACGTCGTCGACCTGGTCGCCACCGCCGTCTCGCTGGCCGGGGCCATGTGGCAGATCGCGAACCCGGGCAGCGAAGTCGCCGCCCTCTACCGCTCCGACCCCCGGCTGGCCCACGCCGTCATCGAGGTCGAACCCCGGCTCACCCGCATCCTGACCGCCACCATCACCGGGCTGGCCACCGGACGGAGCTGAGCGCGGCCCGCCCCGTCCGCCCGCCCCGTCCGCCCGGGCCGGCACCCGTTCCGGGCCGCCGCTGTGTGCACTCGGATGGATCATCTGACGTGCCGCGCAAGGGATTTGAGCCTACGGTGCGGTGTCAGGGGGTCATCCGAGCGGAAGGCTGATTCTGAACATGGCTGGCAAATTCGAGCTGTTCGTGGACGAGGGCGGCATGCACCGGTTCCGGCTCAAGGCGAGCAACGGGGCGATCGTGGTGACCGGCGACCCGAAGGAGAGCAAGGACGACTGCCTCAAGAGCATCGAGTCGATCCGCAAGCTCGCGCCGTACGCGGAGCTCAAGGAGACCGCCGGATCGGTGTGACGGGCCGGGCTTTCCGAGGACGCGGGTCGGTGGTGCAAATCGCCGACCCGCGTTCGCCTCCACGACAGATCCCTTTGGCCGGGTGCACGCCGGACGCGGACAGAACATCGGCATGCGCGTCGTCATCGTCACCGAATCCTTCCCGCCCGAGGTCAACGGAGTCGCCCACAGCGTGCTGCGGACGGCCGAGCACCTGGTCCGCCGGGGCCACCGGCCCCTCGTCGTCACCCCCGCCCCGGCACGGGGCGCCGAGTGCCCGCCGGAGACCTTCGGCGGGCACTCGGCCGGGGAGATTCCCGTGGTGCGCATCCCGTCGGTGCCGCTGCCGGGGTACCCGCAGGTGCGGATCGCACTGCCCAGCCGGCAGCTGGCGGCCGCCGTCGCCGGGCACCGGCCCGACATCGTCCACCTGGCCAGCCCCTTCGTGCTCGGCGCGCGCGGGATGCAGGTCGCGGCACGGCTCGGGGTGCCCGCCGTGGCCGTCTACCAGACCGACCTGGCCGGGTACGCCCACGCCTACCGGGCCGGGCGGGGCCTCGGCGAGGCCGCCGCCTGGCGGCGGATCCGGGCCGTGCACCGCGCCGCGGCCCGCACCCTGGCACCCTCCACCCCCGCCGCCCAGGATCTCACCGCGCACGGGGTGCCCCGGGTGCAGCTGTGGCCGCGCGGAGTGGACTCGGCGCGGTTCCACCCCCGGCACCGGGACGAGGCGCTGCACCGGGCGCTGGCACCGGGCGGGGAGGTGCTCGTCGGGTACGTCGGACGGCTGGCGCCGGAGAAGCGGGTCGACCTGCTGGCCGCCGCCTCGGCGCTGCCCGGCGTCCGGGTGGTGGTCGTCGGGGACGGCCCCTCAGCGCCCGGTCTGAAGGCCTCGATGCCGGGCGCCGTGTTCCTCGGCCGCCGCACCGGTGACGAGCTGGCGCGCTGCTTCGCGACCCTCGACGTCTTCGTGCACACCGGCCCGCTGGAGACCTTCTGCCAGACCATCCAGGAGGCGATGGCCAGCGGCGTGCCCGTGGTCGGCCCCGCGGCGGGCGGCCCGCTGGACCTCGTCGCCCACCACCGCACCGGCCTGCTGGTGCCGCCCCGGGACGGCACGGCGGTGGCCCGGGCGGTCGCCGAGCTGGCCGCCGACCCGGCGCGGCGGGCCGCGTACGGGCAGGCCGGGCGGGCCGAGGTGACCGCCCGCACCTGGGAGGCGGTCGGAGACCTGCTGCTGCGGCACTACGCCGAGGTGCTGGCGGAGCACCGCGGGCTGCCTCTGCCGGCGGCCGCCGCCGCGCCGGCCGAGCCGGCGGCGTCCGTCCTGCCGGAGGAGCTGCCGGCATGACCTCCGGATCCGACCGCGAGACGCCGACCGCTTCCGACGCCGGGGCGCCGACCGCTCCCCACGGTGCGACGCCGGCGGTCGGCCGGGCGTCGGAGGCCGGCGCGGCGCCGGGCGCGGGTGAGGCCCTGACGATCGTCCGGCTCGCCAACTTCGTCACCCCGGTCTCCGGCGGCCTGCGCACCGCGCTGCGCCACCTGGGTGCCGGGTACCGGGCAGCCGGGCACCGCCCGGTACTGATCGTCCCCGGGGAGCGGCGCTCCGAGGAGGAGACCGAGCAGGGCGTGGTGGTCACCCTGCCCGGCCCGGTACTGCCGGCCAGCGGCGGCTACCGGCTGCTCACCGACCGGCGGGCGGTGGCCGCCGAGCTGACCAGGTTCTCCCCCGACCGGCTGGAGGTGTCGGACCGCACCACGCTGCGCTGGACCGGCGCCTGGGCACGGCGGCACGGGGTGCGCTCGATGATGGTCTCGCACGAGAGCGCCGCCGGAGTGCTGCGCACCCGGGGCCTGCCCGGCCCACTGGCGGACGCCGCGGCCGACCGGGTCAACGCGGCCACCGCCCGCGCCTACGACTCGGTGCTCTGCACCACCGACTGGGCGGCGGCCGAGTTCCGGCGGCTGGGCACCCCGAACCTGGTCCGGGCCCCGCTGGGAGTGGACCTGGACGCGCTGCGACCACCGCCGCCGGCCGCACGGGCGGCCGAGCGGGCACGGTACGCCGCGCCGGACGAGACCCTGCTGGTGCTCTGCTCGCGACTCTCGGCGGAGAAGCGGCCCGAACGGGCGATCGACGCCCTGGCCGCCCTGCGGGCCGGACGGCGGCCCGCCGTCCTGGTGGTGGCCGGCACCGGCCCGCTGCGGGAGCGACTGGCGGACCGGGCCGCCCGGCTACGGCTACCGGTGCGCTTCCTCGGACACCTCGGCGGACGCGCGGAGCTGGCCCGGCTGCTGGGCTGCGCGGACGTGGTGCTCGCCCCCGGGCCGGTGGAGACCTTCGGGCTGGCCGCGATGGAGGCGCTGGCCTGCGGGACCCCGGTGGCGGTCAGTCGCTCCTCCGCACTGCCCGGCCTCGTCGGCCTCGCCGGGGTGGCGGCCGTCGACACCGGCAGTGGATTCGCCTCCGCCGTACGGCAGTTGCTGGACCGGCCGGAGGAACTGCGGCGGGCCGCCGCCCGGGCGCAGGCCGAGCGGTACGGCTGGCCGGCGGCGGTGGCGGCGTTCCTGGCGGCGCACGGCGTGCGCGGCGACGAAGCGGTGGACGGGGGTCGGGATGAGCATGCTGGAAGCCGGGCGTGACCGGACGGCGCGGGAGCACCCCGCGGCGGGCGAGCTGCTGCGCTTCGTCGCACTCGGGGACTCGCTCACGGAGGGGGTCGGCGACCAGGTCGGCGAGGGCTGGCGCGGCTGGGCCGCCGTCCTGGCCGACTCGCTGGCGCCCGAGGGGCGGAGCGTCGAGTTCACCAACCTGGCGTACAGCGGGGCGCTCACAACGGAACTGACGATACGTCAACTACCGGTGGCGATCGCGCAGCGGCCCCAGCTCGCGGCGGTGGTGGTCGGCGGCAACGACACCCTGCGCACCGGCTTCGACATCCGGCGCGCCACCCTGGAACTGGACGCCACGATGGGTGAACTCTCCGGCCGCGGAGCCAGGTTGCTGACCGCCTGCCTCCCCGACCCGGGCAGCCTGCTCCGGCTCCCCGCGCCACTCGCCCGCCCGCTGGCACGCCGGATGCGGGCGGTCAACACCGTGGTGCACGCCCTCACCGAACGCCACCGGGCGGTGCACCTGCACATCGCCGAACTGCCCTGGCTGACGGAACGACGGCTGCTGAGCGTGGACCGCCTGCACCCCAGCGCCGAGGGCCACCACTTGATCGCCCGACGGTTCCACGACCTGCTCACCGAGGCCGGCCACCCCCTCGGCCCACCCCCGGCCGCCGCACCCGCCGAACCCCCACCGACCCTGGCTGCCGACCTCTGGTGGATGGCCACCCGGGGCACCCGCTGGCTCGCCGCCCGCAGCACCGACCTCCTGCCGGGCCTCCTCGCCCTCGCGGCCACCGAAGGCGCCACCCGCCTGCGCGGCGGAAGCGGGCGACACGACGAGCAGATGGCCCGGGCGGCGGCACAGGCGCTCGCCTCCCTGGGGTGAGGGGCGCGGCAGGGGCAGAAACTCACCGGCCCCACGGCCCCCACCACTTCGGCGGCAGCGGATCCGCGGGGGCCCTCACGGCCGATGCGGGTGGCTGGTCCGCCGGGGCGGCGCAGGGACGGACCAGCGAGTCGGCCGGAGCTGCCGGGCGTTGAGCCGACGACTCCACCAGGACGGCGTGAGCCGCGAAGGCGACAGGCCCCCGGGCCCGCCGGGGCGGCCCGGGGGCGGTCACGCCGGGGCTCCGGCGCGGGGCGCTCACCCCGGGGAGGCCAGGGCCTGCGCTGCTTCGCGGGCCGTCTGCTCGTCGAGCCGCCCGCCTGCGTCGAGGGGCCGGGCGTGTCCCCGCCGTGAACCCCGGGTCGCCCGATCGTGGCGGTCGGGAGTGCCGTCGGGTGGGAACCATCGGGGTGGCCCGGGTGGTCGTGTCCGGGGAGGGTGCGGCGGAGGGAGTCAGGGTGGAGAACGCGGGTGCGGGCGGCCGGGAGGTCATGGCGGCGGCGGGGGTGCTGTTCCCCGACGGGGCGGGGCGGGTGCTGGTGGTGCGGCTGCCGTACGACCGGAAGCATCCGGTGGCGATCCCGGGCGGCGGCTGGGAGCCGGCCGACCGGTCGCCCCGGGAGACCGCGCTGCGGGAGATCCGCGAGGAGTTGGGCTTCACGCCCCGGCTGGGGCCGCTGGCCGGCGTGGACTGGGCGCTGCTGCGGGACGGCGACCGACCGATCGTGGTGTACCTGTACTGGGCCGAGCCGCTGACGTCCGAACAGGTCGCGGCGTTCCGGCCGGATGCGGCGGAGGTCGGCGGCTGGACCTGGCTGACGACGGAGCAGGCCGGGCACGCGCTGCCGCCACGGCTGTCGCGCCGGATGACGGCCTGTCTGCGGGCGCCGCGCGAGGCCTGGCCGCTGGAACTGGAGGACAGCCGGCCGGTCGGGCACACGCTCGGCTGGCTGCCCGCCGACGGGCCGGTACCCGCGTACGCCGGGCTGGCCGCCGCCCCCGGGCTGACGCCGTCGGCCGAGGAGCGTCCGGAGCCGCCGATGGACCGGGACACCTACTACGCCACCCGGCCCCGCATCCGGGCGAAGGCGCGGGCGCTGTTCACCGACGACGCCGGCCGGGTGCTGCTGGTGCGGCTGCGGCCGTGGGACGGGCCGCGCGGGCGGGTGCCGTACTGGACGCTGCCGGGCGGCGGGGTCGAGGCGGACCGGGAGATGCCCAGGGCGGCGGCCAGGCGGGAGGTCCGCGAGGAGCTCGGCTGGGAGGTCGAGCCGGGGCCGCTGCTGGCACTGGACTGGCAGCCGGGTGCGGCGGCCGACCCGGAGGCGGACCCGGCGACCGGCCGGGACACCGCCGTCCTGGTGTACGTGTTCGACGGGGGCACGGTGACGGAGCGGATGCTCGGTTCGATCGTGCTGCCGGAGGCCGAGCTGGTGGAGTGGCGGCTCTGCGATCCGGCCGAGGCGCGGACCCTGCTGACCGGCCCCTCCTGGGACCGTACGGCCGCCGCGCTGGCCGCCCGGGCGCGGCCGGGCGGGCCGGTCGAGCTGGTGCGCGGACGGGCCGTGGAGCCGGACCCGCCCCGGGGGTGAGGACTCGCGGAGGGGACCCCGGCGGGCCTGAGCCGCCGCCGGGGTCGTCCGGTCCGGAGGTCCGACCCGCCGGGACGGGAGCGGCGCGTCAGACCTCCAGGTCGGCCTCGATCCGGCTCAGCTGGTGGCGGGCCATCGCGAGGTTGGCGCGCGACTTGTCCAGGGCGAGGTAGAGGAACAGGCCCTTGCCGGTGCGGCCGGTGAGCGGGCGGATCAGGTGGTACTGGCTGGTGAGGGTGATCAGGATGTCCTCGATCCCGTCCTGGAGGCCGAGCATGTCCATGGTGCGCATCTTGGCGCGGACCACGTCGGTGTTCCCGGCGGCGGCGACGTTGAGGTCCAGGCCGCCGGGGCCGTCGAGGGTGGCCAGCGCCATGCCGCTGTTGTAGTCCACCAGGGCTGCGCCGATGGCGCCCTCGATGCTGGTCATGGCCTGCTTGAGCGCGCCGGCTGCGTCGGTCATCTGGGTAACTCCCGTTCGATGGTGGGTGGTTCGGATGGGTGATGGCGGCGGTGGTCGGCCCGGGTCAGCCCGCTTCGCGCGGGTCCTTGGGCACGAGGGCGTCGTTGAGCAGCCCCGCGATGCGCTGCGCGCTGCGGCGGGCCTCGAGGTGCAGTCGGCCGACGTTGACGTCGGGGTGCGCCAGCAGGGTCAGCACGCAGCTGCCGCCGGCCGCGTAGGTGGCGACGTAGCCGTTCTCACCGCGCACCAGCGACTCGCGGAACTCGCCCTGGCCGGTGGTGTCGGCGAGCCGCTGGGCCAGCGAGAGCGAGGCCGCCGTCATCGCGGCCAGTCCGGAGGGTTCGGTGCCGTGGGTGTCGTGCGCGATCAACAGGCCGTCCACGCTGGCGACCAGCCCACCCGCGAGGTGCGGGACGCGGTGTTTGACGGCGCGCAGTTCGGCGAGCAACTCGGTCTCCAAGGCGATCAGTTGTCTCCTTCCGACTCGCTGTTTGAGCGCCCGCCTCATGGCCGGAAGGACGGGGTCGCGGGCGGGGAGTGGGTCAAAGTCGGGCCTCCAGAAGGTTTCGGACCCGGGTCAGCAGCGCGATGTCCGGGTCGGGGACGGCCAGCGGGTGGGCCGCTGCCGCGGTGGGCGGGCGTTCGGAGCGTGTGGGGGCGTCGGGGGCGGCGTGGCTCCCGGCTTCGGGCCCGGCGTGGGTCCCGGTGCGGGGTGCGGCGGGTGCGGGCGCGAATACGGGTGTGGCCGTGACCGGGGCGCCGGGGAGTCCGGCACCCCGCAGGCTGGCGCCGGGGACCCTTCGGTGCAGCCCTCCGGCCGTTCTGCTCGCGACCGGCGGGCCGACCTTGGCCGTGGATACGGCTGTTGACGGTTCGTCGGGCAGCGGGGCCGCCTTCGGTGCGTCGGCCGGGTGCGCATCGACTGGGTGCGCGACGGCCGGGTGCGCGGCGCCCGCTTGGCACGAGGCGTCCGGCGGACGCTGGACCTCGGACGGCCGCGGCGCGTCCAGCAGTCCGGCGGCGGCCAGTCGGCGGACGTCGGCCGTCACGCCGAAGCCGGAGCGGCCGAGCAGCCGGGCCAGGTCCGCCGGGGTCCTGCGGCCGTCGGCGTGGTCCAGCAGCTCGCGGCGTCGGCGGCCGGAGGGGCGACGGGACGGCCGGCGGCCGTGCACGGCCGGTCGGACGGGCGCGGTGTCGAGCTGCCCCCAGGGCCAGATCCCGTCGAGGAGTCGGCGTCGGCGCTCGACCTCACGGCGGATCCGGGCCGCGGCGACCTGGGCGACCGGTCCGAGCCAGTGCCTGGCGTCGGCCTCGAACCGCCAGACGCCGCCGCCCGGGTCGGCGAGGACGAAGAAGGCGGCGTCGAACAGCGTTCCCAGGTGGCCGAGTTCGAGCTCTCCCCGGGTGAGCAGCCGCCGCTCGACGAGCGCGTCGCCGACCGTGGCGCGTGGGCCGTGGACCCGGAGCAGCTCCGTCCAGTCCTCGGGGGTGATCCGGCCGCAGCCGGTGAGCAGGTCGGCCAGGCCGGGCGCCCGGGAGGATTCGGCGGCGGTCACCTGGCCGTCGACCAGGTGGAGGCTGCCGAGCGGCCCGTGGAGGACACCGGTGGCGCGGCGGTCGGCGAGCAGCGTGAGTGCCTCGCCCGGAGTCCTCGGGGTGGCGGTTTCCAGCGGGGGCGGCGGCACGGTGCCGGTTGCGGCGGTCACGCGCTCACCCCAGCACCAGTTCCTCGGTGAGCGCCTGGAGGCGGAAGCGGGCGGCGGCGAGGTTGCCCTCCGCCCGGTCCAGCCAGAGGTGCAGGACGAGCCTGCTGTCGAAGACGGTGTCGATGAAGCGGATCAGGTGGTAACTGCTGCTGGCGGTGACGATGATGTCCTCCAGCGGGGCCCGCCGGTCCTCCGCCGCGGTGAAGGTCTGGCTCTCAACGGCCGCCCGTACCAGGTCGGTTGCCTCGGCGGCTGAGGTCTCGTGCTCTCCGGTCGGGCTGTCGCCGAGGCTGCCGAGGGCGAGCCCGCTGCTCCAGTCGACCAGGCTCGCGGCGCGGGCCCCGGGGATCGCCATCGCTCCGGAGAGGCATTCGTCGATACCGGGCACACCGGCTCCTTCGCGGGGTCTGGGCGGCCGGGCACGGCGCCGACCGATTCACCACCAGCAGTGGCTAGTTCGACACGGAAGGCTACTGCCGGATTCCGTGCGACGAACATTCCAATGGCATATTCACATCAGTAGAGACCAGTTCCGGCCAAGAACTGAGGTGGCATCAGAACGGGCCGGATGGCCGCACCACTGGTGGATCGGGACCGTTGGGGCACTGTTCATCGGCCACCTGGCACGGCACCTTGGCCGACATCGAGCCCCGAGAGAGGGTTTCGAGCCTGAAAGTGCGATAAGAGGACATGGCCTTGGAGTGCGAACACGACGAAGGGGCCCGTTCCGCTGGACGGAACGAGCCCCTTCGATGGGAGCGCCAGGCCCGGATCGCACGGACTCTCCCTACTGAAAGTAGGGCGTGCTCTGGTAGCACCGCTGACGCCTGTTCGAGATCCGTTTCCCGGAGGGCCACTTCCTCTCGACGGGAAGAACACTAGCAGGTCATCACGCCTGGTCAGAAATCCCGGCCGGGGCGCCCGGACCGGCCGGAAGCGGTCGGTCCAGCAGCGCCCGGTAGCCCTCGACCAGCGCGGTGAGCCCGAGCCCGAAGGCCCGGTCGGCGCGCTCGCGCCCGGCGGGGACGGCGTCCAGGGCCCCGGCCAGTCGCGGGGCGGCGGCGCGGTCGACGGCGTCGACCATGACGTCCGGGGCGACGAGGTCCAGCGCCGAGCCCAGGATGAAGCTCTCCAGGGCGGTGATCAGGCCCATCACGTCCTGGGCGGCGAAGCCCGCGTCCTCCAGGGTGGCGACGGCCCGCTCGTACAGCTCGTGCATGAACGATTCGGCAAGCGGCGCGGTGGCCAGCAGCCGGACGATCCCGGGGTGTTCGGCGAAGGCGTCCCGGTACGCGTGCGCCCAGGTGCGCAGCGCGGCGTCCCAGGGCTGGTCCCACACCGACTGCTCGCCGATCGTGCGCACCAGCTCGGCGCGCATCAGGGCGACGATCTCGGCCCGGCCGGCCACGTGGTGGTAGAGCGCGGACGGGCTCACCTTGAGCGCACCGGCCAGCGCGGGGATGGTGAGGTCCCCCGCCTCGTCGACCAGCCGGAGCGCGGTGTCCACGATGCGCTGCCGGTCCAGCAGGGGTGTGCGCGGCCTGGGCATGCCCGGTTCCTCACCTTCGGGGCCGCCGAGCCGCCCGTCGGCCCCGGCAGACCAAGATCGTCGTTATCCAAGCGTTACTGAACGGCTTTCAGTAAAACCCTTCCGCACCCGCCGGTGCCGCGCCTACGGTAACCGAACCCCATTCGGTTAGGCAGGCCGCGCACCCGTCGGCCCGCCCTGCCCCGGAGAGGACGCACACCCCCGTATGCGTGCCGAAACGATCTTCACCGGCGGCCGGATCCACACCGGTGACCCCGCCCTCCCCCGCACCCACGCCCTCGCCGTCAGCGCGGGGCGGATCGCCGCCCTCGGCGACGCCGCCCTCGCCCTGCGCGACGAAGGCACCGAGACCGTCGACCTCGGGGGCGGCGCCCTGCTGCCCTCCTTCGGCGACGGCCACGTCCACCCGCTGCTCGGCGGCATCGGCCTGCGCGGCGTGCCGGTCCGCGACTGCACCAGCCTGGAGCAGGTCGTGGCGGCCGTCCGCGACTGGGCGCAGCGCCACCCCGAGGCCGAGTGGATCACCGGCGACGCCGTGGACCCGTGGCTGGCCGAGGGTGGACTGTTCGACGCCCGGCTGCTCGACGCCGCCGTCCCGGACCGGCCGGTGCTGCTGCGCACCATGGACCACCACACCGGCTGGGCCAACAGCGAGGCGCTGCGCCGGGCCGGGTACGGGCCGGACACGCCCGAGCCGGTGGGCGGCGAGATCGTCCGCCGGCCGGACGGCAGCCCGCTCGGCACCCTGCGCGAATTCGGCGCACTCAACCCCGTCCTCGCGCTCGTCCCGCCACTGCCGTTGGCCGAACAGGTCACCGCGCTGCGGGAGACCACCGCCGCGCTCGCCGCCGCCGGACTCACCTGGCTCCAGGACGCCTGGGTCGAGCCCGCGCAGGTGGACACCTGGCTGGCGGCCGTCGCCGGGGAGGGCCTGCCCGTCCGGGCCGGGCTCGCCCTGCTGCTCGAACCGGACGGCTGGCGCGAGCGGCTCCCCCGCCTGGCCGCCGACCGCGACCGGGTCGAGGCCGCCGGACGCGGGCAACTCACGGCGCGGGCGGTCAAGTTCTTCGCTGACGGCGTCATCGAGTCCGGGACGGCCGCGCTGCTGGAGCCGTACAGCGACTGCCCGCACTCCCACGGCGTCGCCAACTGGACCGGCGCCGAGCTGGCGGACGCCGTCACCGCCGTGGACGCGCTGGGCTTCCAGCCGCACATCCACGCGATCGGCGACCGCGGTGTGCGGATCGCGCTGGACGCCGTCGAGGCCGCCGTCCGCCGCAACGGCACGCGCGCCCGCCGGCCGGTGATCGCCCACGTCCAGCTGGTCCACCCGGACGACCTGCCGCGCTTCGCCGAACTCGGCGTGATCGCCAACTTCGAGCCGCTGTGGGCACAGACCGACCCGCTGATGACCGAACTGACCCTGCCCCGGATCGGCCGGGAGCGCGGCTCCCGGCAGTACCGGATCGCCGCCCTGCTGCGCGACGGCGCCCGGGTCTCCTTCGGCAGCGACTGGCCGGTCACCCGCTACGAACCACTGGCCGGGCTGGCCACCGCCGTCACCCGGCAGACCCCGGACGGCCTGCCCGACGGCGGCTGGCTGCCCGAGGAGCGGATCGGGCTCCCCGAGGCGCTGGCGGCGTACTCGGCGGGCGTGGCGCACCAGGCCTTCGAGGAGACCGAGTGGGGTGTGCTGCGGCCGGGCATGCGGGCCGACCTGGTGCACCTGGCCACCGACCCCTACGCGGTGCCGGCCGGCGAGCTGGCCTCGATCGAGGTGGCCGGCACCTGGCTCGGCGGGCGGCGCACCCACGGTGGGCCGCCCGGTGGCGACCGCGGCCGGGGCCGCTCGGCGGGCTCGGCGGGCTCGGCGCGCTCCACGCTCTCCACGCGCGAGAGCCGCTGAGGCGTCCCGTTCGCCCGGCCGTCCGGCCGCGTGCCCGCTCCGACGGGCTCGCGACCGGTTCCGGCTGGTTCCGACTGGTCCCGGCCGTCCCCCACGGTGGCCGTGCCTCGTTCCCCGGTCGGCGGCCGACGCCCCGTCCGCCGCCAACCCCCCCCCCCCCCCCCCACCCCCCGTTCGTACGACCCAAGGAGAGCTCCCCCATGACCCCGCCCTCCGACGCGGCCTCCTCCTCCGCACTCCGTCCGCCCGGCTCCGCTGCTCCCAACGCCTCATCCGCCGCCGCTCCGGACCCGGCCGGTTCGGCCGGCTCGCCCGGCGGGCTGGGGCGCGGGGTGCTCGGCACCGGCGACATCGTCTTCTTCGTCGTGGCCGCCGCCGCGCCGCTGACCGTGATGGCCGGCGTGGCGCCGTTCGCGATCTCCTTCGGCGGCATCGGCGCGCCGGTCGCCTACCTGGCCACCGGGGTGGTGCTGGCGCTCTTCGCGGTCGGGTTCACCGCCATGACCGCGCACATCCGCAACGCGGGCGCCTTCTACGCCTACGTCACCCGCGGCCTCGGCCGGGCGGCCGGACTGGGCGCGGCACTGCTCGCGGTGCTCTCGTACAACGCGATCCAGATCGGCATGTTCGGCGCCTTCGGGTTCTTCGCCCACACCACGGCCGCCGACCTGCTCGGGCTGGACCTGCCCTGGCCGGTCTGGGCGCTGCTCGGGGTCGCGGTGGTCTGGTTCCTCGGCTTCCGATCGATAGACCTCGGGGCCAAGGTGCTCGGGGCGCTGCTGATCGCCGAGACCGGCATCCTGCTGGTGCTCGCGGTGGCGGTGCTGGTCAAGGGCGGGGCGCACGGGCTGAGCCTGTCCTCGTTCGCCCCGGAGCACGTGTTCTCCGGCGGGATGGGCGGGGTGCTCGGGCTCTCCTTCGCCGCCTTCATCGGCTTCGAGGCCACCGCGATCTACCGCGAGGAGGCCCGGCAGCCGCACCGGACCGTGCCGCGCGCGACCTACACCGCGATCGCCTTCCTCGGCCTCTTCTACACCTTCGTCACCTGGATGATCGTGCAGGCCTTCGGCGACGCCGAGGCCGTCGCGACTGCCACCGCCGACCCGGCCGGGATGTTCTTCACCGCGATGACCGACTACGTCGGCGGCTGGGCGACGGACGTACAGCGGGTGCTGATCGTCACCAGCCTGCTCGCGGCGCTGCTCGCCTTCCACAACACCATCACCCGGTACGGCTACGCGCTGGCCGCCGAGGGGGCCGCCCCGGCCGCGCTCGGCCGGATCCACCCGCGCCACGGCTCGCCGTGGATCGGCGGCATCGCGCAGTCGGTGCTGGCGGCGGTGGCCGTCGGGGTGGCGGCGCTGGTCGGCGCGGACCCGTACAACCAGTTCTTCCTCTGGGTGAACTCCCCCGGGGTGGTCGGCATCCTGGTGCTCCAGGCGCTGGCCGGCCTCGCGGTGTTCGCCTTCTTCCGCCGCGAGCGGGCGGCCGCCGCGAGCACCGGGGCGTTCCGTACCGTCGTGGCGCCGCTGGCCGCCACGGTGCTGCTGTGCGGGGCCACGGGGCTGGTGGTGTGGCGGCTCGACCTGTTCACCGGTGCCGGACCGGAGGTCAACTGGCCGCTGGTCGCGATCGTGCCGGTGGTGTTCCTGACCGGCGTCGGGATCGCATTGCGGCTGCGGGCCCGTCGGCCCGAGGTGTACGCGCGGCTCGGCACGAGCGAGGTCGACGCGGGCTGAGCGGCGGGCGGCTGTCGGGTAGCGGGTGAGCGGGGTCCGGGGTCCGGGGTCCGGGGCCTGGGGCCTGGGGCCTGGCGAGGCCCCGGTTCGCCCCGGGCCCCGCTCAGGCCTGGCCGACGGCTTCGGCGAGGAGCCGGTACGAGTCGAGCAGCGCGGTGCGGTCGTAGGTGCTGGTGGTGACCAGGAACTCGTCCGCCCCGCTGCGCTCGACCAGCGCCGCCAGCTCGGCGGCGGCCTGCTCCGGGGTGCCCGCGATGTGGCCCTTGGACGACTGCTCGAACGCGGCCCGCTCCCGGGCGGTCATCTCCCGGGCCAGGATCTCGGCGGCGGGGGCCAGCGGGGGGAACTCCCCGTGGGTGCGGGAGTACGCCCCCGACCAGGCCTCCGGGACGAGCAGCTCACGCGCCCGCTCGGCCGTCTCGGCGACGGCCACCGTGCCCGAGACCACCACGTACGGCTCGGCGGCCTGCGCGGAGGGGCGGAACCGGCTGCGGTAGCGGTCGATCGCCGCGAGCATCCGCTCCTTCCCGCGCGGGGCGGCGACCACCAGTGGCAGCCCGGCCTCGGCGGCCAGGTCGGCGCCCTCGCCGGTGGCCAGGACGAAGGCCGGGACGTGCAGGCCCTCGGCGGGCCGGGCGTGGACTCCGCGGTGCGCCTGCTGCGAGCCGTCGAAGTAGCCGAGCAGCTCGGCCAGCTGGGCACCGAAGCCGTCCGCGGCGTCCTTCTCCCGCCCCAGCGCCCGCCGGACACCGTCGGTGAAGCCCACCGAGCGCCCGAGCCCCATGTCGATCCGCCCCGGGAACAGGGCGGCCAGCACCCCGAACTGCTCGGCCACCACCAGCGGCTGATGGTTGGGCAGCATCACCCCGCCGGTGCCGACCCTGATCCGTGTGGTGGCCGCGGCCACCGCCGCGGCAAGCACAGTGGGCGCCGATCCGGCCGCCCCCGGCACGCCGTGGTGCTCGGAGACCCAGAACCGGTGGTAACCGAGCTGCTCCGCCTCCCGGGCGAAGGCCACCGTGTCCCGCAGTGCCTGGGCCGGCTCCTGGCCCTGTCTGGTCCGGGAGCGGTCGAGCACGGAGAGCCTGATCGTGGGCACGGCACTGGTCACTCGACGGACAACGCCCGCCCGCCGCACGGGCATTCCCGAACAGTCGGGCCGGGGCCGAGACCGACGGCCGGAGCCGGGACGAAGGCCGGAGCCGGGGCCGAGACCGAAGGCCGGCCGGTCAGGCGCCCGCCCCGGGTATTCGGCCCGGGCGGGGATGCGCGGGCTCGGCCCCGGTGCCGGCCCCGGCTCCGCCCCCGGCCGTGACCTTGCGGCGGCCCCAGGGCTTGTACACCGAGAGGACCACGTTGACCAGGTAGAGCGTCAGCGCCACCGCCGGAACGATCACCGTGTTGTAGCGGACGAAGCCGAGGTCCACCACCGTGATCGGGCCGGTCGGATGCGCGTCCGCCACCCGCACCGCGTCGTGCAGCCGGTCGGGGAGGGCGAGGACGGAGGCCGTCATCGCCCCGAGCGTCAACCAGAACTTGGCGCTCACCCAGTGGTACCGGAACAGCCCCCAGGGCGTGCCGAGCCCGAGCACCACCCCGCTCAGGAAGGTGAGCAGGTTCAGCGGCAGGATCAGCGCGTCGCCGAGCAGGCCCATCGCCCGGTAGGCGGTGCGCAGCCGCTCGGCGTCCCCGGCCGTCAGCGCCGTCACCGCCAGGGTGAGCAGGCAGAGCATCAGCGCCAGCCAGCTAACCGAGGCGACGACGTGCAGGACGACCAGTGGTTTGCGCGCCGCCGGCGGCGGCCCGCGGACACGGGCACGGATGCCGCCCCGGCCTGTGGCGTCGGCTCGGACGCCGGGACGGCGCCGGTGGGCGAGCGCACGGGTACCTCCTTCGAGTCGGGGTCACGAGGACGGCCCCAGGCTCTCCCGTCCGCGCCTCATCCGGCATCTGACGGTGGAAGTAACCTCGCCTACTCCCGGGCGAGTACGCTCCCCGACGACAGCGGCGCCGCGCCTCCCCCGGGAGCAGCGCCGCTCTCAGTCGACCACCGCGAACCCCTGTGCCGCGCCGAGCCGGTTCAGCGAGGCCTGCCCGGGAATCCCGTCCGCCGCGCCCGCCTCGTACCCGCACCGCCGCTGCCAGGCCGCGTACGCGGAGACCGTCCGGCTGCCGAACGAGCCGTCCACCCACCGCTGGTCGAGCAGCCCCTCGTCGACGAGCGCCTGCTCCACGATCGCCGCCTCGGACCCGTACGTCAGGTGCCCCTGCTCGGCTCCCGGGTCGGTGCGGGCGGCCGCGATCACGTGGGACACCGAGACCGTCCGCGGGCCGGGCAGGTAGCCGAGCAGCCGGCGCAGCGAGCCCTCGCCCGGGACGCCGTCCGCCGCCTGCCCGGAGTAGCCCAGACTCCTTTGGTAGTCCGCGTAGTTGCCGGTGTCCGCGTCCGTCCATTCCGGGCCGGGGCCGGAGCGGTAGTGGTCGCCGAAGCCGTGCGAGACCAGCGCCCGCCCGACCACCGTCACCTGGTAGCCCCGGGCACCGTAGCCGTACGGCAGGCCGTTGATGCTGACCTGGTAGCGGGCGGGCGTGGCCGGGGGCACCGGGTGCTGCTGCGAGGGCGGGTCGTCCGGGAAGCCGGGCCCGGCGGTGAAGTCGGGCCAGGAGCCGGGGTCGGTGTGGTCGTTGTAGGGCACGTGGGCGTGCGCGTACCAGCCGCCGAAGGCCTCCCAGGCCCGCTCGTCACGGTGGCCGGAGAAGTCGGTCGGCCGGCCCATCGGCCAGATGTCGGGCACGCCCCAGGAGGAGATCCAGGCGTGGATCCGGTTCCAGCCCGCGCAGGGGGTGTCGACCAGCCGCGGGTAGACGCGGCCCTGGTAGCGGCAGTAGGGGAAGAACACCGCCTCGATCTGGATCACCACCCGCCCGGCCCGGTTGGTGCGGGTGGGGCTCTGGGCGGGGCTGAGCAGGCTCTTCGAGCGGGAGTCGGCCGGGAACAGCTGCGCCGTGCGGCCGCTGAACGGGTCCCAGACCAGGTGCGGCGCGTTACCGGCGCCGCTGCCGGTGAAGTAGCCGACCAGGTCCTCGTAGGGGCACCAGTCCTGCGGCGCCGCGGCGGTCGCGTTGCGGTCCCAGGTGATGTGGGCGATGGCCTTCGGCGGGTACTGCTGATCGGTCGGCGCGTGGTCGCCGAGGTCGTGGATCTCTGCTCCGGGCAGCCACAGGTCGGGCATGACGGGCTCCTCCGAACGGCGTAAGGGCATCACCTCGGGTATCGGCAGCTGGGGCTCGCGGATTGACCCCGACGGCGTGATGCCCGGCGGTGAACCCCCGGCGCCCGTGCGGTCGTTCGACTCGACAGGGGGCATTCGCCCCCGCGTGCGATTCGAGGAGGAGGCGGCCTACGCCGTCGCGACCTTCGGGGTCGAGGTGCACCTCCACGTCCTCGACACGTCCGGGTTCCTCGGACTCGCCCGGTTGGTCGCCGAGCGCGCCCGGCAGGTACAGGAGGGACAGCTGCCCGATTCCTCCCGGCCGACGGCGACCCGACGGGACTGACCGTAGCCGCGGCCGGCCCGGGCCCGCCAACCGCCGACTGCCGACTGCCGACCCGCCGGGGCGGCGGGCCGTCGCCCGAATGCATGTATCGGTCTCTTGACTGGCGTCACCGACGCGCGATACTGGGCTCACTCCCAGCTCGCACAACGAGGTGCCGCCCATGGAGCTCTCACCCTCGGCGCACGTGGACACGTTCTGTCGAGACCACCTCCCGCCCTTCGAGCAGTGGCCCGAACTCCTCTTCGAACTCCCCGAGTTGGCCTATCCCGACCGTCTGAACTGCGCCGCCGCCCTGCTCGACGACACCATCGAACGCCTCGGACCCGACCGCCCCTGCCTGCTCACCGCCACCGAGCGGTGGACCTACGGCGAACTGCGCGACCACGCCGACCGGATCGCCCGCCTGCTGACCGAGGACCTCGGCCTCGTCCCCGGCAACCGCGTTCTGCTGCGCGGCCCCAACACCCCCTGGCTGGCGGCCTGTTGGCTCGGCGTACTGAAGGCCGGCGCAGTGGCCGTCACCACCGTGCCGCTGCTGCGCGCCGCCGAGCTGACCGAGCTGCACGACATCGCCGGGCCCGTCCTCGCCCTGTGCGACCACCGCTTCCTGGACGAGCTGCACCGGGCGCGGACCCCCGGCCTGCACGTCCTCGGCTACGGCGGCACCGGCCCCGAGGACCTCACCGCCCGCTGCGCCGCCAAGCCCGCCGGATTCCCCGCCGTCCCCACCGCCGCCGACGACGTCGCGCTGATCGCCTTCACCTCCGGCACCACCGGCCGCCCCAAGGCCACCCTGCACTTCCACCGCGACGTGCTCGCCATCGCCGACACCTTCTCCCGCCACCTGCTCCGCCCCACCCCCGAGGACCTCTTCACCGGCACCCCGCCGCTCGGCTTCACCTTCGGCCTGGGCGGCCTGCTGGTGTTCCCGCTGCGGGCCGGGGCCGCCAGTCTGCTGCTGGAGCAGGCCACCCCCGAGCAGCTCGCCGAGCAGGTCCGGCGCCACGGCGTGAGCGTGCTGTTCACCGCGCCGACCGCCTACCGGGCGATCCTCGCCGCCGGGCTGGCCGACCGGCTGGCCGGGGTGCGGCACTGCGTCTCGGCGGGCGAGCCGCTGTCCGCCGCCCTCTGGCAGGCCTTCCACGCGGCCACCGGGCAGCGGCTGATCGACGGCATCGGTGCCACCGAGCTGCTGCACGTGTTCGTCTCGGCCGCCGGCCAGGACATCCGCCCCGGCTCCACCGGCCGGCCCGTCCCCGGGTTCCGGGCCGCGGTGCTGGACGGGCAGGGCCGCCCGGTGCCGGACGGCGAGCCCGGGCTGCTCGCCGTCAAGGGCCCGACCGGCTGCCGCTACCTGGACGACGAGCGCCAGCTGGACTACGTCCGCGGCGGCTGGAACCTCACCGGCGACACCTACGTCCGGGACCACGACGGCTACTTCTGGTTCCGGGCGCGCGACGACGACATGATCGTCTCGGCCGGATACAACATCGCCGGGCCCGAGGTGGAGCACGCGCTGGCCGCCCACCCCGACGTGGCCGACTGCGCGGTGGTCGGCGCGCCGGACGAGCGGCGCGGCACGGTGGTCAAGGCGTACGTGGTGCTGCGTGCGGGCGTGCCGGCCGGGCCCGAGACGGCGCGCGGGCTCCAGGAGCACGTCAAACGCACCATCGCACCGTACAAGTACCCGCGGGCGGTCGAGTTCGTGCCCGAGCTGCCGCGCACCGCGACCGGCAAGCTGCACCGCGCCGAGCTGCGCCGACGGGCCGCGCGGACTCCCGCCAGTGTCAGCATCGAGCGCCGGGTGGAGTGGTTCGACACCGACGCCGCCGGGCACTACCACTTCTCCGCCGTGCAGCGCTGGGCCGAGGCGGCGGAGGCGGCCCTGCTGCGCCGGCTGGGGCTGGCCGACCTGTTCGGGCGGATCCCCCGGGTGCACTTCGAGGCCGACTACCGCGAACGGCTCTGGTTCGGCGACCTCGTCCGCACCGAGCTGCGGGTGGACCGGGTCGGCGGATCCTCGCTGCACTACGCCTTCGAGGTGCACGGTCCGCACGGGCTGGCCGCGAGCGGGCGGATGTCGGTGGTGCACTCGGCACCGCACGACGGGGGCGCCCAGCCGTGGCCCGCGCAGGTCCGCCGGACGCTGGCGGAGGCCGGGCCGCAGCGGCCGGAGGTGGTCGCATGAGCCCCCGAGCAGCCACGAGCCAGGAACCGGCCACCAGCCCCGACGCGACCGCCAGCCCCGAGGCGGAGACATGACCGCGGCACGCGACCGCGCCCGGATCGCGGTGGTCGGCGCCGGCCCCGGCGGGCTCTACTTCGCCGCCCTGGCCAAGCAGTCGGCGCCCGACCGGGAGATCACCGTCTTCGAACGGGACGCCCGGGACGACGAGTCCGGCTTCGGCGTGGTCTTCTCCGACGAGACCCTGGACGGCATCGCCCGGGCCGACCCGCGCGTCTTCGCCGCGATCAGCGCCGAGTTCGCCCGCTGGAGCGACATCGACATCCGCTACGCGGGCGAGGTCCGCACCAGCGGCGGCCACGGCTTCGCCGCCCTGGACCGCAACCGGCTGCGCGCCATCCTGCAACAGCGCTGCGCCGAGCTGGCGGTGGACGTGCGCTACCGCACCCCCGCCCCGCCGGTGGACCGGCTCTGCGCCGAGTACGACCTGGTGGTGGCCGCCGACGGCATCCGCTCCGGCACCAGGGCCGCGTATCCGCAGAGCTTCCGCCCCGACCTGGACGAGCGCCACTGCCGCTACATGTGGCTCGCCACCGACAAGGTCTTCGAGGCCTTCACCTTCATCGTCGAGCGGTTCGACTTCGGTGTCCTCCAGGTGCACGCCTACCCGTACAGCGCCACCCGCTCGACCTTCATCGTCGAGGCGGCCGCGGACTCCTGGCGCCGTGCGGGCTTCGAGGCGCTCGCCGCGCGGGAACCGGCGCGCGGCGAGAGCGACCTGGCGAGCGTGCGGCGCTGCGCGGAGCTGTTCGCCGGGCACCTGGACGGCCACCGGCTGATCCCCAACGCCTCCCGCTGGATCCGCTTCACCACGGTGCGGAACGCGAGTTGGCGCCACCGCAACGTGGTCCTGCTCGGCGACGCCGCGCACTCCGCGCACTTCTCGATCGGCTCGGGCACCAAACTCGCCCTGGAGGACGCCCTCGCCCTGGCCGCCGCGCTGGGTGAACAGCCCGCCCTGGACGAGGCCCTGGCCGCCTACGAGGCCGAGCGGCGCCCGGTGGTGGAGTCCACCCAGCGTGCCGCGCAGGCCAGTCTGGAGTGGTTCGAGACCATCGGGCGGCGTGTCGGCCAGGGCCCCGACCAGTTCGCCTTCAACCTGCTCACCCGCAGCCGGCGGGTCACCTACGGCAACCTGCGGGCCCGCGACCCCGCCTTCGTGGACGCCGTGGACACCGCCCTCGGCGGCTCGCCCGGGGTGCCGCCGATGTTCCGGCCGCTGCAACTGGGCGCGTTGGAGCTGCGCAACCGCGTCGTGGTGCCCCCGCTCGCCACCTACACCTCCCCCGACGCGCTGCCCAGCGACTTCGACCGCGCCCAGCTGACCGGCCACGCGCTCGGCGGCGCGGGGCTGGTGCTCGCCGGAATGACGGCGGTCGGCCCCGAGGGCCGGGCCACCGACCGCAGTCCGGGCCTGTGGACCGACCGCCAGGAGGGCGCCTGGCGTCAACTCGTGGACGCGGTACGGGCGGTGAGCGACACTCCGCTCGGCATCCAGCTGACCCACGCCGGACGCCGGGGCGCGACCGACACCCCCGGGCCGGACGGCGTCGGGCGCCCGCTCGCCGACGGCTGGCCGCTGATCGCCCCCTCGGCCCTCCCCTGGGACCCGGACAGCCCGGTGCCGCACGAGGCCAACGACATCCAACTGGCCGCCGTCACCGCGGACTTCGCGGCCGCCGCCGAGCGGGCCGCGCGGGCCGGCTTCGACGTGCTGGAGCTCCAGTTCGGCCACGGCCACCTGCTCTCCTCCTTCCTCTCCCCGCTCACCAACCACCGCACCGACCGCTACGGCGGCCCGCTCTCCCACCGGCTGCGGCTGCCGCTGGAGGTGCTGACGGCGGTGCGCGCCGTCTGGCCCGCCGGCCGGCCGCTGCTGGTGCGGATCTCGGCGAGCGACTGGGCGCCCGGCGGCACCACCGAGGAGGAGGCCGTGGCGATCTGCCGCGCGCTCGCCGGGGCCGGGGCCGACGCGCTGGACGTCTCCACCGGCGAGGTGGTGTCGCACCAGCGGCCGCCGTACGGGCGCGGCTACCAGACGCCCTTCGCCGAGCTGATCCGCGCCGCCACCGGAGTGCCGACCATCGCGGTCGGCGCGATCTCCGGCTTCGACGACGCCGATTCCGTGCTGCTGGCCGGACGGACCGACCTGGTCGCGGTCGGCCGCGCCCAGCTGTACGACCCGCTCTGGACGCTGCACGCCGCCGCCGAGCAGGGCTACACCGGGCC
Organism: Kitasatospora sp. NPDC032121; assembly: GCF_055580145.1. Classification (NCBI taxonomy): domain Bacteria; kingdom Bacillati; phylum Actinomycetota; class Actinomycetes; order Kitasatosporales; family Streptomycetaceae; genus Kitasatospora; species Kitasatospora sp. NPDC032121. The sequence continues at coordinate 508,654 of NZ_JBVILX010000003.1, read as the reverse complement.
GGGCGCCCGCTGGCCGGAGCCCTGGCGGGCGGGCAGCCGCAAGCCGCCGGGCCCGAACGACGACCGGGTCGCCCCGCACCTGCGGCTGCTGCGCGAGCCGTCCACGCCCGTCCACCGCCGCTGGTCACCGCCCCGTCCCGACGACGCCCCCGAGGAGTGACGAGGAACCATGCCGCAGCTGCCCCGCTTCACCGCCGCCGCCGTCCAGGCCGCCCCGGTCTACCTGGACCCGGCCGCCACCGTCGACAAGGCCGTCGCGCTGATCCACGAGGCGGCCGGGCACGGCGCCGAACTGGTGGTCTTCCCCGAGGTCTTCGTGCCCGGCTACCCGTACTGGAACTGGACGATGAACCCGGTGCAGGGCTCGCCCTGGTTCGAGCGCCTGTACCGGGCCGCCGTGGACGTTCCCGGCCCGTACGTCGACACCCTGCGGGCCGCCGCCCGGCAGGCCGGCGTGGTGCTGGTGATCGGGGTCAACGAGCGCGGCGGACCCGGCCTCGGACTGCTGTACAACACCCTGCTGACCATCGACGCGGACGGCGAACTGCTCGGTGTGCACCGCAAACTGGTGCCGACCTGGGCCGAGAAGCTGACCTGGGGGCAGGGCGACGGCAGCACGCTCACGGTGCACCCCACCGCCGTCGGCCCGCTCGGCGCGCTGGCCTGCGGCGAGAACACCAACCCGCTGGCCCGCTTCGCCCTGCTGGCGCAGGGCGAACTGGTCCACGTCGCCTGCTACATCGCGCTGCCGGTGGGCCCCGAGGACTACGACATGGCGGACTCGATCGCGCTGCGCACCGCCGCGCACTGCTTCGAGGGCAAGGTGTTCTCCGTGGTCTCCTGCTCCACCGTCTCGCCCGAGATCGTGGACCTGATCGCCGGTGACGACCCGCAGGTCCGCAAGCAGCTCGCCCGGCCGCACAGCGCCCTGTCCGGGATCTTCGGCCCGGACGGCCGCCCGGTCACCGAGCCGCTGGTGGACGAGGAGGGCGTCGTCTACGCCGAGATCGACCTCGGCCGCTGCGTCCAGCCCAAGCAGATGCACGACATCGTCGGCCACTACAACCGCTTCGACGTCTTCCGGCTGCACGTGGACAACCGTCCGCTGCGGCCGCTGGTGCTCCCCGAGGAGGAGGCATGACCAGCACCGAGCGCGCCCCCGGGCCCGTCACCGCGAGCGCCCCCGAACCCCTCGTCGAGCGCGCCCCCGCCCGTGACGACGACCGTGACGGCATCCACGACGACGACCGGATCGGCCGGGCCAGGGTCACCGACAGTCCCGAACTGCTCGCCTACTACGAGGAGTTGGCCGAGCACCAGGCCGGCGCCCTGTGGACGGTCGCCAACGAGATCGAGCCCTGGTACCCCCGGCCGCGTTCCGTCCCGGTGCTCTGGCGCTACTCCGACCTCCGCCCGCTGGTGCGCAAGGCGCTGCCGCTGGTGAAGGCCGACGACGCCGGGCGCCGGGTGGTGATGCTGGTCAACCCCGGCCGCCGCGAACTGAGCGCCGCCGTCGGCCTGTTGTACACCGGACTGCAGATCATGGGCCCCGGCGAGGCGATGACCGCGCACCGCCACCAGGCCTCCGCCCTGCGCTTCGTCCACGAGGGCACCGGCGCCTGGACCGTCGTGGACGGGCAGAAGCTCAAGGTCGGCCCGCGCGACTTCGCGATCACCCCGAACAACACCTGGCACGAGCACGGCAACGAGTCCGACGACGCCCCGGTGATCTGGCAGGACGGCCTGGACATCCCGCTGGTCAACACCCTCGACGCCAACTTCTACGAGGTCCACCCGGAGCTGTACCAGCGGCCCGGACCGGTCGTCAACTCCTCGCTGCTCAGCCACGGCGGCAACCTGCTGCCGTACGGCGTCGAGAAGTGGACCCGGCCCTACTCGCCGCTGCTCGGCTGGCCCTGGGAGCCCAGCTACGAGGCGCTGTGCCGGCTCGCCCGCGCCACGGAGGGATCGCCCTACGACGGCGTGATCATGGAGTACACCAACCCCGTCACCGGCGGGCCGGTGATGCCGACCATGTCCGCCCACCTGCAGCTGCTGCGCCCGGGCCAGGCCACCCGCGCCCACCGGCACACCGGCTCGGTGGTGTACACCGCGGCCAAGGGGCGCGGCGTCTCGGTGATCACCGGACGGCGCTTCGAGTGGCGGCAGGGGGACGTCTTCGTCGTCCCGTCCTGGGCCTGGCACGAACACGCGAACCTCGACCAGGGCGAGGACGCCTGCCTGTTCTCCTTCAACGACTTCCCGGTGATGCACTCGCTCGGCCTGCACCGCGAGGAGGCCCACCCGGACGGGCAGCAGCCCACCACCACCGCCTGACCAGGAGCCCCGCCACCATGCACCTGCTCACCTTCCGCACCGACGACGCCGACGGCACCGACGGCACCGGCGGCCACGACACTCCCCGTCTCGGCGCCCGGATCGACGGCGACCGGGTCGCCGACCTGACCGCCCTCGCCACCGCCGCCGGGGCCCAACTGCCCCCCGACCTCCTCGGGTTGATCCGCGCCGGGGAGCCGGCCCTGGCCACCGCCCGCCGGCTGCTCGCCGGGGCCCCCGCCACCAGGCCGCTCGCCGAGGTCTCGCTGTGCGCGCCGCTGCGCCCCGGCAAGATCGTCGGCGTCGGCCTCAACTACGTGGAGCACGTGGCGGAGTCGCACCGCACCCTGGACACCGACCGCGAACTGCCCGACCGCCCGGTGCTGTTCGGCAAGCCCTCGACCGCCGTCACCGGCCCGGGCGGGCCCATCCCGCACAACGCCGCCCTCACCAAGCAGCTCGACTGGGAGTGCGAACTCGCCGTGGTGATCGGCGCACCGGCCTTCCGGGTCGCCGAGGAGGACGCGCTGCGGCACGTCTTCGGCTACAGCATCGTCAACGACATCAGCGCCCGCGACCAGCGCCGCTCCGGCCAGTGGTTCTTCTCCAAGGGCCAGGACGGCTACGCCCCCTTCGGCCCGGTCGTGGTGACCGCCGACGAGATCCCCGACCCGCAGCGGCTCGACCTCTCGCTGAAGGTCAACGGCGAGCTGCGGCAGGACTCCAACACCCGCCACATGCTGTTCGGCGTCGCCCGGCTGATCGCCGACATCTCCTCCGGCGTCACCCTGGAACCGGGCGACGTGATCGCCACCGGCTCCCCCTCGGGCGTCGGCGCCGGGATGGTGCCCCCGCAGTTCCTCCAGCCCGGAGACCTGGTCGAGGCCACCATCGAGCGGATCGGCACGCTCGCCAACCCAGTGATCGACGCCCGCTGACCCGCCCCGGACCGGAAGGAGCACCCACCCGATGACCACCTACCGGATCGGCCAGATCGTCCCGAGCTCCAACGTCACCATGGAGACCGAGGTCCCCGCGCTGCTGCGGGCCCGCGAGGCGGTCGCGCCCGAGCGGTTCACCTTCCACTCCAGCCGGATGCGGATGACCAGGGTCACCCCCGAGCAACTGCGGGCCATGGACGGCGAGTCCGACCGCTGCGCCGCCGAGCTGTCGGACGCCCGGGTGGACGTGATCGGCTACGCCTGCCTGGTCGCCGTGATGGCCACCGGCCCCGGCTACCACCGCCAGGCCGAGCGGCGGCTGCACCTGCGCACCGTCCAGAACGGCGCCCCCGCGCCCGTGGTCACCAGCGCCGGCGCGCTCGTCGCCGGGCTGCACGAACTCGGGGCCGCGAAGGTCGCGATGGTCACCCCCTACCTGCGCCCGCTGGCCCGCACGGTGGTCGAGTACCTCGCCGCGGAGGGCATCGAGGTGCTCGACCACGCCGCCCTGGAGATCGCCGACAACCTCGACGTGGCCGCCCACGACCCGGCCCGGCTCCCTGCGATCGCCCGCGCGCTCGCGTACACCGAGGCGGACGCCGTGGTGCTCTCGGCCTGCGTGCAGATGCCGTCCCTGTCCGCCGTCGAGGAGGCCGAGCAGCAGCTGGGCAAGCCGGTGGTCTCGGCCGCCGTCTGCACCGCCCACCAGCTCCTGCGGGCCCTCGGCCTGCCCGCCTTCGCGCCCGGGGCCGGGCACCTGCTCTCCGGCGCCTACGCGTAGCGAGTGTGTCCGGCGGCACCGGTCGCAAGAGCGGGGCCGGTCGCCGGACACCCCTTGGCAGATCCGCTCCGCCGTTCCCGCCCGATCGGCGGAGACGGCGGAGACGGCGAAGACCGGCAAGACACCGCCCAGGACCCGCAGCCTCGTTATGATCGCCACCAGTCGCCGGGGAGGAGGGCCCGCGCATGTCCGAGCACACACCCCGGCCGAGCTCCCTGATCCACACCGTCTACGGCGAGTTCGTCCGCCGCCTCGGCGGCTGGATATCCATCGCCGACCTGATCGCCCTGCTGGCCGAACTGGACGTCGACGGCCCGGCCGTCCGCTCGGCGACCTCCCGGCTGAAGAAGGCCGGCACCCTGCTCCAGGAGCGCCGCGGGGGGACGGGGTACCGGCTCGCCGGGGCGATGGAGCCGGTCTTCGAGGAGGGCGACCGGCGGATCTTCCACAGCCTGGAGCCCGCCGTGCTCGCCGACGGCTGGGTGGTGGCGGTCTTCTCGGTGCCCGAGTCCGCCCGCGCCCACCGCCACCAGCTGCGCTCGCGGCTGAGCTGGCTCGGCTTCGGCAACGCCGCCCCCGGGGTCTGGCTGGCGCCCGCCCGGCTGCTGCCGGACGCCCGTCGGCTGCTGGACCGGCTCGGGCTGAGCGCCTACGTCCACCTGTTCCTCTCCGCCGAGTACGCCGGCTTCGCCGATCCCCGTACCGCGGTGGCGGGTTGGTGGGACCTCCCGGCGATCGAGGCGCAGTACGCGGCCTTCTCCGACGCCTGGCGCCCGGCCGCCGAGAAGCTGCGCGGACGGCCCTCGATCGATCCGGCCGAGGCGTTCCGCGACTACGTGTCGATGCTCACCCGGTGGCGCCGGCTGCCGTACCTCGACCCCGGGCTGCCGGCGCAGCTGCTGCCCGCCGACTGGAACGCGGTGCCGGCCCGCGCGGTGTTCACCGAGTTGCACGGACTGCTCGCCGAGCCCAGCCTTCGGTACGTGGAGAAGGTCACCGGGCTGTCCCGTTCCCAGGAGCCGCGATGACCGACCCCACCCCCGCCGACCTGCTGATCCGCGCCGCCGCCGTGCACACCCTGGTGCCCGGCGAGCCGCCCCGCCGGGCGCTCGCCGTCACCGGCGGGCGGATCACCGCCCTCTCCCCCGCGCCCGACGGGCTGGACGCCCTGATCGGCCCGGGTACCGAGGTGCTGGACGCCCCGGGCTCGACCGTGCTGCCCGCCTTCGACGACACCCACACCCATCTGATCCTGGCCGGGCACAGCGTCCACGGCGTGCCGGTGCACCGGGCCCGCGATCTCGCCGGGTTCCTCGGCCTGATCCGCGAGCGCGCCGCCCGCACCCCCGCCGGGGAGTGGATCCACACCACGGTCAACTGGCAGGAGATCCTGCTGGCCGAGCAACGGATGCCCACCACCGGGGAGTTGGACACGGCCACCGCCGACCACCCGGTGCTGGTGCGCCGCGGCGCGTACAACATGGTGCTGAACTCGGCGGCGCTGCGGCTGGCCGGGATCACCGAGGCCACCGAGGCGCCGCCGGGCGGTGTGATCGAGCGCGACGAGCGGGGCCGGCTCACCGGGCGGCTGATCAACCGGGCGGTCGAGCTGGTCGAGCGGGTGGTGCCGCGCCCCTCCCTCGCGGAGCGGATCGAGGGCCTGCGCGCCGCCTCCGCCGAGTTCGCCGCCACCGGGATCGGCACCGTCCGCGACTGCCTGGTGCCGGCCGAGGACCTCGACGTGCTGGACGCCGCCCGGGCCGAGGGCGCGCTGGCCGTCCGCGTCCGGGCGCTGGTCTCCGGCTTCGCCGCCCGGACGCCGGAGCAGGTGGACGCGCTGCTGGACCGGATGGACGACTGGCGGGCCGCCGGCCGGGACGACGACCGACTGCGGCTCTGGGGCGTCAAGTTCGGCATCGACGGAGGTTTCGAGGCGGCCGCGGTGGAGGAGCCGTACCGGGGGCAGCCGTGCTACCACGGCCGGCTGCTCTGGGAGCCGGCCGAGCTGCTCGCGGCGGTGGAACGGGTGGTCGGGCGGGGCCGGCGGGTCGGCGTGCACGCCTGGGGTGACCGCGGACTGCGCGTCCTGCTGGACGTCTTCGAGCAGGTGGTCGCCCGCCACCCCGGCCTGCCGCCCGGCACGCTGGTGGTCGAGCACGGCGGTCTGGCCCGGCCGGAGCTGCGGGCCCGGGCGATCGCCCTCGGCATCCCGGTGACGGTCCAGCACCCGCTGCTGCACGACGGCGCGCTCACCCAGCAGCGGGCCTGGGGCGAGGAGCGCACCGCCGCGGTCTTCCCGCTGCGCGAGTGGCTGGACGAGGGCGCGCTGATCACCGGCGGCTCGGACTTCCCGGTCGGCCCGTACGGCGCGATGGTGTCGGTGTGGGGCATGACCACCCGGGGCACAACGGCCGGGGTGGTCGGCCCGGAGCACGCGATCGGCCGGTCCGAGGCGGTCGCGCTGCACACCGTGAACGCGGCCCGGCTGACCGGCGAGAGTGCGGTGCGCGGCAGCCTGCGGCCGGGGGCGTTCGCCGACCTCACGGTGTGGCCGGTCGATCCGCTGGACTGCCCGGTGGACGCGCTGCGCGAGCTGCGGCCCACCCGGACGATCGTCGACGGGCGGACCACCCACCGGAGTTGACGGACTGTCAGGCTGCCGCGAGCTCCCGCAGGTCGATGCCGCGGTGCAGCGCGCGCAGGTCCTCGTGCAGCGTGGACGGCGGGACGGTGAGCACCCCGCAGCGGGCCCGGCTCAGGCAGCGCCGGGTGACCGAGCGGCGCGCCAGCCTGCGCAGCCCGACCCGCAGGCCGCCCTGCTCGCCGGTGCTGACCACCAGCAGGTCGCCCGGACGGTCGGCGAGCCCGGTCAGCACCGCCGCGGCCTCGCCGCGCACGACCAGCGGCCGCACCGGCACGCCGATCGGCAGGCCGCCGAAGGCCTGCTCCAGCACGTCCGCCATCCGCGCCTCGGCGAGTTCCTGCCAGGCGCGCAGCAGCGGCGGGCAGGGCCGGGCGCGGTAGCTGCGCTCGCCGCCGACCGGCGTCCAGGCGAGCACCGGCACCAGGACGGCCTGCCGGGCCCGGGCCTCCTCGGCCGCCCGGTGCAGGGCCGTCAGGCTGTGCAGTGAACCGCTGACTCCGACGATGACGCGGGCGCCGTCCGACATGATCCTTCACTTTCCGATGTCAAAGCTCTTCAATGTCTGCGATTAGGCTGCCACACTCCTCGTTTGACCTGCAAATCGAAGGCATTCACTGAATATCACCTTGCATAGCCCGGCATATTCATGCCCTGGCCCGGCCCACCCCGGTCCGACCCGCCCTGACCCCGGCCGTCCTGACCCTGGCCGTCCTGACCCCGGCCGTCCATCGGGCGGACCTCCTGGAGCAGCCCCCAGGTGAAGTCGGCCTCGCACGGACGCGGCCGCCCGTCGGCGTCCGGTGCCGCGAAGTCCAGCCGGAACCTGGTCGGCGCGCTCCCCTCGCGCGGCACGGCCGGCGGGAACGCGGCCCCGACGTCACCCACCACGCAGCTCCACGGCGCGAGGTCGGCCAGGGTGCGCAGCGCGGGGGCCGGCGCGTCCGCCGCCCGCACCAGCCACTCGTTGAGCAGCGGCCCGCCGATCTCCGCCGGGCCGAGCAGGATCTCGAAGCGCAGCTCGGGCCAGAGCGGCAGCGTCCACTGCCGGGCGACGCACGCGAGGTCCCCGATCCGGCGCGGGGCGCTCGCCTCGGCCGGCCCGAGCACGGCGGCGTAGCGGGCGGCGCCGCGCGGGAACCGAGGGGCGCGGACCATCGCCTGCCAGCGCTTGTTGGCCTCGCGCATCGACGTCCGGGTGGCGCCGAGCCGCCGCACCGCCTCCTCGACCAGCCCGGGCTGGAAATCGGCCATCCTGCGCAGCAGTACCAGCTGGAACTCGGTGACCCCGAAGCCGTTGATCGCCATACCCGCAGCCTAGAACTCGAATATTCGAGCATGCGTTCGAACGAAGGCGTACGCTTGCCCCATGCACGGCACCGTCCACCTCCAGCCCTCGCTGTTCGACGACACGGAGCGCGGCGGCATCCGCCTCGGCCCGCTCGACGGCCTGCGACGGCAGCCGCTCGGCGACGGCGCCTGGCTGGACCTGCTCCCCGGCTGGCTGCACGGGGCGGACGAGCTGTTCGAACAGCTGGCCGCCACCGTGCCCTGGCGGGCCGAACGCCGCGAGATGTACGAGCGGACGGTCGACGTCCCGCGCCTGCTGGCCTCCTACCCGGCGCACGCCGAACCGCCCCACCCGGTGCTCGGCCTGGCCCGGGCGGAGCTGAGCCGGCACTACGCCCAGGAGCTGGGCGAGCCCTTCCAGACCCTCGGGCTCTGCTACTACCGGGACGGCCGGGACAGCGTGGCCTGGCACGGCGACCGGATCGGGCGCGGCGCCCGCGAGGACACCATGGTGGCGATCCTCTCCGTCGGCGAGCCGCGCACCCTGGCACTGCGGCCCCGCTCCGGCGGCCCGGCGGTCGTCCGCCACCCGCTCGGCCACGGGGACCTGGTGGTGATGGGCGGCTCCTGCCAGCGCACCTGGGAGCACGCGATCCCCAAGACGGCCCGCCCGGTGGGCCCGCGGATCAGCATCCAGTTCCGGCCGCACGGGGTGTCCTGAGACGTGCCTGCGGGCAACCCCGCTTGCCGCCCACCCGCCGGGCGCGGAGGCTGGCGGGTGGGGCCGGTGGCGCTCGGTGCGCCGGGCACCGAAACGCCGGGCCCGCCAGGAGGGCCGCATGCCGAAGCCGGGCAGCTACCACGCCGGGGTCCCGTGCTGGGTCGTGCTCACGACGCCGGACCCGGACCGGGCACAGGCCTTCTACGGCGCCCTGTTCGGCTGGGAGTTCGTCCCGACCGCCCCCACCGAGGCGGTGGCCACCCGGCACGGCGCCCAGGTCGCGGCCGTCGAACGGGCCCTGCCGGCCGAACCGCCCGCCTGGACCACCTTCCTCGCCTGCCCGGACCCGCTGCGCACCGCCACCGCCGTCCGGGCCGCCGGCGGGCGCCTCGCCCGTGAGCCGTACGAGGTGCCCGAGCAGGGCCGTGCCGCGCTCGCCGTCGACCCGCTCGGCGCCCGCTTCGGGCTCTGGCGGGCCGGCACCATCGACGGCGCGGGCCTGGTCGACGAGCCGGGCGCGCTCGCCTGGAACGAGCACCTCTCCCCCGACCCCGACGCCGCCCGGGCGTTCTACCGCCGGGTCTTCGGCTACACCTACGACCGGCCGCGGGCGGGCCACGCCCTCGCCCGGGTGGGCGGCCTGCCCGCGTGCAGCATCGGCCCCTCCCGCCCCGGCCGGGGCGCGGGCGCGCGCTGGCTGGTCCACTTCGCGACCGAGGACACCGACCGCACCGCCGACCGGCTGCGCGCCCTCGGCGGCACGGTCCTCTCCGGGCCGGCTCCGGCGCCGTACGGCCGCACCGCGCTGGTCAGGGACGACGCCGGCGCGGAGTTCGTGCTCGTCGCCGTCCCGTCCCGCGGCTCCGCGGCGGCGGCCTGAGCCCGGGCCGCCGACACCTGCGGCCCCACTGCCCCGGAACCGGCGCCATCCCTTCCGATCAGTCAACTTGTCTCGGTGGCACGAAGATTCAGTGCCGCCACCGGCGCCCAGCACGATCGGCCCCGCCCGGCCCGCTGTCCGTTGCGACCGCTACCGTGCTGGCATGAGTTCCTTCCTGAGCGCATACCTGGTCGACCCCGCGGAGCTCCGCGCCCGCGTCGGCAGCGGCAACGACGGGGCGGTCGACGAAGCCCTCGCGTACTTCGGCCCGTCCCTGGACAGGTCCGACGAGTACTTCGCCGACGAGATCGCCCAGGGCGCTCCGACCGCCCGGGAGGCCCTGTGCGCCGTGGTGCACGGCGGGCCCTTCTCCGCGGACGAGGACCACGCCTTCCAGTACGGCTACGCCTACCGGCGGCTGTGCTGGCTGGTCGGGCAGCCCCTGGAGGTCGACTCCTTCGGCCCGTTCCGGGGCGACTGGCTGGAGGTCGTGGACGGGGGCCTGAAGGCGTACGGGATCACCGCCGTCTCGGTCGCGGAGTTCCGGTACGGCGGCCTGCCCGACGGACTGCCCCACTGCGACGTGCCCTCCTGCAGCACCTGGTCCGCCGAGGACTGCCGGACGGCTCTGGACCAGTTCGAGCGGGCCGAGCGCGAAGGCCGCACCCCCGTGCCGGAGCGCGAGGTGGCCGAGGCCGTGGCGGAGGTCGCCGGCTGGCTCCGGCTCGCGCAGCGCTGGAAGGACGGTCAGATCGTCGGCTTCGTCTCCTGAGCCGAACGGCCACGGCCGTCGACGTGGGCCCGGACCGCCGCGGGAACCGGACCGCCGCGGGAACCGGACGGCCGCGGTCCTCTGACGGCTGCGAGCATCTGACGGCCGCGGTCCTCTGACGGCTGCGGGAGTCCCGGCCGATGGCGGGGACTCCCGGGTGCGCGGCCCTCGGCCGACGTCAGTCCTTCACCGCGCCGGCCAGCCCGGAGACCAGCCTGCGCTGCACCGCGATGAAGAAGATCAGCACCGGCACGGTCATCAGCGTGGACGCCGCCATGATGCCGCCCCAGTCGTTCTCGTCCGGCTTGAAGAAGACCAGCAGCGCCGAGGGCAGCGTCTGGTTCTGGGTGGCGCTGATGATGAAGGTCTTGGCGAAGACGAAGTCGTTCCACGCCGCGATGAAGGAGAACACGCTGGTCGCGGCGAGGCCGGGCGCCACCAGCGGCAGCAGGATCCGCCACAGGATGCGGGTCCGGCCGGCCCCGTCGATCTGCGCCGCCTCCTCGATCGAGACCGGGACGGCCGCGACGAAGCCGCGCATCATCCAGATCCCGAACGGCAGCGAGAACGCCAGCTGCACCAGGACCAGCGAGGCCAGGGTGTTCAGCCCGACGCCCGGGGCGAACCGGCCGGCGTCGCGGAACATGAAGAACAGCGGGATGGTCAGCGCCTCGACCGGGATCATCTGGGCGATCAGGAACATCACCATGATGGTGGTGCGGAACCTGAACCGGAACCTGGTCACGGCCACCGCCGCCAGGAAGACCACGACCGCCGACAGCACCACCACCGACAGCGCCACCACCAGGCTGTTCGCGAAGTAGCGGCCGAAGCCGTCCACGCTGAGCACCTGACGGAAGCTGTCCAGCGTGGGGTGGGCGGTCCACGGCCTGGGGTCGAGCGACTGGATCTCGCCCTTGGGCTTGAAGGCCGAGAGCACCATCCAGAAGATCGGGAAGGCGGTGACCACGGCCAGCACGATCGCGCCGGTGTTGGCGGCCAGCCGCCACCGGCCCCGGATGTTCCGGCGGCCACCGACGGACCTGGCCGATGCCGGCGTGGGCGTCGACGCCGACGCCGACGCCGACGCAGCGGCGGGGAGGGAGTTCGCCGGGCTCACAGTTCGTTCCCCGTCCGTCGCAGCGTGCGGATGTACAGGACCGTCGGGATCACCAGGATCAGCAGCATGATCACGCCGATCGCCGCGCCCAGCCCGTACTGCGAGGAGGCGAACGCCTTCTGGTACGCGTACACGTTGAGCACCAGGTTCTGGCCGGCGATGCCGCCGCCCTCGGTCATCACGTAGATCTGGGTGAAGACCTTGAAGTCCCAGATCACCGACTGGATCACCACGACCGTCAGGATCGGCCGCAGCATCGGCGCGGTGATCCGGCGGAAGGTCGTCCAGGTGCCGGCGCCGTCCAGGGCGGCCGCCTCCAGGATCTCCTCCGGGATGGCCCGGATGCCCGCGTAGAGGGTGACCATCACGAACGGGTAGGAGTGCCACACCACCACGGCGCCGACGACCAGGAACGCCGTCCACTTGTCGTAGAACCAGTTGAACTCGTGGAAGCCGGAGAGCCCGAGCCCCTCCAGGGTGTGGTTGACCAGGCCGAGGTTGGTGTCGAACAGGAAGCTCCACACCGTCGAACCGGTCATCGCCGGCGCCGCCCAGGCGGCCATCGCCGCGGTGGTCAGCACCAGCCGCGGCCACCGGCCGACCCTGGTGAGCAGCACCGCGAGGGTGGCGCCGACGGCCAGGGTGGCGACCACGCAGAACGCGGCGAAGCCGATGGTCTGGACGAGCACCGTCCAGAACTGCTCGTCCTCCAGGATCCTCGTGTAGTTGCCGAAGCCGACGAAGGAGGTCGGGGCGCCGCCGGAGGCCTGGGCCTGCCCGAAGTCCAGGACGGACAGCAGGCCGAGCTGGTAGATCGGGTAGGCGACCAGCGGGATCAGGACGACCGCGGCCGGCAGGAGCAGCAGCAGCGGGGGCCGCCGGCGCCGGCCGCCCGGGGGTGCGGCCGGCGCCCTGCCCCCACGGCGCCGCTGCGGGGAAGGCGGCGCCGGGGCGGTCGGGGTGGATACGGACACGTGCGGGACCTGCTCTCTGAGGCGAACCGGGAGGGGGCCGTCAGTGCGCGGCGAAGGCCGAGGAGATCTGCGCGGCGGCGTCGGCCGAGGCCTTGGCCACGTCCGCCTTGCCGGTGACGACCTGCTGGAGCATCGTCGGGATCACCGACTGGGCGTCGATCTGCGCCCACGCCTGGTCGAGCGGGACGAACTTCGTGCCGGCCGCGATGGTGTCGGCGAAGGGCTTCAGGAACGTGTCCTTCGCCGCGACCCTGCCGCTGACGGACTTGAGCGTCGGCAGGTTGCCCATCGCGTCGTACATCTGCTCCTGGTACCCGGGGCTCGCCAGCAGCTGCGCGAACTCGACCGCCAGCGTGCGGTGCTTGGCCGCCTTCATCACGCCCAGGTTGTTGCCGCCGGCGAAGGCCGGGGCGATCGAGCCGGGCTTCTCGCCGGGCAGCGGCACCACGCCGTACCTGCCCTTGACCGCGCCCGCGTCCACCTTGCTGCGGGCGGAGTTGGGCATCAGCGCCATCGCGGACTTGCCGGCCGCGAACAGGTCGATGATCTTGCCGCCGGTCAGGTCCGCGCACTGCTGGGCAGGGCAGCCGTCCGGGCCGAACAGGTCGGTGTAGCGCTTGATGCCGGCCTGCGAGGCGGGCGAATCGATCGCCGCCTTGAACGTGGAGCCGTCCTTGGCGGCGATGTCGCCGCCCGCGTCCCAGACGAAGGGCAGCGCGCCGAAGGTGTACTTGCCGCCGACGGCGATGCCGAAGGTGTCCGGGTGCGCGGCGTGGACCTTCTGGTTTGCGGCGACCAGCTCGGCGTACGAGGTCGGCGGGGTGAGGCCGGCCTCGGTGAACAGGTCGGTGCGGTAGTACAGCGCGCGCACGCCGACCCACCAGGGCAGGCCGTAGGTCTTTCCGTCGACGACGGCGGTCCTGGCGATCGCCGGGTCGAGGTCCCCCTTGTCCTGCCACCTGTCCAGGTCGGCGGAGATGTCGGCGAGGCCGCCGGCGGCGACGTAGCCGGGCAGGTCGGTGTTGCCGAACTCGACCAGGTCGGGGGCGCTGTTCGGGTCGTTGAACGCGCCCTTCATCTTGGCCGCACGGGCCGAGGCGTCGGTGTCGATGTAGCTGACGTTGACGGTGACGCCCTGGTGGGAGGCCTGGAACTCGGTCACGGCCTTGGCGATCACGGCCTCCTTGGCCGCGTTGCCCGCCTCGCTGTACAGCCAGACCTGCAGCGTGCCGGTCCGGTCGTCGGCGGCCTTGCCGCCCACCGACGAGGCGGTGCCGGGGGCACAGGCGGTGGCGGCCAGGCAGCCGGCGGCGAGCACGACGGCCGCGGCGGTCCGTCCGATGAGTCGCATGGTGGAGACCTCCCCTCCCGACAGCTGCCGCCGAGACGTCCGCCGCCGGGGACGGGCACGTCGAAGCAGGCCCTGACCGGGGCCGATGGTGGGTGAAGTGGTGGGGGTACGGCAGGGCGCAGCGCTCGGGTGGGGCGACGTCGCCTGCTCGATGGCAGGGACGTTAGGCGGGGGCGATCGGCGCCAACAAGGGGGAGTTGGCGAAAGTTTTGCACTGCACAACGTTGTGTCGAGGATGCGGCGATCCGGCCGCGAACGGGTACGTTCTGACAACCGCCGCCGACCAGCGGGGGAACACCGCCGGAACAACACCAGGGAACGGACCCATGACGGAGACGGCGCCCAAGAAATCCGCGACCGAACGCAACCAGTCCTCCTCGCTGCGCCGCGCGCTCGCCGTCCTCGGCTACGTCCGCGACCACGGTGACGGGCGGGGCGTCCCGCTCGCCCAGCTCGCCGACGGACTCGGCCTCAACAAGAGCACCGTGCTGCGGCTGGCGGGCCCCCTGCTGGACGAGCACCTCCTCGACCGGGACCGCGAGACCGGCTGGTTCCGGCTCGGCCACGGCTCGCTGCGGCTCGGTCAGGCCTACCTGACCACCCTCGACCTGCGCAGCGTCGCCGCCGAGCACCTGCGCCGGCTCCAGCGCGAGGCGGGCGAGACCGTCCACCTGACCGTCTGGCAGGCTCCCGGCATCGTCTACCTGGACAAGGTCGAGGACGAGACCAACGTCCGGATGGCGTCCCGGGTCGGCAGTCGGGCCCCCGCCTACTGCACCGCCACCGGGAAGGCGATCCTCGCCTGGCTGCCCGAGGAGGCCGTCGCCGAGGTGGTCGAGGCCGGCCTGCGCCCGGTGACGGCCTGGACCATCGCCGACGAGCCCCGGCTGCGCGCCGACCTGGCCCGGATCCGCGCCCGCGGCTACTCGATCGACGACCGGGAGAACGAGCCCGAGGTCCGCTGCGTCGCCGCCCCGATCTTCGACCACACCGGCGAGGTCACCGCCGCCCTGTCCGTCTCCGGTCTCACCTCACGGATGACCGCCGCCCGGGTCCGCGCCCTCGGGCCGGTCGTCGCCCAGGTCGGCCTGCGGATCTCCCGCGAGCTGGGCTCCGACCGCCAGCCGTCCTGATTCCGTTTCCTCCCGGAAACGCGAACGGGGCCCGGCGCCGATTCCTCGGCACCGGACCCCGTCCGATTCGGAGCGCCAGGCCCGGATTGCACGGACTCTCCCTACTGAAAGTAGGGCGTGCTCTGGTAGCACCACTGACGCCTGGCGAGGAATCACTCCCTCGCGACGAGAAGTACAGTAGCAGCCCCGTGATCATTCACCGAATCGGAGGGGAACCCCGGATGACGAGCACTCGGCTCGAGGTGGTTCCGTACACCGCCGGGCGGCTGATGGACGTCCGCGTTCCGGCCGCCGGCGCCACCTGGGCGGCCGGGCTGTCCTAGGGCTTGCCGGAGACGCTCCGACCGCGGTTCCCCGCCGCCGACTCCCTGAGCCCGTGGCCACGTCGGAGGGCCTCCAGATCCCGCTGCAACGGCGGCTGCGGGACGGCCAGGACGGGGCAGGTGGCGTGCCGGACGCAGTAGGCGGCGACCGAGGGGTGCACCAGTCGGGCGAGACGGCCGCGCTCCCGTCCGGCACCGAGGACGAGCAGGTCCCCGGGCCGGTCGGCGCACCGCACCAGGGTGTGGCCGGTGTCGCCGCGGACGGCCTGGCAGCGCAGCCGGACGCCCGCGTGGCGGCCGGCGAAGGCCTCGTCGAGGGCCTGCCGCAGCCGGGCCACGGCGGCGTCGCGGCCGGCGTCGACCACCGGCGGGCACGGGGTGCGGCGGTAGCCGAGTTCGTCGCCGGGCGGGGTCCAGCAGAGCACCGCCAGCACCTCGGCGTCCGTCCGGCGGGCCTCGGCCACCGCGTGGTGCAGCGCGGCGAGGCTGCCGAGCGAGCCGCTGACGCCGACCACGATCCGGCTCTCGTCCGCACCACTGTCCCTCATGGCCCCGCTCCCGCCTCTCCGTCCGCCCGCGCGTCCTGGTGCCCGGCCGCCCGTGCACCGGACCGCGCCGAACCGGACCGCGCCGATTCCACCCCAGCAAAGCGGCCCGCACCCCCGCGGCTCCGGCCCGTTGACACGGCTCTGACGCGGCGGCCGCGCTTCCGTACGCGTCCCTGATGCCTGTGCGCGCTCCGGTACCGCGCGTGCTCAGGCCCGCGGCGGCTCCGCCTCCCAGAGGTCCGCGAACATCCGGTCCAGGTGCTCCTCACCGATCGGCGGGACCGGCAGCGGATGGGCGGCCCGGGCGCGGAAGCCGTCGAGCAGGAGCGCGAGGTAGCGGCGCCAGAGGTCGGGCCGCAGCTCGGTGGCGGCGGGCAGGGCGCGGCAGAGCGGGCCGAGGAGGAAGAGCAGGTCCATGGTGACCACGTCGCGGCGCATGGTGCCCTGGTCCTGGGCGCGGGCGATCAGGGCGCCGACGGTGGCGGCGTGCCGGCGGCTGATCTCGGTCATTCCGGGGATGGTCGGGATGGCCTGGGTGACCAGGTCGTTGATGCCCCGGTCGGCGGCGACCAGTTCGAAGATCCGCCCGAAGTACCGTTCGAGGCCGCTCCAGGCGTCCTCGGCGGCGAGCGCCTCCTCGCCCGCGGCGGCCAGTCCGCCCCCGGCGTCCGCGAACACCTCGCCGATCAGCGCCTCGCGGGTGGGGAAGTGCCGGTACAGGGTGGCGTTGCCGACCCCGGCCTCCCTGGCGATCTGGTCCAACGGGACGTCCAGGCCGTGCCGGGAGAACATGTCGCGGGCGGCGGCGAGCAGCAGGTCACGGTTGCGCTGCGCGTCCCGCCGGAGCCGCCCCGGGGGGTTCGCGCTGCTCGGTGGTGCCATGCCCCCGACCCTAGGGCGTGTCCGACAATCCGCGCCAGGCGGGGCCGCCCACCACGCTCGCGGGTACCGCCCACCACACTCGCGGGTACCGCCCGCCACGCCGACCGGGGCCCTCAACTACCCTCTGGGGTCGGCACGATCCACGGAACGCGGACGCCAAGGGGGCGGCAGGACGATGGCCACGGTGACGGAGCTGCGGTACTACCCGGTGAAGGGGTGCGCCGCAGTGGCGGCCGCGCAGGCGGAGCTCACCCCGGCGGGGCTGGCCCACGACCGGGCGTTCATGGTGGTGGACGAGGAGGGCGTGTTCCGCTCCCAGCGCCTGGATCCGGCGCTGGCCACCGTCCGCCCGACGGTGGCGCAGGACGGCCGTACGCTGACGCTGGCCGCCGCGGGGGTGGAGCCGGTGTCGGTCGCGGTGGACGCCGAGGGCCCGCGCCGCCCGGTGCGGCTGTTCAAGCTGCCGCTCCTCGGCATCGACCAGGGCGAGGAGGCCGCCGGCTGGCTCTCCGAGGTGCTGGGTGCGCGCAGCCGGCTGGTCCGGGTGCCGCCGGAGCACGACCGGGTGACCGACGGGCTGGTCCCGGGCACCTCGGGCTACGCGGACAGCTGCGCCGTGCACATGCTGTCGCGCGCCTCGCTGGAGCGTTTCGACGAGCTCTCCGGTGCCCGGCCGATGCCGATGGACCGGTTCCGCCCGAACGTGGTGGTGGACGGCTGGAGCGAGCCGCACACCGAGGACCTGGTCCGCCGGGTCGAGGTGGGCGGGGCCGAACTGGGCTACGCCAAGCTGGCCATCCGCTGCGCGGTGACGCTGGTGGACCAGGACCGCGGCACCAAGGCGGGCCCGGAGCCGCTGCGCACGCTGGCCCGGTACCGCCGGGCGGCGGCCGGCGGGGTGGCGTTCGGCAGCAAGTTCGCGGTGCTGCGGCCCGGCACGCTGCGGGTCGGGGACGAGCTGACGGTGGGGGCCTGGGGGCCGTCCGAGCTCTGAACCCGGCCGCGGCTGCCGCCCGGCCGCGGCTGCCGCCCGGCCGCGGCTGCCGCGCTGCTGCGGCGGTCGCGGCCGGGCGACGGGAACTCAGCAGGTCTGGTCGATCAGGGAGAACGTGGCGTAGTGGTCGCCGGTGTAGTAGTCCTCCTGGTAGGCCTGGCCGGTCACGATCCGGCGGGCGCCGCGGGTCGGGGAGCCCGGGGTGACGACGGTGTACTCGTGGTAGTAGCCGTAGGACTCGCTGGGCAGGACGCCCTCCCGGTTCTGGAAGACGACGCCGTCCTGGGAGTAGGGGAACGGCCCGTCGGAGGCGATCAGGTCGAGGGTGTCGGTGGCCTGCGGCGGGAGGGCGGAGAGGCAGACCGAGCCGCTCACGTCGGCGTGCGCGTCGGTGGCGACGGCGATCGGGGCGAGGGTCATCAGGGCGACGGCGGTGACGGCGGCGGCGCGGGACTTCCACGCGCGTAGAGGGCGAGTCATGTCCACCAGTGTGGCGAGACACCGTCAACTCCGGAAGCCTTCGGGAAAACTATTAACCAGTGAGTAACTACCCTTTACCCAAGGGGACTTGAGCCGTACGCAAGCTGCCGCGGCCGGCTCTCGAACCGACTGCGGAACGTCCACGAACCGCCCGCCCGGCGCAGGGGCCGACCGTCGTCGAACGGGCGCCGAGGCCGTCCCGCGCGCCCGATCCGGCCCTCGCCGCGCCCGGACCGCACCGCATAGAGTGACGGATCACGGCGGGCCGGACGATCTCTGACGGGGTGGACATGGGTACGGGCTCGGGCACGGCACTGACGGCCCACCAGTTGATCGGCCTGCTGGTCGACCCGGGCGGCTTCCGCGGCTGGGACGAGCCGCCGGCCGTCGACCGGGCCGACCCCGGCTACCGGGCCTCACTCGACCGCGCCCGAGAGCGCACCGGCCTGGACGAGGCGGTCCTCACCGGCGTCGGTCTGATCGACGGCCGGCCGGTCGCCCTGGTCGCCTCCGAGTTCGGCTTCCTCGGCGGCTCGATCGGCGTCGCCACCGCCGAGCGGATCACCCGCGCCGTCGAACGCGCCACCGCCGAGCGGCTGCCGCTGCTCGCCCTGCCGGTCTCCGGCGGGACGCGGATGCAGGAGGGCTCCGCGGCCTTCCTCTGCATGCTGCGGATCACCGCCGCCGTCCAGGCGCACCGCGCCGCCGGCCTCCCCTACCTCACCTATCTGCGCAACCCCACCATGGGCGGGGTCTTCGCCTCCTGGGGCACGCTCGGGCAACTGGTCCTCGCCGAGCCGGGCGCCCGGCTCGGCTTCCTCGGCCCGCGCGTGTACGAGGAACTGCGCGGCGTGGAGCTGCCGCCGGACGTCCAGCGGGCCGAGACGCTCGCCGGCCAGGGGCTGGTGGACGCCGTCGTACCGCCGCAGGAGCTGCGCGAGCTGCTCCGCCGCACGCTCGCCGTCCTCGCCGCCACACCGCCCTCCCCTCCTACTGCGCCACCGTCTCCCACGGCATCGGCGTCCCCCGCTACGGACCCCGCGCGCACGCCGGGAGACCCCGACGCCTGGGACTCCGTCCGCCGCACCCGTCGCCCGGACCGCCCGGGCACCCGCGAGCTGCTACGGCACACCACCGAGGAACTCGTCCTGTTGGACGCCCCCGGCGGCCGTGACGGCGCGCTGGTACGGGCGCTGGCCGTGCTCGGCGGGCGGCCCGTCCTGGTCGTCGGCCAGCAGCGCCGGACCCCGGACCATGATCGCCCCTTCACCGCCGCCGACCTGCGGGCCGTACGGCGCACCGCCCACCTGGCCGAGCAACTCGGGCTGCCGCTGGTCACCGTGGTGGACACGGCGGGCGCCGAGCTGTCCGCCGAGGCCGAGCTGGAGGGCATCGCGGTGGAGATCGCCCACTGCCTGACCACCCTGCTCGCACTGCGCACGCCCGTCCTGGCCGTGCTGCTCGGCCAGGGCTCGGGCGGCGGGGCGCTCGCCCTGCTCCCGGCGGACCGGGTGATCGCCGCCGAGCACGCCTGGCTGGCGCCGCTGCCGCCGGAGGGCGCCTCGGCGATCGTCCACCGGGACGGCGCGCACGCCGCCGAGCTGGCCCGCTCCCAGGGGATCGGGGCGCGCCACCTGGCCGAGGTCGGGCTGGTCGACGAGGTGGTCCCGGAGCTGCCGGACGCCGCCGAGGAGCCGGAGGCCTTCTGCACCCGGCTCGGGCAGGCGGTCGGTGCGGCGCTCGGCACCCTGGCGGCGGCCACCGAGGCGGACCGGCTCGCGGCCCGCGCCCTCCGGCACCGGCGGCTGGGCGACCTGCGCTGAGGAGGGCGTCCTGACCACCGCGGTGTGGCGCCGGCCTCGGGGTGACGGTGTGGCGCCGGTCTCAGCGCCGGATTGATCGTCTGTACCCACCGTGCCGCGCCCGGGCCGGGGCGTGACGCCCACCGGGCCCCGCACGGTGAGTGCGCTCACATGTGATCAACCACCACGACGGGTGGTAGTAGAGGCCTCCGGGGCGCCCGCGCCGCCCCACACCCCCCGCGTTCGCGCAGCTCAGCGCCGCTCGGCGGGCCCCGCGCGAGCGCGCTTTCGAATCCATGGCCGGCCGTTCCGGTACGACCGGGAGTCGTACCGAGAGGGTCTTGGCGACGGCCCGCCCGGTCTGCCAACAATGGCTCCGTCGTCAGCCGCACCGGCTCTGTCCCCCCGGTGAACGGCTTGCCGCCGACTCACGCCCCGTGACCTTTCCGGCCCCTGTCCGGCCGTGGTCCTGGGCGGGGAGTGATTCGGCCCAACCCGATTGAGGTCCTGTTCTTCATGCCCGCTTTCAAGTTCCGTAAGCGCACCTCCGCCGCGATTCTCGCCGGCGCCGCCGGTCTGACCGCCCTGGGCGCGGGTGTCATGCCCGCCACCGCGAACGCCGCCACCGCCTCCCCGCAGGCGATCGCCGCCCGGATCGTGCCGGCCAACCAGCTGGCGTCGTTCAACCAGATCATCGCCCACGAGTCGAGCTGGAACGTGACCGCGACCAACCCGAGCTCGGGCGCGTACGGCCTGGCTCAGGCGCTGCCGGGCTCCAAGATGGCCTCGCACGGCTCGGACTGGAGGACCAATCCGACCACCCAGATCAAGTGGGCGCTGGACTACATGAACTCCCGCTACGGCAGCCCGAACGCCGCCTGGAACTTCTGGCAGTCCCACCACTGGTACTAAGCCGACCCACCGGCTCACCGAACTCCACCCGTGACCTGACCACTCCCCCACACCCCGGGGTCGGACAGGGGCCACCGGGGTGCCCGAGAGGGCCCGGACCCGCGCGACCCGCGTGGTCCGGGCCCTCTCGTGGTTCCCGGGTGGCCCGGGCCCTCTCGTGGTTGCCGGGTGGCCCGGGTGCGGCTCCCCGGGGCGGCGTGGCTCCCCGGGCGGCCCGGACGGCCCGTCCGCGGACTACAGCTCGCCGGTGAGCCCGAGCAGCTCGCGCATCCGCGCGTACTTGGCGCTCAGCCGCTCGGCGGTCGCCGGGTCCAGCGTGGCGAGGCGGGCCGGATCGGAGTTGTGCGCCAGGTCCGCGCGCTTGACCAGCAGGGCGCCCGGCGTGTCCAGGATGCGCGCGGTGTACTCCTCGACCGGCTCGTCCGGGCGCCGGGTGAGCGCGTCCACGATCGCCTTGGTCTCCTGCGGCAGCGCGGCGCCGGCCAGCCACTCCCGGCTCAGCCGGTCGTCCTCGACGGTGTCGTGCAGCCAGCCCGCCGCGATCTGCGCGTCGCTGCCGCCGCGCGCCGCCGTCCCGCGGGCGACCGCCGCGATGTGCTCGCCGTACGGGTGGCCGTTCTTGTCCACCTGCCCCTGGTGGGCCCGGCGCGCGATCGACTCCACCTCGGACAGGCTCAGGTACTGGTGATCCTCCATCGGCTCATCGTAGGCCCGGACGGTCGGCCCGACCCGGGGGCGGGCTCCGTACCACCGGCCCTGCTCCCGTACGACCGGCCTCCTCGGACCGCTCCGGGCCGGGCCCGTCGACCACCCCGCCGGCGGCCACTGCTTTACTGCCCCGGGGGTTCATGGGCTTCGGGGGGGTCACCGCGCTCGGGAGTCGCGCCCCCGACGGGAGACCCCCGTCGCACCCGGCAGACCCGTCCGAGCGATCCGAGGAACCATGCCAGCCCTGCACCCCCTGCTGTCCGCCTTCGCGCCGATCTGGGCACTCACCGGCGTCGGCTACGTGGTCGGCCGTACCGGGCTGCTCGGGCCGCAGGCGGAGACGGTGCTCAACCGGTTCGTCTTCCACGTGGCGATGCCGGCCGCGCTGTTCCTGATGATCTCCCGCACCCCGCTGGACCGTTTCGCCAACGCCTCGATGCTCGCCTTCACGGCCGGAACCGTGGTCGCGATCGGCCTCGGGCTGCTCGCCGGGCGGCTGCTGTTCCACCGCAAGCCCGGCGAACTGGCCGTCGGCGCGATGGCCTCCGGCTACGTCAACTCGGCCAACCTCGGCATCCCGGTGACCATGCAGGTCCTCGGCGACGCCTCCTTCGTCGCGCCCGTCGTGCTGTTCCAGATCCTGGTGGTCACCCCCGCCGTCCTGGCCGTCCTGGACGGCGGCGCGGCCGGCCGGCGGGCCCTGCTCACCCTGCCCGTCCGCAACCCGATCCTGCTGGCCACCGCACTGGGCGCGCTCGCCTCGGCGACCGGCGCACACCTGCCCGCCGAGCTGAATCGTTCCTGCGAACTGCTCGGCGGCGCGGGCGTTCCGACCGCCCTGGTCACCCTCGGCATCTCGCTGCACAACCGCCCGCCGGTCGACAGCCGTCCACGCCGCACCGAGGTCGGGCTGACCGTCGTGCTCAAGACCCTGGTCCAGCCGCTGGTCGCCCTCACCGTGGCCGGCCCGCTGCTCCACCTGCCCGCCCACCAACTCCTCACCGTGGTGCTGTTCTCCGCGCTGCCCACCGCGCAGAACGTGTACACCTACGCGCGCGAGTACCGGCAGGGCACGGCCCTCGCCCGGGACGCGGTGCTCTGGTCGACGCTGCTGTCGATGGCGACCCTGTCGGTGATCAGCTGGACCCTCGGTCCCGCGTAGCCGCGGCCGTTCACCTCTCCCGGGCGGCCGCCACCACCTCGGCCATGGCCGTCAGGAAGCGCCGGGCCGTGTCCAACTCCCTTGGCCCGAACTGCCGCATCGCCGCGAGCAGATCGCCGATCAGCCCGCCGAAGAAGCTCTCCCCGAGCTCCATCGCCCGGTCCTCCACCAGCAGCCGCACCCGGCGCCGGTCCTGCGGGTCGCGCTCGCGCCGGATCAGCCCGAGCCGCTCCAAGCGGTCCACCAGCCCGGTGGTGCCCGCCGAGTTCAGACCCAGCGCCTCGCCGAGTCGGCCCGGGGTGACCACCTCCCCGGCCCTGGCCGCATCCAGCAGATGGATCAGCGCCCGCAGATCGGTCGGGTGCAGACCGTTGCGGGACGCGAACTCGGCGCCGAACAGATCGAGTTCGACGGTCAGACCGCGCAGCAGATGGACCAGCCGCATCGGCTCGGCAACCTCGGACACCGTGTCGTCCTTCCTCGGGTAGGCATGTGCCACTATTCTCTCGTTCAGCGAGATACTTGCTCGGCGTGACACTTGTTGGGCGAGTGGTCCAGCCACTCGGCCGTCATCACACCACACCAGCGGAGGCCCAGATGTCCGCCCGCACCGCCCCCTCCCTCACTCCCTTCCTCGCCGCCTACGACGCCCTGCTCGCCCGCTGGCCCGTCCCGGTCGAGGCGCTCACCGTCCGCACCGCCCAGGGCACCACCCGGATCAACGCCTGCGGACCCGCCGACGGCCGCCCGCTCGTCCTGCTCCACGGCGGCGGCGCCACCTCCACCATGTGGTTCGCCAACGCCGGCGCCTTGGCCCGGGCCGGACACCGCGTCCTCGCCGTCGACCTCATCGGCGACCCCGGCCGCAGCGTCCACGACGGCGCCGCCCTCGACGGCGTCCCCGGGCTGCTCGGCTGGATGAACGCCGTCCTCGACGAACTCGGCGCCCCCCAGGCCGACTTCTGCGGCCACTCCTACGGCGGCTGGATCGCCCTGGAGTACGCCCTGCACGCCCCCGCCCGGGTCGGCCGGCTCGCCCTGCTCGATCCCAGCCTGTGCCTCACGGGCTACCGCCCCGGCTACCTGCTGCGCGCCCTCCCCCTGTTCCTCCCAGGCCGCACTCCGGCCCGTGCCCACTCCTACCTCGACTGGGAGACCGGCGGCACCCCCGCCCTCGACCCCGCCTGGCGCGAGCTGTACGCCCTCGGCTACGCCGACTTCCCCGCCTCCCGCGTCGTCACCGGCCCCCGCCCCTCGGCCGAACGCCTCCGCACCCTCACCGCCCCCGTCCTCGCCCTCCTCGCCGCCCACAGCCGCGCCCACGACCCCCACCACGCCGCCCGGACCGCTCGGACCCTCCCCCGCGCGGAAGTCGCCGTCCTCCCCGACAGCTCCCACCACAACCTCCCCATGGCCGCCGCCCGGACCCTCAACCCCCTCCTCACCACCTTCCTCTGCCCCACCCATCACCCCTGACCACCGACAGAGCACATGCCACCCTCCTGGCCCCGGGTCCGGGGCCCCCTCGGCCTCCCCACCGACACCGCCCCGCCACAGGCTGGCCTCCGCCCACTGCCTCCACGACAATGACCTTCGTCGGCAGAGCGAGCGGGGGCACCATGGGCGATCGGCGCGACGGGCAGCGCTACTTCAAGGCGCCGATCCGGTTCCGGCGGACGGGCCGGAGGACCTTGGTCCTCTTCCCGACCACTCTGGCCTGTGCCCTCGCCTTCGTCCTCACCGCGGCGGCCAAGGGCCCGAATCCCGCGGTGACCGCCCTCTTCGCGGCCTGTGTGATCGTCGCCTACGTCATCGCCGCCTCCTTCGTGGGCCCCTTCTGCGGCAGTACCACCGTGCACACCGCGGGCCTCACCACCCGGACCCTGCTGCGGACACGGGTGGTCACCTGGCCGCAGGTGCGGTCGTTCGGGTTCTCACCGGAGGTCAACCGCGGCATCGATCACTGCCTCCTCGAGGTACGCCTGCACAAGGGGCGGGCGGTCGTCCTGCCGGGCCTGGTCGCCTCGAGCGCCGACGACCCGGAACTCAGGTCGCGCCTCTCGGCGTTGCGGGCCGCGTGGGCCGCGGCCCAGCCCGGTGCCACGACCGAGTGATCCGGAGGACGTCACGGGGAGGCCATCCCCTCCCCGTGCGACGCGGTTCCTCCCACCCGCGTCGAGAGCGTGCCGCGCTTCCCCTGCAACGGGCTCGGGAAGGTCCACAAGAACGTCCTCCGGGCCTGGCTCACCGGCGCCCGGCCGCTGCCCGACATCGATGACGACGAGCCGACCGCGCCGCCCGGCGACCGGCCAGGCGGCGCCTGACCGAACCGGGCCCGGAGGCCGTCGCCTGATGCGGCACCGACTAGGACAGCAACTGCGCGGGAACGTCGGTGGCCCGGGTGAACACCGAGAGCGGGAGCTGGGTGTCGCAGTACTTGTTGCCGGTGGAGACCACGCCGATCACCACGCCGCCGACGACCAGCGGCCCGCCCGAGTCCCCCTTGCATACGCTGTCGGTCGTACCGGCCCGCGGCAGACCGCAGACCTTGAGCAGCGGCGAGTCGCCGGGCGAGGTGTACGGGTCGCAGGAGGCCGGCGGGGCCAGCGTCAGCTGCGCCTGCTTGAGGTGCGTGCCGGGCCCGTCCGAGCCGGTGCGCCCGAAGCCCAGCAGCGTGGCCGTGCGGCCGTACCGGTACAGCGCCGCGTCCCCCTCCCGGGCCACCCGGGCCGGCGTCTGCGGCAGCGGACGGTCCAGGGTGAGGACGGCGGAGTCGTGGTCCAGGGCGGCGGTGTAGCGCGGGTCGACCCGGTAGCCCTTCACCCGGCGGACCTGGCCGCCGGAGCCGGTCAGGTCGGTCCGCCCGGCGATCACCCGCAGTGAGCCCGGGTCCTGCGCCTCGGCGACGCAGTGGCCCGCGGTGAGCACCTTGGTCGGCGCGATCAGCGCGCCGGTGCACCACTGCTCGCCCGTGGCGGTCTCCAGGGCCACGACGAACGGGTGGGCCTTGGTCGTGGTGTCCGATCCGCCGTGGACGGCGGCGGCCGGGGTGGCCCCGGCGGCCAGCAGTCCGACCGCGGCCAGGAGGGTGGCGGTCAGGCGTCGGTTCGAGGTGCGCATGGCGGGGGTTCCTTCTGGGTCGGTGGTGCGTGACGGGACGTTCGATGCCGTGGCCGCGTTCGGCGGCGGGCGGACGGCGTCGGTCACCCGCCCCTCGGGCTCGGTGCCGATCGCCGCCGGACCACAGACTGTCCCGGGATCCGTCCCGCCCGCCAGCCGCGCCCGGCGGTTCGGGACGTTGGAACGGTGACACCCACTGTGACCTGCGTATTCGTCCTTTCCTGGAACGCCGTGGCGGGACGCGGGAGGCCCTGGAACAGGCGGCGTGGGAGCGGCGGCATGCGGGTGACGGTATGGGAGCGGCGGCATGCGGGCGAGGCGAGGCGGGTGACGGCGAGGCGGGCCGGGCGTGGATGCGGCTGACATGCGGTCATTCCGGTGGCGGAGCGCGGTCGGCCCCGGCTTGCGCGCAGGAGCCGCCTCCGGGCGATCAGCGCAGGACGGCGAGTTCGGCGACCACGGCGCGGTGGTCGCTGCGCGGCAGGGCGTGCTCGGAGACGTCGACGGCGGTCAGCGCGGGCCCGTGCAGGACGTGGTCGATCTGGATCACGGCCGGGACGCGGTAGTCCGGGTGGTCCTGGGGCCAGGTCGGGAAGAGGCCCGCGCCGAGCTCCTCGTGGGTGTCGGTGAGGCCGGTGCCGATCAGGTCGCGCATCGGCCTGTGGTCGAGGGTGGCGTTGAAGTCGCCCAGCAGGACCGCGTTGTGGGTGCGCCCCGGTGCGGCGGCCCGCAGGTCGTGCAGTCCCTCGGCCCAGCGGCGGGCGTCGCCGAGCGGATAGTAGGTGTGCACGGCGACCAGCTGCACCGGGCGGCCGCCGACGTCGACGGTCAGGTTGGTGGTCGGCCAGGCCGGGTCGGCGCCCGAGTCGACGGGCAGCCTCGTGTAGAGCGCGGTGTCGGTGCCGGCCGGGCGCTCGCGGTGCGGCAGCAGGGCGCGGATGCCGGCCGCGTCCAGCGCGTCGGCGGCGGAGTCGCTCTGCTCCTCGACCGCGAGCACGTCGATCCGCTGCTCGCGCACCAGGTCGACCAGGGACTTCGGGGAGACCTGCCCCATGAAGTTGTTGCTGGTCGCCACCCGCAGCCGGGGCGCGTCGGCGGGCGCGTCGGCCCCGTCCGGGACGAGCCGGGGTACCAGCCACCACAGCTGCAGGGCCACCAGCGCGGCCGCGGCCCCGGCCAGCCACCGTCCGCGCAGCACCGTCACCACCGCCAGCAGCAGCACGCTGAGCAGCGCCGCGTACGGCAGCCCGGCCATCGGCAGGGCCCACACCGTGCCGTCGTCCCACCCGCACAGCCGCGCCACCGCGAGCACGGCCGGGCCCAGCAGCAGCACCCCGCACCCGATCAGCGCGGCGCGACGCCAACGGCCTCTGCCGGCGGGCGACGCGCTCTTCGACCTACCGTCCGTCACGGTGCTCCTTCCAGGGGCGGCGGCCGACAGCCGTGATCACCGGCCGCCGTCGTGAAGGACGGACGCGCGCGCCCGGGGCCCGGTTCCGCGCCGCGATGACGGTGGAGCCCTCGTGGCCGAGGACGCGGACCTCGCGGAACACCCGGCGGCCCGCCCCACATCCTGACCGGCCCCCGCTCACCCGCCCGGCGCCGTGCGCGAACGCCGCTGCCCGGCCCGCTCGTACGGAGCGGGCCGGGCAGCGGCGGACAGGGAGGGTGCGGCCGGTCAGCCGTCCGTCTCGTCGTAGCGGCCGTGGCCGAGGCGGCGCAGGTCGAAGGACCAGATGCCGCGGCCGAAGGTGGCGGCGTAGAGCTTGCCGTCAGGGCCGGTCTTCAACTGCTGCACCGCGGTGGTGGGCAGGTTGCGGCCGAGGACCCGCCAGTCGGTGGTGCCCGGTGCGCGGTAGAAGGCGGCGAGGTCGCCGCCGAGGACGAGGCCGCCGTTGGGCAGGATCCTGACCGAGGTGGCGGGGACGTCGGGCAGGTTGGCCGAGACGTCGGTCCAGTTGGCGCCGCCGTCACGGGTCTCGAAGAGGTGGCCGACACCGGCGCCGGGGCCCTCGGTCCAGGTGCGGGAGAAGCCGTTGAAGGCGACGAAGACGTGCTGGGCGTCGTTCTCGTCCACCGCGAAGGAGGAGATGTAGCGGTTGGGCAGGGTGCCGTCGACCGGCAGGGCGAGCTGGTGCCAGCCGGTGCCGTCGGTCTTGCCCACCGCGATGCCGCGGCTGAAGCCGACGTTGTTGCACGGGCCGCACCAGCCCGCGTACACCGTCCCGTTCACGGTCGCCACGGCGGTGGCGACGTGGCCGGCGCCCAGGTCGTAGGCGCTGGTCCACTCGCTGCCGCTGCGGATCGCGTAGCCCTTGTGCTGCACCCAGACGTGCCGGCCGCCGGCGATCCAGGTGTCGATGTCCTTCGGGTCGGCGGTGATCGGCGCGATGAAGCGGGCGGTGCCGGCGTCCTTGTCCGGCGGGGCGACCTCGTACGAGGTGGCCTTGGCCGGGTCGGTCTTCCAACTGCCGTTGTTGACGGCGCAGTTCTGGGTGACCCAGATGTCGAGGTAGACGTACTCCTCGGCGATGTTGCAGCCGTTGTTCGGGTCGACGATGGTGTCGGCGCCGTCGCCGCCGAAGTTGGAGCCCATCACCTTGTCGTGGGCGCGCAGGATCGACTCGCCGTTGTCCTGCATGCCGCCGCTGACGATCACGCCCCGCCCGGAGCGGTCCGCCGGGTCCTTGCCGACGCCGACCGAGTAGTACTGCAGGGTGTCCATGGTGCCGTCGGCCAGGGACTTCCAGTCCGTGGCGTGGCCGGAGGCGTCCGCCGCGCCGTTGACCGGGCGGCTGTAGATGCCACCGTCGTTGCCGACGTACACACTGGACTTGCCCTTGTTGGCGCCGAAGGCGACGGCGTGCTGGTCGGAGTGGGTGGTCTGCGGGCAGTCACCGCTCTGCTTGGCCGGGTCGATGCTCCAGCACGGGAAGCCGAAGTTCCAGTACGGGCCCGGGACGGTCCAGGTGGAGCCGCCGTTCTTCGTCTCCAGGACCTCCTCCAGGCCCGCGTAGACGTGGTCCGGGTCGGCCGGGTCGACCTGCAGGGACTGGTTGTACCAGGCCTGGATGCCGGGCTGGTAGCCCTCGTCCTGCAGCGCCGAGCCGGAGTTCCTGAGCTTCTCCTTGTCCGCGATCTGGGTCCACGGCCCGAAGGGGGAGCCGGACTTGGAGACGTAGATGCCCTTGAGGCCGGTGTCGGGGTCGGTCGCCGCGACCTCGGGCGACTGGTCGATGGCGTAGTAGCGGGAGCCGTCCGCCGAGGCGGCGAAGGTCACGTTGCCGACGTTCGCGGCGTCGGTCGGAAGGTCGCCGAGCGAGCCGACGCGCTGCCAGCTTCCGTCCGCGGCCTTGCCGTAGAAGCCGTTGTAGGTGTCGCCGCCGCGCCAGCCGACCGCCAGGACGACCTTGCCAGGGTCCCTGGGGTCGATCGCGATGTCGTTGGCGATGTTCTTGTACGGCGCGGCCGGGTCGCCGGCCTTCGAACCGCCGGGCAGGTACTCGGGGTTGGGGGCGAACTCCAGCACCCACGGGCCCGAGAGGTCCGTCGTGGAGTGGCTCCACACGCCCCGGCTGGTGGCCGCCCACACCTTGCCGCCGCCGAAGCGCAGCGCGTGGATGACGGTGGACTCCAGCTCGGCGCCGCCGACCCGCATGCCGGGCTGGAACTCGCCGCGCTTCGGGTCCGCGAGCACGTACACGCCGGTGCCGACGTACGAGGTCGCGCCGGTGTTGGACTCACCGGTGGCGTACCAGAGCCGGCCGCCGCCGTCCAGGTTCAGGGTGCCCGTCGAGAGGGACGGGAGCTTGTCCGAGATGGACTGCCACTGGCCGCCGCCGGTGCGGGAGCGGAACACGCCGCCGTTGGCGCCGCCCGCGTACACGTAGCCGTCGGCGTCGGCCGCGATCCCGGTGATCCGGCCGGTCACGTACCCGGATCCGCCACTGGAGTTGGAGTTGACGTCCCGGTAGCGCGGGTCGTCGGAGTCGTACGGCTTGTCGGTGACGTGGTCCCAGTTGCCGCCGGTGTGCGGCATCGACTGCAGCTGCGCCCAGGCCGCGCCGTAGGCGCCCGGCGCGACCACGCCGGGGGCGGTGCGGGCCTCGGTGTACTGCGCGGTGCCCTCGGCGGAGTTCTCCGCCTCGTCGCCCCCGTCCTCCCCGGGGGCCTCGGCCTTGGCGCTGAACGACGGGCCGGAGGCAGCCGCCTGGCCCCGGACCTTCTTCGCGTGCTTCTGCCCGATCTCGGCCTGGTGCTGGGCCTGGTGCGGACGCGGCCCGGGCTCGACGGCGGGCGCGGCGAGGGCCTGGGTGCTGGTCAGCCCGAGCACGGTCAGGGTGACGGCGGGCAGCAGCAGCCGTCGGTGTTGCCTCTTGGGCACGATGGTGGGTCCTCCCCGTACGGCGCCGGCGGCGCGGTCGCGCGTTCCGGCGGAAACAGAGCGAAGCCTTGCGGGTCTGCCGTCGCTGAGGAAGGTCGGCGACATAACGAGTTATTAAAAGCATTACTGTTGAAGGCTTGTTGCATTCACCGTATGACAGGGCGCCGACCGGGAACTGCTTCTCCGTCACCCCCGCCGGGGCGTTGCCCGCATCCGGAGGTCGTCCGGTCCGAAGGACGCTCCCAGGACGGGGCGGAGCTTCCCCTGGCCGGGCAGGTGTTCCAGGCTCCAGCGGGCGGTGATCGTGGCGAGGGCGACGGTGGCCTCGGGACCGACGTCTGAACCGAGGGCCCGCCGGCCTGCCCGGGGCCTCACACCGGCACGTTGTCCGGAACTCGAAGACTTGGGAGAGTTGGGCCATGCCCAAGAAACGCCAACGTCCCGAGACCATGGCCGAGATCACGGCCGCGCTGCCGCCGGTCGAGTACTGGTACGGCGAAGGCATTCCGTCCCCGGCCGGCCGTACGGAGTTCACCGACGACGACGGCCGGCTGTGGCGCAAGGTCCGCGGTCCGCTCCACCGCAACCTCGCCAGGCGTCTGGCGACCCAGGCGGACGTGCTGATCGTGGGAGAGGGCGCCGGCGGACACTTCCGCCACGTGCCGGCGGCCGACCGGCTCGCGGCCTGGCACGAGATCAAGGACCGGCTGCACGCGGACGAGGCACCGAGCTACCACCCCTACGAGTTCGCCTCCGCGGACGGCCTCCTGACCCTCCTCTACATCGAGGAGAGCTGCTGAGGCCTCCGGCGGGCGGGAGGGGGTTGGAGCCGGTGCCGGTGCCGGATCGGGTTCGGTTCCCGACCCGGCACCGGCTCCGGCGGCAGCGGCTCCGGCTCCGGCTCCGGCTCCGGTCGCGGCCGCGACCGCGGCCGCGGCCGTCGCCCCGGTGCTACCGCTCGGTCAGCGCCCGTGCCCGGACGGCGCGGCGCAGCGTGTCCAGCTGGTCCACCAGTCCGCGCCGGGTCGCCGCGGTGAGGTCCGGGTCGGCCAGGCAGGCCTCGGCCGCCCGCACCGTCTGCTCGGTGGCGGCGAAGGCCGGGAAGCCCGCCGTGGTGAGCACCCGGGCCAGCGCGGGGCCGCGGCGGCCGGCGGCCGGCCCCAGCTCCTTGAAGTAGCGCGCGGTCAGCTCCTCCAGCAGGTCGGCCTGCTCGGGCTGCCACAGCCCCCGGGCGGTGGCGATGGCCAGGTAGTTGGAGAGCTCGCCGTGGAACAGCGCCTGCCAGGCGGCCTCCT
The DNA here is from genome assembly GCF_055580145.1 of Kitasatospora sp. NPDC032121. Taxonomy (NCBI): domain Bacteria; kingdom Bacillati; phylum Actinomycetota; class Actinomycetes; order Kitasatosporales; family Streptomycetaceae; genus Kitasatospora; species Kitasatospora sp. NPDC032121. Next base: position 477,103 of record NZ_JBVILX010000003.1, on the reverse strand, counting down.
TGGCCGCGGGGTCGGGCAGTGCGGCACGGCAGCGGGCGGCGCCCTCCTGGCTGGTGCTGCTGGGGTCGGCGGCGAGTTCGGCGGCGATCTCCGGCTCACCCACCGCACCGAGCACGCACAGCCGCAGCAGCAGCTGCCAGCGCAGGTCCGGGTCGAGCACCGGCCCGCCGGGTACCGTGCCGGCCGCCAGCCAGTCGCGCAGCTCGGCGGCCTGTGACTCGCCGTCGGCGGTGGCGATCACGCCGCGCACGGTCACCAGGCGCAGATCGGTGCGGCCCGGCTCGCCCTCGGTGCGTCGCAGCAGGGTGCGGCAGACCTGGGCCAGTCCGGCCAGGGCCTGCGGGCGCCCGGACGGCGGCAGCGCGCAGTCCACCACGAAGTCGCGGGCGAAGGAGAGCACCGCGTCCACCAGGTGCACCGAGGTCTCGCCGGGCAGGTGGTCGGCGACCAGCCGCAGGTACTCGCCGGGCGCCAGCTCCCCGTCGCGCACCTGGTCCCGGGCGGCGCTCCAGAGCACCGCCCGGGCCAGCTCCTCGGGCACGGCGCCGAGCGAGGAGCGCACGGCCTGCCAGGAGCCGGGGTCGAGGCGGATCTTGGCGAAGGTGAGGTCGGTGTCGTTGAGCAGGGTCAGCTCGGCACCGGCCGGCGGCGTGACGGTGGCACCGGCCGCCAGGTCGACCGACACGCGGTCGGCCTGCTCCAGGGCTCCCTCGGCGGTGCGCCGGTAGTGGGCCACGGTCAGCTGGTGCGGGCGCAGCGTGCCGTCGGCCGAGGTCTGCTCGATCCGGCCGTCGGTCAGCCGCAGGGTGTCCACACCGGTGGTGCGCAGCCAGCGGTCGGCCCAGCCGTGGACGTCGCGGCCGCTCGTCGCCGCCAGGGCCCGGAGCAGGTCGTCGAGGGTGGCGTTGCCGAAGGCGTGCTCGTCGAAGTAGTCGTTGACTCCGGCCAGGAAGGCCTCCTCGCCGAGCCAGGCGACCAGTTGGCGCAGTGCGGCGGCGCCCTTGGCGTAGGAGATGCCGTCGAAGTTCTGCAGCGCCTGGGCGGTGTCGTCCACCGTGCCGGGTGCCACCGGGTGGGTGGAGGGGCGCTGGTCGGCGTCGTAGCCCCAGGTCTTGCGGTTGGCGGCGAAGCCGGTCCAGGCGCTGGTGAAGCGGGTGGAGGAGGCGGTGACGCTGTAGGCCATGTACTCGGCGAAGGACTCGTTCAGCCACAGGTCGTCCCACCACTTCATGGTGACCAGGTCGCCGAACCACATGTGCGCCATCTCGTGGATGACCACCATGGCGCGCTCCTCGCGCTTGGTGTCGGGCACGGCGGACCGGAAGACGAACTCGTCGCGCAGGGTGACGCAGCCCGGGTTCTCCATCGCGCCGGCGTTGAACTCCGGTACGAAACACTGGTCGTAGCTGTCGAAGGGGTACCGGTGCCGGAAGACCCGGTGGTAGTGGTCGAAGCCCTGTCGGGTGATCTCCAGCAGCTCGTCGACGTCGGCGTCCAGGTGGGCGGCGAGCGAGCGGCGGCAGTGCAGGCCGAGCGGGATCCCGTCGTGCTCGGCGCGCACCGAGTGCAGCGGGCCGGCCACCACGGAGACCAGGTAGCTGCTGATCGCCGGGGTGGGCGCGAACTCCCAGCGGCCGGGCGAGACCTGGCGGCCCAGGCTGTTGCCGACCACGGTCCACTGCTGCGGCGCGGTGACGGACACCGTGTACCGCGCCTTGAGGTCGGGCTGGTCGAAGGACGCGAACACCCGCGGGCCGTCGTCGAGGAAGGACTGGGTGTAGACGTAGTCCTCGCCGTCGGCGGGGTCGGTGAAGCGGTGCATGCCCTCGCCGGTGTGCGAGTAGACCATGTCGGCCTCGACGGTGAGCTCGTTGTCGGCCGCCAGGTCGGTCAGCGGGAAGCGCCCGGCCCGCAGGGCGGCGACGTCCAGTTCGCGGCCGTTCAGCGCCACCCGGTGCAGGGTGGCCGGCTTGACGTCCAGGAACGTCCCGGCGCCCGGGGTGGCGCAGCCGAAGCGGATCACCGTGGTGGAGCCGAACAGCTCCCGTCCGCGGGTCAGGTCGAGGTCGACGTGGACGGTGTGGACGTCGAGCAGCCGGTGGCGCTCGACGGCCTCGGCGCGAGTGAGTACTGAGGTATCGGACACAGGGGCCATGCTGCTCCATCCAAGGGGCGAACGGTACGGGCTTTTCGGCTCCGGGCTTCGTGACGTCCCGCCACGGCGCCGCGCGAACACCGTTCGGCGGATCGCGGTGACGACTGCCACTTTGCCGGAGGCCGTGTGAAAGAACGAGGAGGTGGTACCCGTGAACGCGGTATCGGCATGGGTATCCCCTCCGGGGTCACGGTCGGCCGATGGGTCGTCGTCCGGGAGCGCCGTCTCTGAGCACTCCCGAATGGCACGACCGTGCACTTCACCTCCGAGCAGCGCCCCGACGACGGCGTCCTCGAACGCGAATTCACCCTCGCCTCACCCTCGGCGAGATCCCCGGCACCCTGTGGACGCCTCCTGGGCCCACCTCCGCACCGGCCCCGCTGCGCGGCGCAGGGCTACCCGGCGGCCTCCCTCGACGCTGTCCGGGAAGGGCCGTCGGCAGCCGTCGAAGAGACCCCACCGGCTTCGCCGGGCTGCCGCCCCGTCGTCGCCACCCGCAGCGCCGGGAACGCACTAGTCTCCTTGTCCGGACGCGCCGTTGTCAGTCCGTATGGTTCCGGGTTCCGTGCCCTGCGGCGGGTGGCTACCGTCCGAACCGTCGGACATCCGGCGGTCCGGACGGGCCGCCGTCACGCGCCTTCTGGAGGTCACGGTGACCGCGAACCACCCCACCCGCAGGAGCATCCTCAAGTCCGCCGGCGGGCTCGGCGCCGCGTTGGCGCTCGGCGGCGCGAGCGTCCTCGCGACGGCTTCGGCGGCCCGCGCGGCCGACGACGGCTTCGGGCTGCACATCACCGACCGCAACGAGGGCGACGCCCGGATGTGGTACTACCGCTTCGCGACCGCCGAGATCGGCTGGCAGCCCGCCGTCAACGTGCTGCTCCCCGACGACTACCACACGAGCGGACGCACCTACCCCGTGCTCTACCTGCTGCACGGCGGCCTCCAGGACTTCATCGAGTTCGACCACCAGGGCGTCCGCGACTGGACCATCGGCAAGCCGCTGATCGTCGTGATGCCCGACGGCGGGCAGGCCGGCTGGTACTCCAACCCGGTCGGCACCAACGTCGGCCCCCGCAACTGGGAGAGCTTCCACATCAACCAGCTGATCCCCTGGGTCGACGCCAACTTCCGCACCTACGCCGAGTACGACGGCCGCGCCGTGGCCGGATTCTCCATGGGCGGCTTCGGCGCCCTGAAGTACGCCGCCAAGTACTGGGGCCACTTCGCCTCGGTCAGCGCCCACTCCGGCCCGGCCAGCCTGCGCCGCGACAACGGCGCGGTCGTGCACTGGGCCAACGTGTCCGCCGCCGCCAAGGACCTGGCCGGCGGCACCATCTACGGCGCGCCGCTGTGGGACCAGGCGAGGGTGACCGCCGACAACCCGGTCGAGCGCCTGGAGAGCTACCGCAACAAGCGGATCTTCCTGGTCGCCGGGACCAGCCCCGACCCGACCAACCCCTTCGACACCTTCAACGAGACCGCGGTGCTGGCCGGCCAGCGGGAGTTCCGCGCCCTGTTGGACGGTGCGGGCATCCCGTACGAGGCCCACGAGGAGCCGGGCGGTCACTTCATCCGCGACTACATGTTCCGGCGCGACATCGACGGCATCATCGACCGGCTCCGCAAGGCGTGAGGGGCGCTCCGATGATCTCCCGCTTCTCGCGGCCTGCCCTGGCCGCGGTCGCCGCCCTGTTGCTGCCGTTCACCGTGCCGGCAGCCTCCGCCGTGGCGGCTCCCGCCATGTCCGCTCCCGCCACGGCCCCTGTCGCCCGGGCCGCCACGGCCGCCGGGTTCGCGGCGGCCTGCCCGGCCCGCGGCCAGGTCTCCCAGCACTACTCCGCTGGGCACAACGGCATCGACATCGCCAACGACTACGGCACACCGATCTACGCGGTCGGCGACGGCCAGGTGCTGATCTCCGGCACGGCCCAGGGCTACGGCCAGTGGATCCGGATCCTGCACCCGGACGGGACCATCACCGAGTACGGGCACATGTACGAACGGGACGTGGCCGCCGGCGACCACGTGACGGCCGGCCAGCAGATCGCGCTGATGGGCAGCGAGGGCGAAGCCACCGGCCCGCACCTGCACCTGCGGGTCTGGGCCGACCCGGACGCGTCCGTGCGCACCGACCCGGAGCCGTACCTCACGGAGCGCGGTGTCACCGTGCCCTGCGTTCCCGGAAGCGGCCCGAGCCCCGCCCCGTTGGTGTATCCGGCGGAGTCCGGCCGGGTGGTCTCGGCGCGGTCGGCGGACGGACGCCTGGAGGTCTTCGCCGCCGGGGCGAACGGCGTCTCCCACGCCTGGCAGACCGCGATCAACGGCGGGTGGTCGGAGTGGGAGAACCTCGGCGGCCCGGGCGGCGCGGAGCTGGCGGTCGGGCCCAACGCGGACGGCAGGTTGGAGGTGTTCGCCATCAACGGTGGCACCTTCCAGCACCGCTACAAACTCCAACCTTCCGGCGCCTGGTCCGGCTGGGAGGACTTCGGCACCGGAGGCCACGACATCGCCGTCGGCTCCAACCACGACGGCCGACTCGAAGTCTTCGCCTCAGGACCGGTCGGCATCTACCACCGCTACCAGACCGCGCCCAACGGCGGCTGGTCCGGCTGGGACCCCACGGGCGGGGGACCCGCCGACAGCGAGATCGAGCTCGGCAAGGCCCCCGACGGCCGACTCGAAGTCTTCGCCCTCAACGGCAGCACTGCGCAGCACCAGTGGCAGACCAGCGTCAACGGCGCCTGGTCCCCCTGGGAGGACTTCGGCACCGGCGGCCACGACCTCACCGTCAGCCACAACCAGGACGGACGCCTCGAAGTCTTCGCCTCAGGACCCGCCGGCGTCTACCACAAGTACCAGACCAACCCCACCAGTTGGTCCGGCTGGGACCCCACCGGCGGCCCCGCCGACTCCCGGCTCACCAGCCGGCAGACCGCGGACGGCCGGGTCGAGGTCTTCGCCATCAACGGCAGCACCGCGCAGCACATCTGGCAGACCGGCCTCAACGCCCCGTACGGCCAGTGGGACACCTTCGGCACCGGCGGCACCGAGATCGGCTCCGCCACCAACGCCGACGGCCGGATCGAGGTCTTCGCCTCCAACACCGACGGGGTCCACCACAAGTGGCAGACCGGATTCTCCACCTGGTCCGACTGGGCCTGGCTGAACACCACACCCGGACCCGCCGTCAGTCGAGGAGCCACCCGGTGACCAGAGCGCACCTCCCCCTGCTGTCCGCGCTCACCTCGCTGGGCGTGGCAGCGGGCCTGATGGTCGGCGCCACGCCCGCGCCCGCCGCCACCGGCATCGACCTGTGCGCCGAGGTCGGCTACACCGCGGGCTTCCGCGGCGGCGCCCTGGTGACCGCGATCGCCGTCGGCATGGCCGAGTCCAGCTGCAACCCGCTGGCGTCCAACGTCCAGGGCAACAGCCCGCAGTCCACCGACCGCGGTCTGTGGGAGATCAACGACTACTGGCACAGCGAGGTCACGGACGCCTGCGCCTACGACGCCCAGTGCAACGCCAACGAGGCCTACCGCATCTCCAACCAGGGCATCGACTGGCACCAGTGGTCGACCTACGCCGCGGGCGCGCACCTTCGGTACATGGACGCGGCGCGGGCCGCCGTGGACCGGCTCGGCCACCACGAACCCGGTCCGGCGCCCGTGGTGTATCCGGCGGAGTCCGGGCGAGTGGTCTCGGCCCGGTCGGCGGACGGACGTCTCGAGGTCTTCGCCGCCGGGGCGAACGGCGTCTCCCACGCCTGGCAGACCGCGATCAACGGCGGGTGGTCGGAGTGGGAGAACCTCGGCGGCCCGGGCGGCGCGGAACTCGCCGTCGGCTCCAACGCGGACGGCAGGTTGGAGGTGTTCGCCATCAACGGGAGCACCTTCCAACACCGCTACCAACTCCAGCCTTCCGGCGCCTGGTCCGGCTGGGAGGACTTCGGCACCGGAGGCCACGACATCGCCGTCGGCTCCAACCAGGACGGCCGCCTCGAGGTCTTCGCCTCAGGACCGGTCGGCATCCACCACCGCTACCAGACGGCACCCAACGGCGGCTGGTCCGGCTGGGACCCCACGGGCGGGGGCCCTGCCAACAGCGAGATCGAACTCGGCAAGGCCCCCGACGGCCGACTCGAAGTCTTCGCCCTCAACGGCAGCACTGCGCAGCACCAGTGGCAGACCGCCGTCAACGGCGCCTGGTCCCCCTGGGAGGACTTCGGCACCGGCGGCCACGACCTCACCGTCAGCCACAACCAGGACGGACGCCTCGAAGTCTTCGCTTCAGGACCCGCCGGCGTCTACCACAAGTACCAGACCAACCCCACCAGTTGGTCCGGCTGGGACCCGACCGGCGGCCCCGCCGACTCCCAGCTGACCAGTGAGCGTTCGCCGGACGGCAGGGTGGAGGTCTTCGCCATCAACGGCAGCACCGCGCAGCACATCTGGCAGACCGGCGTCAACGCGCCGTACGGCCAGTGGAACACCTTCGGCACCGGCGGCACCGAGATCGCCGCGGCGGGCAACGCGGACGGCCGGATCGAGGTGTTCGGCTCCAACACCGACGGGGTCCACCACCGCTGGCAGACCGGATTCTCCACCTGGTCCGACTGGGCCTGGCTGAACACCACCCCCGGACCCGCCGTGCCCTGACAACGCCCTGGAGCACAGCGATGCACCCCATCGGCAGGCGCGGCCTGCTGTGGGCGGCCGGAGCGGGAGCACTCGTGCTCCCGCTCGCGGGCCGTACCGCGCCAGTGGCATCCGCCGGCCGCCGCCGGACCCCACCCGTGGGTCGGCGGCGGCCGGCGGCCGTGGGCCGCCTTCGGCGACCGCCCGGCGGCACCGCCGCGTTCGGGGGCGCCGATGCCCTGACCGTCGGCACGCCGATGCCCTGACCCCGGGGGGCGCCGATGCCCTGACCCCGGGGGGCGCCGATGCCCTGACCCCGGGGGGCGCCGATGCCCTGACCGAACACCCGTGCACTCCGCTGCCACCTTGTCAAGTAGCGTGCGGCTCCGGTTTATTGTCGTACGCGAAGAGGTACCGTTCGTCCGTCCGACCTGAGCCGGCACGGCACGGGGGACGGTGTGCGAGGACGGTGCGCGGGGACGGAGGCGCGGTGCGCGGGACGGGGCAACGGTGAGCGGGATCGTCGTCCACCTGCCGGCGGGGAACGGCGACACCCCGGTGACCTTGCGGCTCGGCCCAGGAGAGCGGGCGCGCTTCGGCCGCGGATCCGCCCACACCCCGGTGGAGCTGCGGCTCGGCGACGAGTCGGTCTCACGGCTGGCCGGTGAGATCCACGCCACCGACGACCACTGGCAGTTGAGCAACCTCAGCAACACCCACGCCTACCTGGTGGAGAACCCGGAGGGCGCCGGCGAGTACCTGCGGGTGCCACCACGACGGGTCGGCGCTCCGATCCCCTTCGAGTTCTCCCGCGTGGTGCTGCCATCCCGGCGGGAAACCCCGCTGTCCTTCCAGGTGTTCGCACCCGACCACGTCTACCTGGACCCGGACACCCGCGGCGGCTCCCGGGAGAGCCGAACCATGACGGCGTACTCGCTGGACGAGACCGCCACCTACTTCCTGGTCCTGGTCGCGCTCTGCGAGCCGTGGCTGCGCGACCACTCCCCCGCCGCCGTTCCCACCACCCCGCAGGTGGTCGCACGGCTGCACGGCCACCCCGCCTGCGCCCGGCTCACCGCCCGCGCGGTCAGCTCGCACCTCGACTACCTCGCCGACGAGAAGCTCCGCATCGACCTGCCCGACGGCGACCGAGCGGACCGCCGCGGCGGCAAGCGTGAGGCCGTCGTGGGGATCGCCCTGAAGTTCGGCATCGTTCGCGAGGAGCACCTCGCGCTCCTGCCGAGCCCTGGCCCCGGACCCGGCCGGTCCGGACGGTAGGGAGGGCGGCGATGCTGCAGGACCCCCCGGCCTTCCCCGTGGACAGCGAGGAACTGCTGCCGGCCGGCCATAGGGTCGGCGAGTGGACCGTCACCGGGCCGATCGGCGAGGGCGCCTGGGCCACGGTGTACGCCGCCCGACGGACCGACCACCGGAGCGACCACCGGAGCGACCACCGGACCGAGGGCGGGACCGACCGCGGGAACGACCACCGGACCGACCGCGGGAACGACGAGCCGGACGACACCGTCGCCCTCAAGGTGCTGCCGACCGCCGGACTCGCCCCCCGCCAGGCCCGCCAGGTCGCCGAAGCCGCCCGGCGCGAAGCCGAGTTGGCCCGCACCGTCCCGCACCCCCGGCTGGTACGGCTGCTCGACACCCTCGTCCTGGCCGCCCCCGACCAGCCCTCGCTCGACGGCGCGATCGTCCTGGTCATGGAGCGCGCCCGGTGCACCCTGCGCGACCTGCTCGCCACCGGCGTCGACGAGGCCGAGGGCGCCCGGATCGTCACCGGCATCTGCGAGGGCCTGGCCCACCTGCACCGCTCCGGCTGGGTCCACACCGACCTGAAACCGGAGAACGTCCTCATCGGCGCCGACGGCGAGGTCCGGCTCTCCGACTTCGGCCTCGCCATCGAACTCACCGGCACCCACGGCCACGGCGCCCCGATGGGCACCCCCGACTACCTCCCGCCGGAGCGCTGGCGGGAGCCGCTGGGCGAACACGGCGTCAAGGTCCGTACCACCGCCGACATCTGGGCGCTCGGCATCGTGATCCACGAGGTCTTCACCGCCGGCGGCCGACCGTTCCCCGGCACCACCCCCACCGCCCGCTGCGCCGCCGCCCAGCAGTACGCGGAAGGCCGCGCCGCCCTGCGGCTGGCCGCGGCCGTCCCCCCGTTCTGGCGCGCCCTGGCCGCCGACTGCCTCGCCCCCAGCCACGCCGCCCGCGCCCCGCACACCGCGGAGAGCCTGCTCGGCCGCATCCGCGCCCATCGCCCCGACCGGCGCCCGCACCGCCCCCGCCGCCCGTACCGGCGTCCTCGCCCGCGCACCGCCCTGCTGGCCCTGGCCTCCTGTGCCACGGCCGCCGCCACCGTCACCGCCCTGTGGCCGCACCCGGGACCGTCCGGACGACCCGCCCACGTGCGGGTCTTCAACGCCGAACGCGGCTGCCAGGACCGCACCGACCGCGACCCCCAGTGCAGCCTCGGCCTCGCCGTCGACCCCCTGCGCCCCTACACCGCCGACAACGTCGTCCCCGAGCGGGTCTGGCACGACGACACCCTCGACGCCGACTGCCAACTGCCCACCGGCCTCCCCGTCATCAACGAGGAGGACCTCACCTCCACGCTCTGGTACCGCATCCGTCTGCCGGGCTCCTCCACCACCGCCTGGCTCCCCGCCGTCCGCACCAGGGACCGCCCCGCCCTGCTCCGCTGCCCGTGAGCGCCGCCGACCGGGCCACCCTCCCCTCGGCCGGCCCGCGTTGGGGGTGCCCCGCTGCTCGGGCTCGACGGCGCCGCCGTCACCGAGCAGCGGACGAACCTCCCCCTCCGGAGGACGGGGGTCAGGGAGCGGGTGACCGCCTGCCGGCCGCTCCGGCGGCGCGTTGGCAGAGCTCGACGAGGGAACCGAGGAACTGGCCGCCGTAGGCGCGGGCGGCGGCGCAGGGGTCCGGGTCGGCGGTGGCGGCCTGGCCGGGCGGCCGAGCGGCGGAGGGGGCGGGCCGCGGTCGGTGGTGAGCGCCCGGGAAGTGCGGTCGCTGACCCGGCCGGGCGCCGTCCTCACCCGGCTCGGCGGCCGGGGTTTCCTGCTCGTCGGTGGGCGCGGCGTCCGGCGTGGGGACGGGCTCCGCGGCCGTCGGCTCCGGCGGGGGCGGCGCGGGGACCGGCGCCGGGGAGGGCGACGGCGCGGAGTGCTTCAGGGCCCCCACGACGGCGGGGGCGACCGGCTGGTCGTCGAGTGCCGGTCGCGGGCCCATTCCGAGGTAGGCCCGCGGGCCGGCGTCCGCCGCCCCCGAGAGCAGCGCCGTCGCCAGCACGACCGCGACGACGGCGCCACGCCCGAACGCCCGGACCGGGGACGGGCAGAGGGGCGGACGCCCGGCGCCGGCGTCCGCCGAGGGCTCGGACTCCAGCAGTTCCACCCGGCGCCGGCAGACCTCCGCGTTGCGTGAAGCCGCCCACTGCTCGGACGCCCCCTGGTCGGCCCACGCGGTGGCGGTCCCGGTGAACAGGTCGGCCGCCAGGCCTGGGTCCCCGCCGACCGCCGCGACGTACGCCCGCACCTCCTGCGCGCGCAGCGCCTCCGGGTGCGTGGCACCGCGCTCCAGGGCGACGTGCTGATGGAGCTCCTCGGCCAGGCGAGCGGCGAGAACCGTTTCGCCGACCTCCATGGCGCCCCGGATCAGGGCCACCCTGGGGGCGTAGGCGGCGGGCGGCTTCTCGGCTGCCGTCCTTGACGACGTGTCGGTCGGATCGGTCATGGGCCCCTCGCAGGTGGTCTCCGAACGATGGATCACGTCACCTATACCGGTCGGGGCCACCCGGCGGCCGGTCCGCGGTCGTCCCTTCGGGTGAAACCGTCAACGAGCGATCGGACGCCGTCCGAGGTTTCGGCCGCCCCGATCGGCCTCCGGTCGGGGCGCGGTGGGCCGCCGTAAGGCCTGCGATCGGCCTCCCGTCGGCCGCCGGTCCGCCCGGCGGCCGACCGGCGCGCCCGTAACGGCTCCGCGCCGGGTTCGCCGCTTCGAGTGACAGGCCGACAGCAGGGGCACACGTCCGACCAGCGGTGGACCCGTCCGCGTCATCGGGTCAGCGGACCACGCCGGAAAGGTCCAGTCGCTCCGTGCGACGGTCGGCTTCCGGCGGCGTGGAAGAGGGAGCGGATGACATGGATCAAGCCGTCGTTCCTCTGGATGATGTACCGCTGCGGGTGGGCGCGGAAGGAGGGGCAGGAGACCGTCCTCGCGATCGAGATCACCCGCGAGGGCTTCGAATGGGCCCTGGAGAACAGTTGCCTGTCCCACTACGAACACGGACTGCACTCCGACCGGGCTTCCTGGAAGCGCGAGTTGAAGCGGTCCCCGGCCCGGGTGCAGTGGGATCCCGAACGGGATCTGCACCTCCGGCCGCTGGCCCATCGGTCACTCCAGCTCGGCCTCGCCGGCGAGGCGGCTGGTCGGTACGCGGACGAGTGGATCGTCGCGATCGACGACGTCACGGCGCTCGCGCACACCATTCACGCCCACGTGCGGGACGGGGACCTGGACGCCGCGCGGAGACTGCTTCCCGCCGAACGACCGTATCCGGCGGGCGACACGCTGCTGACCCACCTGGGTTGCTGAGCCGGTACCGAGAACGCGACCGGCGGCACCCGGAACTGTCGGATCGGTGGCTCCGAGCCGGCTGTGGAATCGAGCAAGGACAGCCCTGCCGGGCGGGGCCTCGGGGCTGTCCGACGGCGCCGTGTGAGGACGAGTGCTCCCGAGGCGGTCGCAGATGCAAGGGGCGACCTGGGGGCGTCAGTTCCCGCTCGGGAACTCGCCCTCCTGGATCGCGGCGATGGGGCGGACCCCTCATGCCGAGCACCTCGTCGGCTCTTTCGACCGCGCCAGAAGTCGACCCCGCCGACTTCCCGCGCACTCAGCTGACGGGCCGGGCGGAAACCGCCGTGCGCGAGTGAGCTCCGTGCGCGAGACTGCCCGGATGGACATGGGCAGAGACACGGTGGCAGAGCTGGTCGGACAGGCCCTCGGGGCGCCTGACCGGCACACGAGCGAGGACCTGCTGCGGCGCGCCGCCGAAACCGACGCTCACGGCGCGGTGGCGCGCGCGGTCGACCTGCTCCGGTCGCCTCAGCCCCTGGAACGGGCCCTGGGCTGCGATCTGCTGGGGTTCGCGAGCGACACCCACGAGGACGTCCGGGCCGAAGTCGCCGTCACCCTGACCGCCCTGGCCGCTCGGGAGTCCGACCCCGACGTCCTCTGCTCGCTGGCACACGCCCTGGAGCAGACCGAGGACCCCCGTGCCGCACCCGTCCTGGTGGCTCTGGCCGAACACGAGGACTCCGAGGTGCGGCAGCGGACGGCCATCGCGCTCGGCGGCTTCGCCGACGGGCCGCCCGACGGGCCGGAAGTCCGCGCGCTGGTCGCCCTCACCCGGGACGCGGACCCGGACGTACGCGACTGGGCGACGTTCTCGCTCGGCTTCCAGTCCCGGGTCGACACCCCGGCGGTCCGGGCCGCCCTCTGGGAACGGACGCGGGACGCCGACCCGGACGCCCGCGCGGAGGGCATCCGTGGCCTGGCGCGGCGGCGCGACCCGCGCGCCGCCGCGCTCCTGCGCGAGCTGCTGGCGGACCCCGACGGCGCCGAGGTGCTCACCTTCCGCGCGGCCGAGATCCTGGGCGCCCCCGAACTGCTGCCGCTCCTGGAGGACTACGACCCGGACGACCACGGTGTCGCCGAGGCCATCGCCGCCTGCGATCCGGCGCGCAGGGCCCGGCACGACGAGGCCGCCTGGACACTGGTGCGCACGCTGGAGCAGCTGCGGCCCGAACTGGCGCCCGCGGTCTGGGCGACCCGCTGCGAACCCGGCCTGACCCTCGGCCTCGGCAGCGGCCCCGACGCACCGGTCTACGACGTCGCCGCACTGCTCGCGCGGGCGGGCGGCGATCCCCAGCGGGCGGCCGAACTGGTGGGCGGTGACCACCCGTTGGCCGTCGGCCGCTGAGCACTCCTGACGAGGGTGCCGGCAGCGGGGCGAGGTCGGCCGCGTCATCGCGGGCGAAAACCCGGCGACGTCGGCGGCCTTCCCCGGGATACTGGTCGCCCATGGATGAGGTCGAAGTCGTCGTCGCCCATTCCGAGCGTGCGACTCTGCGGGTCGGCGACGTGTTCCTGAAGGTGGACGCCGACCAGGCGCGCATCGACGTCGAGGTCGAGGCGATGTCCCTGGCGCCGGTGCCGACCCCGGAGGTCCTGTGGCGCAAGCCGCCCGTGCTCGCGCTCGCCGCGGTTCCGGGGACGACGCTCGGGCGCCTCGGTGGGCCGTCGACCGGGTCGTCGGCGGCGTGGGCCGCGGCGGGCGCCGCCATCCGGAGGCTGCACGACGCGCCGCTGCCGTCCTGGCCGGGACGGGCCGGGCGGAGCATCGCCGCGCTGGCGGCGGAACTCGACGACGAGTGCGAGTCTCTCGTGACGCACGGCGTCCTGCCCGCCGACCTGGTCGCCCGCAACCGCCGGGTCGCCGAGGCCGCACTCCGGCCGTGGCCCCCGGCGTTCACGCACGGCGACCTGCAGATCGCGCACGTCTTCGTCGACGGCGACGAGGTCACGGGCATCATCGACTGGTCCGAGGCGGGCCGGGGTGACGCCCTGTACGACCTCGCCACCTTCACGCTCGGACACGAGGAGCACCTCGACGACGTCATCGCCGGCTACGGCACCGACACCGGCGTCGACGTCGACGTGATCCACGCGTGGTGGTCGTTGCGCAGCCTGCTGGCGGTCCGCTGGCTGATCGGGCACGGCTTCGACCCCTACACACCGGGCTGTGAGGTCGACGTGCTGAGATCCCGGATGTGAAGCCCTCGATATCCGCCGGCCGCTCCCGGAACATCCCGAAGCCGGGAACGTGAGAAGTCGGCCCCGCCGACTTCCTGTGCATCCGGCTGTGCATCCGGACCATGGCGAAGACCTGCCCGTCAACGCGTCCGTCCACGGGCCGTCGACGTCGTGTACACCCCGACCAGGTGGCATCACCTCGGGCCGGTTCCAAGAGGGGAGCCGGCCCGAGAGGAGAGCCCAGAGATGATCACCCGTCGTACGGCCGCCGCCGTCGTCCTGTCCGCCGCGACCGTCGTGTCCGGGACGGCCTTCGGTGCCGGGACCGCCGGCGCGGCCGAGTCGCTGCCGACCAGCGGCGCCGCCTACCGCATGTCCAACTACGCGGGCGGTGCCCTCCAGTGGGACAGCCGCGACAACGGCCTCAACGTGGCGGTCCGCGAGTCCGACCAGTCCTCCGCCCGGCAGTCCTGGACGTTCCGGGACGAGGGCCAGGGCACCTGGTCGGTCAGGGCGCCCGGCACCGACATCGCGCTCGACCGCGACCGGGGCGGGAACACCGTCGGGGCCCGGAACTACGTCGGCACGGCCAACCAGCGGTGGTGGCTGGAGAACACCTCGGCGGGCGGCGGCCGGGCCTGGCGGCTGCACAGCGTCTCGGACAACGGCCTCTGCCTCACCCGCGACAGGGACCTGAACGCCACACTGGCCGCCTGCGACCCGGGTGATCCGACGCAGTCCTGGAACCTCGACCGCAGCGGCATCACCACACCACCGACCACCGACCGCCCGGCCATCGACCTCGACTACTCACAGGCCCCGGACCTCGGCCCGTGGCTGGAACAGCAGAAGAAGACCGTCGCGGACTACTACCCGGCGATCTCCGACCTGATCATCAGGGGAGCCTTCAAGGCCCCCGCCCACTTCAAGATCATCATGGACCCGGCGCTGACCGACCACCCCGCGTACGCCTGGACGAACCCCGCCACCGGCGTCAAGGAGATCCACGTCAACATCGGCTACACCCGGGACAACAAGGGCGACACCGGCTTCCTGGTCCACGAGGCCGTCCACGTCGCGGTCGCCGACAATCCGACGGACCGCCCGTGGTGGCTGGGCGAGGGCCTCGCGGACTGGGTGCGCGACTACAACTTCCAACCCGGCACCGGCGCCCAGCACTTCGACCCGGACACCAGCTACGACAGCGGCTACCAGGCCACCGCCCGTTTCATCGACCACATCTCGAAGACCTACGGCAGGCCCGACCTGGCGCACCTGCTGAACACCACCGAGTACAGCGAGCAGCTCTGGGTCCAGCTCACCGGGAAGAGCGCGCAGCAGCTCTGGAACGAGATGCCGAAGTAGCGCCCGAGGGCACCGGAGGGGACATCATCCAGGTCGATGCTCGGCGACACCCCGGTCGCGGCGCGCACTCGGCGGTGCGGATCCGGCGAGGACTCGCACCGCCGAGCCGAGCACACCGCTGGTCGCGCGGGCTACGAGGCGATGATGCCGTAGAGCTTGATGTCCGCGGGAAGCAGCTTCCCGCTCCCGGTGACCGTCACCTTCCCGTCGCTGTACGTGTTGCCCTTGATCCCGGCCTCCGGATCGGCCATGACGGTGAAGCAGAGGCGGGTCGCGTCGGTCGTGCTCGTGTTCAGGTGACTGTCGAGACTGAAGGACAGCACCTTGCCGTCGATACTCGTCGAGAGCACCTTGGGCACGGTGGCCGCGAATTTCTCTTCGTCGTAGTAGTAGTAGCTCCCCCAATCGATCCATTTCCAGCCGGTCGGAGCGGTGAGCTTGTAGGTCAGCACGCCCGGCTTGTATTCACCGTTGCGCGGCTCCACACCCAGCGTGATGGTGAAGATGTGGAAGCCCTTCTTGCCGGCGGGGCCGACGGGAGCGCTTTCCTGCCTGCTCGCCACAGCGGTCGCCGGGGCCTTGGCCAAGCCGGTCGCTTCCTCCGGCGCCAGTGTGGCCGTCGTTTCCGTGGGCATCATGGAGATCCATCTGCCTTTCTGCGCATCGGGTTTTCTCGACCGGGCGGAGGGTCGCCCTCCGTCACCGCGCGGCTACCCGTCCATCGGGTCCGTACACACCGATCGCCCACCCGTTTCAACCGGGCCCGGCGAACGGTCGCCGTGTCACAATCGATGAACGCCAAGGCCGAGCATTCGTCGACGAACCTGGCGATCGTGCTCCACACGGAACGCATGCGATCAAACCGTGCCGCTCGTACGATGATCAGTGGAGGCCAGGTATCAGATGGGAACCTACCCGTACGCCTTCCACATCGCCCTGGACGGGAACGGCATGAACGGCCTGGAGGGCGCCGCCGGCGTCTGCGTCTTCCGCTACGACCCGGACAGCGGCGAGTACGCGTACCGGGTCCAGTACTACGACGGCGTCTCCGGCGGCCACGCCGTCAGCATCACCCCGGACCGCCGGTTCGGGTTCCTCGGCAACGCGGGCCAGCAACTGCTCTTCTACGACGTGCAGTCCCTGGACGAGAGCGAACGCGTCTCCACCCTGCGGTTCGAACCCCCCGACGCGGCCATCAAGAGCAGCACCCACATGGTGTGGCTGGACGGCACCCACGGCATCACCGCGATCGGCGACGGCTTCTGGCTGGTGGACCTCGACCGCCCCACCGAGGCCCAGCGCATCGGCGACCACCTGCTCAAGCTCCCGCACGCCATGAAGCGCACCGCATCCGGCCGCTACCTCGTCTACGGCGGCATGGACCACCCGGGCCGGGGCGAGGCCGCCGAGGTCGGCATCTTCGACCTGGAGAAGCGCGTCGCCCGGCGGGTGCGGCTGCCGACGACCTGCTGGCACGTGGCCTGCCACCCGAGCGACGAGCGCTTCTACGCGCTCTCCTTCCGCGTCCTGCCCCAGGAGGGCCGGGACTGGCACGAGTGGGCCATGGCCTACTTCAAGGAGTACGTGTACGAGATCGACGCCGAGACCGGGCAGATCCTGCGGCACTGGGCCGCCGGCCAGTCCTTCCCCGCGCACATCAACTCCGACGTCTGTGTCTCCGACCGCGAGCTGATCTACTGCAACGGCGGCAGCGGCACCATCGTCATGATCGACCTCGCCGACTTCGCCTCGTACCGGGTGATCGACGAACGTCCGCGCCTGGCAGCCCAGTTGCGCTCCGCGCGACAGGCGGCGCGGCAGGTCACCGACGCCTTCACCCGGGGCTCGCCCGGCCCGAGCAGCAAGCACTTCGTCGGGGCCCTGCGGGTCACCCGCGGCACGCTCGTCGACGGGGTCTACGCCTGCCAGCTCTCCGCCGACCAGTCCCTGCTGTTCACCGCCAACCGGGGACTCAACACGATCACCGTGTACGACTACCCGGCCAACACCGTACGGCTGCGGGTCGCGATGCCGGAGCTGCGCACCCACGTCCCCGACCTGCCCGTCTGGACCGACCCCCGTCTGGGGTTCCACCACAGCACGCTGCTGAGCCCCCGGCCGGCCGATGCCGGGAACCCGAACTGAGGAGTGGCCATGAGCCCCGAGACCCCCGAGCAGCTGAACGACGAACTCCGGGCGGGCTGGGAGAACCTCCGGTCCACCGCGACCACGATCGCCGAGCTCCAGACCACGATGTGGGGCGACTGGGCGGAGCTGACCACCGGACTGGCCACCGGCAAGGTCGCCTGGGGGGAGGTCTACACCGAGTTCTGGAAGTTCGTCGCCGACGAGGACCTGAGGTTCGCCCAGGAGCTGAGCGGACTCGGCATCGACTACGCCCAGCGGGTCGCGGAGGTGACCTGGGAGCACGAACAGCGCCTGCGCGACCAACTCCGCAGGATCCTGCGAGGACGCGACGTCGATCCCGCCACGGACGGTGACGCGGCGGCCGGGGGCGGCCCGGGCGGTGCCCCGGACGCCGACCCGGGCGGCGACACGGCCGCTGACCCGGGCGCCGGCACGAACGGTGACACGGACGGCGGCACGGACGGTGACACGAACGGCGCCGGAACCGCCTCCAAGCCCTCCCGGCCCAGGAGCACCAAGCAGTGACGGTCAGCCCTCCGCCGCCTCCCCGTCCTCCAGCGGCCGGGGCAGCAGCTCCCGCGCGGCCGTCACCTCCGGGTGCGGCCGCAGCCCGGACCTGACCCGGTCCGACAGGTGCGGGCTGGTGAGCAGCCAGCCGAGCGCCTCGACCAGCGCCTGTCGCGCGGGCCTCGGCCGGTAGCCGAGTCCCGCGGCCTTGTCGTGCCGGTACCAGTAGAAGCGCCCCATGGTCCGGGCCTCCGCCCGGGTGGTCGCCGGGGCCCGGGCGGTCAGCACCGCGCGGATCTCCCCCAGCGTCGCCGCCAGGTACGCGCCGGTGTGGCTGGCGGTGGCCCACGGTCCGCGGGTTCCGCACAGCTCGGAGACGGTCTGGTGGATGGTCCGCCAGGCCCAGTTCTCGCCGCCGAGCAGGTACCGCTCCCCGGGCAGGCCGCGCTCGGCGAGCAGCACGTGGCCGGCCGCGACGTCCCGGACGGAGACGATGTTGCAGCCTCCCGGATAGGTGGTGCGCAGCGAGTCGGCCAGGTACCGGGTGATCAGCGCGTTGCTGGGCACCAGCCGCCAGTCGGGCCCGCCGACCACGATGGTCGGGCAGGCCGCCACCACCTCCAGGCCGAGTTCGGTGCCCAGGGCGAACGCCGTCCGCTCCTGCTCCAGCTTGGTGACGAAGTAGTCCGGCAGGTACTCCTCTCCGGGCAGCCACTCCTCGTCCCGGGCGACCGGTCCGCCCGAGGAGCCGCAGGTGATGGAGGAGGAGGTGACCACGACCCGCCGGACCCCGGCCTCGGCCGCCGCCCGCAGCACCTCGCAGGTGCCCTCGACGTTGGCGCGGGCCAGTTCCTCCCGGCTGGTGTCCCAGTAGGCGAACACGGCGGCGCAGTGGAAGACCGTGTCGCAGTCCTCGAACGCGGGCCGCAGGGTGAGCGGGTCGCGCAGGTCCGCGTTGACCAGCGGCACGTCCAGGCCGTGCAGCTGGCGGAGGTCGCTGCTGCGGCGCACCAGTGCCCGCGCCTCGTGGCCGGCGGCGCGCAGCGTGCGCACCACCTGGGACCCGACGAGCCCGCTGGCGCCGGTGACGCAGGCCCTCACGGGGCTTGCCTCGACCGCCGGTCCCGGGCGGCGGCCTCGCGCAGGCCCTGCCAGAAGCCGGCCACGGCGGGGCGCAGCGACTCGCGGAACTCGTCCAGCAGGGGGGAGCGGGTGGGGATGTCGCCCGGCGTGACGTGCCAGAAGCCGTCCGGCCCCAGGCGTCCGGGCGGGGTCGGCACGGTCAGGGCCTGGGCGGCGACGGTGCGCACCATCCGGGCGGCCTCGGTCAGCCGCCGGGTGGGCAGTTCGGCGGCCTCCAGGTCGTCGTACTCCTCCCAGGGCCGGCCGATCCGGTAGGGGCGGCCCTCGTACTGGGCCTCGAAGTTGTCCAGGGTGCGGGTGAAGAAGCGCTGGTAGGAGTCCTGGACGAGGGGGTCCCTGAGTCTGGGCCGGGTGTCGGGGCGGATCACCTGCCAGGTCAGCGGCAGGGTGAACCGCTGGCGGACCCGGATCACGATCCGGGTGCGGTCGCCGTCGGCGGCGGGGAGGAAGGTCACCGAGCCGTCGTCGTACTCGGCGGAGCCGTTGGGGCTGCGGACGGTGCGCCAGGAGATCCGCTGCCGCTGTTCCCGGTAGTCCACCGACTCCAGCTTGCAGACGTCGATGGGCGGGCCGCCGTAGTACGCCAGGTAGTTCGGCTGCGCCAGGTACAGGTTGCGTTCGATCTGGCGGGTGGGGCGGCCCTGGGCGTCGCGGGTCACCACGTGGAGCCGTCCGCCCAGGTAGTCGGTCATGTGGCTGATGGACCGGCTGATGTCGACGCGTCGGACGAACTCCCGGTAGGGGGCGTTGACGGTGCGTTCGCAGCCGAACAGGATCGAGTGGCCGACGTGTTGCCAGCGCATCTGCCAGGCGTCCGGGGGCAGTGCGTCGATGACCGTCTCCAGCGGCCGCAGGAGATCGGTGATCCGGTCGAAGTCCTCGTGGGTGTAGGCGGCGGGGTCGACGCCGAGGGAGACGTCCCGGTGCCGCAGACCGTCCTTGGCGTTCCCGGTCCGCCAGGCGCGGACGGCGGAGGAGGCCGAGGCCGTCGCGCCGACCATCGCGCACAGGGTGGCGGCGGCCGCCGGGTTGGTGTCCGCCGCGCGGATCAGCGAGGTGAGGAGGCGGGAGAGCCGGGCGAGCGCGGGGTCGGTGACCTCTCCGGCGTTCGGGGCGACGCGCCAGGCGGCGACGGTGAACAGTCGGTGTGCCGATCCGTCCGGAGCGAGTCGGCGCACCGCCTCGACCAGGGACCGCGGCGGGTTGCGCCACCCCCGGTAGGGCGTGAGGTCTCCGTCGATCCGGTACGCGTCCGGCAGTCCTCGGTCACCGAGCACGCGGGCGTTGAGCGGTGAGGAGACGGGGTCGACGCCCATCAACAGGGACCCGACCACGTCCGCGAGCACGCCGTCGGGCGCGGCGATCACGGTGTCCGTCCGCAGCGGCCGGCCGACCTGCGAGCCGGCGCAGCCGTGGCTGCTCACCACGGCGTCGATGAGGTGGAAGTCGGGCGGGTAGGAGCGCAGCAGGTCGACGATGACCTCGGCGCCGTCGCGCCGGGCGCGGTAGTGGTGGTGCTTGTCGGTCTGGGGGAGCACGCCGAACAGGTTGGCCAGGCACAGGGCGTAGCCGAACTCGTGGTGGGTGCTGTTCTTGGCGATGTTGATCCGGAAGCCCGCCTCCAGCCAGCCGCGGGCCATGCCGCTGCCGTGCAGGACGGCGCTGTCGGGGAAGTCGGCCGGCTCGACGTCCTCGGAGAGGTCCACGAGGCGGTAGGCGTTGCCCTGCGGGGTGCGTCCGCCGTAGCCGAGCCGACGGCAGGCCTGGCCGAGCCCGGGGCCGGACAGCCAGGTTTCGGGGCCGCAGCGGGCGGCGCCGACGTTGACGTCGCGGTAGCCGCGGTCGTGCAGCAGGTCGATCAGGTGCTCCACCAGGGCGGCGCTGACCGCGGTCGCCGGATCGCCGTACGCGGACGCGCCCGGGGTCAGCAGTACCGGGACCGTCTCCGGAGCGCCGTGCGCCCGTTCCGCGAGCAGTTCCCAGAGCCCGGCCCGGGCTACGGCGTCCGCCAGCAGGTCGGTGGCGGTCAGCGGTCGGCCCCGGGTGGAGCGGGCCACGGCGGCGACGACGGTCACATCTCCCCCAACGCCGGCGGACGGTCCTCCCGCGCACGGCCGGGCCGTCACCGATTCACCGGAAAGCATCCCAAAGAGGTCGAAAGGGATGCTACTGCCCGGGGGCGGATAGCGGGGCGGGGCGCGCTCGTGTTCCCGGGCCGGCCTCTGGCGCCGGGCCGGCTTCAGGCGCCGGGCCGTCGGAAATCAGCGGGCAACCGAACAGACCGGGGCACAGTCGGACCGATTCGGGCGGGATGGGACGATACCTGCCATGTCAAGCACGTCTTCCCTGGTCCGGGTCACCGATGCCCCGCCCGAACCGCTCCGCCGCCTGCTCCTCGACCTCGGCGAGGCCCTGCTCGGCGGCGGCCTGCCCGTCCATGACGTCGAAGAGGAACTCCACTGGCTGGGGCGGGCGTTGGGGGCGCCGGAGGTGCGGGTCGCCGCGCTGACCAACGGGCTGTTCGTGTCGCTGGACGCGGACGGGGCCACCCGGTTCCAGCCGGTCGGCGGCGCGCTGCGGTTCGAGCAGACGGCCGACGTCCTGCACCTGGTGCACCGGCTGCGGGCGGGCGAGCTCGACGGGCCCAGGGCGCTGGCCGAACTGGACCGGATCCGGCGGGCGCCGGCCCGCTGGCCCGCGTGGGTGGCGGATCTCGGGGCGCTGCCGGTCGGCGTGGGGGTCTGCCTCTTCCTCCAGCCGGCGGCGGCGAACGTGCTGGCGGCCGGGCTCGGTTCGCTGATCGTGGTGGGGCTGACCGTGCTCGCCCGACGGCTGCCGTACCTGCGGCCGCTGCTGCCCGTCACGGCCGGCTTCCTGGTCGCCCTGCTGGTCCTGGCACTCGCGCGGGCCTCGCTGCTGGAGGGCCCGCTGCGGACGATCGTGGCCACCCTGGCGATCCTGCTGCCGGGCGGGCTGCTGGTCACCGGGCTGTCCGAGATCGCGGCGGGCGCGGCCAGCGCGGGCACGGCCAGGCTGGTGTCAGGCGCGGTCCAGCTGGCGCTGTTCCTCGCCGGGGTGGCCGCGGCCGCGACGGCGACCGGCATGCCGGCCACCGCGCTGGCCAACGTCCAGGTCGCCAAGCCCAGCTGGTGGGTGATCGCGCTGGGGTTGGCGATCGCGGTGGCGGGCGTGGTGGTCAACGTCCACACACCGCCCTCGGCCATCCCGTGGATCGTCGCCGTGATCGCGGTCAGCGTGACCGCCCAGGTGGCGGTGGGGTCGGTGCACGGCGCGGCGATAGGCGGCCTGGCCGGGGCGGTCGCCGCCGCGGTCGCGGCCACCCTGGTGCACTGGCTGCCGGGCGGTCCGCTCTGGCAGGTGCTCTACCTGCCGGCGTTCTGGATCGTGGTGCCGGGCTCCTTCGGTCTGTTGAACACGGCGCAGATAGAGGTCGGGAACGGGGCCCAGTCGGTCCTGGCGGCCGTGTCGGCGGTCTTCGGGGTGTCGATCGGCACGCTGATCGGCGCGGTGATCAGCCGGATCCCCCGCCCCTCCCGCGCCGTGCTGCTGTCCCGGGCCTGACCCGGGGCGGCGGCACCCTGACGGGATGGCGGGCGGACCCGGGTCCGCCCGCCATCCCGTCAGGCGTGGCGCAGGGCCTCGGTGAGGCGGCGGCCCGCCTCGACGACGGCCTGGGAGAGCTGGGCGCCGGGGTGGCGGGTGAGCCGTTCGATCGGGCCGGAGACCGAGACCGCGGCCACCACCCGGTTGGACTGGCCGCGGACGGGCGCGGAGACGGAGGCGACCCCGAGTTCGCGCTCGCCGACGGACTGCGCCCAGCCCCGGCGCCGTACGCCGCTCAGGGCGGTGGCGGTGAAGCGGGCGCCCTGCAGCCCGCGGTGGAGGCGCTCGGGCTCCTCCCAGGCGAGCAGGATCTGGGCGGCGGAGCCGACCTTCATGGGGAGGGTGATGCCCACCGGGACGGTGTCCCGCAGGCCGGTGAGGCGTTCGGCGGCGGCCACGCAGATCCGTACCTCGCCCTGCCGGCGGTAGAGCTGGGCGCTCTCGCCGGTGAGGTCCCGCAGCTGGGTGAGGACCGAGCCGGCCGCGGCCAGCAACCGGTCCTCGCCGGCGGCCGCGGCGAGCTCGCCGACCCGGGGGCCGAGCATGAACCGGCCGTGCACGTCCCGGCTGACCAGGCGGTGGTGTTCGAGTGCGACGGCCAGCCGGTGGGCGGTGGGGCGGGCCATGCCGGTGGCCGCGACGAGGCCGCCGAGGGTGGCGGGGCCCGCCTCCAGGATCCCGAGGATCGAGGTGACCTTGTCGAGCACGCCGACGCCGCTCGTGTTCTCCATGGGTGGGGTACTCCAGTCTCAAGGCCCGGGAGCAGCGGGTCGGCGCTGCTCACGGCGGCTCCTGGCGGGGAGCCGGGGGGTGGTCAGCGAGGACGGGCCGCGGAAGTCGGCCGATTGCCTGCGCCGGGCACGAGACGGGTACGCGAAAGCGCCGGGGCGGGAAGCGCCCGGGCGAAGGACAGCACAGAGAGCACCGTGTCTCCTCATCTTTCCCGCGCCACATTGGCGACAGGCCGGAGTTGGCACTGATCCCGGACGGCACGGCGCGTACTTCGGACGCCGGGTCGAACGGGGAGTTGCCGGGGCTTCGTAGGGCCGGTCCCTCCACCCCTCTGGATGATTCGCCAGGAACGATACAAGACTCTCCGGGCCCGCTGCCAAGCCCCCTGCTCTCGACGGCGGGCGGGCGGGCCCGCTCAGCGGTGGCGCGGCTCCGGCAGTCCGGTGCGCGGGGCCGGGTCCGGGCCGCCGGGGGCGGTGGTGTCCCAGGCCCGCAGCGCGGCGAGGGCGGCGGCGCGTTCGGGCGCCGTCGGCCGGGTGCCCTCGGCGCCGAGCATGTAGTCGGCGACCGGGGTGAGCAGCAGGGTGGCGCCACCGGCCGGGAGCAGCAGGGCCTCGTCCCACTGGTGCCGGATGACGGTGCGGCGCAGCAGGGTGCCGTGGCGCGGCAGGGTCCCCCTGCGCGGCCGGTGTGCGCGGGTGAGGGTCCGGCGGCGGCGGAGTTCGGGGCCGACCTCGGTCTCCAGGACGGTGCGCACGTCCCGCAGGGAGCCGAGCGGCACGTGCTCGGCGGCGAGGTCGAGCAGGGCGGCGGCCTCCGGGGCGAGCCGGTAGGCGGCGAGGACCGCGGCGGTCTCGGCGGGGTCGAAGGGCTGTCCGGCGAGCTGGGCCACGTCGATCACGTCGCCGGTCAGGAAGGTGCGCGCGAGCCCCTCCTCGGCGAGGGCGATCAGGCATTCCACGTGTTCGTCGGCGGCCAGGTAGGGGCGGACGGGGACGGTGGCGAGGTCGCCGGTGAGCGCGGCGGTGGCGACCCGCACCTGGTACCAGGGGTCGAGCAGCGGGTCCTCGGCCGGCCAGCGCAGGGTGACGGTGGTGTGCCGGGGCCGCTCGCCGAGCAGGGTGACCTCGACGGACTCCACCGGGTGGTCGGTGACCAGCCGGTTGACGGCCTGCCAGAGCGTCGCCTCGGTGGGGCTGACGAGGCTGAGCCCGCCCAGCGGCCGGGGCAGGTCCGGCGGGTAGTAGCCGGCCAGGGGGAGGTCCCGGATCGGGCGGACACCGGTGGCGTCGGCGAGGTCTCGGGCGACCCGGGCGTAACACTCGGCCCGGTCGCGGGCGCGCTGCAGCTCGGCCCGGGCGTGCCCGCCCATCCGCACGCCCTCGCGGGAGAGCGCGGCGAGCACCAGGTACGGGAGGTGGCGGTCGGCGCGGGCGCGGTGGAGCAGTTCGGCCGGCCCGGCGGCCGGGTCGACGTCGAGCAGCCGGTGGAGCAGGTCGCTGGTCAACGGGTCGGTGCCGACCGGGGCGGTGTCGAGCCGGTCGGTGTGCAGCAGGTCGGTGTCCATGGGCGTCCGCCTCCGAGAGCCGTGGGGGGCGCCCGGGCGGCGGCCGGGCGGCCGGGGACGTGGCGGGTCCGACGGCCGGGGCCGGGCCGGCGGCGGGTGCCACACCACCGATTGTGGTGACGGCCGATCAACACCGGATCACCACCGGGTCGACGATCTCTCGACACCACGCCCGGTGGCGTGGGTTGATAGGGGCTCATCAAATCGGGGGACGGCACGTGCGCGGGCGGGGGCGAGCACATGAGGCGGGCAGGTGCAGTCATGGATGAATTCCGGTTCTCGGTGCTGGGACTGATGAGAGCGCAGCGCGGCACGACCGCGCTGAAGGTGGGCAGCCCCCAGCAGCAGGCGATGCTGGCGGTGCTGCTGCTCCGGCCCGGGCACGGCGCGAGCGCCACCGACCTGATCGACGCCCTGTGGGGCGAGGAGCCGCCGGGCACCGCGATGACGACGGTGCGCACCTACGCCTGGCGGTGGCGCAAGGTCCTGCACGGCGAGGAGCCGGACGCACCGACGGTGCTGACCTCGGTCGGGGACGGCTACCGGCTGGTGCTGCCCAAGCACGCGGTGGACGCGGCGCAGGCGGAGGAACTGGCGGGGCAGGCCGAGCGGACGGCGGCGGCCGGGGAGCCGCAGCAGGCGCGCGACCTGCTGAACCAGGCGCTGGAGCTGTGGCAGGGCGAGCCGCTGGCGGGCATCCCCGGCCCGTTCGCGCAGCGCCAGCGCCAGCGGCTGCAGGAGCTCCGGCTGACCCTGCTGGAGGAGCGGATCGCGCTGGACCTGGCGCTGGGCCGCTACTCCCGGTGCATTCCGGAGCTGACCTCGCTGACCACCGAGCACCCGCTGCACGAGCGGGCGTACGGGCTGCTGATGCGGGCGCTGTACCAGGCCGGACGGCAGGCGGACGCGTTGGCGGTGTTCCGGGGCGCGCGTCAGCTGTTCCTGGCCGAACTGGGCGTGGCGCCGGGGGCGGAGCTGGACCTGCTGCACCAGCGGATCCTGGAGGGCGACCCGTCGCTCGCCGCCCCGGCGCCGGCCGTCGCGCCGCGGTCGGCCCCGCCCGTCTCCGTGCCGCCGGCCTCCGTCCCGCCCGGCTCCGGACCGGCGGAGCCCGGCGCGCCCGGGGCCGAGTCGTCGGACCCGCGCGCCAAGGTCGGGGCGGCAGCGGACGCACCCGCCGCCCCGGCCGGGAGCGGCGCCCCCAGACCGGCCCAACTGCCGCCCGACGCAGCGGACTTCACCGGACGTACGGCGCTGGTCGAGCGGCTGGGCGGGGCCCTCGGCGCACCGGGCCAACAGGCGCTGGCGATCGCGACCGTGGTCGGCATGGGCGGGGTCGGCAAGACCGCGCTGGCCCTGCACGTCGCCCACCGGGTCCGCGAGGCCTACCCGGACGGGCAGCTCTACGCGGACCTGCGGGGCGCCGACGCCACCCCGGCCGATCCGGAGGCGGTGCTCTGCGGCTTCCTGGTGGCGCTCGGCGTGTCGGCCGACGCGGTGCCCGACGGCCTGGACGCCCGCTCGGCGCTGTTCCGCTCGGTGGTGGACGGCCGGCGGCTGCTCCTGGTGCTCGACAACGTCCACGACACCGCGCAGATCAGACCCCTGCTGCCGGGCGCGGTCGGCTGCGCGGTGCTCACCACCAGCCGCACCCGGTTGTCCGGCCTGCCCGCGACCGTCCAGGCCGACCTCGGCGTCTTCGAGCCCGAGGAGGCGCTCGAACTGCTGGGCCGCACCATCGGCGCCGAGCGGCTGGCCGCCGAGGCGGAGGCCGCCCGGGAACTGCTGCTCATGTGCGGGCACCTCCCGCTCGCGGTGCGGATCGTGGCGGCCCGACTGGCCGCCCGGCCGAGCTGGACGGTACAGACGCTGGGCCGCCGGCTGGCGGTCGAACGCCGCCGGATCGACGAGCTGCGCATCGGCGACCTGGAGGTCGCGGCCGCCTTCGAGCTGAGCTACCGCCAGTTGACACCCGCCCAGGCCAGGGCGTTCCGGCTGGCCGCCTCGGTGGACGGCCCCGACCTCGGGCTGCAGGCCGCGGCCGCCCTGCTGGACCTGGACGAGTACGACGCCGAGGACCTGCTGGAGGCCCTGGTGGACGTGGCGATGATGGAGTCGCCGTTCCCCGGCCGCTACCGCTTCCACGACCTGCTGCGCGCGTTCGCCCGGCGCCGTCCGGACGATCCCGGCGCGGCCGTGGCGGCCCGCGACCGGATGCTGGACCACCTGCTGGCCACCGCGTGCACGGCCTTCCAGCACGCCGTCCCCGGGGACCCGGCGGCCGGGGCGCTCGGGCCGGCGCGCGGTGCGGGCGTCCCGCTGGACGGCCCGGACGGGGCGCGGGCCTGGGCCGAGGCGGAGGGCTCGGGGGCGATCGCGCTGGCCGCGCAGGTGGCGGGCTGGACGATGACGAACGACGGCACCGACGGTTCGGCCCCCGACCCCCTGGGCGCCGCGATCGACCTGCTGATCGCGCTCACGCCGTTCCTCCTCGCCCCGCCCAGCCGCCAACTGGCCACCACCGCCGAGGCCCTGGCCGCCGCCGCGGCCCATCGCGCCGACCACCGGGCAGCTGGCCGGGCGCACTTCCTCCGCGGCAACGTCGCCCTGGCCACCACCCGGCTGGAGGAGGCGGAGGCCGCCTCCCGGCTGGCGGTGGCCGCCTCCCGCGAGGCGGGCGACACGGTGATCCTGCGCCAGGCGCTCAACGACCTCGGCCTGGTCTGCCAGTTCCTCAGCCGCTACGACGAGGCCGTCGGGCACTACGACGAGGCACTGCTGCTGGCGCGCGAACTCGGCCACCGCTCCGGGGCGCTGGTGACGACGGTGAACGCCGCGCTGGCGCGGGTGCGAAGCGGGCGGGCCGCCGAGGCGGTGCAGATCTGCCACGAGGCGCTGGCCGAGCTGCGGACCCGCAACGACGATCCGGGCCGGGCGTACACGCTGTACGTGCTGGGGCTGGCGCTGCACGGGCTGGGGCGGCACGAGGAGGCGGTCACCTGGTTCGGCGAGTGCCTGGCGGTGGCCTCGGCGGCCGGTCTGCGGGCCCGGGCCGGGCACGCCCGCTACCGGATGGCGGACAGTCTGCGCTCGCTGGGCCGGACGGACGAGGCGCTGGAGCACGCCGGGCGGGCGCTGGAGCTGTGCGAGGAGCTGGGCGCCGAGCGGGACCAGGGCCACGCGCTGGTGGTGCTGGGGCGGACGCTGGCCGACCTCGGGCGGGAGGCCGAGGCGGACGTCCGGCTGCGGGAGGCGCACCGGATCTTCGTGCGGCTGGGGCTGCCGGAGGCGCGGGAGGTGGCGGGGCTGCTGCCCCGGGGGGAGGGTTCGGCCGCGTCGGGCCGGTCGTTGCCGGGTGGGCGGCGGGCCGCCGACCGGCTGTCCTCGGGCTGCTGAGGAATCGATCCTGCGGGCGGTTTCCTCGCTGAGCTCAGGAGCCGGTGCTGTTCCAGTCGCCGGTGCTCAGGAGCCGGTGCTGTTCCAGTCGCCGGTGCTGCCGTGCCCGGTGCTGGTGGGGGTCGGGGTCGGGGTGGGCGTCGCGTCGCCGCTCACCACCGCCGCCGTCCCGCTGTCCACCGTCTCCGCCACGGCCGCCGTGGCGGAGAGGCCGGCGCCCAGGGTGAGGGCCACTCCGAGGCCGACCGTGAACAGGCGGAGGCGGGTGCGGGCGGTGGCCGGACGCTGCGTCATCTCTGCTGCTCCCTTGAGTCGCTTCCCTGGTGGGAAGGGGTTCCGTCGTGGTGTGGCACCAGTCTGGCCGGGAGCGTTCAACGGCCGATCTACAGCCGAGCACCGGTGATCACCAGGCCTCGCCAGGGATCACCGGTGCCCGGCACCGCCCGATCCGGCGGCTCAGGCCGCCGAACGGATCTCCAGGGTGCAGCACTTCACGCTGCCGCCGCCCTTGAGCAGTTCGCTGAGGTCCATCCCGATCGGCCGGAAGCCGCGCTCCCGCAGCCGCGCCGCCAGGCCGACGGCCGCCTCCGGCAGCACCACGTGCAGGCCGTCGCTCACCGCGTTGAGGCCGAACACCTCGGCGTCGGCCCCGTCCACCAGCAGGGCGTCCGGGAACAGCCGGTGCAGGACGGCGCGGCTGCCGGCCGAGAAGGCCTCCGGGTTGTACATGATCTCGTCGCCGTCGAGCACGGCGAGCGCGGTGTCCAGGTGGTAGTAGCGCGGGTCGACCAGCTCCAGACCGACCACCGGCCGGCCGAAGAACTCCTGGGCCTCCGCGTGCCCCTCGGCCACGCTGCGGAAGCCCCGTCCGGCCAGCACGTGGCCGGCGGTCAGCAGGAGGTCTCCCTCGCCCTCGTTGACGTGCTCCGGATCGCAGGTCTCGAAGCCCCGGGCGCGGAACCACTCCAGGTACGCCGGGCCCTCGGCGGCCCGCTCGGCGTTGCGGAAGCGAGCGCCGAGCACCCTGCCGTCCACCACGGTGGCGCCGTTGGCCGCGTACACCATGTCGGGCAGGCCGGGCAGCGGGTCGATCAGGTCGACCCGGTGGCCGAGTTCACCGTAGAGGGCGTACAGCCGCTCCCACTGGGCGACGGCGAGGTCGGTGTCCACCGGCTTGGCCGGATCCATCCACGGGTTGATCGCGTAGCTGACCTCGAAGTGGGTCGGACGGCACATCAGGTAGTGGCGCGGACGGGCGGTGCGGGTCATCGGGGCCTCCGGGTGAGGGCAGGTGGGGCGGGAGGTGCGGCGGGGAGGTGGGGTGGTGCGGTCAGGCGGCGGGGGCCGACGGCCGGGTCGGGAAGTCACGCAGGCCGCGCAGCGGGCTGGCCAGCAGCACCCCGCCGGCCGAGAGCAGCACGCCCGCCATCAGCCAGATGGTGCCGCGCGCGCCGATCGTCTCGCCGAGCCAGCCGCCGAGCAGGGCACCCACCGGGATCGCGCTGTAGTTGAGGGTCGCGGAGCTGGCCCGGACCCGGCCGATCAGCTCGGGCGGGCAGTAGGCCTGGGAGAAGCTGCCGGCCAGGACGTTGCCCGCCACCACGCCGCAGACCGCGACGGCCCAGGCGAGCGCGCTGACCACGAGCGGCAACCGCTCCCCCGCCAGCGGCAGCAGCAGGATGAAGGGCGCGACCACCAGCTCGCAGACCAGCAGCCCGCGCGCGGTGCCCAGCCGGCGGGCGATCCGCCCGGCCAGCATCGCGCCGGCCAGCCCGCCGACGCTCACCAGGGCGAACACCGCACCGACCGCGCCCGGTTCGATCCCCACGCTGCGCACCAGGAAGACCGTCTGCACCGCCTGGATGCCGTTCAGCCCCAGGTTGCCGACCGCCGCGAAGCAGGCGAACGTGCGCAGGTACGGGTCACGCAGCAGGAACCGGACGCCCTCGCCGATCTCCCGCGGGATGCCGCGCCGCTCGGACACCGGCGGGGGGCGCTCCTCCGTCCTGATCCGCCGCAGGAAGACCGCCGACACCAGGTAGCTGAGCGAGTCGGCGAGCATTCCGCTGGCGGCGCCGAGGGCCTGGGCGAGCAGACCGGCCACGCCCGGGCCGGCGATCTCCGCCGCCGACGCCCCGGAGCGCAGCTTGACGTTGGCCTCCAGCAGGTCGGACTTGGCCACCAGGGTGGGCAGCACCGCCCCGTAGGCGGTGGAGAAGAACACCTTCACCGCCCCGGTCAGCAGCGCCACCACCACCAGCTGGGCGAGCGAGAGCGCCCCCAGCCAGGCGGCCACCGGGACGCTGCCGAAGAGGACGAGCAGCAGCAGGTCGCAGACCAGCATCACCCGCAGCCGGGGCCAGCGGTCCACCCAGGCGCCGGCCGGCAGGCCGAGGAACAGCCAGGGCAGCCAGGCGGCGGCGTTGACCACGCCCACCGCGAGCGGTCCTGCGCCCAGGGTGACCACGGCCACCAGGGACAGCGCCACGCTCCCGACGGCCGTACCGAGGGTGCTGGTGGTCTCACCGATCCAGAGCCGGCGGAAGTCCCCGTGGGCCCACAGGCCCCAGCGGCCGCGCGGGCCGTCCGGCGGGGCGGCCGGGGACTCGATCGGGACGGTGGTGGTCATCGCGGGTCACGCTCCCGGCTTCTCGGTGGGCGGGTTCTCGGACGGCTTGCCGGACAGCGCGTCGGACGGCGCGTCGGACGGCGCGTCGGACGGCACGCCGGACGGCTTCTCGACGGCGTGCAGCTTCTCGGCCAGCACGGCGGCGATCCGTGCGAGCGGTTGCGGCCGGGTCAGTTCGCCGTGCGCGCAGTCGAGGCGGTGGCCGTCGATCCGGCCGTCCAGGTACGGCCGCCAGGCCTGCTCGTACGGCCAGTCGGCGGGCTTGCCGGTGGTCGCCCCGAAGAAGACGGCATCCCCCGGGTAGCGGGCGGGCACGTGCTCGGCCATCAGCTTGCGGTGCCGGTCGAAGACCTCCGGCAGCACCGTCACCGCATCGCCGAGCACCGCCCGCAGGCCGGCGAGGCCCCGGCCGTCCGCCGGGTCGTAGCCGAGCGAGTGCAGCAACTCGGCCAGGCTGTCGGCGGTTTCGACGGGCGGCGGGGCGGCGTCGGTGCGGGCCGCCGGGGCGCCGTCGAGCAGGGCCAGCAGCCCGACCTCGGCGCCCTCGGCCCGCAGCCGCACGGCCATCTCCTGCGCGACCACCGCGCCGAAGGACCAGCCCAGCAGGTGGTACGGGCCGTCGGGGCGCACCGCGCGGATCTGCCGCACGTAGTCCTCGGCGATCTCGGCGACGCTCGCCGGTGCGTCGCCGCGCAGGCCCCTGGCCTGGAGGCCGTACACCGGCCGTTCGGGGCCGAGGTGGCGCAGCAGCCCGGAGTAGACCCAGCTGATGCCGGCCGCCGGGTGGACGCAGAACAGCGGGGGCCGGTCGCCTCCGGCGCGCAGCGGCAGCAGGACGTCCAGGGCGTCGGCCGCCGGGCCGTGGTCGGGGCTCCGGTCGAGGTGCCGGGCGAGGCCGGCCACGGTGGGTGCCTCGAACAGCGCCCGCATGCCGGGGTCGGCGCCGAGGGCGGTGCGGACGCGGGCGAGCAGCTTCATGGCGAGCAGGGAGTGGCCGCCGAGGTCGAAGAAGTCGTCGTCGATGCCGACGCGCTCCAGGCCGAGGGTCTCGGCGAACAGCGCGCAGAGCAGCTCCTCCCGGGGGGTGCGGGCGGCGCGGCCGCCGGTGAGCGGCCCGAAGTCCGGTGCGGGCAGCGCCGTCCGGTCGAGCTTGCCGGTGCCGGTGAGGGGCAGGGCGGCCAGCGGGACGACGGCGGCGGGCAGCATGTAGCCGGGCAGGTGGCCGGCGGCGAAGGCGCGCAGCTCGGCCGGGTCGAGCGGGCCGTCGGTGACGACGTACGCGACCAGGCGCAGCCCGTCCTGGTCGGGCAGGACGGCGGCCTGGTGCACCCGCGGGTGGCGCGTCAGCACGTGCTCGATCTCGCCGAGTTCGATCCGGAAGCCGCGGATCTTCACCTGGTGGTCGGTGCGGCCCAGGTACTCGACGCCGCCCTCGCGGGTGCGGCGGGCGAGGTCCCCGGTGCGGTACATCCGCGCGCCGCCCGGCTCGAAGGGGCAGGCCACGAAGCGCTCCGCGGTCAGGCCCGGCCGGTCGAGGTAGCCGCGGGCCAGCCCGGCGCCGGCCAGGTACAGCTCCCCCGGCACGCCCGGCGGGACGGGATTGAGGTACTCGTCCAGGACGTACGCCCGCACTCCGGGGATCGGGCCGCCGAGGCCGGGGCGCGGTGCGGCGGCGACGGGCTGGCCGAGGGTGTAGACGGTGGCCTCGGTCGGGCCGTACAGGTTGTGGGCGACGGTGTCCGGTGCCTCGCGCAGGGTGGTCCAGAGCTGCTGTCCGACGGCTTCGCCGCCGAGCACCAGCACGGACGGTGCGGCCTCCTCCAGCAGGCCCTCCGCCAGGAGTCGCTCGGCGTAGGAGGGGGTGAGGTCCATGGCGCCGATGCCGGTGGCGCGGATGTGCCGGACCAGGGCGGCCGGGTCGCGGCGCAGTTCGTCGCCGATCAGGTGCAGCTCGTGCCCGGCGAACATCCAGAGCAGGCTCTCCAGCGATCCGTCGAAGGACAGTGAGGCGGTGAGCGCGGCGCGCAGTCGGCCGTGCGCGGCCTCGGCGGGGGCGACCACCCCGGCCAGGTGGGCGGCCAGCCGCGCGGCGATGCTCCCGTGCGGGACGACGACGCCCTTGGGGCGGCCGGTGGATCCCGAGGTGTAGATCAGGTAGGCGGCGTTGTCGGCCGAGGCGCGCGGTGCCGGATCGGTGTCCGATCCGGTGGCCTCAGTGCCGGCCAGGGCGGGGGCGACGACCAGGGCGGGGGTGCCGGCCAGGGCCTCGGGCTTCGGCCAGCCGTCGTCGGTGAGGACGAGGGCGGGGGCGGCGTCGGCGAGGGTGCGGGCGGTGCGGTCGGCGGGGTGGTCGGCGTCCAGCGGCAGGTAGGCGCCGCCGGCCTTGAGCACGGCCAGGATCGCGATCACGCTCTCGGCCGAGCGGGGCAGGGCGAGGGCGACGACGGACTCGGGGCCGACGCCCTGCCCGATCAGGTGGTGGGCGAGGCGGTTGGCGTGGGCGTTCAGCTCGGCGAAGGTCAGCGCGGTGTCGCCGCAGACCAGCGCGACGGCCTCCGGGGTGCGGGCGGTCTGCGCCGCGAAGGCGGCCGGGAGCAGCGGGACTTCGGCCGGCAGGGCGGCTCCGGCGGTCGGGAGCGCGGCCCGCTCCTCGGCCGGGAGCAGCTCGATCCGGCCGATCGGCAGCTCCGGCTCGGCGGCCACCGCCGTCAGCAGCCGGCCGAAGCGGACGGCGATCGCCTCGACCGTCTCGCGGTCGAAGAGGTCGGTGGCGAAGTCGATCGCGCACTCCAGGCCGGCGGGCGCGCCGTCGGGGTCGAAGGACTCGCCGAGGCCGACGCTCAGGTCGAACTTGGCGACCGTTCCGGCGGAGGACTCCACGGAGGCGTCCAGTCCGGCCGGGGCGAGCGGCGCGCAGTCGCCCGACCGGCCCTCCAGCAGCAGCGCCACCTGGAAGAGCGGGTGGCGGGCCAGTGAGCGGGCCGGGTTCAGCTCCTCGACCAGGCGCTCGAAGGGCACGTCCTGGTGGGCGTGGGCGTCGAGTTGGGTCTCCCGGACGCGGGCGAGCAGCTCGGTGAAGCTCGGGGAGCCGGTAGGGGTATCCCCAGCGGAGCGAGGGGAAGTGTCGGTGCGCAGCACCAGGGTGTTGACGAAGAAGCCGACCAGGTCGTCCAGCGCCTCGTCGGAGCGCCCGGCCACCACCGAGCCGATCGGGATGTCGGTGCCGGCGCCGAGGCGGGTGAGCAGGGCGGCGAGCGCGGCCTGGACGGTCATGAACATCGTCACCCGGTGTTCGCGGGACAACTCGCGGAGCGCGCGGTGGAGTTCGGCGCCGTAGGGCACGACGACCCGCTCGCCGCGGTGGGTGGCGGCGGCGCGGCGCGGCCGGTCGACGGGCAGCGACAGTTCCTCGGGCAGGCCGGCCAGCTTCTCGCGCCAGTGGGCGAGTTGGCGGGAGAGCGGGCTCTGCGGGTCGTCCTCCTCGCCGAGCAGCTCGCGCTGCCAGAGCGCGTAGTCGGCGTACTGGACGGGCAGCGGCGCCCACTGCGGGGCCCTACCGCCGGTGCGGGCCGCGTAGGCGGTGGCGAGGTCGCGCAGCAGCGGGCCCATCGACCAGCCGTCCCCGGCGATGTGGTGCAGGACGAGGGCGAGCAGGTGCTCGCCGGGCCCGGCCGGGATGAGGTGGGCGCGGACGGGCAGGTCGGCGGCCAGGTCGAAGGGCAGGGTGGTGCGGCTCTCGGGGTCGGTGCCGGGCGGCAGTTGCTCGACCGAGACGCGGGCCTGCCCGGCGGGCAGGACCCGCTGGTACGGGGTGCCGTCCTCGCTCTCCGCGATCAGGGTGCGCAGGCTCTCGTGCCGGGCGACGACGTCACCGAGTGCCAGTTCCAGTGCGGCCGGGTCCAACTCCCCTGCCACGCGCAGCAGGAGCGGCAGGTTGTAGAGGGCGCTGGGGCCCTCCATCCGGTCGATCAGCCACAGCCGCTGCTGGGCGGAGGACAGCGGCACCCGCTCGGGGCGCTCACGGTCGGCGGTCAGTGCCGCCCGCTGCGGGCCGGCGCCCAGCCGAACGGCCAGCCCGGCCGCGGTCGGCGCCTCGAAGACGTCCCGGATCGCCAACTCCGCGCCCAGCGTGGACCGCACCCGGCTGAGCAGCTTCATGGCGAGCAGCGAGTGGCCGCCGAGGTCGAAGAAGTCGTCGTCGATGCCGACCGCCTCCAGGCCGAGCACCTCCGTGAACAGCCCGCAGAGGATCTCCTCCTGCGGCGTGCGGGCGGCGCGGCCGGCCGACAGCGAGGCGAAGTCCGGTGCGGGGAGCGCCCGGTGGTCGACCTTGCCGCTGCCGGTCAGGGGCAGCGCGTCGAGCAGGACGACGGCGGCCGGCACCATGTAGCCGGGCAGCGTCTCGGCGGCGAACCGCCGCAGTTCGGCGGCGAGTTCGGGCGCGTCCTGGGCCGCCGCGCAGTGGGCGACAAGGCGTCGGTCGCCGGTGTCGCTCTCCCGGACGGTGACCACGGCCTGGCGGACGGCGGGGTGGCGGGCCAACACCTGCTCGATCTCGCCGAGTTCGACGCGGAAGCCGCGGATCTTCACCTGGTGGTCGGTGCGGCCCAGGTACTCGACGCCGCCCTCGCGGGTGCGGCGGGCGAGGTCCCCGGTACGGTACATCCGCGCGCCGCCCGGCTCGAAGGGGCAGGCCACGAAGCGCTCCGCCGTCAGGCCCGGCCGGTCGAGGTAGCCGCGGGCCAGCCCGGCACCGGCCAGGTACAACTCCCCCGGCACGCCCGGCGGAACGGGATTGAGGTACTCGTCCAGGACGTACGCCCGCACCCCGGCGATCGGGCCGCCGAGACCGGGGCGCTCCACCGCGGCGAACGGCTGGGTCAGCGCGTAGACGGTGGCCTCGGTCGGGCCGTAGAAGTTGTGGCCCGCCGTGTCGGGGTGCTCCCGCAGCCGCTGCCACAGCGCCCGGCCGACGGCCTCCCCGCCGAGCAGCAGCAGGCGTGGCGCGGGTGCGTCCAGCAGCCCCTCCTCGATCAGCTGCTCGGTGTAGGACGGGGTCAGGTGCAGGGCGTCGATGCCGGCCTCGGCCGTGTGCCGGACCAGGGCGGCCGGGTCGCGGCGCAGCTCGTCGCCGATCAGGTGCAGCTCGTGCCCGGCGAACATCCAGAGCACGGGCTCCAGGGAAGCGTCGAAGCAGAGCGAGGCGGTGAGCGCGATCCGCTGCCGGCCGTGGGCCTCCTCGACGCCCCGGATCAGGGCGGCGCGGTGGGCGGCCAGCAGGGCGGCGACGGCGCCGTGCGGGACGACGACGCCCTTGGGGCGGCCGGTGGATCCCGAGGTGTAGATGACGTAGGCGGCGTCGCCCGGGTCGACGGCGCTCCACTGCGGATCGGCGGCGCTCCACTGCGGGTCGTCGGTGTCGCCTTCCGGCGGGGCGGTGACGTCCAGGGTGCGCAGGCCGGTCAGCACCTCGGGCAGCGGCCAGCGGTCGTCGGTGAGGGCGAGCGCCGGGCGGGCGTCGGCGAGCATGTGGGCGGTGCGCTCGGCCGGGTACTCGGCGTCGAGCGGCAGGTAGGCCGCGCCGGCCTTGAGCACGGCGAGCATGGCGATCACCGTCTCCGCCGAGCGGGGCAGGGCGAGGGCGACGACCGACTCCCGTCCGGCGCCCGCGGCGCGCAGGCGGCGGGCGAGGCGGTCGGCGCGGGCGTTCAGCTCGGCGAAGGTCAGCCGGGTGTCGCCGCAGACCAGTGCGACGGCCGCGGGGGTGCGGGCGGCCTGGGCCGCGAAGGCGGCGGGCAGCAGCGGGACTTCGGCCGGCAGGGCGCCGCCGGAGGCCGGGAGCGCGGCCCGCTCCTCGGCCGGGAGCAGCTCGATCCGGCCGATCGGCAGCTCCGGATCGGCGGTCACCGCCGCCAGCAGCCGGCCGAGTCGGACGGCGATCGCCTCGACCGACTCGCGGTCGAAGAGGTCGGTGGCGAAGTCGAGGGCGCAGTCGATCCCGGCGGGCTCGCCGTCGGGGCCGAAGGACTCCTCGGCGATCAGGCTGAGGTCGAACTTGGCGGAGCCGGTGCCCGCTCCGAGCGGCTCGACCCGCAGGCCCGCCGTCGACGGCTCGGCCCGCTCGTTGCTCTGGAGCACCAGCATGACCTGGAACAGCGGGTGGCGGGCCAGTGAGCGGGCCGGCTTGAGCTCCTCGACCAGGCGCTCGAACGGCGTGTCCTGGTGGGCGTAGGCGCCGAGGGCGGTCTCCCGGGCGCGGCCGAGCAGTTCGGCGAAGCTCGGGTTGCCGGAGGTGTCGGTGCGCAGCACCAGGGTGTTGACGAAGAAGCCGACCAGGTCGTCCAGCGCCTCGTCGGAGCGCCCGGCGACGACCGAGCCGATCGGGACGTCGGTGCCCGCGCCGAGGCGGGTGAGCAGGGCGGCGAGCGCGGCCTGCACCGTCATGAACAGGGTGACCCGGTGCTCGCGGGACAGGGCGAGCAGTTCGCGGTGGCGCCGCGCGTCGAGGGTGAGCGCCACCCGGTCGCCGCGGTGGGAGGCGACGGGCGGGCGGGGGCGGTCCAGCGGCAGCGTGGCCTCCTCCGGGAGGTCGGCCAGGGTGTCGCGCCAGTAGGCGAGTTGGCGGGCGGCCAGGCTCTGCGGGTCCTCCTCGTCGCCGAGCAGTTCGCGCTGCCAGAGCGCGTAGTCGGCGT
Source organism: Kitasatospora sp. NPDC032121 (assembly GCF_055580145.1). Classification (NCBI taxonomy): domain Bacteria; kingdom Bacillati; phylum Actinomycetota; class Actinomycetes; order Kitasatosporales; family Streptomycetaceae; genus Kitasatospora; species Kitasatospora sp. NPDC032121. The sequence goes on along the minus strand of NZ_JBVILX010000003.1, from coordinate 439,662 downwards.
ACTGGACGGGCAGCGGCGCCCACTGCGGGGCCGCACCGCCGGCGCGGGCCGCGTAGGCGGTGGTGAGGTCGCGGACCAGTGGGCCGAGGGACCAGCCGTCGCTGGCGATGTGGTGCAGCGCCAGCACCAGCACGTGCTCCTCGGGCGAGACCCGCAGCAGGGTGGCGCGCAGGGGCAGTTCGGTGCGCAGGTCGAAGGCGTGGCGGCACAGCCCGGCCACGGCGGCGGCCACCTCGGCGGCCGGGCAGGCGCGCGTCTCGAGGGGGGCGGCGGCCTCGCCGGCCGGGAGGATCCGCTGGTACGGGGTGCCGTCCTCGCTCTCGCCGATCAGGGTGCGCAGGCTCTCGTGCCGGGCGAGGAGGTCGCCGAGCGCCGACTCCAGTGCGGCGGTGTCCAGTTCGCCCGCCAGGCGCAGTGCCAGCGGCGCGTTGTAGAGGGCGCTGGGGCCCTCCATCCGGTCGATCAGCCACAGCCGCTGCTGGGCGAAGGACAGCGGCACCCGCTCGGGGCGCGTGCCGGTTCCGCTCAGCGCCGCCCGCCGCGGGCCGGCGCCCAGCCGGCCGGCCAGTCCGGCCACGTTCGGCGTCTCGAAGACGTCCCGGATGCCCAGTTCGGCTCCGAGTGCGGACCGCACCCGGCTGAGCAGTTTGGTGGCGAGCAGGGAGTGGCCGCCGAGGTCGAAGAAGTCGTCGTCGATGCCGACCGTCTCCAGGCCGAGCACCTCCGCGAACAGCCCGCAGAGGATCTCCTCCTGCGGCGTGCGGGCGGCGCGGCCGGCGGACAGCGCGGCGAAGTCCGGTGCGGGGAGGGCGGTGCGGTCCAGCTTGCCGTTGGCGTTCAGCGGCAGCGCGTCCAGCGGCACGATCGCGGCGGGCAGCATGTAGCCGGGCAGGGTCCTGGCGGCGGTGGCGCGCAGGTCGGCCGGGTCGAGCGGGCCGTCGGCGACGACGTACGCGACCAGGCGCAGCCCGTCCTCGTCGGGCAGGACGGCGGCCTGGAGCACCCGGGGGTGGGCGGTCAGGGCGCGTTCGATCTCGCCGAGTTCGATCCGGAAGCCGCGGATCTTCACCTGGTGGTCGGTGCGGCCGAGGTACTCCAGCTCCCCGTCGCGGGTGCGGCGCAGCAGGTCCCCGGTGCGGTACATCCGCGCGCCCTGCTCGAAGGGGCAGGCGACGAAGCGTTCCGCCGTCAGGCCCGGGCGGTCGAGGTAGCCGCGGGCCAGCCCGGCGCCGGCCAGGTACAACTCCCCCGGCACCCCGGTCGGGACGGGGTTGAGGTACTCGTCCAGGAGGTAGCCGCGCGTGCCGGCGACGGTGCGGCCGAGGACGGGCCGTCCGGTGGCCGCCAGCGGGTGGATGAGGGCGTCGACGGTGCACTCCGTCGGGCCGTAGAGGTTGTGGGCGGCGGTGCCCGGCGCCTCGCGCAGCCGGGTCCAGAGCGCCTGGCCGACGGCCTCGCCGCCGAGCAGCACCAGGGCCGGCGCGGGCTCGTCCAGCAGGCCCTCCTCGAGTAGCTGCTCGGCGTAGGAGGGGGTCACCTCCAGGACGCCGATCCGCTGTTCGCGCACGTGGCGGACCAGGGCCCGGGCGTCGCGCCGCACGTCGCCGCCGATCAGGTGCAGCTCGTGCCCGGCGACCAGCCAGAGCAGGCCGTCCCAGGAGGCGTCGAAGCAGAGCGAGGCGGTGAGGGCGACCCGCTGCCGGGCGGTGTCGGCCATCACCCCGGTGCGGTGGGCGGCCAGCAGGGCGGCGATGCCGCCGTGCGGGACGACGACGCCCTTGGGGCGGCCGGTGGATCCCGAGGTGAAGATGACGTAGGCCGCGTCGGCCGCACCGGCCCGCGGCGCCGGGTCCGTCTCCGGGCCAGGGCCCGGTACGGCGAGGTCGAGCGCGGGGTGTCCGTCGAGCGCCTCGGGCAGCGGCCAGCGGCCGTCGGTGAGCACCAGTGCGGGGCGGGCCTCGGCCAGCATCCGGGCGGTGCGCTCGGCCGGGTGGTCGGCGTCCAGCGGCAGGTAGGCGCCGCCGGCCTTGAGCACGGCCAGGATCGCGATCACGCTCTCGGCCGAGCGGGGCAGCGCGAGGGCGACGACGGACTCGGGGCCGACGCCCTGCCCGATCAGCCGGTGGGCGAGGCGGTTGGCGCGGGCGTTCAGCTCGGCGAAGGTCAGCCTGGTGTCGCCGCAGACCAGCGCGACGGCCTCCGGGGTGCGGGCGGCCTGCGCCTCGAAGGCGGCGGGCACCAGGGGCACCCGCTCGGGCAGCGGCGTGTGGTCGCCCGCGGCGGCGGACCGATCCCCGGCGGGCAGGACGTCCAGTTCGGCGACGGACCGCCGGGGGTCCTCGACGACCTGACGGAGGATCAGGTCCAGTGCGGTGGCGAGCCGTTCGGCGCTCTCGCGGTCGAACAGGTCGGTGGCGTACTCCAGGACGCCGGCCAGCCCCCCGGCGGCGCCGTCGGCGCCCTGCCGCTCGACCAGGCGCAGGGTGAGGTCGAAGGTGGCCGTCCCGAAGTCGACCGGCTCCTCCGTCACCGTCACGCCGGGCAGGTCCGGGCCGTCCTCGACGGCGCCCGCGAAGGCGAGCATCACCTGGAACAGCGGGTGGCAGGCGGTCGACCGGGTCGGGTTCAGTTCCTCCACCAGCCGCTCGAAGGGCACGTCCTGGTGGGCGTGGGCGGCCAGGTCGGTCTCCCGGACGCGGGCCAGCAGGTCGGCGAAGCCCGGGCGGCCGGCGAGGTCGGTGCGCAGCACCAGGGTGCCGGCGAAGAAGCCGACCAGCTCCTGCACGGCCTCGTCGAGGCGCCCGGCCAGCGGGGTGCCGATCGGCAGGTCGGTGCCGGCGCCGAAGCGGTGCAGCAGGGTGGCGTACGCGGCCTGGAGGACCATGAAGAGGGTCACGCCGTGTTCGGCGGCGAGCGCGGTGAGCCGGGCGTGCAGGTCGGCGTCGAACTCCAGCGGGACGACCGCGCCGCGGTGGGAGGCGACCGGCGGGCGGGGGCGGTCCAGCGGCAGCGGCAGCTCCTCCGGGGCGCCGGCCAGGGTCTCGCGCCAGTGGGCGAGCTGGCGGGAGAGCAGGCTCCGCGGGTCCTCCTCGGAGCCGAGCAGCTCGTGCTGCCAGAGCGCGTGGTCGGCGTACTGGACGGGCAGCGGTGCCCAGCGCGGGGCGTCGCCGGCCAGGCGGGCCCGGTAGGCCTCGGCGAGGTCGCGGTAGAGCGGGCCGAGCGAGGCGCCGTCCCCGGCGATGTGGTGGACGACCAGGACCAGCACGTGCTCCTCGGCGCCCTCGGGCCGCAGGTAGGCGTGGACCGGGAGGTCGGTGGCGAGGTCGAAGGTGTGGCCGGCGAGTTCGTCGGTCGGGCGGTCGGTGACGGTGAGCAGGGCGGCGGTGGGGGCGTCGAGGACGCGCTGGTACGGGGTGCCGTCCTGCTCGCCGATGACGGTGCGCAGGGCCTCGTGCCGGTGGACGACGTCGCCGAGGGCGGCCGCCAGGGCGGTGGGGTCGAGCGGCCCGCTCAGCCGCAGGGCGAGGGTCACGTTGTAGGTGGCCGAGGGGCCGTCGGCCCGGTCGAGGAACCAGAGGCGGCGCTGGGCGAAGGAGAGCGGCACCCGCTCGGGCCGGACGGCGGAGCGCAGCGCCGGGCGGGCCGGGGCGGGGGTGTCGGCCGCGCGCTCGGCGATCCGGTCGGTGAGCCCGGCGACGGTGGGCGCCTGGAAGAGGTCGCCGATGGCGAGTTCGACGCCGAGTTCGGCGCGGGCCCGGCCGACCAGGCGGGTGGCGAGCAGGGAGTGGCCGCCGAGGGCGAAGAAGTCGTCGTCGATGGTGATGCCGTCGATGCCGAGGAGGTCGCCGAAGAGTTCGCAGAGCACCCGTTCGCGCTCGTCGCGGGGGGCGCGCCCGGTGTCGTCGGCGGCGAGGTCGGGGGCGGGCAGGGCCCGGCGGTCGACCTTGCCGTTGGCGTTGAGCGGCAGCGCGTCCAGCAGGACGACCACGGCGGGGACCATGTAGCCGGGCAGCACGGTGCCGGCGAAGGCGCGCAGTTCGGCCGGGGTGAGCGTGGCCTCGGCGGTGCAGTAGGCGACCAGCCGGGTGTCGCCGGGGCGGTCCTCGCGGGCGATCACGATGACCTGGCGGACGGCCGGGTGGCGGGAGAGCGCGGCCTCGATCTCGCCGAGTTCGATCCGGAAACCGCGCAGTTTGACCTGGCCGTCGATCCGGCCGAGGAACTCCACGGCGCCGTCGGCGCGCAGCCGTACCAGGTCCCCGGTGCGGTACATCCGCTCGCCGGGCCGGTACGGGCAGGCGACGAAGCGCTCGGCGGTCAGGCCGGGCCGGCCGAGGTAGCCGCGGGCGAGGCCGGCGCCGGCGAGGTACAGCTCGCCGGGGACGCCGGGCGGGACGGGGCGCAGCCGGGCGTCCAGGACGTAGGTGCGCATGTTGTCCATCGGGCCGCCGATCGGCACCCGGGGGCCGTCGAGGTCGGCGGGGACGAGCGGGTGGTGGGTGGCGAAGGTGGTGGTCTCGGTGGGCCCGTAGACGTGGGCGAGCAGCAGGTCGGGGCAGGCCTCCAGGACGCGCCGCATCAGCACGCCGGAGGCGGCCTCGCCGCCGGTGCAGACGACGCGCAGGGCGGCGAAGGTCTCCGGGGCCTGCTCGGCGACGAGGTCGAACAGGGCCTTGGTGAGGAAGACGGCCGTGACGCCCTGGCGGACGGTGACGGCGTGCAGGGCGGCGGCGTCGAGGGCGCCGGGCGGGGCGACCACGACGGTGCCGCCGGCCAGCAGGGGCGTCCAGATCTCGTACGTGGCGGCGTCGAAGGCGTGCGGGGAGTGCAGCAGGACGCGCCGGTGCCGGCCGTCCCGCCAGCGGCGGTCGGCGGCGAGGTCGAGGACGTCGCGGTGGCGTACGGCGACGCCCTTGGGGCGGCCGGTGGAGCCGGAGGTGTACATCGCGTAGGCGAGCTGGTCCGGGTGGACGGGCAGGCCGGGGCGGTGGTCGGGGGCGCCGGCCTCGTCGCCGGGGCGGACGACGGCGGCGCCGTGCGGGAAGCCGGGGTCGGCGCGGTCGGTGAGCAGGACGGGGGCGCCGGTGTCGGCGAGCACGCCGGTCATCCGCTCGGGCGGCAGGCCGGGGTGCATGGGGACGTAGCAGCCGCCGGCCTTGAGGACGGCCAGGGTGGCGACGACGACGTCGGCGGAGCGCTCCATCAGCATCGCGACGGGGGTCTCGGGGCCGACGCCGAGGGCGCTCAGGTGGTGGGCGAGGCGGTTGGCGCGGGTGTCGAGTTCGGCGTAGCTGAGGGCGCCGTCGTCGTGGACGAGGGCGGTGGCGTGCGGGGTGCGGTCGGCCTGGCGCTCGAAGGACTCGGCGAGGGTGCCGGACCAGCGGGGGGCGTCGGTGGCGTTCCACTCGGTGAGGATGCGGGTGCGCTCCTCGGGGGCGAGCACGTCGAGGGTGCCGATGGGGGCGTGCGGGTCGGCGGCGGCGCCGGCCAGCAGCCGGCCGAGCCGTTCGGCCAGCGCGGCGACGGTGTCGCGGTCGTAGAGGTCGGCGGAGTACTCGATCGAGCCGGTGAACCCGGCGGGGGCGCCGTCGGGGCGGTGCCGTTCGGTGATGCCGATGTTGAGGTCGAACTTGGCGACCCGCAGGCCGATCGGTTCGGGGGCGGACTCCAGCCCGGGCAGGGCGAGTTCGGCTTCCTGGCCGTGGTTCTGCAGTACCAGCAGGGTCTGGAACAGCGGGTGGCGGCCGAGCGCCCGGGGCGGGTTGAGCTCCTCGACGATGCGCTCGAAGGGGAGGTCCTGGTGGGCGAAGGCGTCGAGTTGGGCCTCCCGGACCCGTCCGAGCAGTTCGGCGAAGCCCGGGTCGCCGGACGAGTCGGCGCGCAGGACCAGGGAGTTGACGAAGAAGCCGACCAGGTCGTCCAGGGCCTCGTCGGAGCGTCCGGCGACGCCGGTGCCCAGCGGGATGTCGGTGCCGGCGCCGAGCCGGGTGAACAGGGCGGCCAGGCCGGCCTGGAGGACGGTGAACAGGGTGGTGCGGTGGGTGCGGGCGAGGTCGAGCAGGGCGGTGTGCAGGCCGGCGTCCCAGGCGAGGTCGACGGAGTCGGCGGCGCCGGTGGGGGCGGGCGGTCGGGGGCGGTCGGTCGGCAGCTCCAGTTCCTCCGGGAGTCCGGCCAACGCGGTTCGCCAGTGGTCGAGTTGGCGGGCGAGCAGGCTCCCGGGGTCGTGCTCGTCGCCGAGCAGGTCGCGCTGCCAGAGCGCGTAGTCGGCGTACTGGATCGGCAGCGGTTCCCAGTCGGGGCCGTGGCCGGCGAGCCGGGCCCGGTAGGCCTCGGCGAGGTCGCGCAGCAGCGGGCCGAGCGACCAGCCGTCGCCGGCGATGTGGTGGAGCACGACGAGCAGCACGTGCTCGGTCGGGCCGAGGGTGAACACCGTGACCCGGATGGGCAGTTCGCGACTCAGGTCGAAGGTCTCGGCGGCCGCGGCGTCCCGGCGGGCCGGGTAGTCGTCCGGTGCGCAGTCCACGGCCAGGAAGCGCGGCTGCGCCTCCTCGGCCGGCAGGATCCGCTGCACCGGGACTCCCCCGGCCACCGGGAACACCGTGCGCAGGGCCTCGTGCCGGGCGACCACGTCCGCCGTCGCGGCGCGCAGCGCGGCGGTGTCGAGGCGGCCGCGCAGACGCAGGGCGAACGGCAGGTTGTACAGCGCGGTCGGCCCCTCGATCTGGTCGATCAGCCAGAGCCGTTGTTGGGCGTACGAAACCGGGATCACGGTGCTTCCTCTACTCGGGTCTGCTCACGGCAACGGCACGGGCTGGTCGGCGGGGCGGGGACGACCGCGCGGGCGGGGCGGGACGGGGCCCTCAGACGGCGGCCAGGGTGGGCCGGACGCTGGGCCGGCAGTCCAGGACGTCCAGCGGGCGCCCCATCGAGACGGCGATCCTGCGGGCGCCGCGGTACGGGTCCCGGCCGTGGGCGCAGAGCACGTTGTCGACCAGCATCACGTCGCCGACCTGCCAGCGCTCGCGCACGGTCGCCGCGTGGTACGCCTCGTTGAGGGCGTCGACGTCGGCGCGCTCCAGCGGTTCGCCGTCGCCGAACCCGGTGTTGAACGGCAGGCCGTCCGGGCCGAACTCGTCGGTCATCGCCTCGCGGATGTCCGGGTCGAGCGACCACTCGTTCCAGAACGCGAGGTGGTTGAACCAGACCTCCTCGCCGGTCACCGGGTGGTGGATGGTGCCGGGGCGCAGCTGGGTGGTGCGCAGGTTGCCGTCCGCCGACCACTCCCAGGTGATGCCGTTCTCCCGGCAGTAGGCCTCGACCTCGGCGCGGTCCTCGGTGGCGAAGGCGGTGCGCCAGCCGAGGGAGACGTAGTCCGAGTAGTTGCGGGTGAGGGTCCAGCCGGAGGTCCGCATCCGCTCGACCAGGTGCGCGGGCAGGTGGTCGAGCACCCGGCGGCAGTCGGCGGTGGGGGTGGCCCCGCCCTCCTCGGGGGCGGTCAGGCAGGCGAAGAGCAGCCGGCCGGGGAAGGTCAGGGTGTAGCTGTTCTCGTTGTGCATCCGGATCGGCTGGGCCGGCGGCAGGTCGGTGGAGGAGAAGACGCCGTTGCCGTAGTCGCTGCGCGGGGTGGCCTTCTCCCGGTACGGGGTGCGCTCGGGGATGAGGACGTCGCGCACGGCGGCGACGTCCTCGGTGCCGGCGACCGGCAGGCCGCGCAGGAAGATCGTGCCGTGCCGGTGCAGGGCTTCGGTGAGGGCGCTCTCGTTCTCGCGCAGCCACTCGCAGGCCTCGCCGATGTCGGCGGTCCGCGGCGCGTGGGCGAGGGCCGGGCGGCCGGGGTTCAGTTCCCAGGTCGGCATGGCGGCGGTCACCGGTCGGCGAGGGCGGCGACCAGGCTGGCAGGCCTGATGTCGGTCCAGTTGGCCTCGATGTGGTCGAGGCAGCCCTGGCGGGTGTCCTCGCCGTGGACGGTGGTCCAGCCGGCCGGCACGTCGATCCAGACCGGCCACAGGGAGTGCTGGTTCTCGTCGTTGACCAGCACCAGGTAGCCGGCGTTGTCGTCCTCGAACGGGTTGCTCATGGTGTCCTCCTTGGGTTGTTTCGAAGGTAGGGGCGGGCCGCGCGGCGGAAGGGCAGGAGTCGCGGCAGGAACGCGGCAGTTGGGGCCCTGCCGCAGGGGCCGGGTGGGCGCCGGCTCAGCGCGGGGTGAGGCGGACCGGGAAGCGGTCCAGGCCGAAGTTGATGATCGAGCGGTTGTGGGTGACCGGCCCGGTCGGCTCGATGGCGGCGACGCGCTCCAGCATCGCCGTGAACAGGCCGCCGAGTTCGGCCTTGGCCAGCGGCGCGCCGACGCAGTAGTGGGCGCCGAGGCCGAGTGCGAGGTGCTTGTTGGGGGCGCGGTCGAGCAGGATCTCCTCGGGCCGGTCGAAGGCCTCCGGGTCCCGGTTGGCGGACCAGACCCAGACCGCGACCCGGTCGCCGCGCCGGATGGTGCGGCCGTCGAGCTCGGTGTCCCGGCCGGCGGTGCGCAGGGTGTGCAGGCCGACGGAGGTCCAGCGCAGCAGTTCGTCCAGGGCCGAGTCCATGCCGACCTCGCCGCGCTGCAACTGCCGCCACAGGTCCGGGCGTTGGACCAGGGTGTGCAGGCCCATGGCGGCGGTGTGGCGGACGGTCTGGACGCCGCCGACCACGATGTTGTCCAGGTTGAGGACGACGTCCTCGATCGGCAGCAGCTTCCCACCGACCCGGTAGGTGGCCATCATGCTGATCAGGTCGTCGCGCGGGTCGCTGCGGCGCAGCATCACCTGGTGCAGCAGGTACGGGATGAGCTGCTGGTGGCCGGCCCTGCGCTCCTCGGGGGTGCGGCCGAGGAAGGCGACGTCGCAGACCCGCACGACCATGTCGCGGTCCGCCTCCGGGACGTCCAGCAGGTCGCACATGACGGACAGCGGCAGCGCGGAGACGGCGTCGACGAGGTCCACCTCACCCTGTTCGACGGCCCGGTCGACGATCGAGGCGGCGAGTTCGGCGATGCCCCGGGAGGCTCCGCGCACCGCGCCCGGGGAGAAGAACGGGTTGGCGGGGGCCCGGAGTTCTCGGTGCCGGGGCGGGTCGGTGAGGGCCATCATCCGGCCGGAGCCGACCGGCACGTTGCCCTCGCCGGCGCCGAGCAGCGAGCCCTGTTCGGAGCTGTAGACGGCGGCGTTGCGCAGCACCTCGGCGGAGTGCCGGTAGGAGAGCACCGACCAGACCGGCCCGTCGTCGACGGTGTCGGTGAGGTGGACGGCGGACTCCCGGCGCAGCTCCGCGACCAGCGCGGGGGTGTCGGGGCGGGCCCACAGGTCGGGGTCGGTGAGGTCGACCGCGGTGGTGGTTGGCATCAGTGCTCCGTGGTGGGCTGGTGGGCGGCGCCGGGCCGCGCGATGAGGGAGGTCAGCAGGTCGACCGGGCCGGGCCCGTCGACGGTGGCGAGCAGGTGGCCGCCGGGGACGACGTGGTGGCCGTGGCCGCCGCGGGTGTGGACGGCCCAGCCTTCGAGCCCTCCGCCGGCGAGGAGCGGGTCCTCGACGCCGACGACGGTGTGCAGGGCGGAGCCGATCGGCGGGTGCGGGCGGGGCCGGTAGGTGTCGACCACGGCCAGGTCGGTGCGGATGCCGCGCAGCGCGTGCTCCTTCAGGTCGCCGTCGCCCGCGACGAGTTCGCCCATCCCGGCGAGCCGCAGCAGGTCGTCGGCGGTGTACTGCGGGCGGTCGGCGCCGGCCCAGGCTGCGGGCGGCGAGGCGGAGGCGGCGACGACGAGTTCGGGCCGGCGCTCGGCGGGCAGCGCCCGGGCGACCTCGTAGCCGAGCAGGGCGCCGAAGCTCTGCCCGTAGAAGCCGAACCGGCCGGTCAGGTGCGGGGTGAGGGCCTCCAGGACGGCGTCGACGAGCAGGTCGAAGCTCGCGGGCATCGGGTGGCCGAGCCGGCCGCCGCGGGCGGGCGGGCGCAGGGCCCAGACCTCGGCGGCCGGGGCGAGGGCGCGGGCGAGCGGAGTGTAGGCGGTGGCGTCGCCTCCGGCGTGCGGGAAGCAGAACAGCCGGTACGGGCGGTGCGGTTGGGGTGCGGGGACGAACAGCCAGTCCCCCTCGACGCGGGGCCGCACCCGCAGTGCGGTGGTCATGCGCCGGCCGCCCGGGCGCGGGCGGTCAGGGCGGGCCGGGGGGCGGCGGTGCCGGCGGCGACGGCGCGCTCGACGGTGGCGGTGAAGGCGGCGAGGTCGGCCGAGTCGAGCAGGTGGCGCAGCTGGAGTTCGATGCCGAGCCGGCGGCGCAGCAGGTGGACGACCCGCAGCGCGGCGATCGAGTGGCCGCCGAGCGAGAAGAAGTCGTCGGTGGGCCGGACGCCGCCGACGCCGAGCACGGTGCTCCAGACCTCGGCGACCTGCCCGGCCAGTCCGGCGTCCTCCTGCGACGCGCCTTCCTCGACGGAGGCGGGGGCCGCGGGTACGGGCAGCGCCGCCAGGTCGACCTTGCCGTTCGGGGTGAGCGGCAGGGCGTCCAGCACGGTGATCGCCGAGGGCACCAGGTGGGCGGGGACGGTGGCCCGCAGCCGCTCGGTCAGTTCGGCGGCGGTGACGGCGCCGGTGACGTACCCGGCGAGCCGGCGGTCCCCGGGGGCGGGCTCGTACACGGTGACGGCGGCGGACCGGACGCCCGTCAGCCGGGCCAGGGCGTGCTCGACCTCGCCGAGCTCGATCCGGTAGCCGCGCAGCTTGACCTGGCGGTCCACCCGGCCGACGTACTCCAGCCGGCCGCCCTCGCCGCGCCGGGCCTGGTCGCCGGTGCGGTACATCCGCTCGCCGGCGGCGGTCGGGTCGGCGACGAAGCGCTCGGCCGTCAGGCCGGGCCGACCGACATAGCCGTGGGCGAGGCCGGGCCCGGCCAGGTACAGCTCGCCGACGACGCCGTCGGGGACGGGGGTGAGCTTCTCGTCCAGCAGGTGCAGGCGCACCCCGGGCAGCGGCTCGCCCAGGTGCGGCCCGGGGCCGGTGATCGGCGCGGTGACGGCGTCGACGGTGCACTCGGTGGGCCCGTACAGGTTGAGCGCGTCGATGCCGCCGTCGGCCAGCTCCCGCCAGGTGCGCTCGGGGACGGGCTCGCCGCCCATGAACAGCCGCGGCACCCGGGCGCCGGCGAGCGGCTCGCGCAGCAGCTCCCAGTGCGAGGGGGTCAGGTCGAGGTCGGTGACGGCGTGCTCGGCGAGCAGGGCGGCGAGCAGGGCCGGGTCTGCGCGCTGCTCCTCGCCGATGACCAGGACGGTGTCGCCCCGGCAGATCCGGGCCCACTGCTGGACGGAGGCGTCGAAGGAGACGCTGGCGTTCCAGCCGACCACGCCGGGCTCGGCCCGGTAGGCGCCGGAGGCCTCCAGGGCCTCGACCAGGGCGGCGACGGCGCCGCGCGGCACCTCGACGCCCTTGGGGCGGCCGGTGGAGCCGGAGGTGAAGATGACGTAGGCCGGGTCCAGCGGGTGGGCGTGCCCCGGCAGTTCTCCCCCAGCCTGGCGGCCGGGAGGTACCCCCACCCCAGCCTGGCGGCCGGGAGGTACCCCCACCCCAGCCTGGCGGCCGGGAGGTACCCCCGGCCCGTCGGCGGCGGCGTCCGGGCGCAGCACCGGCACGCCCTCGGCGGCGGGCAGGCCGTCGGCGCTGATCAGGGCGGCGATCCGGGCGTCGGCGGCCATGAGGGCGAGCCGCTCGGCGGGGTAGGCCGGGTCGAGCGGGACGTAGGCGGCGCCGGCCCGCCAGACGGCGAGCAGGGCGACCGGCAGGTCGGCGGTGCGGGCGAGGTGCACGCCGACCCGGTCGCCGCGGCCGATGCCGCGCTCGCGCAGGGCGCGGGCCAGGGCGGCGGTGCGGCGGTCGAGTTCGGCGAAGTCCAGGCGGGCCGGGCCCGCGAGGACGGCGGTGCGACCGGGGTGGGCGGCGACGGTGTCGCGCAGGCGGTCCAGCAGATCGGTCATGACGGCTCCTCAGGACTCTCGGGCGGCGGCGGCCATGGTGTGCAGGGCGGCGGCGTAGGTGTCGATGAACTGCTCGGCGGTGCTGTCGGCGACCAGCGAGCGCTGGTGGTCCACGGCGAGCAGCACCCGCTGCGTGACCGGGTCCTGGATCACCGAGGCGCCGAAGGCAAAGCTGTTGGGTTCGTGGCGCAGGGTCGGCTCGGTGCCGATCCGGCCGTCCACGATGCGGGCCGAGCTGAGCCGGCCGAGGGCGTGGAAGCGCAGGTAGCCGAACTGACTGTCCAGCGCGGTGTCGGTCATCAGCCGGGCGAGCCGGGCGAAGGGCACCCGGCGGTGCGGCATCATGTCCAGCTCCTCCCGGTGGACCTCGCGGACCAGGGCGAGCAGGTCGTCGGTGGGCTCGCAGCCGAGCGGGACGGTGTTGAGGAACAGCCCGTACACCTCGGTGCCGCCGAGCCGTTCCAGCCGGCCGTTGACGGCCAGGCCGGTGGTGACGCGCCGACGTCCGGTGACGGTGGCGAGGGCGTGCAGGTGGGCGGCGAGCGCCACCGACTTGACCGGCACGCCGAGCGCGTCGGCGACGTCGCGCAACTGCCCGGGCGCCTCGGGCAGCACCCGTTCGACGGTGCGGGGCGCCTCGTGGACGTCCTCGCTGCCGGGGAACAGCTGGCCGCTGACGCCGGTCAGCCGCTCGCGCCAGTAGCCGAGCGAGCGCTCGTCCCCGGCGGCCTGCCGTTCGACGGCGACGAAGTCGCGGAAGGCGGTGCGCGGCGGCGGGGCGGGCACGCCGAGCGGGTCGGCGGCGAGGGCGCTGTGGCGCTCCAGGATCTCGGTGAGCAGCGAGGTGAAGCTCCAGCCGTCGAGGATCGCGTGGTGCTCGGAGACGGTGAGCTGGAAGGCGTCCTCGGCGAGGCGCTGCACGGTGATCCGGAACAGCGGCGGCGCGGTGAGGTCGAAGGGCGTCCACCGGTGGGTGTCGAAGACCTCGCGGATCGCGGCGTCCTGGTCCGCCTCCGCCGTGCCGCGCAGGTCGGCGAACTCGACGGGGGCGGGCAGCCGGCCGTGCACGAGCTGCAGCGGTTCGCCGTAGCCGGACAGGTCCAGGCCGGTGCGCAGCACCGCGTGGCGGTCCATGGCCTCGGCGACGGAGCGGCGGAAGGCCTGCTCGTCGAGGTCGCCGGCGATGCGGTAGGAGTTGACGTTGTGGTAGCTGTCGGTGCCGCCGGCGATCTCCATGTGGAAGACCATGGAGAGCTGCATGGACACCATCGGGTAGGCGTCGACGAGGCCGGGCGGCAGGTCGGCGCGGTCCTCCGGGGAGATCAGGGCGAAGGGCTCGCGGGCGTCCCGGTCCTCGGTGACGGGCTTCGCCAGCGGCAGCAGGGCGGCCACGGTGGGGGCGTTGAAGACGTCCCGCAGGCTGAGCCCCCAGCCGCGCTCGTGCAGCGCGCCGGCCAGCTGGACGGCCCGGATGGAGTCCCCGCCGAGGTGGAAGAAGTCGTCGTGGACGCCGATGCCGTCCACCCCGAGGACCTCCGTCCAGACGGCGGCGAAGGCCTCCTCCTCCGGGGTGCGCGGCTCGACGTGGCGCCCGCCGGTGGCGGCGCTGCGCTGGCCGGGGGCGGGCAGGGCGGCGCGGTCCACCTTGCCGTTGACGGTGAGCGGCAGCGACTCCAGCACGGTGTAGCTCGCCGGGACCATGTACGGGGGCAGCGAGCGGCCGAGGAAGGCGCGGACGTCGGCGGGCTCGCGGCCGGTGACGTACGCGGCGAGGCGGTCCTCGTGCACGGTGACGACGCACGCGTCGACGTCCGGGTGGGCGGCGAGCGCGTTCTCGATCTCGCCGAGCTCGATCCGGAAGCCGCGCAGCTTGACCTGGAAGTCGGCGCGGCCGATGTACTCCAGTCCGCCGCCGGGCAGCCGACGGGCGACGTCGCCGGTGCGGTAGAGCCGGGCCCCGGGCGGGCCGTACGGGTCGGCGACGAAGCGGCCCGCGGTGAGGCCGGGGCGGCCCCAGTAGCCGTGGGCGAGGCTGCCGCCGCCGATGTACAGCTCGCCGGCCGCGCCGGGCGGCACCGGCCGCAGCCAGTCGTCCAGGACCTGGGCGCTCAGGTGCGGCATGGGGGCGCCGATCAGGCTGCGCTCGAAGCCGGCGCTGCCGGCCAGGTCGTGGGTGGTGACGTGGACGGTGGTCTCGGTGATGCCGTACAGGTTGCACAGCCGGGCCGGGGGCGGCGGGTCGAGTTCGAACCAGCGCTGGACGACGGCCGGGTCGAGCGCCTCCCCGCCGAGCATGATCCACTTCAGTGCGGGCAGGGCGCGCGGGCTGCGGCGCAGCACCGGCTCCAGCTGGCGCAGCGCCGAAGGGGTGAGGCAGAGGCAGGAGACGGCCTCCTCCTCCAGCAGCTGGGCGAACTCCTCCGGCGAGCGGCTGGTCACGTACGGGACGACGACCAGGCGGGCGCCGTGCAGCAGGGCGCCCCACATCTCCCAGACCGTCCAGTCGAAGGCGTAGCTGTGGAACAGCGTCCAGGTCTCCTGCGGGCCGAAGCCGAAGTGCCGCTCGCCGTCCGCCATCAGCCGGCTGACGTGCTCGTGGGCGACGGCGACGCCCTTGGGGCGGCCGGTGGAGCCCGAGGTGAAGATGACGTAGGCGACGTCGCCGGGGCGTCCGGCGGCCGGCGGGCGGGTGTCGGGGCGGGCGGCCAGGTCGGCGGCCTCGGCCGTCAGGTCGTAGGCCCGCCAGGGGCCCTCGGGCACCCGGTCCGGGCGGTCGGTGACGACGAGGGTGACGCCGGTGTCGCCGAAGACCAGCGCGGCGCGGTCGGCGGGGGCGGCGAGGTCGACGGGCACGTAGGCGGCGCCGGTCTTGAGCACGCCGAGGACGGCGACCAGGACGTCGGCGGTGCGCTCCAGCAGCATGCCGATCCGGTCGCCGGGGCCGGCGCCGCGGGCGCGCAGGGCGTGGGCGAGGCGGTTGGCCCGGCGGTCCAGTTCGGCGTAGCTCAGGGTGCGGTCGGGGTCGCTGACGGCGGGCCGGTCCGGGTGGGCGTCGGCGGCCCGCTCGAACAGGTGGTGCAGGCAGCGGCCGGGGGTGTCGGTGGCCGCCGTGGTCTCGGCGCCGGCGCCGGCCGCCCGGGTGGTCAGCCGCAGCACGGTGGCGTCGGGGTCGTCCAGGGCGGCGGTGAGCAGGGTGTCGTACTCGGCGGCGAGGCGGCGGACCGTCCCGGCGTCGAACAGGTCGCTGCGGTACTCGGCCTCGCCGCGCAGCTCGCCGCCGGCTTCCCCGGCGTCGAAGACCGACCAGGTGAGGTCGAACTTGCTGGTGCCGTTGGACCGCACCCGGCTCTGCGCGGTGGCCGCCGGGCCGAGCGCCAGCGGGGTGCGGTCCTCGCCGTGGGCGCCGAACACCACCTGGACCAGCGGCGGGTGCTGGGCGCTGCGGGCGCCGCCGAGCAGGTCGACGATCCGGTCGAAGGGCAGGTCGAGGTAGCCGTACGCCTCGAAGGCGACGTCCTGGACGTGCTCCAGCAGGTCCCGGAAGCCCATCGTGGGCGCGAGCCGCAGACGCAGCGGCAGCAGGTTGACGAAGTAGCCGAGCAGGTGCTCCAGTTCGGGGCGGTCGCGGGTGGTGACCGGGGTGCCGACGACGAGGTCCTCGGCGCCGGTCCAGCGGTTCAGCAGCAGGGCGAAGGCGGCCAGCTGGACGGTGAACGGGGTGACGCCCTGCGCCTCGGCCAGGGCGCGGACCCGGGCCGCGGTGCCGGGGGCGAGGCCGAACCCCTCGGTGCGGCCGGCCGCGCCGCGCTCGGCGGGCCGGGGCCGGTCGGTGGGCAGCTCCAGCAGGGCGGGGGCGCCGTCCAGCCGCTCCTTCCAGTAGGTCAGGTGCTCCTCGTACGAGGTGCCGAGCTGCTCCTGCGCGTAGTCGGCGTACTGCACCGTCAGCTCCGGCAGTTCGGCCTCCCGGCCGCGCACCGCCGCGCCGTACAGCTCGGCGAGCTCGCGCTCGAAGACCTCGGCGGACCAGCCGTCCCAGACGATGTGGTGGACGGTGAACAGCACCGTGGTGCGCTCGTCCGCGAGCCGGAACGCCTCGGCGCGCAGCAGCGGTCCGGCGGCCAGGTCGAAGGGCTCGGCGCAGCGGGCGGCGAGCAGTTCCTCCAGGCGCCGCGCCTGGCCGGAGCCGCTCAGCGGGCGCAGGTCGGTCACCGCGAGCGGCACGGTGAGGCCGTGATGCACCTGCTGGCGGGGGCCGTCGGGGTGCAGCGCGAAGCTGGTGCGCAGCGTCTCGTGGCGGGCCGTCACGGCGTCCAGCGCGCCCTGGAGGAGCGCGAGGTCGAGCGGGCCGGTGACGTCGAGGGTCCAGGGGGTGCAGTAGGTGACGGCGCTCGGGTCGAGGCGGTCGAGGAACCAGAGGCCGCGCTGCAGCCCCGAGGCGGGCGCGGTGCGCGCCGGGTGGTCGGACGGGCTCACGGCCTCGTTCCCTTCGTGTGCGGTGCGGGCCCTCACCGGGCGGCCAGCCGTTCGGCGATGGCGCTCACGGTCCGGGCCCGGAACACCAGTTGCGGGGGGACGCGGCTGCCGGTCTCCCGGGACAACCGCATCGCGACCCGGACGGCGGCCAGCGAGTTGCCGCCGATCCGGAAGAAGTTGTCCTCGCGGCCGACCTCGGCGAGGTCGAGCACCTCGCGCATCGCGTCGGCGACCAGCCGTTCGGCCTCGGTCATCGGGTCGGCGGCGGCGGTGGCGCGGCGTCCGGCGGGGGCGGGCAGCGCCTTGCGGTCCACCTTGCCGTTGTGGTTGAGCGGCAGCGCGTCCAGGACGTCCAGGGTCGCGGGCACCATGTGCTCGGGCAGCAGGCCGGCCAGGTGGTCGAGCAGGGCGTCCGGCTCGGGGGCGTCCGGGCCGACGGTGACGTAGGCGGCGAGCCGGCGGTCGCCCGGGGCGGGCTCGTGGACGGCGACGGCGGCCTCCCGGACGGCCGGGTGGCGGGTGAGCGCGTCCTCGACCTCGCCGGGCTCGACCCGGAAGCCCCGGATCTTGATCTGGTCGTCGATCCGGCCGGTGACCTCCAGCAGGCCCTCGGCGTTGACGTAGCCGAGGTCCCCGGTGCGGTAGAGGCGCTCGCCGGGGGCGCCGTACGGGGAGGCCACGAAGCGCTCGGCGGTCAGCCCGGGCCGGCCGAGGTACCCGTAGGCGAGGCCGGCGCCGGTGGCGTACAACTCGCCGGTCACGCCGGGCTCGACGGGGCTCAGCCGCTCGTCCAGGACGAGGACGCCCTTGCCGTTGAGGGCGACGCCGATCGGGACGGAGCCACCGGTGACGTCCTCGGGGCCGACCCGGTGGCAGGTGGTCAGGCCGAGGCTCTCGACCGGGCCGTAGCCGTTGGCGACCGCCAGCTCCGGGTAGGCCTCCAGGGCCTTGGCGACATGGGTGACGGAGGCCCGCTCGCCGGCGGTGATGGCGAGCTTCAGGCCGTCGTAGGTCTCCGGGAAGTCCTCCAGCAGGAAGTTGAACAGGCTGGCGGAGAGCTGGAGTTGGGTGACGCCGTGGCGGCGGGTCAGCTCGGCGATGGTCTGCGGGTCCGGCCGCTGGCCGGGCTGCAGGACGCAGGCGCCGCCGAAGCAGAGCGCACCGTACAGCTCCAGGGCGAAGGCGTCCCAGGAGACCGGGGAGCACTGCAGCCAGACCTCGTCCGGGCCGAAGCGGGCGTAGTCCTGGCCGAGGTAGGTGGTGGTGAGTGCGCGGTGCGGGACGGCGGCGCCCTTGGGGCGGCCGGTGGAGCCGGAGGTGAACATCACGCAGGCGAGGTCGCCGCCGTCGACCGGCAGGCCGAGGTCGTGCGCCGCGTGGCGGGCCAGTTCGGCGGCCGAGGCGTCCAGGTCGACGAGGCGGTCGACGGGGAAGGGCACGGTGGTCCGCCGGTGGGTGACCACCGTCGAGGCGCCGGTGTCCGCGACGGCGCCGGCCAGCCGCTCGGCCGGGAAGTCCGGGTCGAGCAGGGTGTAGGCGGCGCCGGTCTTGAGGGCCGCCAGCAGGGCGACGACCATCTCGGGACCGCGCTCGGCCAGCACCGCGACGGTGTCGCCGCGGCCGGTGCCGAGGCCCGCCAGGTGGCGGGCGAGCCGGTTCGCGGCGGCGTTCAACTCGCCGTAGCCCACGGTCCGTTCGCCGGAGATCAGGGCGACGGCCTCCGGGCTCCGGGCGGCCCTCGCCTCGAACAGGGCGTGCACCGGCACCTCGACGGCGGCGGCCAGGGTGCCCAGCCACTCCTCGCACAGTCCGGCCATGGTGGTGGGCTCGAAGAGGTCGCTGTCGTACTCGAAGCGGCCGGTGAAGCCGGTGCCGAGGTCGTCCACCGAGACGGACAGGTCGAAGCGGGAGACCGGGTTGGAGTGCAGGGCCCGGGTGACCTCGTGACCGCCGACCGTGAACGGCCTCGGGTCCAGCGGGTGCAGCTCCAGCAGCACCTGGCAGAGCGGGTTGCGGTCCTCGGGGCGCTCGTCGAGCACGGCGTTCGCGATGTCGTCGAAGGGCACCTCCTGGTGCCGGTAGCCGCCGATCGACACCTCGCGCACGTGCCGGACCAGCTCGCGGAAGGAGACGCCCTCCTCCAGCTTCAGCCGCAGCGGCAGCAGGTTGACGAAGTAGCCGATCAGTCCGTCGAGTTCGGCCCGGCCGCGGACGTTCACCGGGGAGCCGAGCACCAGGTCGCGCTGCCCGGAGCGGCGGTGCAGGGTGAGCGCCAGCCCGGCCAGCAGCACCATGAACGGGGTGGCGTCCTCGCTGCGGGCGAGCGCCCGGACGGCCTCGGCGACCGGGCCCGGCATCGCGAAGCGGTGGAAGGCGCCGCGGAAGGCCTGCTCCTCGGGGCGGGGGTGGTCCGGCGCCAGCGCGTCGGCGGTCGGCGCGTCGCGCAACTGCTCGCGCCAGTAGTCGAGTTGCCCCTCGATGGTGTCGTCCCGGTACTGCCAGGCGGCGTAGTCGCCGTACTGGACGGCGAGCTCCGGCAGCCCGGCCGGGCGGCCCTCGGCCAACGCGGCGTACAGCTCCTGGAGTTCGGTCTCCAGCACCGCCAGCGAGCCCTCGTCCCAGACGATGTGGTGGAGGGCCAGCAGCAGCGTCGTCGCCCCGTCGGCCCGGAACACCCGGGCCCGCAGCAGCGGCCCCCGCTCCAGGTCGAAGGGCTCCAGGGCGGCCTCGGCGACGAGCGCGTCCACCTGCTCGGCGGTGGTCTCGGTGAGCGTGAACGGCAGCTCCACGGACGGGTGGACGACCTGGCGCGGACCGTCCTCGGCGAGCTCGAAGGTCGTCCGCAGGCTCTCGTGCCGCTCGACCACGCCGGCCAGCGCCCGCCGCAGCAGCTCGGGGTCGACCGGGCCGGAGAAGCGGAACACCCAGGGCACCACGTAGGTCGGCGCGTCCGGGTTCCACTGGTCGAGGAACCACAGGCCGCGCTGGAACTTGGACAGCGGGGCCTCGGTGGCGCCGCTCCTGGTCAGCGCCGGGCGCTCGCCGCCGGACGCGGAGGTCACCGCGGCGGCGAACTCGGCCAGCGTCGGCGCGTCGAAGATGGTGTACGGCGACACCATGCCGAAGACGTCGAAGACCCGGCCCACCACCCGGACGGCGGTCAGCGAATCGCCGCCCAGGTGGAAGAAGTTGTCGTCGGCGCCGACCTCCGGCACCCCGAGCACGTCCGCCCAGACCGCGGCGATCAGCTGCTCGGCGGGCGTGCGCGGCGGGCGGCCGGCCGGCTTGCCCTCCGGCGCGGCCTGCGGCTCGGGCAGTGCCGCGCGGTCCACCTTGCCGCCGGCCGTCAGCGGGAAGGCCTCCAGCGCGGTGACCGTCGCCGGGACCATGTGCTCGGGCAGCCGCTCGGCCAGCCAGGCGCGGGCCTCGGCGTACCCCGGTGCGGCGCCGGTGACGTACGCGGCCAGCCGGCCCTCGTGGGCGACCACCACGCAGCCGGTGACGCCGGGGTGGCCGGCCAGCACCTGCTCGATCTCGCCGGGCTCGACCCGGAAGCCGCGGATCTTCACCTGGTGGTCACTGCGGCCGAGGAACTCCAGCGGGCCGTCCTCGGCGGTGCGGCGCACCAGGTCTCCGGTGCGGTACATCCGGGCGCCCGGGGCGCCGTCCGCCGGCGCGAACGGGTCGGCGACGAAGCGGCCTGCGGTGAGGCCGGGGCGGCCGAGGTAGCCGGAGGCCAACAGCGGCCCGCCGACGTACAGTTCACCGGTCCCGCCGGGCTCCACCGGGCGCAGCCGCTCGTCCAGGACGTGGAGCCGGCGCGCGCCGACCGCGGTGCCGATCGGCACCCGGGCGGCCGGCTGCTCCTGCCCCGCCCGTTCGCCGTCCAGCCGGTGGGTGGTGGCGGTGACCACGGTCTCGGTCGGGCCGTACGCGTTCAGCAGCGGCACTCCGGTGGCCGACCACCAGGCGGCGGCGGTGGCGGGCTCCAGCTTGTCGCTGCCGGAGACCATCAGCCGCAGGGTGCGCGGCACCCGGCCGCCGAGGGCCGCCACCACGTCCTGGAAGTAGCCCGCGGCCAGGTTGGCGACGGTGACGCCCTCGTCGTCCAGCAGGTCCAGCAGCGCGGCCGGGGCGAGGAGTCGCCGCTCCGGCAGGACCAGGCAGGCCCCGGCGGACAGCGCGCCGAGCACCTGCTCCACGGCCACGTCCACGGTCGGGCGGGCGAACTGCAGCACCACGTCCCGCTCGGTCAGGCCGAAGGCCCCGACGATGCCGGCCAGGTGGCCGGTGAGCGCGGCGAGCGGGACGTGCACGCCCTTGGGGCGGCCGGTGGTGCCCGAGGTGTAGATGACGTAGCCGGCGCCCGCGTTCCCGCCCGGGCCCGTGCCGAGCTCGGTGAGCTCCTCGCCGTCGAGGGCGAGGCAGGCCCCGGCGTCCTCGGTGATCCACCGGTTGCGCTCCTCGGGGGCCTCCCGGTCCAGCGGCAGGTAGGTGGCACCCGCCCGCAGCACCGCCAGCAGCGCGACCACGTGGTCCAGCCGGTCGCGTCCGGTGACGGCGACCGTCCGCCCGGGGGCGATCCGGGCGGCGAGGGCGGCGGTCAGGCCGTCCAGCTCCCGGTAGCTGATGCTCCGGCCGGCGGCCCGGACGGCCGGCCGCTCCGGGAAGCGGGCGACGGCGGCGGCGAACGGCGCCAAACCGGACGGCGCGAGTCCGGACGGCGCGAGTCCGGGCACCGGGAATTCGGTTGCCGGGAATTCGACGGGAAAACCGCGCGAGGACATCATCCAACCCCAGATCGTGAGAGAAACCGGCGACGAAAGCGACGATAGGGGGAATTCGGCGGCCCTATCGGCAGAACGAGCGGAAGGAAATCGGCAGTTTCACCATGCCGCTTCCCGAGCAGGCCAGGGCTACCGGCCGGAGATTGCGAAGGAATTCCCCGGGGACCAGACATCCTCCCGGCCCAGGGCCTCGGGAGCGTACTTCCCGAGCGAACTGATCAGCAGCCGGAGCTCCAGCGCAAGGCATTCCGCGAAACGGCGGAGCCCGGATTCCCGGTCCTCGGCGACGGCGAGCAGCGCAGCCCGGCCGAGGCCCACCGCGCGGGCCCCCAGCGCCAGGCTCTTGACCGCCCGGGCGCCTTCCCAGATCCGCCCGGAGACCAGCAGGGAGGGCGGCGGCGCGTCCGCCAGCCGGCGCAGGCACTCCGCGAGCGGCAGACCGACATGCGGCAGGAACACCCCCGGCGCCCAGCCGGTGCCGCCCTCCGCGCCGTCCACCACGACGGCATCCGCTCCGGCCTCGTGCGCCACCCGGGCGGCCTCGGCCACGTCCCGGCCGGGGTAGAGCTTCACCCAGATCCGCACCCGCGGGTAGTTGTTGCGCATCAGCCGGATCTGCTGGCGCAGGATCTCCGCGGTGAAGGTGCCCGGGGTGGCGGCGCGCAGCATCCGGCCGTCGCCGAACAGCGGGTCAAGACCGAAGCGGTCGCCGAGCGCGGCGGCGGCATCCGCGTCCAGCACGGTCATCCCGCCGAGCCCCGGCTTGGCGCCCTGGCCGACCTTCAACTCGAAGGCCAGCCGCCCGGATTCGAGCAGCGGCAGGGCCGCCGGATCACTGTGGACGAGGTTCCACACCTCGGCGTCGGCGTCCTCGGTGCTCTGCTGGACGGCCACGCCGCCGAGCCCGTCCGGCAGTTCCTCGGCGTAGGCGCGCAGCCGGCCGAGCAGCGTGCGGTCGGCGGCCTCGCCGAGCCGGCCGTAGCCGTTGACCGGCACCACGTTCTCGCCGATCACCATCGGGATCCCGAGCGCCCCGGCCTGCCGGCTCAGGGCCAGCCCGAGGTCGCCGCCGGCCGCCCGGGTGGATCCGGTCGCGGAGACGTACACCGGCAGCGCCGAGGCGAACCCGCCGGTGGTGGTGGCGAGTTCGACGTCCCGGTAGTCGGGCTCGCGGCCGAGGTCGATCAGCTTGGCGAGCCGCTGCGGCAGGAACAGCGGCGGGACGATCCGCAGAGCGTCCAGGGCGTCGGCGGGTGCCGCCTCCCCGGGCCCGCCGGCACCGAACAGCACGTGCCCGTACTCCTCGGCGGGCGGGAAAGCGGCGGCCGCCCCGGCACGGGCCCGACGCCGGACCTCCTCCTCCGGGAACCCGGGTGCGGTGAGCTCGCTCACTCCCACCGCCTCGCTTCGCTCCCTCACGGTGACACCACCCCGGCGAGCTTCGGGAACGCACTGGCCTGCCAGACGGCGTCCAGCCCGGCGACGTACCGGGTGAGCCGCTCGACCCCGATGCCGAAGCCCGCGCTGGCCGGCACGCCCTCGCGCACCAGGTCCAGGTACCAGCGGTACTTCTGCGGGTTCTCGCCGGTCTCCCGCATCCGGGTGATGATCTCCGCGTAGTCGTTGGTCCGCTGGCTGCCGCTGCACAGCTCGCCGTAGCCCTCGGGCGCGAGCAGGTCGAAGTTCCGCAGCAGGCCCGGGTCCTGGGGGTGTTCGCGGTCGTAGAAGCCGCGCGAGCCCTTCGGGTAGTCGGTGACGAAGAACGGCCGGTCGCGCCGGGCGGACAGCAACGCCTCGCCCTCCCAGTCGAGTTCGGCCTCCGGGCTCTGCGGGTGGCCGATGCCGCGCAGTTCGGCGACCGCCTCGGCGTGCCGGATCCGGCCGAAGGAGCCCTTCAGGAGTTCGGCGAACGCCTGCGGGTCCCGGCCGAGTTCGGCGAACTCCTTGGGCAGCTCGCACAGCACGCCGTCGACCATGTGCACCACCAGGTCCTCGGCCAGCTGGACGACGTCGTCCCGGCTCGCGCCGGCGACCTCTACGTCCAGCTGGTGGAACTCGGCCAGGTGCCGGCTCGTCCCGGCGGTCTCCAGCGGCTCCAGCCGGACGTTCGGGGCGATGCAGAAGATCTTGTCGAAGGCGAGCAGCGAGGCCTGCTTGTACAGGATCGCGCTGGTCATCAGCTTGTAGCGGTGGCCGTAGTAGTCGATGTCCACCTGCTTGGAGCCGCGCGCGCCGGGGTCGGTGACCGGGCCGATGATCGGCGGCAGCAGCTCGGTGAAGCCCCGGCCACGCAGGAACTCGCGGGCGGATGTGAGCAGTTGCTGCTGGATCCGGAGCGCGCTACGGGTGGCCGGTGCGGTCAGGTGGCGGCCCGGATCGGTCGGGGGCAGGGGCGTGGCGTCGGGCATGGCCGGGGTCCTCTTCTCTCGGGGAGTGTCCGTGCTCGTTCGGCGTGAAGTGGTTTCGGGCGTATGGCGGTTCGACCTGGAGCGGCGGCGCCGCGGGCCCGGTCGGGAGGGTCAGCGCGCCACGGGCAGGCCACGGGCCGCGGACGCGGACGCCGCCGCGGCCGCGTACTCGGCCCGGCCGTCGTAGCCGCGCTGGACGTGGGAGAGGGCGGCCAGCAGCCCGGCCGAGCCGAGGATCGGCGTCCGGCCGCGCTCGCCGAGTCCCGCGATCGGCATCGAGCCGACCGCGGACCAGTGCAGCCGCCCGTCCGGGCCCAGCGAGCTGCGCGTCCGCCCGGCGTTGTCGGGGTGGAGGCAGTACGGCACGTCCAGGTAGCCGGCCGCGAACGCCCGCACCAGGGCGCGCCCGACGTCGGCGTCCAGGTCGAGCACCGCCCCGATCAGCGCCCTGGCCTCGGCCTCGATCCCGGTGTCCGGTGGCGCGGCGGGCCGCGGGCGGGCCCGCTCCGCCGTGGCGGCCGCGGCGGCCGCCTCCAGCGCCCGGACGTTCTCGGCGACGGTCGGGATCCGGTGCGCCTCGGCCGTGGTCTTGACGATCAGCCGGGCCGCACCGCCGCGCACCGAGAGCCGCGCCGCGTCCTCCAGCAGCAGCCGCGCGCCGCCGGGCGAGCGCGGGTACACGCCCATGTACGCGTACACCACGAGGTGCCAGTCGACGTCCGCGAGCAGTTCCCCCGCGATCCGGCCGAGCGCGGCGAGCGCCTCCTCGTCCTGGCGGGCGTTGGCCTGCTGGGCGTAGCTGAGCGAGATGCTGCGCAGTCCGTGCGCCCGGAAGAACAGCGCCTCCAGCACGCTGACGGCGATCAGCAGCGAGGGCGGGCAGAGCTGGCCCATCAGGCAGCCGCCGAAGGTCTCCAGGTGCGGCTCGGCGCCGAACTCCCTGGTGGACGCCAGGAGTTCGCAGCTGGTTCGCCAGCGGGCGACCGACTCGTGGAGCGGGGTGCGGCCGTACGGCAGACAGTAGGAGACCGGCCCGCCCTCGGTGGCGTCCAGGCCGGCCGCCAGCAGTGCGCGGAAGATCCGCTCCGGGGCGGCCGAGCCGTGCCGTACCTGCACCGGGAAGCCCGCGTCCGCCACCCCGCGCAGCACCTCCCGGGTGACGTCGACCGGGTGGGTGGCGATCGGGTAGCCGTTGAGGCCCGCCCCGGCGGCCAGGGCGCGCCGCGCGGCCGCGAGGTCGCCGGTGCGGGTGTAGCTGTCCAGGGTGATGGTGCCGACGGTGACGGCGGCCGCGTCCCGGGTGGCCAGCAGGCCCTCCCGCATCCGGGCCGCCTCCGCCATGCCCATCCGGGGCTGGACCACCGGGGCGCCGGCCTCGGCGGCCTGCGCCACGAAGGCGCCGAAGCCCGCCCGGGCCGGGCCCGCCACAACAGGGCCGATCGCCAGCGGCCCCGCCACAACAGGGCCGGTCGCCAGCTGCCCCGCCGCAGCAGGGCCGGTCGCCAGCGGCCGCGTCACAGCAGGGCCCCGGAGCGCAGCCCGGCGACGAACTCGCGGAACCCGGCCACCGCCGCGCCCTCCTCGAAGACCGCGTCGAAGCCGGCCGCCAGCAACTCCCGCTCGCGGTCCGGGTCATCGGCTCCCGCGATGCCGAGCTTGCCGCCGATGACGGTCGGGGTGCGCCGCAGTTCCGGACAGGCACGGAGGGCCTCGATCACCCGCAGGCCCTCCTGGTGGCCGTGCCCGTTGACGCTGCTGATCACGATCAGGTCCGGTTCGATCCGGCGGCATTCGGAGAGCAGCAGCGCGTCCGGGACGCAGGCGCCCAGATTCGTCACCCGGTGGCCCGTCTCCTCCAGCAGGACCTGGAGGAACACCAGGTTCCAGGTGTGCGAATCCGAGGCGGTCGTCGTCACGACGACGGCCAGACCGTTCTGTTCGGCGTTCCCGTGCTCCACAACTCAGCCCTCATCGGTAGAGATCGTCGATGGCGTTCCGGCACGCTCCTCGCGGTGGTCCGGCCCCACGGAGAACGCTAGGAACGATCGGGCCGGGCAAGCGGCAGCTCCTGCGGCATTAAGCGGCAGAATCGGCGCAGTGGGCAGAGTCGGCGGAGTCGGCAGCCTGCCGACGCGTCGCGGTCGGCCGGCGACAGCCGACCCCGGCGGTCAGCCCGCGACGGCCAGCAGCGGGACGTCCCCGCCCGAGCCGAGCCGGGCCCCCGGCTCCTCCCGGACGAGGCGCCGGCACAGGTTGAGCACCGTGAAGCGCACGCCGTCCCGGGCGGGCACGCTGCGGATCAGCCCGCGCGACAGCAGTTCGTGCACCGTGGCGAGGCAGGTCTGCAGCGCCCAGCCGCTGCGGACCACCGCGTCCTCCCCCGACCACTCCCCCGGTTCGTCCACCAGCACCTCAAGCAGGGCGCGCTGACGGTCAGTCAGGCATCGGATCGCGGGCTCCACCTCGTCCCGCAGGTCACCGCGCGCGCCGAACACCACCGGCGGCGCGGCCAGGGTGAACGGGACGGCCCCCAGCCGGGCCACCAGCTGGGCGGTGGACTGCACCAGCGCCCACCCCGCCGCCCGCTCCAACGCGCCGGGCAGGCCGTCGAGGCGGCGGCAGAGCTCCGCGACGGCGGGTGCCTCGGAGCGCTCCAGGGTGTAGCCGGGGCGCAGCCGGCACAGGTGTGAGAGCAGCAGCCGGACGGCTCCGACCTGCGCCAACGCCTCCGGCTCGGCGTCGAGTTCGGGAGCCGGGACGGGCAGCGGCGCGAGCGGGATGACCTGGCCGCCGGGCAGCGGCCTGGCCTGCCGGGCGGTGATCAGCACCCGCAGCCCGGGGCAGTGGTGGAACAGCCCGTCCAGCTGCCCGGCGTCCACCCCGCCGTCGGCGCCGTCCAGGACCAGCAGGGCGGGCCGGTCGCCGAGGTCGCGGACGAGGTCGTCCAGCGGCGCGCGCCAGGGGTGCGGGCCGCCGCCGCAGTCCACCCAGCGCACCGACCAGCGGACGGCCAGGTGCAGCCGACGGGCGACCTCCAGGGCGAGCCGGGTCTTGCCCACTCCGCCGAGGCCCACCAGCGAGACCAGCCGGTCGCCGTGCACGGCGAAGGCGTCGGCCAGCACCTCGGCCTCCATCTCCCGGCCGACGATCGCCCCGCGCGCCACCGGCGGGGCGGCCGGCGCGGCCACCGGCTCGTCGGCGAGCGGGTGCCGGCGGGCGGCCTCCTCGAAGTCGGCCCGGCTGCGGCCCTCCAGCCGCAGGGCGTCCGCGAGCAGCCGGACGGTCTCGTTGCGGGGCCTGCGCACCCGGCCGCTCTCCATGTCCCGGATCGCCCGCACGCTCAGGGTCGCGTGGTCGGCCAGGCACTGCTGGGTCAGCCCGATCCGCTCGCGCCGTAGCCGCAGCAGCTCGCCGAAGACCGCCGCCGTTCTCACCGCTTGCACCGACTGCCCGCCGTCCATGCCTCGTCTGCCCTTCGTGGTCCGGACTCCTCCTGGCGTCGGGACCGGTGGCGGCATCAGCGCCGGGTCCCGTTCGGCCCGTGGTCCGGCCGTACGGGACCCGCGTCCAGGCTGTGGCCTCCGACCGGCTCCCTCCGGTTCCCGATGCTCCAGGCTCGCCGTCTACGCCCGATCAACGGCCGATCACCGGCCCTACCCACGACCTTCACCCGGGCCTCACAGTCCGTTTCGGTACGTCCGACGCGGCGCCGGTGGCCCGGTCACCCGGCGGCCCGGCCCGGGTCACCCGGCGGGCACGACCGGCACCCGGCAGGCACGCGACCGGCACCCGGCGCCCGGCGGACATGCGGCGGCCCGGACCCCGACGGGTGCCGGGATCCGGGCCGGTCGCGCGGTCAGCGCCAGGCGTCCCGGGAGGTCATTCGGCCGCCTGCCTGAGGCCGCCGACGCACAGCGCCCAGATGACCAGGGCGTCGATCCCGATCAGGATGGCGGCCCACGCCGGGTAGTACGGCAGCCACAGGAAGTTGGCGATGATTCCCAGCGAGGCGACGGCCACACCGAAGATGCGGGCCCACAGGGCGCCGCTGAAGACCGCGATACCCGCCACCACGATGAGGACACCGATGATCAGGTGGATCCACCCCCACCCCGCGGTGTTCATCGAGTACACGTAGTTGCGGGTGACGACGACCAGGTCGTCCTTGGCGATCGAGGAGATCCCCTCGAAGATCGCCATGAGACCGCCGGTGATCAGCATGACCCCGGCGAAGATGGTCCATCCGGACGCATAGGGATGCCGCTGGGGCTGGGGGATCTGGCTGGTGCCGACTCCACTGACGCTGCTGGTCATGGTGACTCCTTCGATGGCAACCGCCTCGCGGGCCGCGGTGGGCGGGAGGGTGGAACAGAAGTCCTACGTTCACGGTAGAGCCGGATCCCGGTCCTGTCGTTCGCACGGATCCGGCCGCGGCTGCGGAGCGTGGCCGCCGCCCCGTACGACCACGTGGGGTTTCCCTCAGTCCTCGTCCCGCGGACTCCCGGCCCCGACCCGTCCGGAGGCGGCGAGCAGCGCCAGCACGGCGAGGACGGCGAGGAGCACGAGGGCGAGCAGCAGCACGGTCAGCACCGTCGGGTGGTTCCAGAGGGCGAACACCAGGGCGACGATCAGCAGCGCCGCGAGGACGAGCCAGCGGCGGTGGGCGTCGGTCCAGGTACCGGCCCGACCGGTGTGCACGCCGTGCGCACCGCTCCACCGGGCGACCGAGTCCGCGGCGTGGTCCGCCCGGCCGCGCACGGCGCGCGGCAGGCGGCCCGCCCCGGAGAGGTAGGCGCCGAGCGCCACCACCACGCCCAGGACGATCGCGGTACGCAGACTGACCCGCAGGAACCTCACCAGCGTGTCGAAGATCGCGGCCGCGGCGTCCGGGGACTGGACGGCGGGCGGCAGGTGGTCGAGGTAGTAGTGCCGGGCGACCACCAGGGCGATCGCCACCAGCAGACTGGCCCCGGCCGCTCCGAGCGCCGTGGCCACCAGGGCGCGGCGCCGGCGCCGCGCCAGCAGGACGCCGACCAGGCCGAGCAGCACGGTGATCACCGGCAGCCAGTTGCCCAGCACGTCCAGCGCGTGTGCGGCACCGCGGGCCTTTGCCAGCTCGTCGGACTGGAACAGCACCATCTGCTTGTTCACTTCCGGGATCTTCTCGGCCGGGGTCAGGCCCGCGGCCACCAGATCCTGCTTCAGCTGGTCCACGGCCTTGCCGACGTCGAGGGTGACCGTGCCGTCGCCGACCTCGACGGCGCCGCGGCCGTGTCCGGTCAGGGCGTGGACCACGGCCGTGTGGGCGGCACGGTTCGCCTGGGTCCAGACGGTGTCGAAGGCGTCGCTGCGCACCACCTTGGTCGCCGCCGCGGTGACCACCTGGTCCACCGCGTCGTCGATCTTGGGCCCCAGCGACTTGACTGCGGACGCGGCCCGGGGCGGCAGCCCCTGCGACTGCAGCCAGCCGGCCAGATCGGAGGCGACCTCCGGGCCGTTCACCCTCACGTCCACCGCCTCGGTGATCCGGTGGACCGCGGCGTCCTGGACCGCGGGGTTCCTCGCCAGAGGCGCGACCGTGCTGACGTACCGGTCGGTGTCCAGCGCGATGTCGTGCAACCAGACGGTGAGCAGCGAGACCGGCACCAGGATGCAGGTCAGCGTGATCAGCACGGCCGACACGGTGCTCATGACGATCCGGCCCGCCCGGGGGCGGTGCCCGGGCCCCACGGGGGCGCTGCCGCCCCCTGTCGGAGGCCCGTCGCCTGGCGGGGGCCCGGACGCCGGGGGCCCGGACGGCTGGGACCTGGACGGCTGGGGCCCGCCCGTCGGACGCTCGGACGGCTGGGGCCCGGACGGCTGGGGTTCACTCGGTCCGTTCAACGGCTCTCCCGGCACTCGCCACGCGGCCCTGGCACCGCTGGACACCATTCACGCCGCACCGCCCCCCGCCCGGCACGCCGGGCTGGGCCGCCCGGACGAGGTGTGTTCCGGGCCGGCCGGCCCGGAACACACCCGACACCGGGCCGTTCCTCACCCCGGGCAGGTGATCCGCGGGCCCGGCGGCGGCCCCTAGCGTCGGAAGCAGCGCCCTGCCCGACGGACCGACCTGCCCGACGGACCGAACGGACCGAACGGACCGACCCGACGGGCCGGGCGAGGGACTCCACGTGGAAGGGAACACCACCATGACCGAGGACGTCCTCGCCGAGACCGGGCCCATCGACTACCTGGTGGTCGAGTTCCCCGGCAACCGGATGACCGGCGAAGCACTCCCGCTGCTGATCGACCTGGTGGACCGGGGTCTGATCCGCATCCTGGACTTCGCGTTCGTACGCAAGGACACCGACGGCACCGTCGCGGGCATGGAGATCGCCGACTTCGACGGGGACGGCCGACTGGACCTGGCCCTCTTCGAGGGCGCCGGATCGGGCCTGCTCGACGAGGACGACCTGAGCGAGGCCGCCGGGGTCATCGAGCCCGGCAACTCGGCCGGCGTGCTCATCTACGAGAACACCTGGGCCGCGCCGTTCGCCGCGGCCCTGCGCCGCGGCGGCGCCCAGGTGGTCGCCAGCGGCCGGGTGCCGCTGCAGGATCTGCTGCACTCCCTGGACGCGCTGGACGGCACCGAAGGAAACGACGGGAACGACGGGAACGACGGGACGGACGCGTCGGACGGCTCCGGCTCCGGAACGTCCGCCGCCGGGTGAACCGCCGAGAGGAGAACGAACCATGCCAGGTCTGCTGCGCGGTGTCGCGCGCACCGCCGTCGTCGCCGGCACGGCGACCGCCGTGTCCAACCGGGTGTCCCGTCGCCAGGCGGGCCGCTGGGCCCAACAGGACCTGGTGGCCGAACCCGCGCCGCCCCCGCCACCGGCTCCCGCCGCTCCTGCCGCGCCCGCCCCGGCGGGCATGGACCAGAAGATCGCCCAGCTGCAGCAGTTGGCGCAGCTGCGGGACCAGGGTGTCCTCACCGAGGAGGAGTTCACCGCGCAGAAGCAGCGGCTCCTCGCCGCGTAGCACCGTCTACGCAGAGCGCCCCACAGCACCGTCCGCGCACAGCGCCCTCGGCACACCGGCGGATCCGGCGGATCACCCGCGGAGGGTGATTCAGTGCCCCACCGCGACCTTGGCCGCCACGATCACCAGACCCAGCACCAGGTTGACCGCCCCCTCGGCGGCGATCTGGCCCGGTGAGGCGCCCGCCCGGCGGGCGCCCAGCGCCGCCCAGGCCACCTGCTGCGCCACGGCGACGCCGAGGGCGAGCCAGGCGTTCTCCCCCGCCCCCAGCCACGGGCTGACCAGCACAGCCAGGGCGGGCAGCGCCGACGCCTCGACGAGCGGCCACTCGTGCCGGCCCACCTCGCGCACCTGGCGCCGGGTGACCTGCCGGCCGGCCTCACGCTCTCCGGCCACGCGCGCGTAGACGTGGGCGGCCCAGAACACCAACCCGGTGATCACCAGCAGCAGGATGAGCGACAGCCTGGGGTGCGGTTCGTTGAGGCTGGCGGCCGCGATCACGGAGGCGGCGAGCATCGAACCGTACACCGCGCCGGCGTAGTCGGTCCGGGGCCGGATTCCGGCCGCGGCCGGTTCGCCCGGGGCGGGGGTGCGACTGCGCGAGGTGGTCATGACGCCTGCTCCCGTCATCCCCTCGAACACGTCCGATGGGTCCCACGACCGACGGGTCCCACCTCCGGGTCCCACGTCCGACGGGCCCGTTGCGGCCATCATCGCCCGCGTTCCGGGTTCCGGCGCGTCGGCGCGGTCACCCACGCCGGGTGATCCGGAGTCCGGCCGACGCTCGTAGCGTGGGCGGGAAAGGTCGTTTCCCCCGTCGTCCTGCGGAGGTCGTTTCCCCCGCCGTCCGCGGTTTCCCCCGCCGTCCGCGGAGGTCGTTCCCCTCGCCGTCCGTCCGTCGTTTCCCTCGCCGTCCACCGAGGAGTCCACGAGGAGTCCGCGTGAGCCCCTACCCTCCGATCGCCGAGCACGGGATCATCGGCGACCTGCAGACCGCCGCGCTCGTGTCCACCAGCGGTGACATCGACTGGTGGTGCACCCCCCGCTTCGACTCCCCGAGCCTGTTCGCCTCCCTGCTGGACCACGCCCAGGGCGGCCGCTGCAGGCTGGCCGTCGACCGGGACGCGGTGCCCGACGTACAGGTGAAACAGCTCTACCTCGCGGACACGGCCATTCTGGTCACCCGGTTCCTCGCCCCGCAGGGGGTGGCGGAGGTCGTCGACTTCATGCTCCCCGACACCTCCCCGGCCCCGAGCGACCGGCACCGGATCGTCCGCACGGCCCGGGTGGTGCGCGGACGGGTACCGTTCCTGCTGGAGTGCCGGCCGCGCTTCGACTACGGCCGGGCCCCTCACGGGCTCACCCTCGTGGACGAGCACTGCGCGGTGCTCCGGGGCCCGGAGCAGGAGCTGTGCGTGCAGACCACCGCTCCCGTCGCGCTCGGGCCCGACGGCTCCGACGTGACCGCGGCGTTCACCCTGGACGCGGGAGAGTCGGCCACCGTACTGCTCACGACCCAGCCGCCGGACGCCACCCCTGCCGCCGCGCCCACCGAGGCGGAGCACGCCGCCGCCTTCGAGGCCTGCCGGAAGTTCTGGTACGGATGGCTCAAGTCCTCGACCTACCAAGGACGTTGGCGCCAGATCGTGGACCGCTCGGCGATCACGCTCAAGCTGCTCAGCTACCACCCGACCGGTGCGCTGGTCGCCGCCGCGACGATGGGGCTGCCGGAGCAGATCGGCGGCGAGCGGAACTGGGACTACCGCTACACCTGGATCAGGGACGCCTCGCTCTCCGTGCACACCCTCATCAGCCTCGGCTTCAACGACGAGGCGCGCGCCTTCCGCCGCTGGGTGCGGGAGCGGATCGAGGCCGCCGGTTCCGGGGGCGAACGGCTCCAGATCATGTACCGCGTCGACGGCGACCCCCACCTGACCGAGGAGTCCCTCACCCAGTGGGAGGGCTACCGCCGCTCCTCCCCGGTGCGCGCCGGGAACGCCGCCGCCGAACAGCTCCAGCTCGACATCTACGGCGAGGCCGTCTACGCGTTCGCCGCCGACGAGAGCGACATGGGGGCGCTGCGCGGCTGGACCGCGTTCCGCGGGCTCCTGGACTGGCTGACCGAACAGTGGGACCGCCCGGACGAGGGCATCTGGGAGACGCGCGGCGGACGCCAGGACTTCACCTACAGCCGCCTGATGTGCTGGGTCGCCTTCGACCGCGCCATCCGCCTCGCCCTCCGGTTCGCCCGCCCCGCGGACCTCGACCGCTGGAGCTCGGAGCGCGACGACATCCTGCGCCAGATCGTGCAACGCGGCTGGAGCCCCGAACGCGAGGCCTTCACCCAGCACTACGGCACCGACGTCCTGGACGCCTCGCTGCTGCTGATGCCCAAGGTCGGTTTCCTCTCCCCCACCGACCCGGCCTGGCTGTCCACCCTCGACGCGATGGACCGGGAACTGGTCCAGGACAGCCTGGTCTACCGCTACGACCCCGCTGCCTCCCCCGACGGCCTGAAGGGCTCCGAGGGCACCTTCAACCTCTGCACGTTCCTCTACGTCGAGGCCCTGGCCCGGGCCGGCCGGGTCGCCCAGGCCCGCTACGCGTTCGACAAGATGCTCACCTACGCCAACCACGTCGGCCTGTTCGCCGAGGAGATCGGCCCCTCCGGCGAGCAACTGGGCAACTTCCCCCAGGCGTTCACCCACCTCGCACTGATCGACGCGGCGCTCGCCCTCGACGAGGAACTCGACCGCCGCGGGACCTCCTGAAGGGGACACGCGATGACCTCCACCGTCGCCACCGCCCCCACCGCGGCCGGACGCAAGGTGCTGGTGCCGCTGGCGCTGGCCCAGTTCATCTGCAGCTTCGCCGGCTCCAGCATGAACGTGATGATCAACGACATCAGCCGGGACCTGGACACCACCGTCCAGGGCGTCCAGGTCGCCATCACCGTCTTCCTGCTGGTGATGGCCGCCCTGATGATCCCCGGCGGCAAACTCACCGACCGCTGGGGCCGCAAGCGCTGCCTGATGGCCGGTCTCACCGTCTACGGCGTCGGCGCCGTGCTCAGCGCGGCCGCCCCGGGGCTCGGCGTCCTCCTCCTGGGCAACTCCGTGCTGGAGGGCGTCGGCACCGCCCTGCTGATCCCCCCGGTCTACATCCTGACCACCCTGCTGTTCACCGGTACGGCCGCCCGGGCCCGCGCCTTCGGTGCCATCATGGCCCTCGGCGGCATCGGCGCCGCGGCCGGACCGCTCCTCGGCGGCCTGCTCACCACGGCCATCGACTGGCGGGCCAACTTCGCCTTCCAGGCCGTGATCGTGGCCCTGATCCTGTTCCTCACCCGCAAGCTGGAGGACCCGCTCCCCGCCGACCCGGACCGGCCGTTCGACACCGTCGGCGCCGTCCTGTCCGCCGCCGGGCTGATCCTCCTGGTCACCGGCATCCTCGCCGCCGACAACAACACCTGGCTGATGATCGCGCTGTTGCTCGCCGGCGCCGCCGTGCTGGCCGGCTTCTTCCGCTGGATCCGCCGGCTGGAACGCGCCGGACGCGAACCGCTGCTGGCCACCAGCCTGTTCCACAACCGCACCTCCAACCTGGGCCTCATCACCCAGAACGCCCAGTGGCTCGTCCTGATGGGCGTCTCGTTCACCGTCGGCGCCTACCTCCAGGTCGTGCGCGGCTACAGCGCCATCGCCACCGGAGGCGTCTTCACCGCCGCCACCCTCGGCCTGCTCGCCACCTCGCTCGCCGCCGAGCGCCTGGCCGAGCGCCGCTCCCAGCGCACCCTGGTCCTCGCCGGCTTCGCGCTCACCACCGTCGGCATCGTCGTGCTGCTGCTCCTGGTCCGCGCCGTCGACGGCGTCTGGGCGTTCACCCCCGGCCTGCTGCTGATCGGGCTGGGCATCGGCCTGATGCTCACGCCCTCGGTCAACATCGTGCAGTCCGCCTTCCCCGACAGCCGTCAGGGCGAGATCTCCGGCCTCTCGCGCAGCATCTCCAACCTCGGCTCCTCGCTGGGCACCGCGATCGCCGGAACCATCCTGGTCTCGGAGCTCACCCGCAACGGCTACGCGGCGGCCATGGCCGTCCTCGCCCTCTGCGGCCTGGCCGGACTCTGCGCGGCGCTGTTCCTGCCGCACGACCGGCCCGCCGCGGCGGGCACCCCCGCAACCGGCCCAGGCCGCTGAACCCGAAGGAGGCCCCCGAAGGAGGGAAGTCCCACCACCCCCGGCAACCCCGTCCCCCCAGGAGGCGAGAACGGTGCTCGGCATTCACCACCAGGCAGCTCATTCCACCAGCACGACCAAGACCGACGAGCTCGGACGAGTCGGCTGGGTCGTCCTCGGGTCCTCGCTGTTCGTCGCCGGCGCGGTCGCGCACGCGCTGTCCGGCATCACCGCGATCACCAGGGAGATCCTGCGCCCCGCGCCGCAGCGCGCACCCGCACCGGTCGGCCCGGTGCGCCCGGGCGACCTCAGCGTCAACGAGAAGGACGGATGGATCCTCATCAGCGTCCTGCTCGTCGCGAGCGGCGCGGTGGCCCACGCCGTCTCGCACGTCGTCGGGACCATCAGGGAGGTCACCCACGCGACGCACCGGCAGGCCGGGGTATGACGCTGGCACCGGCACCGGCCCCGGCGACCTCCGACTCGGTGTCGAAGGGGCGCCGGGCCCGCCGCACCGTGCCGCGCTCGGAGCACGGGACCTGGGCCCCCGCGCAGGACCGCGCCGACCCCGTCGGCATCCTGGAGGCGCAGGCCGCCACCCGCGTTCCCGAGCTGGTGCCGATCCGCTACGGCCGGATGGCGGCCTCCCGGTTCGCCTTCCTGCGCGGCGCCCCCGCCGTCATGGCCGCGGACCTCGCCGCCGGTCCGCACACCGGCCTCACCGTCCAGCTCTGCGGGGACGCGCACCTGTGCAACTTCGGGCTCTTCGCCTCGCCGGAGCGCGCCCTGCTCTTCGACCTCAACGACTTCGACGAGACCCTGCCCGGCCCCTTCGAATGGGACGTCAAACGCCTGGCCGCCAGTATCGCCGTGGCCGCGCGCGAGAACGGGGCGCCCGACGAGTCCGCCCGGGCGGTGGCGCTCACGTCCGCCCGCGCGTACCGGCTCTCCATACGACGGCTCGCCGGCCTCGGCGAACTCGACGTCTGGTACCAACGGGTGGACACCGCCGACCTGCTGCCGCTGATCGAGGAGACGAAGTACCGCAAGCGCGTCCGAACCACCCTGGCGAAGGCACGCGCACGGACCAGCCTCCAGGCGCTGGCCAAGCTCACCGAGCCCGGCCCGGACGGCGAACCCCGGATCGTCCACGACCCGCCGCTGCTGGAACCGATGGGCCGCGACGAACTGCCGAGCCTGCGGCAGATCCTGCTGGACTACCGGAACACCCTGCCGGAGGAGCGGGCGGCGCTGCTCGACCGCTTCGAGCTGGTCGACGCGGCCCGCAAGGTGGTCGGCGTGGGCAGTGTGGGCACCCGGTGCCACATCGGGCTGTTCCGCGGACGCGCCGGCGGCGAACCGCTCTTCCTCCAGGTGAAGGAGGCCCAACGCTCCGTGCTGGAGCCGTACCTCGCGCCCGGCCTCCACCGGCACCAGGGCCGACGGGTGGTCGCCGGGCAACGCCGTCTCCAGGCCGTCGGCGACATCTTCCTCGGCTGGGCCACCGGCCCCGGCGGCCACGAGTTCTACTGGCGCCAACTGCGCGACATGAAGGGCTCCGCCGTCGTCGACGGCATGCCGGTGGACCTGCTGGACCGGTACGCCGAGCTGTGCGGCAGCACCCTCGCGCACGGGCACGCGCGCACCGGGGACCGCGTCGCCATCACCGCGTACCTCGGCTCCGGCGACGTCTTCGACCGCGCCATCGCCGACTTCGCCGTCGCCTACGCCGACCGGACCGACGCCGACCACGCCGCGCTCACCGCCGCGATCGACAGCGGCCGGATCAGCGCGCGGCCCGGCGTGTGAGCCGGCCCCGGCGGCGGGACGGCCCTACGCCCGGCCCGTCCCGCCGCCCTCGCGCGCCGGCTCGCCCGCGCCGGACGCGCGCCGGGCCGGCAGGTGGCCGGTGAAGGCGAAGCAGGCGAGCGTGATCGCGGCGACGGCCGGCATTGATCACCTTGAGGCCACCGAGCTGGGCCGCGCAGTACCCCCGTACGCGCCCGCGGCCGGGACGCCCGTCGAGGGCGGTCACCGCGTTGCGCCGAACGGCGGACCGCCCGAGGTGCCGCACGGCGTCCCGTCGCCCAGTCTTGGACGGAATCCGCGGCAGCGGACCGGGAACGGGGCGAGGGCATCGACCGGAGGGAGCACGGCGTGGCGCAGCAGCGTGG
Source organism: Kitasatospora sp. NPDC032121 (assembly GCF_055580145.1). Taxonomy (NCBI): domain Bacteria; kingdom Bacillati; phylum Actinomycetota; class Actinomycetes; order Kitasatosporales; family Streptomycetaceae; genus Kitasatospora; species Kitasatospora sp. NPDC032121. Next base: position 402,631 of record NZ_JBVILX010000003.1, on the reverse strand, counting down.
TCAGCCCAGCCGCGCCGACTGGATCCGCGGCAGGACCGCCTGGCTGAAGGGGCGGACGGCCACCCTGCGCGACGCCCCGTTCCTGCGCCGGCTCGCGGCCCAGCTGCTCCACGTCCACGTCCTGGACACCGCCACCCGCCTCGCCGCGCAGACGTTCCTGACCGCCATCCCGGTGCTGTTCGTGCTGGCCGCCTTCATGCCCCAGGAGGTGCGCACCAGCGTCTCCGAGTCGCTGCGCACCGTCCTGGGCCTCCAGGGCGCCTCACTCAACGAGATCACGGCGGCGCTCAACCCCGCCGGTGAGGAGTCCACCACCGAGACGTTCGGCGGCATCGGCATCCTGGTGACCCTGCTCTCGGCCACGACGTGCAGCCGCGTCCTGCAGCGCCTGTGCGAGCGGAGCTGGCACCTGCCCCACCTGGCGGGCCGCCTGGCGGCGTGGCGGTGGCTCGCCTGGCTCCTGGTGTGGCTGACCGCCCTGATCCTCCAGGGGCAGATCCGGGTCGGGCTCGGGGCGGGCGCGGTCCTCGGGGCCGTGCTCTACCTGATCACGGCCACCCTGCTCTGGTGGTGGACCCAGCACCTGCTGCTCGGCGGCCGGATCCCCTGGCCCCCGCTGCTGCCGGGGGCGGTGCTGACCGCCGCCGCGCTGACGGTGCTCGCCTGGGCGTCACGGCTCTACGTCCCCCACTCGCTGAACCGCAGCATCACCCAGTTCGGCCCGCTCGGCCTGGTCTTCACCCTGCTCAGCTGGCTCATCGTGGTGTTCACGGCCATCACGCTCTGCATCGGCATCGGGTACGTGGTGGCGAGCCAGGGACGACTGGCCCGGCTGCTGGGAACTCCGGTGCCGGACCCGGAGGACGAGGAGTGAGGCCGCTGTGGCAGCGGCCCGTGGGGCACCCGCCCGGGCGCCCCGGCCGCCTTTGCCAGCCCGGACGGTGTCGGACAGGATGGGGTTGTCAGCGATCCGCGCTCACCATGCGCCATCCCCTCTGAGGTGAGCACCATGCCCCTCAGCCCAGCCGCCGGCTCCCCCGTCCGCCCGGCGGACGCACCTCGACGCGGCTCCGCGCGGCCGGCCCGCATACCCGGGGGCGACCCGGTGCTCGCGGCCCGCTTCGCCGTCCCCCCGATCCCGGTGACCTTCGTGCACAGACCGCGACTGGTCGGGCGCCTCGGCGACGGCCCGGGGACGTCCCTGCTGCTGGTGAACGCCCCGGCGGGAGCGGGAAAGACCCTGCTCGTCGCCGACTGGCTGGCCACGACGCGGCTGCGCGGCTCGGCGGTCTGGCTCACCGTGGAGCGGGAGGACAACGCGCCGGGCGTCTTCTGGGCCTACCTGCTGGAAGCCGTCCGGCACCACGGCGTCGCACTGCCGGACGACATCGGCTGCCCCGCCCGGGCTTCCGAGGTCGACCACTCGCTGCTGGCCCGGCTGGCCGCCCACCTGAGCCGCCGCGAGGATCCCGTGGTCCTCGTCCTCGACGAGTTCGAACACGTGTCGTCCACCGAGGTGGCCTCCGGACTCCACTTCCTGCTCGGCCACGCGGGCCCGGGACTGCGGCTCGTCCTGATCAGCCGCACGGAGCCGAGCCTGCCGCTGCACCGCTACCGCGCCTCCGGCAGCACCACCGAGATCCGGGCCGCCGACCTGGCCTTCCGCCCCCGGGAGACCGCCGCGCTGCTGCGTCGGCACGGCCTGGACCTCTCCGCCGGGACGATCCGGTCGCTGACCGAGCGGACGGGCGGCTGGGCCGCCGGTCTGCGGCTGTCCGCCCTGGCCGCCCAGGGCGCCGCCGATCCCGAGGTGTACCTGAAGGAGTTCGAGGCCTGCCGCAGCACGGTCGCGGACTTCCTGCTCGCCGAGGTCCTCGACACCCAGCCCGCCGAGGCCCAGGACCTCCTGCTGCGCACGAGCGTCCTGGAACGGGTCCACCCCGATCTGGCCGACGCGCTGACCGGCCGTCCTGACGGGGCGCGGATCCTCGCCGACCTCGCGCGCGCCGACACCTTCGTCGAGGCCCTCGGCCACGGCTGGTACCGCTGCCACCCGCTGTTCGCCGAGATCCTGCGCGTCCACCTGGCGGCACGCAGCCCGGGGCTGGAACGGGCGCTGCACCGCAGGGCCGCCCGCTGGCTGATCACCGCCGGGCACCTGACGGACGGGCTGGTGCACGCCGCCGCGGCCGGCGACTGGGGGTTCGCCGCGACGCAGGTCGTCGACCGGCTGGCCATCGGACGGCTGTTCACCGGCCGCGGCGCGGACCGGCTCGACCGGCTGTTCGCCGACATGGCGCCCGACGCCCTGGGGCCCGCCCCGGAGCTGGTCCGGGCCGCGCGCGACCTCGCCCGCCACGACGTGGACCGCGGGCTCGAACACCTCCGGCGCGCCGAGGCGCTGCTCGCCGAACGCGACGGCGAGGACGTCCCGGCGGCGGCCCTGCTCAGCCTCGCCCACCTGCGGGTGCTGGCGGGCCGGCTGCTCGGCTCGGCCGACATGGCCCAGGCCGCCGCCGACCAGGCCGCCCGGTGGGAGGAGCACCTCCCGGCGGGGCTGCTGCGGCAGCACCCCGAGCTTCCCGCGCTCCGGCTCACCGACCTCGGCTCCGCGCTGCTCTGGGCGGGGAACCTCGACGCCGCCGAAACGGCGCTGTCCGCCGCCGCGGCCGGCGACGGCGCCACCACGGCCTGTCCGCGCCAGGAGTCGCTCGCCCGGCTGGCCCTGATCGACCTGCTCCGGGGCAGGCCGGGGCGAGCGGAGGTCCGCCTGCGGAAAGCGGGGGCGGAGGCCGAACGCGCCGGTCTGCCACCGGACTCCCGCACGGGGGCCGGCCGGCTCGTGCTGGCCGCGCTCGCCGTCGACCGCGACGACCTGCCCGCGGCGCGGGCGGCGATCGACCGGGCCGCCGGATCGGACGCGGCCGACCACGACCCGGCCGTCGCCGCGGGGATCGCGATCGTCCGGGCGAGGACGCTGCTGGCCGAGGGCCGTACCCGTGCGGCCCTCGACCTCCTCGACGGGCTGGAGCACGGCGGCCCCACCGCCGGACCGCCGCCGCCCTGGGTGCGGGAGAGCGTGGCCGTGACCGTCTGCACCGGGCACCTCGCCGAGGGGGACCCGGCCGCCGCCCTCCGGGCACTGGAGCGCAGTGGCGCGGACGGACCGGAGTGCGCCGTCGCCGCCGCCCTGGCGCGGCTCGCCGCCGGGGAGAGCCGACACGCCCTGCGGATCCTGGACGCGATCCCCGATCACGACGGCCACGGGCCCGCGGTCACCGTACGGGTCCTGCTCGCCCGGTCCCAGGCGGCCCTCGCCCTCGGCGACGAGGCCGCGGCCCAGCGCCTGCTCGCCCGCGCCCTCGCGGTCGCCCGGCCGGAGCGGCTGCGCCGGCCGTTCCGGGACGCCGGGCCGTGGCTGGAGCGGCTGCTGCGCTCCCGGCCCGAGCTGGTGGACTCCCACGGCTGGCTGCCCCCCGACCTCCTGCCCGGCCCCACGGGCGAGGCGGCCGGGGACACCGCCACGGCGGACGATCCGGTCGAGCCGCTGAGCGACCGCGAACTGGACGTGCTGAGACTGGCCGCGCAGATGCTGTCCACGGACGAGATCGCCGCCGAGCTGTTCCTCTCCGTGAACACCGTCAAGACCCACCTCAAGAGCATCAACCGGAAGCTCTCCGTCACCGGGCGCAACCGGGCCGTGCGGCGGGCGCGGGCGCTGCACCTGCTCTGACCCCGGACCGCTCCACCGCTACCCGCGGCCTAGGCGCGCCGGGACCGGCGGGCGCGCAGCCAGCGCCATCCGACGGCCAGAGCGCCCATCCCGAGCAGCACCAGGAACATCGCGAGCCAGGTGTTCCCGACGACCCGGGCCCCGGTGAACAGCACGATCAGCACCGCGCCCGCGGTGGCCAGGACCGCCAGCGCGGTCCGCAGCACCACGAGGAGCATGCTCGGGCGCAGGATCGACGAGGTCCCCGCCCGTACGGCCGCGCGCCCCTCCAACCCGTACCGGAGCAGGGCCCGGTCGGCGAGCTCGCCGGTGGCGCGGCGGTACATCACGCCGCACGCGGGCACCCACACGAAGGGGATCACGGTTCCGACGAGCAGCAGCCCGCCCAGCCCGGCCCAGCCGAGCCACTTGCGCACTGCCGAGCGCTCCGGGTCGTCGGGGGTCAGCAGGCCGATCAGGTACGCCTGGCGGCGGACGACGGCCGGCCAGGAGGCCTTCTCCCGGCCGTCGACCGAGGTCCGCGACGCCTTCCGGAGGGCCTCGTGCGCCTGCGCCGGCGTCGGATGGACCCCCTGCACCACCAGCACCTCCGCCGCCGCGTCGGGACCGCAGGGGTCGCGGCCGGACAGGGCGGCGAGTTCCAGCACCATGCGCAGCTGGGCGAGCAGCGCGGCGACGAAGGCGACCGGGAGCAGGAGGATGAACGGGCCGCCGAGGAAGGAGCCCTCGACCACGGTGCGGCGCACCCCGCGGTCGATGATCCGACCGACGGGATCCGGCCCGGCGTCCTCCGCTCGCTCGGGCGCCCGCTCGGGGTCGCCCCACGCCCGCTCGGGGTCGCGCAGCGCCGCGGCCGTCTCGGCCGCCTGGGGGCCCAGGTAGTCGACCACGAAGGCCGCCAGTCGCTCGGGCATGTACGCGGGATCCGCCCGGAGCGTCCTCAGCAGTCGTCCCACCACGCCGGGTTGTCGCCGCGCACTCTCCGATCCGCCCATCAGCCGCAGAATAACCCCGCCGCCGCACGACCGCCCGGGGCCGTCCCACCCGCCGGCCCGCACCGCTCCCCCTCCCCCTCCCCCTCGGCCCGGACCCGCCCGACCGACCGACCGACCGACCGACCGCTTGACCTTGACACGGTGACAAGGACTTCACTGCGGTCCTGGAGGTGGTCCTGATGATCAGGCCGGAAGAGGACACGGAGACGACGCCGCTGCTGCGGGGGCTGGAGCACGACGACGCGTCGGTGCGGCTGCGGGCGGCGCTGGCCGTCGGCAGCCGCCCGCACCCCGGGTTCGTCGGCGGGCTCGTCGAGCGGTGCGCGGTCGAGCCCGAGTTCACCGTGCGCGAGATGCTCACCTGGGCGCTCACCCGGCACGAGGCGGCGGCGACGCTCCCACTGCTGCTCGACGAGGTCAGGGCGGAGCGCGCCCAGGCCCGCAGTCAGGCCCTGCACACGCTGTCCAAGATCGGGGACCGGCGGGCCTGGCCGGCGATCACGCCCGCGCTGCTGGCCGACGCCGACGACGAGGTGGCCCGCAGCGCCTGGCGGGCCGCGGTCGTGCTGGTACCCGACGGTGGGCAGCGCGACCTGGCCGTAGTCTTGGCGGCTCAACTCGGACGCGGCGGACGCGAGACGCAGCTGAGTCTCAGCCGGGCGCTGGTCGCGCTCGGGGAGGCGATGCTGCCCGCGCTGAACGCCGCGACGACGGACCCCGACCCCCGGGTGCGCGCCCACGCGCTCGCCACCGAACGGCTGTGGCACGACCCGGACGCCGGATTCGAGTCCGCGATCGAGGAGGCGAAGCGCACGGCGGTCTACGGTCAGGGCCGCCAGGAGGGACGGTAGGCAGTGTTGATCGGCGACGTCGCGCGGCGGTCCGGGGTCAGCGCCCGCATGCTCAGGCACTACGAGTCGCTCGGACTGGTACGGCCCACGGGGCGCACCGGCTCCGGCTACCGCCGGTACTCCGACGAGGACATCCGGCGGATCTTCCACATCGAGAGCCTGCGGTCGCTGGGCCTGTCGCTGCGCGACGTCGGCCGGGCGCTCGACGACCCCGGCTTCGCGCCGGCGGAACTCGTCGACGACCTCATCCGCCGTACCCGCGAGCGCATCGCGGCGGAGACGGAGCTGCTCACCCGGCTGCGGCGGATCGACGCCGCGGAGCCCGCCGGTTGGGAGGAGGTGCTGGGGGTCGTCGCGCTGCTCCAGGCGCTGGAGTCGAAGAGCCCGGGCGCCCGGCAGCGCGCCGCCCTGTCGGCGGGCGACGCGGCCCGGTCCGCGGGCGAGGACGTCGCGGTGCCGGTGGAGGCGCTGGTCGAGGCCGTGCTGGGCGAGTCCGACCCGAACGTCGCCGGGGCTCTGCGCTGGGCGCTGGCGCGGGCCGGCGGGGACGGGGCGGCCCTGCTCGCGGCGGGCCTGCGCTCGCCCGCGGCCGAGGTGCGCGAGCGGGCCGTCCGGTCCCTCGCCGAGCTGCCGGACGGCGCGGCGACGGCGCTGCTGCGGGACGCCCTCGGGCACCCCGACGCCGTGGTCCGCAGGTACGCGGCCCTGGCGCTCGGGGCCCGCGGGGTCGCCGACGCCGTCCCGACGCTCGTCGACATGATCGTCGAGGCGGTGAACGACGCCGACGCGGCCGACGCGCTCGGCACACTGGCGGGCGACCCCGCGCTGGCGGAGCGGATCGCCGCCGGGCTGGTCGACCGCCTCGCCCACGACGCCGTCGGCCCGGACGCCCGCCGCCGCCTGGCCCAGGCGCTCGCGGAGGTCCCGGGCGGCACCACGGACCGAGCCCTCGACGAGCTCGCCCGGGACGAGGACCGTGCGGTCGCGCTCACCGCGACGTACATTCTCAAGCTGCGCAGCACGCGATAGTCGCGGGGCGGGGACGGGGGCGGGGTGACAGGGGCCGGGCGGTTCCGTCGGCAGCGGCGGCTGTTCCTCTCGGTGGCGATCGACACCTTCGGCTCCGGCGTCTTCCTGCCGCTGTCGCTGCTGTTCTTCGTCACCGTCCAGCACTTCCCGGCGGCCGCCGCGGGCACCGCCGTCACGGTCGGGTCGCTCGCGTCCTTCGCCGTCGTACCGCTCTGCGGACGGCTGGTCCAGGCCGCGGGGCCCAAGGCCTGTCTGCTCGTCGGCAACGTCCTGACCGCACTCGGGTACGGCCTGTTCTTCGCCACCGGGAACCTGGCCACGGTGGCGGCCGCCACCTTCCTGGTGACGGCCGCCGACCGGCTCTACGGCGCCGCCTGGCCGACCCTGGTCGCGCGGTTCGCCGAACCGGAGGAACTCACCGAGTGGTTCTCCGCGGTCACCGTCCTCAAGACGACCTCCCTGGGCGTCGGCACCCTGGGGGCGACCGCCCTGATGGCACTCGACGGCGGCCACGGCCTGCGGGTCGCGCTCGCGTTGAACAGCGCGAGTTCCCTCCTCGCCGCCGTCCTGCTGCTGGGGGTCACCGTGCCGGCCGCCGAGCGGCCCGGGCCCCGGGCGGCGGCGCGCTCGAACAGCCGGGCGGCGCTCGGCGACCGGCGCTTCGTGTCCCTGGTCGCGTCCCAGACGCTGTTGTCGGCGGCCTGGCTGATCCCGACGGTCGCCTTCCCTGTGTACCTGGTGGAGAGCCTCCATCAGGCGCCCTACTGGCCGACCGTCGTGGTCGCCGTCCGCTACGCCACCGCCACCACCCTGCAGATGCGGATCAGCCGCCGGCTCTCCGGCTGGAGCCGGTCCCGGGTGCTGCGCCTGTCGATCGGCGCGGTGGCCGCCGCCATCGCCCTGACCGCGGCCATCCCGACCGCCCCGCACCGCCTCCAGGGCCCGCTCGCCGTCCTCGTCGCGGCGATCCTGGCGCTCGCCGAGCTGGCCTCGAAGCCCACCGCGGCCGCTGCGGCGGTCACCATGGCCCCCAAGGGCGACGAGGGCCCGTACATGTCCCTGTTCCAGCTGACCTGGACGGTCTCCTACGCCGTCGGCCCGGCCGTCATCGGCCTGGGCCTGCAGAACCCCCCGCTGCTCTGGACCGCCCTGTTCCTCTGCGTCGCCGCCAGCGCTCTCGCCCACCGCCTCCGGGCCCCGCTGCGACAGCCGGCCGCCCCGCCAAGTCCGGTGCCCCGTCAGCCGGTTGAGGGGCGATCGACCCGACTCCGCTGACCTGGAACGGGAGTCCCAAGACCCTCGACCGGCACCGGAGACCGCCGGACGTCAGCGCCGGACCGGCGGCCGCTCCACGAGCCCGAAGGCGCGCAACTGGTACGGGAGGGCGGCCGGGCGGCGCCACCGCAGGTCGAGGCCGCAGGCGCCGAGGACGGCGCCGAAGGCATGCCGCATGGCGTCCTGGACGGCGGTACGGGCCCGGGCGGCCTGCTCGGCGGGGGCGGCGGCCAGGCGGCGGGAGGGGTTCCAGCGGAGGTCGGCGACGCCGGTGGTGTCGTCGCCGTCGTCGACGGGCCGGCACGGCGCGAGGGTGATGCCGGGTGCGTGCAGGTGGTCGGCGACCGGGAGGCCGGCGAGTGCGGCGGTGCGGCACACCGCGTCGACGACGTCCGCGTCGATGCCGAGGTCCTGCGGGCGGGAGCCGGGCGTGGCGGAGCCGGGCGTGGTGGAGCCGGCCGGGCCGGTGGCCGGGGCGGGGCCGCCGGCGCCACCGACCCTGGTCTCGCCGTCGAGCCGGCCGGCCACGACCTCGATGCCGAAGGCCGGCAGGAACTCCGCCAGCGCGTTCTGCATGCCGGCGGTGACGATCCGTCGGGCGGCGGCCGCGGGCTGCCGGGGCTCCTCCATGGCGGCGGCGGCCGCCAGCCGGGGGCCGGGTTCCCAGTGCAGGGCGATCAGTCCGGCGCAGTCGTCGGAGTCGTCGTACGGCCGGGCCGGGCGCAGTCGGACGCCGGGCCCGTGCCCGCCGTACCCGACGGGCAGGCCGGCCAGCAGGAGCGCCTCGGTGACGCGGTCGGCGAGCAGCGGGTCGATCCGGGGCCCGCCCAGGGACGTGTCCTCCGCAGCCGTGTCCACGCCGTCCTCCTCCTCAGGGCCACGGGCGGCGGCCGACCGGCTGCGCCCCGAGGGTACGGCGTACCCGGGCGGCCGGCCGGTGAATCCCGGAACCGGCCGCCGCGACGCCCGCCCGTCCGGCGGTCAGGCCCGCGGGGCCCTACAACCAACCGCGCCGCGCCGTCTTCAACCCGGCCTCGAAGCGGCTCGCCGCGTCGAGGCGTTCCATCACGGAGGCCATCTGCCGCCGTACGGTCCGCACCGAGACGCCCAGCCGCTTGGCCGCCGCGTCGTCCGTGAGCCCGGTGGACAGCAGCCGCAGCAGCTCGCGCTCCCCGGCGCTCAGCGTCAACGACGCCACCTCGTCCCGGTCTCCGCAGATCGGGACGGCGGTCTCCCAGGTCTGCTCGAACAGGGCGACCAGGGAGGCGACGATGCCGGGCTCCCTGGTGCACAGCGCGCCGGCCCGGGTGTTCTCCGGGTCGATCGGCACCACGGCCGTGCTCCGGTCGAAGACCAGCATCCGCGGCGGCAGCGCCGACGCGGTGCGCACCTCGGCGCCGAGGTCGGCCATCCAGCGGGCGTAGTCGAGGGTCTCCGGGGCGTCGTGGATGCTGTCCTGGTAGACGGTGCGCAGCCTGACTCCGCGTCGCAGGGCGTCCTCGTCGAGCGGGCGGGACGCGGCCAGGCTGGCCGCGGACTGGCCGCCGCCGGGCATCACCGCCAGGACCTCGGTGGTCAGCCGGGCGCTCAGCACCTCCAGCTTGTCCTGGATGGCGTCCAGGCCGAGCAGCCGCTCGCGGTCGGCCACCGGGGTGTCGGTCCGTACCTTCGCGTACTCCCCCAGGGCGCGTGCGACGGCGGCCTTGGAGGCCGCCAACTCCTGCTGGCGGCGCGCGAGTTCCTCTTCCTGGCGGCGCAGCAGGATCTCCAGTCCGCGCTCCGGGCTGACCGGCCGCAGGGTGCCGGGCCGTTCGCGGGAGGTCCGCAGCAGGGTGAGGTCGGCGAGCCGGTCGAGGGCTGTGCGCACGTCGGCCTCGGGGAGTTCGAGCCGCTCGCAGAGTTCCGCGACCCCTCCCTCTGGGTCGGCGAGCATTTCCCGGTAGACGGCTTCCGCAGTGGCGTCCAGCCCCAGCAGTTCCAGCACTTCACGACCCCTGATCCCCGTGGACGATTCCGTTATGCCCGGTCGGCCCGGAGCCGATCTTTCCTCCGGCCGGAACGCGATCGCAAGGGCATGATCCGGTCAACGCCCCACTCCAGGGGCGTCCGGGCCCCGGCAGGTCCCGCGGCGGGGCGGAATCCGTCCCGCCGCCCCGCGCAATTTTGCAGCATGCTGCCTGTCCTGATCCTGCCCCCGGATTCCCTTCCCGTGGGGGGCCGCGAAACGGAAGGATTCGCCGTGCGCGCAATGCACGAATTTCCGGACATCCAGAACTGCGGTCTCCCTCAACGCAGTTCCCGCACAGAACAGGACTCCGTCGTGGCCGTCCGTCCATTCGCCGCCGCTCTCCTGACCCTTACCATCGCCGGCGCCACCGCCCCGGCCCTCGCCGCCGCCTCGACCGCCTCCGGCGCCGCGCCGTCCGCCGTCCAGGGCACGGGCGGGTCGATCGGCTGGGACGTCCCCGGCGCCGACTCGATCGGGTGGGACAGCCCGTCCCCCCGGTCGATCGGCTGGGACGCCCCGCCGGTCGACGACTTCGCCGGGCGGGTCTGACCTGCGGTGTTCGCGGTCCATCTGACCGTGCCGGCCGATGCCGCCTCCCCGTCGGGAGAGGCGGCGGCCGTGGAGGTCCAGGCCGCGCTGTGGGCGTGTGCCGGTCCGGGTGACGGCCTGGAGCACGTGCGCGCCCGCGCCGTGCCCGACGGCGTGGGCCTGGTGCTCTACGTCCGGGCTCCGGACGGGACGGCGGCCCGGTCGAGGGCGCAGGGCCTGCTGGACCGGGTGCTGACGGCCACCGGCCGGCTCCCGTCCGACCTCCGCTAGTCGCGCCGACCGCCGGTTCCCGGCGGCGGTGACCCGTCGTCACGCCCGAACGGTTTCCGCACTTCCGGGCGGTTTTCGACCGATCTCACCGGTCCGGAAAGTTGGCCGATTCATTGCGCCGGCTTTACCCCGGCATACCTGACATGCACTCGGCAAGTCGACTATGCCCCCCTTCCCCGACGGCCCTTCCTCTCCTTTCAACAGACCGAACAGACCGACCAGAACAGTCGAGGAGTTCCATGTCACGCCCCACGGGCGAATCACCACGGCACCGGACCGAAGCCGGCTCGCCTCCCCCCACCGCGCCACGCCGCCGCAACAGCGTGCTGCGCAACACCGCCGTCGCCCTCGCCGTGGTGCTCTCCGCCGAGGCCGCCGCCGTCATCATGACGACCGGTCAGGCCGTCGCGGTCACCCCGGAGCAGGCCCCGAAGCCCGCCAAGGCGCAGGGCCCCGCCGAGGCCAAGGACATCCCCACCGCCCACCTCAAGGCGCGGCTGGAGAACCGTCGGATCGAGGTGGTCGACGAGCGCACCGAGTCCACCACCACCTGGATCAACCCGGACGGCACCACCACCCTGGACCTCGCCACCGGCCCCGTCCGCTACAAGGACAAGGCCGGCAAGCTCCAGCCGATCGACGTCGACCTCGCCAAGCAGTCGGACGGCAGCGTCAAGGCCAAGGGCCACCCGCTCAACCTCTCCCTGGCCGGCGCCACCGCACCCGCCACCGCGTCGAAGTTCAAGGCCGCCGGCGCCCCGGCCGGGGACGCGAAGGCCCCGACCACCCCGCTGGTCTCGCTGGACAACGGCCAGGGCACCGCCATGTCGCTGTCCTGGCGCGGCACCCTGCCCGAGCCCACCGTGGACGGCGCCAAGGCCCGCTACAAGGACGCGCTCACCGCCACCGACCTGGTCATCGAGTCCACCCGGACCGGCTTCGAGCAGTTCCTGGAGCTCAAGGACCGCTCGGCGGTGGCCGCCAACGGCAGCGTGACGCTCACCCTGGACGCGGCCGGCCTCCAGGCCCGGCAGAACCCGGACAACTCGGTCTCCTTCCTCGACCCGAAGACCGGCGAGGAGAAGGGCCAGCTGCCCGCCCCGGTGATGTGGGACGCGCAGGTCGACGAGCGCAGCGGCGACCACACCCGCACCGCGCCGGTCGCGCTGAAGGTCACCCAGGACGGGAACGCGATCGACCTGACGCTCACCCCGGACGCCGCCTTCCTGAACGACCCGAAGACCAAGTACCCGGTGACCATCGACCCCGCGGTCAACATCGGCGTCGGCTTCGACACCTTCGTCCAGGAGGGCTACGCCACCGACGTCTCCTCGCAGACCGAGCTGAAGCTGGGCAACAACGGCTCCGGCCAGGTGGCGCGTTCATTCCTGCAGTTCCCGATGGCGAAGATCAGCGGGAAGCAGATCACCAGCGGCAAGCTCAACCTCTGGAACTTCCACAGCTGGTCCTGCACCGCGAAGAGCTGGGAGGTGTGGGACACCGGCACCGCCACCACGGCGACCCGCTGGACGGCCCAGCCCGGCTGGAACAAGAAGTGGGCGACGTCCACCGCGACCAAGGGCTACTCCAGTTCCTGCAACGACGGTTGGGTGAACCAGGACATCACCAGCCTGGTCAAGGCCTGGGCCGCCAACGGCAACGCCAACAACACCCTGGGCATCCGGGCCACCGACGAGTCGGACCCGTACGGCTGGAAGAAGTTCAACTCCGGCAACGCGACGTCCAACACCCCGTACCTGTCGGTGACCTACAACACCCCGCCGGCCGTCTCCACCCTGGTCTCCCCGGCGAACGCCGCGCTGACCAACGACGCGACGCCGACGCTGTCCGCCAAGGCGACCGACCCCGACGGCGGCAACATCGCCCTGGACTTCGAGGTCTGGACGTCCAACGGCACCGCCGCCCTGCAGTCCGGCCGCACCGCCATGGCCGCCTCCGGCTCCACGTTCACCTGGACCCCGGGCACCGCGCTGCCGGCCGGCGCCTACAAGTGGCGCTCGCGCTCCTGGGACGGCACCGCCAACAGCGCCTGGTCCGCCTTCCGCACCTTCACCGTGGACACCACCGCGCCGGGCGCGACCACCGTCTCCTCCGGGGACTTCCCGGCCGGCCAGTGGTCGGGCACCCCGGACGCCAACGGCGACTACAGCGGCACCTTCACCTTCACCCCGCCGACCAGCGACGTGAAGGACCTCCAGTACAGGCTGGACGGCGGGGCCTGGGTCACCGCGGCCACTACCGGCACGCCGGTCAGCGCCAAGCTCACCTTCAAGGCGGGCTCCCACACCATCACGGCGCACACCCGCGACGCCGCGGGCAACGTCTCCGCCGACAAGACCTACGCCTTCTACGCCGGCAAGGGCGCCGCCCTGGTCGCGCCCGGCTCGGGCGAGCGCCCGGCCCGGCGCACCTCGCTGCTGGCCGAGGGCAACAGCAACTACACCGGCGTGCGCTACCAGTACCGCCGCGGCGAGACGGACGCCTGGAAGGACGTCCCGGTCGCCAACGTCGCCACCACCGACGGCAAGGCGGTGGCCGCCTGGCCGTTCGCCGCCCCCGGCGGCAAGCCGGCCGCGCTGACCTGGAACATCACCGACACCCTGGCCGAGAACGGCCCGGTCGACGTCCGCGCGGTGTTCACCGACGGCACCGCCACCGACGCCACCGAGCCGAACACCGTCACCGTGGACCGCAACGCGGGCACCGCGCCGGAGACCAAGGTCGGCCCGGGCGAAGTGAACACCCTCACCGGTGACCTCACCCTCTCCGCCACCGACGCCGAGGGCTTCGGCCTGCACGCCGAGCGCTCCTTCTCCTCCCGCCGGCCCGCCAACGGCTCGGCCCAGGAGGGCCAGGCGGCGATCTTCGGTCCGCAGTGGAGCTCCGGCACCACCGCCGAGCTCACCGACTCCGCCTACACCTACGTCCGCCAGACCTCGGCGACCTCCCTGTCGGTGGTCTCCTCGGACGGCTCCGAGATCGGCTTCACCGCCACCGGCGCCGGCGGCTGGAAGCCCGAGCCCGGTGCCGAGAACCTCACCCTGACCGGCGCGTTCACCGGTGCCTTCACCCTGAAGGACACCGAGGGCACCACGGTCACCTTCGCCAAGGTCGACTCGGCCGCCACCACCTGGCAGATCTCCGGCTCCTCGCTGCCCAGCGACAACTCCACCACCTCGGTGGTCTCGGAGAAGGTCGTCGCCGGCGGCAAGACCCTGGCCCGCCCGAAGTACGTCGTCGCGCCGTCCTCGGCGACCGCCTCCGCCAACTGCGCGGCCGTGCCGTCCACGGCCGGCTGCCGGGTGCTGGAGTACGTCTACGCCGACACCACCACGGCCACCGCGTCCGCCCTGGGCGACAAGGCCGGCCAGGTGAAGCAGATCCGCCTGTGGTCCACCGACCCCGGCGCCGCCACCGCCACCGCCGTCGTCGTCTCGCAGTACGCGTACGACGAGCAGGGCCGGCTGCGCGAGGTCTGGGACCCGCGGATCAGCCCGGCACTGAAGACCGCGTACGGCTACGACGCGACCGGCCGGGTCACCACCGTCACCGAGCCCGGCGAGCTGCCGTGGACCCTGGAGTACGGCAAGGCCGGCAACGCCGCCACCGCCGGCGACGGCATGCTGCTCGCCGCCTCCCGCCCCACCCTCAAGCAGGGCAGCAAGGACGTCACCGACGGCACCGCCACCACCTCGGTGGTCTACGACGTCCCGCTGAGCGGCGCCAACGCGCCGTACCCGCTGGCACCGTCCGACGTCGCGGCCTGGGGCCAGAGCGACGCCCCGACCGACGCCACCGCCGTGCTGCCGCCCGACGCCGTCCCGGCCACCCACGACGGCAAGGCGCTCGGCACCGCCGGCTACAACCGCGCCTCGGTGACGTACACCAACGCCTCCGGCCGCGAGGTCAACACCGCCACCCCCGGCGGCGGCATCACCACCACCGAGTACAACGCCTACGGCAGCCCGGTGCGGACCCTCTCCGCGGAGAACCGCATCCTCGCCCTGGCCACCACCGGCAACGACCTGAACAAGCTGCGCGCCCTCGGCATCGCCGGCCGCTCGACGGCCGACCGCGCCCAGGTGCTCTCCTCCACCTCGGTCTACTCGGCCGACGGCAAGCGCCTGGTGGAGCAGTTCTCGCCGCTGCAGCTGGTCACCCTGGAGCACCCGCTGGCCGCCTCCGGCACCAGCCCGGCCCTCGCGGCCGGCGACGAGGCCCCGGCCCGTTCCCACACCGTCAGCAGCTACGACGAGGGCCGCCCGGCCAACGCCGTGGTCAGCGACCTGGCCACCTCGGTGACGGTCGGCGCCCGGATCGACGGCTACGCCGCCGACGCCGACCAGCGCACCACCGCCACCGGCTACGACTGGGCCCAGGGCCTGGCCACCAAGTCCGTCCAGGACCCGGCCGGCCTGAAGATCACCACCGCCACCGGCTACGACGCGAGCGGCCGGGTGATCTCGCAGAGCCGCCCGAACTCCACCGGCTCCGACGCCGCCACCACGGTGACCACCTACTACACCGGCACCGGGACCGGCCCGTGCGCCGGCCACCCCGAGTGGGCCGACCTGGTCTGCTCCATCGCCCCGGCCGCGCAGATCGCCGGCGGCGGCAGCAACCCGCTGCAGCTGCCGACGAAGACCTTCCAGTACGACCGCTGGGGCAACGTCGCGGTGCAGACCGAGACCGCCAACGGCGTCACCCGCACCACCACCCGCAGCTACGACGCGGCCGGCCGCCCGGTGAAGATCTCGACCAGCGGCGGCACCGGCACCGCGGTCGCCGACACGGTGTTCGGCTACGACCCGGTCAACGGTGAGCTGACCACCACCACCAACGGCAAGGCCACCATCACCCAGGGCTACGACAAGCTCGGCCGCCCGGTCTCCTACGACGACGGCGCCGGCAACGTCACCACCACCGAGTACGACAAGCTCGACCGCCCGGTGAAGAAGTCCGACTCGGTGCCGTCCACCGTGACCTACGGCTACGACACCGCCAAGGACCCGCGCGGCCTGCCCACCTCGCTGACCGACTCGGTGGCCGGCACCTTCACCGCCACCTACGACGTCGAGGGCCGGCTGGTCACCCAGACCATGCCCGGCGGCAACACCCTGACCAGCACCTACGACAGCCAGGGCGTCCAGACCGGCAAGACCTACACCAACCAGGCGGGCACCGTCCTGCTGGCCGACACCGCCGACTTCACCGTCCACGGACAGCAGGCCGGCCGCACCCAGTCCGACGGCAACAGCACCACCAGCGGCTACACCTACGACGCCACCGGCCGCCTCACCAAGGCCGCCGACAGCACCGGCCTGGCCTGCGCCACCCGGACGTACGCGTTCGACAAGAGCAGCAACCGGACCAACCGCACCAGCGTCACCGACGACTGCGACCCGGCCACCGCCGACGCCGTCACCCAGGCCGAGAACCACGGCTACGACACCGCCGACCGCCTCACCGACACCGGCTACGTGTACGACGCCTTCGGCCGCACCACCGCCCTGCCGAAGGGCACCCAGGTCGGCTACTACAGCAACGACCTGGTCCGCACCGAGACCCTCGGCGACACCCGCAGGACCTGGGACCTGGACGCCTCCGGCCGCCTCGCCGTCTCCACCACGGAGACCAAGGGCACCGACGGCACCTGGGCCGTCACCGCGCAGGACACCAAGCACTTCGACGGCGGCAACGACAGCCCGACCTGGTCCAAGGACGCGGCCGGCCGACTGACCCGCAACGTCCTGGACCTGACCGGCCAGCTCACGGCCGCCACCGGCACCGACGGCGGCGCCGTCCTGCTGCTGACCAACCTGCACGGCGACGTGTCCGTCCAGATGTCCCCGGACGGCACCGAGGACCTCGCGGTCTACCACTACGACGAGTACGGCAACGTCGTCGACGCCACCGGCTCGACCGACTACGGCTGGCTCGGCGGGGCGCAGCGCGAGACCGACAGCGTCTCCGGCCTCTCCCTGATGGGCGTGCGCCTGTACGACGCGACCACCGGCCGGTTCCTGCAGACCGACCCGGTCCTGGAGGGCTCGCCGAACGCCTACGGCTACCCGGTCGACCCGATCACCATGGACGACCTGACCGGCATGTCCTGGAAGAAGAAGTGGGTCGCCAACTTCAGCCGCGCCGAGGGCAACACCATCGGCGGACTGCTGATCGTCTCCAGCAAGGTCTCCAAGGGCATCTCCAGCATCCTGAAGAAGCTCCCGCACATCGCCGCCCGGGCCGCCGGCTGGGTCCTGTGGGCGCTGTCCTACCTCATGAAGAGCATCGGCAAGAAGTTCATCAAGTGCGCCAACAAGCGGGGCAGCCACGGGGTCCGGTTCACCTTCGGGATCTGGGACTCCAGCCACTGGTACGTGCCGGACTACCCGACCTACCGGGTGGACCCGCGCTACTGAGCCGGGTGCGAAACCCGCTGACGCCCCTACTGACGTTCCACTGACGCAAGACAGCATGCAGGACAGGTGAGGCCGGGCCCGGGGGATGTTCCCCCGGGCCCGGCCGTCTGCGTGCGTCGGTGATCGTTTTCGGGCGTAGGCTCTCGGCTGATCACAGGGGCAGGAGAGGAAGTCATGGGCCAGAAGATCATCCGGTTCTCGGACCTGACCGGCGAGCACGTGGAGAGCGACGGGGACCTGGTACGGGTGGTGGTGCTGCAGCATCCCGACCTGACGGACGGTCCGGTCGAGATCGACGCGCTCGCCGGGGAGTTGGGCGGGGTGCGGGAGCTGGCGCTCGACCTGGTCACGATCGAGCTGCACCACCCGGACCGGGCGGAGCCGCAGACCGTGGTGATGGAGGCGGCCACGTTCGACCGGCTGGCCTCGGCCGCGCCGATGGCCGAGGTGCTGCGCGCCGCCAGGCCCGCCGCCCGGGCCTCCCTGTCCCGGGCGGCGACCGCCGCCGGCCGGGACCGGGTCGACTACACGAGCCTGGAGCACGCCGGACGGCCGCACAAGGGCCGCACCACCGAGGCGGAGAAGCAGCTCGTCCAGCAGAACCTGGACAAGATCAACGAGCGGCTCGCCGCCGAGGGCGTCCGCACCATCGACCCGGCCAACGTCGAGCACGTGACCCGGTACGGCCTGGACATCCTGGCCCGCGAGACCGGCGTGATGTTCGGCTGACCGGCCCGGTCGGCCCTGCCCGAGGGCGGGGCCGACCCGCGGTGTCGGAGCAGGCGCCCGTCCGGCCGGGAGGGCCGGTCCCGCCGGGACGTCTAGTCCAGCTGGGACAGCGCGTCGGTGACCAGCTTGGTGGCGAAGTCCTCGCCCTTGTTGGAGATCCGGTTGATGTACTCCGCGAGCAGGACCGTCATGGCCTCCAGCGGGTTCATCTCCTCCTTCGTCCACGGTCCGTACTGGGCGCGCCACAGGTTGGGGCTCAGGCCGGTGCCGGCCGCGATGAGCAGGCCGGCCATGGTGGGGATCACCTCCGGGCTGAAGGTCCGCGGCATCATCCGCATCGTGGCCACCAGGCTGGGGACCGCGTGTTCGAGCACGTCCTCCTCGTGGTTCTCGAAGGCCGAGCGCAGCCAGTTCATGTACATGTAGACGAGCGTGCACACGCCTTCCACCAGCGCCTCGGCCTCCTCGGGGCCGAAGGACGCGGTGAGCTGGTCGACCATCCGCTGGTGCTCGGGGTCCGTCCCGGACTTGCCGTCGTAGACGGACTTCAGCCGGGAGTCGATCACCATGAGCGCTGCGCTCACATCGCCGACGGGAGCGTGTTGGGGGTCGCAGGACGGCACGAGACTCCTCCTAGAACGGCGACGGCCCGGTACGGCCGGTCCGTTCGTAGGGTAGGCGACCGATCGAACGGGGAGGGACGGATCCGGGCGCGGGCACCCCGCGGGAGCGGGTGCGGGGCGGTGGGACGGGCGCGCGGCGACTGCGGGACGGGCCCTTCCCCCGGCCCCCGTCACCCTTGGGCGGCTCACCACACGTCAGAAGGAGCCACCCGCAGCCGAGTTGACGACAGTGCGCGGAGGGCGGCCGGCCCGGGACCGTCGCGGGCCCCCGGGCCGGCCGCCCTCCCTGCCGTCAGACGCCCGAGACGGCGTTCCGGGCGTTGCGGCGGCGGACGTAGACGGTGGCCAGGACGCCGGCGAGCACCGCCCCGCCGCTCATCCCCGCGACCGACGGGTTGATCATCGGAACGGCAGCCGCGGGCTCGGCCCCGCCGCACTGGGCGTGGCCGATGACCAGGTTGGCGCCGTTCAGCGACGGCAGCAGGGTGATGTGGACGGCGTTGACGGTCAGCACGCCGTTGGCGTCGGTGGTCTGCTCGTTGAGGACGATCGAGCCGACCAGCGGGATGCTGACCCTGGTGTTGGCGGGGGCGTTGGCCTGCAGGTTGGTCGGGATGCCGGCGACGCTGACCGACCCGCCCGCGATCAGGCCGCTGCCGGTGGCCCCCGTGGGGGTGGCGGTGCAGGTCGAGTTGACGCCGGTCAGGGAGACGGACGCGACGCCCAGGTCGAGCCCGAGCTTGTCGACCGTCGCGGAGGCGGACGCGGTGCCGTCGGCGGGGTTGCCGGCGGTGGTCGCGGTGAGCGTGGAGTTGGTGGCGACCGGCCCGATGTTGAGGCCGACCAGGGTCTGGGTGCCGCCGGACGGGTAGGTCGACTCGGGCGACGGCGCGACGGCGACCATCCCGCCCAGTGCCTCCGTGGAGACGACGTAGGCCTCGGCCACGGGAGCGGGCAGCGCGGCGAACGCCGGGGACGCCACGGACAGGGCCGCGACGGCGAGCGCGGTTCCGGCGAGGACACGGTTGCGGGTACGAGTTCTCACGGGTGGGCCTTTCGGACGGGGGCACGGCGGACGGAGGTGTCCGCCGCACGGGGCAGGAAAGGGGGTGGTGCGTCGACTCCGCCGACCGGCCGCGGGGCCCGGATCGGCCACGGCCTCACCGGTCGGGGAGAAGTCTCGGTGCTTCAGGCGGTGGCGATCTCCTGACCGGTGATCTCCTTGGCGGGGATCTGCCCGGCGGTGAGTTCCCGGCCGGCGAGTTCCCGGGCGGTGAGTTCCCGGGCGGGGACCTCCCTCGCCGTGAGTTCCCGGCCGGCGAGTTCCCGGGCGGCGGACGCCGGCAGCGGCACGGCCGTACGGGCCGTCTTGTGCCAGGCGCCCTTGCGTCGCACGATCCGCCAGAAGGCGCGGACCGCGACGAGGTAGGTGGTCGCGGCATAGACCGCGAGTGCCAGGCCGTAACCGAGCGCGGCCCGGCGGCTGATCCCCGGCTCGCTGCGGCGCCGGTACAGCGGCCCCCAGAGGGCGAACTCGGCGACCCCCAGGACGAGGTAGAGCGCGATCAGCACGGCGCCGCCCTCGCGGAGGAAGGCCAGCACGAACTCCGGGTAGAAGACGATGTTGTAGCCGAAGGCGGCGATCGGCACGGTGTAGACCACCAGGCCGACGACCTGCAGCCAGGGCTGGACCATGAAGTAGAGGACTTCCAGGAAGCCCAGCGTGGTGAACTCCCGGGAGCGCCAGACCCTGCGCAGGTACGACGCGCACTGCATCGAGCCCTGCGCCCAGCGGACCCTCTGGGTGATCAACTGCCTTACGTTCCACAGGGCTTCCTGGTCCACCCAGGCGGTCGTGGTGTAGCCGTTGCGCCAGCCGGCCAGCATCATCCGCAGCCCGAGCTCGAAGTCCTCCAGCAGCGCCCGGCCCCACGGCTCGCCACCGGCCCGGTCGATCGAGCGCAGCGCGCTGAGCCGGTTGGCCTGGCCGTTGCCGCCGACGTTGACGGTGCGGGTGAGCCGGCGGGTGATCTGGATGGCGGAGATCGGCCCGCGGAACTCGATGTCCTGGAGCCGGGCCAGCAGCCGGGCGAACCGGTTGGCGAGGCGCCCCCGGTGAGGCAGCGGGACGCCCACGTCGCGGTTGGACATCCGGACCTCGACCTGGACGGCGCCGACGGCCGGGTCGCCGAAGGAGGACGGTCCGGCGAAGGTGTCCAGCATCCCCGGGGAGGGCCGCCCGTCGGCGTCCAGGACGATCAGGACGACCCGGTCGGCGTCGGTGTCCTGCGGCAGCCAGGCCTCGATCGCCCGGTAGGCGGCGTTCAGGGCGTCCCCCTTGCCGGTGCGCGCCCGCGGCAGCCGCCGGCCGACCAGGTGGACGGGCCGCCCCTCGGCCGCCCTGGCCCGTACCACCTCGGCGGTGCGGTCCTCGGAGTGGTCGTCGACCACCCAGACCCGTGCGCGGGGGAAGTGCCGGGCGAGGTGGTCCAGGGTGGTGCCGATCACGGCCTCCTCGTCCCGGCAGGGTATGAGGAAGTGCCAGTCGAACCGGCTCGGGTCGCCCGGGGCGTCCGGGCCGGCCCGCAGGAAGTTGCGCACGATCACCGTGACGTAGGCGAGGAAGCCGATCCCCAGCACGAAGGAGAGGGAGACGGACAGGTCGAGCAGGGTCACGGCGCATCGGCCTCCGCGTCGCGGGTGGACGTTCGGGTGATCAGGAAGAGGAAGAGCAGCAGCGCGGTCAGGCCGGCGGCCATCATCAGCACCGAGCCGAACAGGACGTGCGTCCAGCCGAACCCCTCGTCGCCGTACCGGTGTTGCATGGCGACGATCAGCGTCAGCCGGCCCAGGTTGGCGGCGAGGACCAGGGCGGCCGCCAGGGCGAAGCCCAGCAGGACCCGGGCCGGGCCGCGGGTGCCGAACAGCAGCAGGACTCCGGCCAGCAGGGCCAGCGGGGCGATCAGCAGGGCGCTGCTGCAGCCGGTGGTCAGGGCGATCCCGCGCCCGAACCCGCCATCGTCGCCGGCGTACAGCACCGGCGCGTCGGGCGCCGAGAGCAGCAGGGTGCGCAGGCCGAGCGCGTGGGAGACCAACCACCGCGCCCCGGCCATCTCGTGGAACCGGTAGGCGCGTTCACCGGCGACCAGGACCCCGCCCAGGCCGAGCAGCAGCGGTCCGGCCACCCCGGCGAGCACCCGGCCGGCCAGCGGGGCCCGGCCGGGCCCCGACGCCGTCGGGCGGGCCGGGCCCGGTGGCCGGGCGGGTTGCGGGAACACGTCTGCGGTCACGAGGAAACCCCCTGGGAGAAAGGCGAGTCGGCGGAGATCGGCCTGGCGGGGCGGCCTTTGTCGGCCGGGGCGGCTGCCGGACGGGCGGTGCGGCTAACGCCCGCCGCGCGTCCGATCGGTCCGGCCGGTCCGACCGGTCCGCTCGTCCCGGTCCGCGGCGAGCCGGCTGCGCCGCAGCAGGGCGACGCCCACCAGCACCAGGGCGGTACCGACCGCCGCCACGAGGCCGAGGCCGGGCGAGCCGGTCGAGGCCAGCACGCCGCCGCCGGCCGCCGTCGGGGGAAGGCCGCCGCCTATGGGTCCGTACATGGTGGTTCCTCTCGTTGCGACCGGGTTGTCCCGATCTTTGCGATCTGGAGCCGTATGTTGCTGGGCTGATCGGATGATCGGATAGATGCGCCGCGCCCATTCGGGTGGAAATCACCCGTTTGCCGCAGTCGGCCGCGCGGAAGTGGCGGCGAGCCGGTATCCGGGAGCGAGCGCGCCGCCGCCAAGTCGGCGCCCTGCGACCGGCCTTGATGCACCGGCATACGAACCATCGACGGCGCCGCCGACGGCTCGGACGGACCCGAGTGGGCCAAGTGGGTGACATCACCCCCGCGTATGGATATTTCCCGTGAATCCACCCATATCGTCTGCTGATACTTCCCCACCCCACCCCCTCGCCCCTTCGGAGCGCCATGTCCTCGACCGATGTCGCCCTGGTCCTCGGAACCCGGCCGGAGATCGTCAAACTCGCCGGAGTGGCCCGCCTCCTCGGCCCGCGGGCCCGCATCGTCTGGAGCGGCCAGCACTGGGACCCGGCCCTCACCAGCACCTTCTTCGCCCAGTACGGCCTCCCCCGCCCGCACCACCTGCTGCAGGGCGTCGGCGGCGAGCCGCGCGGACGGCAGATCGGCCGGATGGTCAGCGCGCTGAGCGACCACCTCGCGGCCCGGCCGCCGGCCGCCGTCGTCGTCCAGGGCGACACCAACACCGCCGCCGCCGGCGCCCTGGCCGCGCACTGCGCGGGCATACCCGTCGTCCACGTCGAGGCCGGTCTGCGCTCCTTCGACCCTGACATGCCCGAGGAGGCCAATCGCCGCCTGATCGCCCCGCTCGCCGACCTGCACTGCGCGCCCACCGCGACCGCCGCGGCGCACCTGCTGCGCGAGGGCGTCGAACCGGACCGGGTGGTGATCACCGGCAACACCGTCGTCGAGGCGACCCTGGAGACCCTGCCCGACGAGGCCGAGGCCCACCGCATCGTGGCCGAACACGGCGTCACCCCCGGCGGCTACGTACTCGCCACCATCCACCGCCCCGAGAACACCGACGACGCCGCCCGGCTCGCCCAGATCCTCGACCAACTCGCCGCCCTGGAGCTGCCGGTGCTGCTGCCCCTGCACCCCCGGACCGGGGCCGCCGTCGAGGCCTTCGGCCTGCGCGGCCCGGCCGCGCGGCTGCGCCGGACCGAGCCGCTGGACCACGCCGGCTTCCTCGCCCTGGCCCGGCACTGCCGCCTGCTGGTGTCGGACTCCGGCGGGGTGCAGGAGGAGTGCACGGTGCTCAAGCGCCCGCTCGTGGTGGTGCGCAACTCCACCGAGCGCCCCGAGGCCGTCCGGGCCGGCTTCGCCCGCCTCGCCCGCCCCGGCCACCAACTCGCCCGCGCGCTACGGGAGATGCTCGCCGACGAGGCCGCCGCCGACCGGCTGGCACGGCTCCCCTCGCCGTACGGCGACGGGCAGGCGAGCGCCGAGATCGTCGCCGCGCTCCACAGTCGCTACCTGTCCTCCGAACTCCCCTCCGAAGCCGTGAAGTTGCCCGACCTCGACGTCGAACCTCCCACCATCGAGGACCGGTTGGCCGCTCCCCTCCCAGCGCCCGTAGCCGCCGCGGCCGCCCACCCCCGGCACTGACCTGACCGGCGACCTCCCCCGGCAGCCGGCCCGGATCCCCTGGCAGGAAGGTGGCGGATCCGAACCGTCGACCCTACGCACACCGGCTGGCAAGGTCGGAAGCAGCCCGCAACCGGCGGGATCCACTGCATCCGGGGGGCTCCCTTGACGACGACATCCGACGGCCGGGCGACCACCGGGACCGGCGCGGACACGGACGCGTACCGGCCGCGGGCCACGGGCTGAGGCGGGCCCCGTGGACGACCGCTACGAGCGCCACTGCCTCGCCGACCCGCTGTTCTACGACGACCCCGCCCGCGCCGAGCGCCCCGACGACCGGTTCGCCGCCGCCTCCGTCCCGCTGCCGCCGGGCTGGCAGCGGGTCGAGCACGGCCCCTGGGTGCACATCAGGGCGCCCCGCGCGCAACTGCCCGAGCAGGGCTGGAAGGTGCACGTCTCGGCCACCCCTGACGAGGCCGAGCGGGTGATCGACCAGGTCCTGGCGTACTGCCTGGAACACGAGCTGACCTGGAAGTTCCTGCGCGGCCGGGCCACCGTGCTGACGGCGAACGGCAAGTACGCCGACCGCCGCTCCAGCGGCAAGCTGATCACGCTCTACCCGGAGGACGACACCCGGCTGGCGCAGGTGCTCGACGAGCTGTCCACCCTGCTCAAGGGCGTGCCCGGCCCGTACGTGCTGAGCGACCTGCGCTACCGGGAGGGGCCGCTCTACCTGCGCTACGGCTCGTTCGTCCGGCGTTACTGCACCGACGAGCGGGGCCAGCGGGTGCCGGCCATGATCGGGCCGGACGGCGAGCCGGTGCCGGACGTCCGGGGCACGGTCTTCACCGTGCCGGACTGGGCGCCGGTGCCGGAGGTCGTCACGGCCCAACTGGCCGCCGACACCGCGCGGGAGGCCGAGACCGCGACCGACTTCCCGTTCGAGGTCACCAAGGCGCTGCACTTCTCCAACGGCGGCGGCGTCTACCGGGCCACCGACCAGCGCGACGGCCGCGAGGTGGTGCTGCGCGAGGCCCGCCCGCACGCCGGCCTCGACCGCGCCGGCCGGGACGCGGTGCAGCGGCTGCTGAGCGAGCGCCGGGTGCTGGAGGCGCTGGCCGGGCTGGACTTCGTGCCCGCGCTGTACGAGCACCTGCAGGTCTGGGAGCACCACTACCTGGTCGAGGAGTACATCGAGGGCGAGCGGCTGGAGGACGTCTTCACCCGCACCTGCCCGCTCACCCACCCCGAACCGGACGAGGCCGGGCTGACCGAGTACACCGACTGGGCGCTCGACGTGATCGACCAGGTCACCGGCATGCTGGCGGCGCTCCACGAGCGCGGACTGGTCTTCGGCGACCTCCACCCCAACAACGTGCTGATCCGGCCGGACGGGCGCTGCGCACTGGTCGACTTCGAGATCACCTTCCCGGCCGACGACGCCACCGCGCCCCCGCTGGGCGCGCCCGGCTTCGTCTCCCCCAGGGCCCGGCGCGGCACGGCCGTGGACACGTACGCCCTGGCCGCGCTGCGGCTCTACCTCTTCCTGCCGGTGAACAACCTGCTCGCGCTGGACTCCGGCAAGGCCGAACTGGCCGGCCGGGAGATCTCCGCGCGCTACCCCGTGGCCCCCGGTTTCGGGGCCGAGGTCGCCGAGGAACTGCACCGGGCGGCCGGCGGGCGGCTGCCGCTCGGCGCCACCGAGCGCCGGCCTGACCCCGCCGACGGCGGCCCGCGGCCCTCGCGGCCGGCCTGGCCGCAGGCCCCGTCGGCGGACACCGAGGCCTGGCGCCCGGTGCTGGACTCGCTGGCCGCGGGCATCCTGGCGACGGCCACCCCGGAGCGGACCGACCGGCTCTTCCCCGGCGACGTCGAGCAGTTCGGTCCGGTCCACAACGGCCTGGATCTCGCCCACGGTACGGCCGGCGTGCTGTACGCGCTGCGGGCCTGCGGCCGGCCCGCCCCGGCCGAGCACACCGACTGGCTGGTGGCCCGGGCGAACGCGGAACCGGACCTGCCGCCCGGGCTGTACGACGGACTGACCGGCATCGCCTGGGCCCTGGCCCGCCTCGGCGCGCCGGAGGCGGCCGGCACACTGGTCGACCGGGTGCTCGCCGCCGAGCCGCCGCTCGATCCGGGGCTCGGTTCCGGACGGGCCGGCATCGCGCTGGGCCTGCTCGACCTGGCCGGCGCGCTCGGCCGGGACCACCTCGCCGACCGGGCCCTGGCCCTCGGTCACCAGCTGGCCCGGGAGGAGCGCGCCCCGCTGCTGCGCGGCCTGCTGGACGGCTGGAGCGGGCAGGCCGCGCTGTTCCTGCGGCTGCACGGACACACCGGCGAACCGGGCTGGTTGACGGCGGCCGAGGCGGCACTCGGCCGCGAGCTGGACGAGGCGGACATCACCGACGGAATGCTCTTCCTGGTCGAGGACCGCTACCGCCGCAAGCTCCCGTACCTGGCCGCGGGCGGCGTCGGCACCGCGCGCGTGATCGCCGAACTGGCCCGGCGCACCGGCGCCGACCGGCTGCCCGCCCGGTTCACCGAGGCGCTCACGGCCGCCGAGCGCGCCTGCCGCCCGGACCTGATCGCCGCGTCCGGCCTGTTCGAGGGCCGCGCCGGGCTCCTGCTGCACCAGCTGGGGACCGGGCACCGGGCGGAGGCCGACCGCCACCTGCGGCTGCTGGAGTGGCACGTGATGGACCATCGCGGCCACCTGGCCTTCCCGGGCCGCCGCTCGATGCGGCTCTCGGCGGACCTCGCCACCGGCGCGGCCGGCGTCCTGGCCGCACTGCACGAGGCAGTGCTCGGCCCGGTGCCGCTGCCCGGCATCACGGACTTCCCCCGGCCCTGAGCCGGGGGAACACGACGGCCACCACCGGTGGCCTGGAGCACCTCACCGGAAAGGAACGGACCATGTCGAAGATCCTGGCCCTCCAGGGCCTCGAGAGCGAGACCGCGCAGGCGGAGCTGAAGATGAGCTCCATCAGCAGCCTGTCGCACACCCTGCCGTTCGGCCCGGTCGAGACCGAGAAGTAACCGCCCGGAGTCGAACCGCCGCCCAGCCACCGGAGCGGCGCAACCACCACCTGCGCTTCGAGGCGCCGGTGACCAACGAGGAGAGGACACACTGATGTCGAAGATCCTGGCCCTTCAGGCCCTTGAGAGCGACACCGCGACGTCGGCCGCGGTGAGCAGCTTCCTGAGCACCGACTCCCACGAGTGGGTGGACAGCCCGGTCGAGACCGAGAAGTAACCGCCCGGAGTCGAACCGCCGCCCAGCCACCGGAGCGGCGCAACCACCACCTGCGCTTCGAGGCGCCGGTGACC
>NZ_JBVILX010000003.1:277059-375537 GCF_055580145.1 Kitasatospora sp. NPDC032121 | reverse complement strand
GGACCAACGAGGAGAGGACACACTGATGTCGAAGATCCTGGCCCTTCAGGCCCTTGAGAGCGACACCGCGACGTCGGCCGTGGTGAGCAGCTTCCTGAGCACCGATTCCCACCTGTGGGTGGACAGCCCGGTCGAGTCCGAGAAGTAACCGCCGATCGGCGACGCGGCTGCCCGTCGGGCCCACCCCGACGGGCAGCCGCCCTTGCGCACCCTGCGGCCGGCACGGCGACCCGCCTCAGCGCGGCACCGCGCCGGCCGCAGGGGCGCCCACCGGAGCGCCTGCCGGGAGGTCCGCCGGGATGGTCAGCCCTTCGCGCTCGGCCAGCACCCCGGCCTGGAACCGGCTCTGCGCCCCGAGCCGCGCCAGCAGCTCGGCGACGTGGCGCCGGCAGGTACGGGTCGACATGCCCAGCCGCCGGGCGATCGTGTCGTCCTTCTCCCCCGCGGCGAGCAGCCGGGCGATCGCGTCCGAGACGTCGCGGGACACCGTACGGGCCGCGGCAGGCGCGGCGTCGTACGGCACGGCCTGGCCCCACTCGTGTTCGAAGAGCCGGACGAAGTGCGCCACCAGGGCCGGTTCCCGGACCATCAGCGCCCCGCCGGTGGCCCGCCGGGCCGGCACGAAGGCCGTGATCCGGTCCACCACGACCAGTTTGGCCGGCACCTCCGCGCGGGTGCGGATCTCCGCCCCTTCGGCGATGACCCGCTCCGCGTAGGAGCGGGTCGGCGGGTCGAACCGGGTCGGGTGCTGGTACACGCTCCGCAGCCGCACGCCCCGCTCCAGCATCTCCAGGTCCCGGGGCAGCAGCTCGGCCAGGGCCGCCTGCGGGTGCCCGCCGCCCGGCCGGATCGCCAGCACCTCCTCCTTCGCGGCGCCCACCACCGAGTCGAGGGCCGAGCGCAGGACGTACGCGTCCTCCAGCAGCCGGACCGAGCCGTCCGAGCCACCGCCCTGCGACCGGTACACCGGCGCCAGCGAGGCCACCTCCGCGCGCAGCCTGGCCAGCTCCGCCTGTCGGCGCCCCAACTCGGCCTCCTCCAGGCGCAGCCGTGCCTCCTCCTGCCCGGTCAGCCGCGCCACGGCCGCCTCCGGACCGACCGTCACGTAGCAGCCGCGCTCGGCGCCCGGACGCCGGACCAGCAGGCAGAGCGCCGCCAGCAGGTCGACGGCCCGGCGGCACCGCGCCTCGGTGAGCCCGAGCGCGCCGGCCATCCGCGCCGGGTCGGCCGGCCCGAGCCGCCCGTGCCGCACCGCCCACTCGTAGACCAGCCGCGTCTCGTGGTCGAGCAGGGCCCCCCGCCCCGACGACCGGATCGTGTCCGTGTTCACCGGATTCATCCACCCCTCCTCAGTCGGCCATTCATCTTCCTGACCCCCCTCGGCCCTTGGCCGCCGCCGTGACCTGTGACGACTATCGAACAACCGCTCCGGAGACCTGCCGTTCACCGGACGCGTCGTCCACCGCCACCTGCTGTCAAGAGGGCCGCCATGAAAGAACGTGGAACCGCCCGGGTCGCGTTCACCGCACCCGCCCCGGCGGACCGGGGAGCCGTACGCGACACGGCGGAGCGGGCCGCCGTCCGCGACACGGTCGGCGACCGGCTGCGGCGGGCCCGCCGGGAGGTCTTCCTCTGCTGCCCCGGCGGCGACCCGACCGCGGCGGCGCTGGCCGACCTGGTGCTCGCCGAGCTGGCGCCGACCGAGCAGCCGCGCGGCGGCCCCGCGCCGCGCACCCGGATCGTCCAGCAGCACCCCGCCCGCTTCCACCTGCCCGCCCAGCGCCAGGCCCGGGCCGCCACGCGGGCCGGCGCCGAGGTGCGGACCACCGACGAGAGCTACGGTCCGCTGCTGGTCATCGACCGGGAGAGCGCCTTCCTGGCGGAACGGGGGCGGCCCGAGGGGCTGGTGCTGGTGACGCAGCCGTCGGTGGTGGGCCACCTGGCCGACTCCTTCGAGACGCTCTGGCACCGGGGCGCGGCCTTCCACAGCGGGCCGGCCGCCGCCCGCGCCGTCTCCGACGACCTCCGCACCGCGATCCTGCGGCTGCTCGCCGACGGGCTGAAGGACGAGACCATCGCCCGCCGGCTCGGGCTGTCGCTGCGCAACTGCCGGCGGCACATCGCCGGCCTGTACAGCGCGCTGGGCGCCGACAGCCGCTTCCAGGCGGGCGTGCTGGCGGAGCGCCACGGCCTCACCGGGAAGGCGCCGGAGGCCGCCGGCGAGCCCCGGTGAACGCCCCCGCCGGCGGTGGCCGACCTCAGCCGTTGCCGAAGAAGCCGAGCGCCCCCACCGCGCAGACCCCGCCGGCCCCCATGAACACCGGGGTCAGCACCTTGATCTCCACCCAGCTGCCGGCCCGGAACCGCATGCCCTTCGGCGGCCCGACCGGGTACCACCGCCGGCGCCCGATCGGGATCGGCCACAGCACCGGACAGCCCGAGACGGTCAACGCGTCGCCCAGGCAGTGCACCAGCGCGCCGAGCGCGATCGGCAGCCCGATCCACAGGTACTGCTGCCCGGGCTCCTCGAACAGCCACTGCGAGCCGTTGCCGGGCTTGTCGAGGACCTCCGCGAGCATCCACGCGCTGGCCGCGCCCAGCAGCCACACCAGGACGTCGCTGGAGACCCGGGCCTGCCGCCACAGCAGGCCCTCGATCGCCAGCACCATGTGCACGAACAGCACCACCAGCACGCCCCAGCGGCCGCCGAACACGGCCACCGCCGCGGCGCCCGCCCCGCACAGCACCGCCCAGAGCCAGGTGTGCGTCAGCGTCCGGTGGCCGCCCGAGCGCCGCGGGTCACCCTTGCCCCGGGTGGCCTTGTACACCGCGTACGAGAGGTTGTCGATCACCTCGCAGAGCGCCCGGGACACCGGCCCGAACGCCCTGGATATCGTCGCCGCCTTGTGGTCCAGGTCCGGCGCCAGCGCCGCCCCGGCACAGATCAGCGCCCCCGCGAGCAGGACCGGCCAGGGCATCGGCTCCCCCATGCCGGCCGCCACCGCGCCCACCCCCAGCCATGCGGTCGCACCCGACAGCGAATGCGCCGGTCCCATCATGTCCGTACACCACCGATCCTCATCAGCTCCGTCCTCACCGCGAGGACCTGACATCACGGCAGCCTATCCGTCCAAGATCACCGACCGGCCGCGGTCGGCCGCCCCCCCGCCCGCAGCTCAGGCCAGGGCCTTCTCCAGCGCCGCGAGGTAACTCCGCATCAGGTGGTCGCGGATGCCCTCGCCGTCCGGGGCGAACGCCGCGGCACCCAGCCCCTTGGCCCGGCCGGCCAGCCCGGCGACCAGCCCGGCCTTCTCCTGGACCCGGCCCGCGGAGTCGATGTGGCGCAGCGCGTCGACGTGGGTGAAGGCGGGCTCCGGGGGCAGCTCGGGGACGATGTCGTTGCCGTGGACGAAGCGGTAGGTGCGCCCCTTCAGGCCCTTGTCGTACGCGGCGGCGAGCAGCCGGTCGCAGGTGCGGGGCTGGCCGAAGGTGTAGACGCCGTCGGCCGCCAGCCGGGGGTCCTCCAGGTCGAGCCGGGCGGCGGCGAGCATGGCGAGGGCGCCGCCGAGGCTGTGGCCGGTGAACCAGACCGTCTGGTCGCCGGTCCGCAGGTCGGAGAGGGCCTTGGCGACGTCGGGGTAGATCGACTCCAGGGCCTCGGCGAAGCCGTAGTGGACGAAGCCCGTCCGGGCGGGCCCCGGCCAGGGCGGGGTCGTGGCGTCGGTGAGCCAGTCACGGATCTGCGCGGGCTCGGTGCCCCGGAACGCCGTGACGATCATGTTCTCGCCGGCCATCGTGTACGCCTGGGTGTCCTGCAGCGGGAACGGCGGGGTGAACCGCGTCTGGTGGTGGCGCACGGTGTCGAAGCCCCAGTCGCGGGCCTGCTCGTCGATGGTGGCCTCGTCCTTGTACGCCAGGTCGGACGCCCTGGCCAGCCAGTAGGCGAGCGGAAGGCTGTAACCGGTGACGCGCTGGTCGAAGACGGTGGGGACGGCCATGGAAACACTCCTGTCGGATCGACGGACGGAACGACTGGTCCACCCGGAGCCCGACCGGCACCTACCACACACCGCGACACCCCGGTGACCAGGAGTGACGCTACCCTCCCATCCCCTCCCCCAACGACCACACCACCCCCGACACCCCGCGGCACCCCAGCCGCGGGCCCGCCGATCAGGCCTCCGGGATGTCCGCTTTCGCCGAGCCGAGCATGCGGCCGGGAATGACGACGAGTCGCTCACCCGGACCCAGCGCGACACCTTCCGGGAGACGGCCGCGGTAGTCCTCGGTGAGGTCCCGACCGATCACGGCGACATCGCCGTTCGAGAGCTGCCAGATGTCCGGGCACTCATCCCTGCCGTCGGACACTCCGAGCTCCTTCGCGGACTCCCCCAGGCGCTTCTCGAACGAAGCGGACCGATCGGCTTCCCATCCACGATCCACAACTGCCCCCGCCCATCGGTCTCGTGGCGTCGCGCACCGGCTCCGCATCCTACGCCTGACGCCAAGTCAGTAGTCTGTTCGGCACATTCGCCGTCAAGTGAGAGGAGCCGCCGCCGTGGACGACGGAACACCCCTGGGCGAGCAGCGCCGCGCTGCCGCCGACGGCAGCGCGGCGCGAACGCAAGAGCTGGTGGCGGGAGTTACGTCGGCCTCGCCCGGCGCCGCGAGGAGGACGCCGTGAGCGGCAGGATTCCGCGTGAGCGGCAGGGCCGGTGGCACGACCGGCGGGGTCGTGGGTCGCGTGGGCCGGCCAGGGGGCCGGAGCAGCCGCTGATGCCGTTGCCGGACGGGGTCGCGCTGCCCGAGGAGTTCGAGCGGGAGCCGTCGCAGGACGGGAGCGGCGGACCCGGCGACGTCGCGCGATAGCCTCCGGGTCAGGCCCACGGGGGCCTGCCCCGGCCGTCCGCCCACAGGGCGAGCGCCCGCTGGTCGACGGCGCGGATGCCGACCTGGGTGCAGAAGGCGGCGGCGGCCTTGGTGAAGGAGCTTGTCGTCACCACGGCGGCCAGATCGCAGTGGTGCACGTCGCGGTAGGTGCCGTTGACCACCTGGACGTCGTTCGAGCCGACGAAGGTCCGCGGTCCGTAGCG
Organism: Kitasatospora sp. NPDC032121; assembly: GCF_055580145.1. Lineage (NCBI taxonomy): Bacteria > Bacillati > Actinomycetota > Actinomycetes > Kitasatosporales > Streptomycetaceae > Kitasatospora > Kitasatospora sp. NPDC032121. The sequence goes on along the minus strand of NZ_JBVILX010000003.1, from coordinate 370,444 downwards.
CTTGGCCTGGATGAGGATGCGCTGCCCGGTGGGGGTGGTGGCCAGGACGTCCGCCGCAAGGTCGCCGGCCCCGCCGACGACCCTGACCTTCGTGCAGCCGTCCCGGCGGCACAGGTCCGCCAGGGCGTGTTCGAAGGCCTTCGGTGTCATCGCCAGGAACGGCCCGATGTGCCGCAGTCGGGCGGTCCGCGCCTCCACCTCCCGTTGACGGGCGCGCACCCGCGAGCGCAGTACGGCGACGCCCACCGCGGCTGCGGCGATCAGCAGGGCGGTGACCAGGAGGAGGTGCTGGGCCGACCAGCGGACCACCGCCGTGGCCAGAACGAGCACGACCACCGCGGTCGCACCCAGCAGCGGAGCGTTGCGCTTCATCCGCCGCGCCCGGCGGGCAGCGGTCGACCGGCGTCGCCGGACAGGCCTGCGGGCCATGGCACCCCCCTCACCCCACGGTGTTCGGGCGAGCCTAGGAGCAACCGCGCCCGACGCGCCCGCGATCCCGGTGAACTCCACCCTCCGCGCCGCCGAGTTGACCGGATCCCGCCCCCCGACGGCCGGTAGCCGGGTCGCGGCGTCGCGGGAGGAGGTGGAACCGGCCGGCGGCGGGCTCAGTCCGGGTCGGGCCGCCCCCGCCGGTCGCCCTCCTCCCGGGCGCGTTCCTCGATGAACTCCTTGAACCGTCTCAGGTCCGCCTTCACCCGGTGGCCGACCGTGCCCGTGGCGCCGGCGGCCGCCCGCGCCGCGCCCTGGGGCCGGAGGTCGACGGCCATGGCGACCCGGGTGTGGCCCGGGTCGAGCCGCTGGAAGGTCACCACGTCCTCCTGGTCCACCTCGCCGTCGGTGGTCCGCCAGGCGATCCGTTCGTCGGGCTCCTGGTCGACGGTCTCGGTGTCGAACTCGCGGGTGACGCCGCCGAGGCTGGTGCGCCAGTGGTTGTGGCGGCCGTCCAGCCGGGTCACCGAGTCGACGCCCTCCATGAAGCGCGGGAACTCCTCGAACAGCGTCCACTGGTGGTAGGCGGCATGCAGGGGCACGGCCACGTCCACGGACTCCTTCACTCTGTTCATCAGGTCCTCCTCGGACGGTGGGGTCGGCGCCCTCCCGGCCCCGCTACGAGCCGCTCCACCCGCCGGGCGGCACCGACGACGGCGCCGGCGAAAGCACCGACGACGGCACCGACGAAAGCACCGGAGGCGGCACCGACGAAAGCACCGCCGAAGACCCGGCCGACGCGGAAGACACGGAAGACGGCCGCTCGCCCTCGGCGAGGTGCCGGGCCACCGACTCGAGGTCCGTGCCGAGCCGTTGGGCGGCCCGGACCAGCAGGCTCAGCGCGGTGTGCGGGGTCACGTCGAACCTCTCGGCGGTGATGCCGATGGCCAGGCCGGTGGCGTGCCGGCGGTCCAGCAGGTCGGCCACCGCCCTGGACAGCGCGAAGCGGTCGAGTGCGGCCGACGCCTGAAGGGCGAGCACCTCCACCAGCCCGAGGGCGGGCGTGCCGGGCTCGACGGGTGTGCGCAGGTAGGCGCTGAACACGGTGCAGCCGTGCGGGTGGGTGCGCAGGTGGGCGCCGGCCACGGCCCGTACACCGCAGCGCCGGGCCCGGTCGGCGAACCGGTCCGGCCGGCCCGGGTCCAGCCGGACCACGACCTGTCCCTCGCCCTGGCGGCGGAGCCGGGGCAGCGGGCCCGCCTCCGCCCCGCCCTGGGCGCGTTCGAGGGCCAGCAGGTACGACGGTGTCGCCGCGAAGGTCTCGACCGAGCCGTCGTCGTGCCAGGTGCTCACGGCGGCGCCCACGCAGTCCGGGACGGTGACGCCGGTCAGCTGCACCACGTCGTGCAGGCTCGGGACGGGCCCGGACCGCGCCCGTTCGCGGGCCGCGAGTTCGCCGAGTTCGGTCAGCAGCGCCGCGCGGGCCCACTCGGTCGCCGGGGCGCCGGCGGCCGCTCCGCCGGGGCCGGCCGGGCCTTGACGGTCCAGCAGGATGCGGGCCCTGGTGACGGCCCGGTCCGCGTCGGCCTCCCCCGTGTAGATGCCGATCGTGTAGCAGACGTCGCGCAGTCGTTGACCGGCCTCCGGCGAGCCCGACAAGGACAGGGCCTCGTACTCCGCGACCAGTCGGCCGAGGGCAGCGACATCCACCATGGGCATGAGCACCTCCGTTTGTTTACGGAAAGTATGCGCCGATCACGCTGCGAAACCACGTCGCCGGGCGAGGCGCCCGCACGGGCCGGCCCCGAGCGGTCTGCCCACCCGCCGGAGTCACGGCCGCCAGGGTCACGGCCGTCAGCCCGTCAGCAGCCCGGCCGGGTCCAGCCGGCCCTCGACCAGCGCGCGGGCCGCGTCGGCCACCCCGCCGCCGCTGCGGCGGGCGTGGGAGCGGAGCGCCTCGAAGGCGGCGTCCATGTCGAGTCCGCCGGCTTCCGCGAGCACGCCCTTCGCCCGCTCGATGGCGGTGCGGTCCGCGAGCGCGCCGCTGATCTCCTCCGCGGCCGTCCGTTCCCGTCCGTACCGGCGCTGGAGCAGGGCGATGACCGCCAGGTCCGCGAGCGGCTGGACGACGTCCGGCCCCTCGTGGTCGGGCCCGGCACCGGTCCGGACGTCGAACACGTTGAGGGTGCCCATGACCCGGCCGTCCAGGCGCAGCGGCACCGCGCGCACGGAGCGGAAGCCGAGTGCGACGGCCTTCGGGGCGAACCTGGGCCACCGTGCCCGGGCCAGGTCGAGGTCGTGCTCCACGACCTGCTCGCCGGTCCGCTGGCAGTCCAGGCAGGGGCCTTCGCCGGTGGCGATCTGGAGGCTCTCCAGGCGCCGGACCAGGTCGCTGGAGTACGCGACGTCCCGCAGTTCCCCGTGCCGGTCCGCGACGACCAGCCCAGCCCCGGCCGTCCCGCTGAGCGCCGTGCAGACCTCGGTGAGCCGGTGCAGGAACTCGACGGTGTCGTAACCCGGGCCGACGAGCGTGCCGGTGAGCCCGGCGAACGCCTCGTTCACCCGGGCCTCGCGCGTCATGGCGGCCTCCATCTCCCCTCCTGGCAAGGCTACGCCGGAGGTCCGGCGTCGGTCATCCGTCATCGGTCCTCCTCCGTGAACCGCAGTCGCCGCTCCACCAAGTCGTGCGCGACCTCGTCGATCTCCCGGCCGCGCGCGAAGGCGTGGGCCCGCAGCCGGTCGAGTGCCTCCGCGGCGGGCACGCCCAGCTGCACCATGATCATGCCGACCGCCTGGTCCACCTCGACGCCGTTGAGCGGCGACTCGTCCAGCCACGGCTGTTGCGGCAGTGCTCCGGACGGGGCCAGGAAGGAGCCGACGATCGCGAGGGTCACGCTGGTCGCGGCGACCTGGATGTCGGCTGCCCGCGTCCGTTCCGGGACGCCCGGCCGCGCGCCGTAGAGGCTGAGGACGCCGATCCCGGACGTGCCGAGGTGGAGCGGTGAGGCGTAGGCGCTGCGCAGCGTCGGGCCGGCGGGGCCGGCCGGTGTCCCCAGGCCGGCGGCCAGGTCGACGGTGAGGACCGGCCAGCGCACCTCCTCGGGCGACAGCAGGTCGGCGACGGCGACCGGGCTCCGGGTGCGGAAAGCGTCCACGCTCGGGCCCTCCCCGAGACCGAACTGCCGCTCCTCGATCCGCCGCGCCCGGTCGTCGCTGGCCCAGACCCCGGCCCGGTGCCCGGGGTCGGCCATCAGGGTGATCGCCGCGGCGTCGGCGGCCAGCGCCTCGACGCAGGCGACGCAGAGCCGCTCGGGCAGGGAGGGGAGGCCCGGGCCGTTGACGGCCTCGGCCACGATCTGCGCGATGCGCGTCAGATCGGCCATCTCCGCGCCTCGTTCTTCCGTTCGTTCTTCCGTCGTCCTGCCACCGTCGTACGGCGGTCGGCTGTCCGGGGGGCCACGCCGTCCGTGCCGCGACGTGATCATCGCAGTATAGGTGTTCACGACCGGACGGCCGCCCGACGTCAGCCGGACGGCACCCCGACGACAGCTCGACGGCGCCCCGCCCCCCGGCGGCGCTCGGCCGCCCCGGCACCGGACGCCACCGGCATCCGGCCACCCCCGCCAACCGGGCGTCCGACCACCCCTTGCGCGCCTACCCCGATCGGCCCCGGACACACTCCGGCGCCCGGGTCCGACGGGCCCGTACCCGGCCGGCCGCCCCGGTGCGGACACCACTCCCCCGCCCACCCACCGGTGGTCGCGCCGGCTGCGCCGGTCGCTGGACGCACCGGCCTGGCGCACGCCCTCCGCAACACCACCGGCGTGCCGCTGCCCCTGCTGGAGGGCTGCCCGCGCTGCCCCTGGCCCGGCAGCACGTTCCGGCTCCGGGACGGCGGATGGTGCACGGCCCGGCCACCGCGCCCCGGCCAGGCCCTGGAGACCCGGGTGCTCTCCGGGCGCCTGGACGCCCGGCTCCCCCGGCGCCCGAGGGCCGCGCCGACAACTCCGACTCCCGTCGATGGCACCCGACTTCAGACCGCCCCGGCAACACGCTCCCCCCGGACGCGCGGTCGCTGACGCCCCGGGCGCCGCCGCAGCCGGACGGCCAGCAGGCAGCTGTCGTCGTCCGGGTTGGGGCCGCCGAGGCGGGCGGCGATGTGGTCCAGGCAGTCCGCCAGGTCGCGGGCGCCGCACTCCTCGGCCGCGCGCAGCAGCCGGTCCGGGCGGATGGTGCCGTCGTCCCGGCGGTTCAGCAGGCCGTCGGTCCAGAACAGCACGGTGTCCTCGGCCGCCCGCAGCGGCAGTACGGTGTCGCGGCAGCGGGTCTCCGGCAGGGCCCCGAGGACGGTCCCGGTGGGGCCCTCGGCGAGGACGGCGGTCGTCCCCCGCAGCACGGCCGGCGGCGAGTGCCCGGCCGCGGTCCAGGTGAGCGTCCCCGCCTCCGGGTCGAGCAGGCCGCACAGCACGCTGGCGATCCGGCTGCCGCCCTGGTGGCAGAGCATCGTGTTGAGCCGCCCGAGCATCTCCGCGGGCCCCTGGCCGGTGTAGCAGAGGCCGTGCAGCGCGTGCCGGAGTTCCGTCATGCCGACGGCGGCGGCCAGGCCGTGGCCGCTGACGTCGCCGACGGCGAGCAGGACCCGGCCGTCGGCGAGGGCGGCCAGGTCGTACCAGTCGCCGCCGACCCTGGGGCGGTCCCCGGCGGGCAGGTAGCGGGCGGCGTGGTCGAGGACGGCGGCGTCGGGCTCGGGCTCGTGGGGCCCGGCCACCAGGGCGTTCTGCAGGGCCCGGACGGTCCGGTGCTCGGCCCCGGCCCGGCGGCGCTGCTCGGCGAGCCGGGCCCGGGCGTCCGCCAGGGCCCGCTCGGTGCGGTGCCACCGGCTGACGTCCTGCAGCACGCCCCGGATCACCCGAGGGCGGCCGGTGTCCGGGTCCCCGGCCGCCTCCGCGGTGACCCGCAGGGTGCGCGGCGCCTCGCCGGGCCGCTCGGTGTCGAACTCCAGGGCCGCGGTCCGCCGCCCGGCCAGCAGCCGGCGCAGGAACAGCCGGGCGGCCGGTCGGTCGGCGGGGTGCACGCGGGCCACCAGCTCGGTCGGCGCGACCGGCTCGGTGCGGTCGGGGTCGAGGCCGAGCAGCCACAGGGCCTGCGCGGACAGCTCCGGCGGCGATCCGGGCGCCCACTCGAAGCTGCCCAGTCCGGCCAGCCGCTGCGCCCGGTGCAGCCGGGCCGCGCGCTCGGCGCCGTTCCCGGGGCGCCAGGTGAGCAGCACGCCGTCGAGGAACGGCTCCGCCCGCAGGACCAGCGTCCGGTCCGGTCCGGCACCGGTGAAGTCCTCCGCCCGCCCCTCGTACCCGGCGCCGGTCGTCGCGGCCTCCAGGATCCGCGCGAAGTGCCCGGTCGTGACCAGTCCGGGGTGGAGTTCGCTCAGGCGCCGGCCTGCCGCCGCGCCGAGGCCGGCGGCGGCGTTGGCGTACCGGACCCGCAGGTCGGTGATCGCACCGCCGGGGGTGGTCCCGCGGACGGCCGAGAGCACCAGGACGGGGTCGAACACGGCGTCCAGCACGGCGCGGACCCAGTGCTCGCCGCCGGGCACCGCCGCCGGCGGCTCGTCCTCGTCGGTGGCCTCGAACCGCAGCAGGTGCCCCGCGACGAGCGCGGACAGCGCGTCGACGTACCTGGTCGCCGCGCGGGCCCGCACGGCCGGCACGTCCCAGCCGAGGCTCATCGCCCCGACGATCCGCTCGCCGCGGCGCAGCGGTACGGCGCACGCGCTGCGGCCGGGGACGATCCGTCCGCTGCCCGGCGACCGGCCGCCGTGGCTGCGCTCGAACTCCCAGACCAGGCTGCCGCCGTGGGCGGCGGCCACCAGCGGCACCCCGGTCTCCGGCGGGATGCGCTGCCACTGGCTGACCCGGCGGGGCGCCACGCCGTGGCTGCCGACCAGGAGCAGCGCGCCGTCCGGCTCCAGTCGGCCCAGCACCACGGCGACGACGCCGACCGGGGCCAGGGCCACCTGGTGCAGCAGTCGGGCCAGTTCCTCGGGCGTCTCCGCGCTGGCCAGGGCCGAGGCCGCCAGGTGGTAGCGCGCGGCCAGGCCGGGCGCCGCGGCGGCCGGGGCGGCCTTCGGCGGCCCGGGCACGGGCGCGAGTACGGGGACGGGCGCGGGAACCGGGAGCCCAGGCGCGGAGCCGGGCTCCGCCGCCGTGTCCGCGCCGGTGAGCGCCGCCGTCCCCGTGAGCGGGGCGGCGAGGCCGACCAGGCCGGCGGCGATGTCCGCGAGCCGGCGGTTGGTGTCCTGCGAGAGCTGGACGAGGTGCCCGAAGGCCTCCTCCGGCGTGCACTCCAGCCGCTCCGCGAGCATGCCCTTGGCCTGCTCGATGACGCCCCTGGTGCGCATCGCGCGCCGCAATCCCTCGGCCTCGGCGCGCAGCCGGTCGACGGCCTCCCGCAGCACCGCCGCCTCGTCGGTCAGGGCGGGTTCCGCGGGGTTCCGGTCCTCACGCACAGGCCGCCGCCACGTCCGGGTAGAGCGGCAGCACCGTGGCGACGCCGCTCAGCTCCACGAGGTCCCGCACCCTCGGTACCGCCCCGGCCAGCCGCAGCGTGCCCTGCTCGCCGCGCACCCGCCGGGCGGCGCCGATCAGGACGTTGAGGCCGGTGGAGTCGAGGAAACCGACGGCCGTGAGGTCCACGACCACGCGGGTGGCGCCCGTGTCCGCGAGCGCGTCGAACAGGTGCCGCACCTCGCGGGCGGAGAAGTCGTCGAGGTCCCCGCTGAGCGGCACCACCGTCCAGCCGTTGGCGACCGGAAAGTCCTTCATCACGGACCGTCCTCGTTGCTCGGCCCGGCCTCCGCCCCCGCCCGGGCTCCCCTCCCAGGCTAACCACCCGTGCCCCGGGCCTCCCACTCCCTCACCCGCACGCGGGCTCGTCGGCCCAGCCGGGGGCGCCGCGGTCCTCCAGCTCCTCCCGCAGCCAGGCCAGCGTGGCGCTGAGCAGCCGCGAGACGTGCATCTGGGAGACCCCGATCCGCTCGGCGATCCGGGACTGTGTCCAGCCGTCCCAGAACCGCAGCTTCAGGACGGTCTGCTCGCGTTCGGGCAGTCGGGCCAGCAGCGGCCGCACGGCGATGCGGAAGTCGACGAGTTCGATGCCGGGGTCGCACCCGCCGAGGTGGTCCAGCAGGGCACTGCCGGTCTGGTCGGCGTCCTGGTCGCGCAGCGCGTCGAGGGAGTCGGGGCGGTAGACCCGGCCCGCCATGAGGCCCTCGGTGGCCTGTTCGACGGTGAGGTGGAGGTCCTCGGCGATCTCCCCGGGCTGCGGGAGGCGGCCGAGTTCCTGCTCGAGGCGGTCGGAGCCGCGGGCGACGGAGAGGTAGAGCTCCTGCATGCCGCGCGGGACCCGCACCGGCCAGGAGGTGTCGCGGAAGAACCGCTTGATCTCGCCCGCGATGGTGGGGATGGCGTAGGTGACGAACTCGACGCCGCGCCGCGGGTCGTAGCCGTCGACGGCCTTGATCAGACCGATCGTGCCGACCTGGAGGATGTCCTCCATCTCCTCGGCGCGGTGCCGGAAACGGGCCGCGATGAAGCGCACCAGCGGCATGTTCAGTTCGATGATCGTGCCGCGGACGTAGCTGTAGGCGTGGCTCTCCCGGGCCAGCCCGGCCAGCCGCTCGAACAGGGCGTCGCTCAGCTCCCTGGCCTCGGACTTCCCCATGCGGCGCAGTGCGGCCGCCGTCGGTCGTCGCGGCAGGTCGGGCGGCAGGCCCGCGGGCACGGCTTCCCTGTCAGCGGCTTCCCGGTCGGTGGTTTCGAGGTCGGTGGTTTCGAGGTCGGTGGTTTCCAGGTCGGTGGTTTCCAGGTGGATGGACACGTGATCGCTCCTGGGCATCGGGGTGAACGCCCGGCGACGCGTGCTGGAGCCACACCTCGTGCGCCCCGGGCCTCTTCCCCCAGGACCTGTGCCCGGCTTCTTCAAGCGCGGTCCCGGTGGCACCGCCAACGGTGCCGGAGCAGCCGGAACGGTCACGGCCGCTGCATGACGGGTTCTACCCCGGGATGCGGGTCCGAACTCCTGTTCCGGCCGTTTTCCTGTTCCGCCCGCCCTGCCGCCGCGGCCCGCGGGGCCGCTGCGGCTGGACGTAGTCGATCAGCTGCATCATGCCGAGGTCCTCGTGTTGGAGCTGGTGGCAGTGCAGGACGGTGCGGCCGGTGAAGTCCTCGTACCTGACGAGGAGGGTGACGGTGTCGCCCGGCTTGCCGCCGGCCAGGTCGACGGTGTCCTGCCAGACCGGCGGGTCGAGCCGGACGCCGTTGCGGTGGGTGACGAGGACGTGGTTGGTGTGCAGGTGGAAGGGGTGGTGGACGACCGGCAAGCTGTCGTCGGTGCGCAGGGTCCACCGCTCGACGGTGCCGAGTTCCAGGGTGTGGTTGACGTACTCGGGGTCGAACAGGCCGTAGTCGGGGTCGCGGGTGAGGTCGCCCGCGGGGTCGGCGGCCGGGGTGGGGTGGCTGCCGAGGATGCGGTAGGCGTTGGGGAAGGGCTTGGCGAAGACCCCGGGGTCGACGTGGAAGACCACGGTGCGGTCGGCGCCGGGGTTGGCGATGTCCTTCTCGTCGAGGAACGGTCTGCCCTGCGGCAGCGAGGAGGGCAGCGCCATGGGCGGCCGGACGGCCGCTCCCGCCACCTCGATCGTCATCAGCGGGACGGGTACGCCCTTGGCCCGCAGTTCGTACGTCCCCGGTTCCCCGCCCCGGACCAGCACGTCGGCGCGGTTGCCCACGGCCAGGGTCACCGCCTCGGTGGCGACCGGCGCGGGGAAGGTGATCCCGTCCATGGCGATCTGATGCATCGTCAACTTCCCTTCCTCGCCGATGACCTGGAGCGAGAGGGTGGTGAACGCGGTGGCCGCGACCAGGCGCCAGCGCTGCACCTCGCCGGGGCGCAGCGCGAGGGTGGGGTTGACCGCGCCGTTGACGGTGAAGGTGGGTGGGACGGCGGCCAGGGCGTCGCCGGAGGTGAACGCGGGCACCTTTCCGTCCTTGACCCGGAGTTCGTTGACGCAGACGACGAGGTCGGCGGCGGCCTTGATCTGCGGCACCTCGTCGACGTCGCCCTCGACGATGATGACCCCGGCCATCCCTCCGGCGATCTGCTCGGCGGTGGCCCCGTGCACGTGCGGGTGGTACCAGTAGGTCCCGGCCGGGTGGTCGCGCGGGATCTCGACGGTGGTCAGGTAGCGCGGCTCCGCGGCTCCGGCCGCGGCCTCCTCGGCGGTGCGCGGCGGGAACTCGCGCAGGATGTTGTCGGCGTTGCCGGACGGCGAGACGTGCAGGCCGTGGGTGTGCAGGTTGAAGCTGTTCGGCCGGTGCGGCCGGTTGTGGCCGCCGTGGCGTGACGGGCTCGACGGCTCGGGCGGGTTCGGCGGCAGGCCGTTGATCTGGGCCAGCCAGAGCGTGTCCCCGCCGCGCACCCGCAGGGTCGGCCCCGGGATGGTCCCGTTGTAGGTGCGCGTGGTGACCGTCCCGTAGCCCGGGACGGGGGTGGCGGTGAACCGTACGTCGAGGGTCTGGTCGAGGATCACCCTCTGCGGGCCGGAGGCCGGGCGCCGTACGACCGGCTGCGGGAAGGAACTCGCCGCCGCGGCGGGCCGGGCGAGGATCCCGTCGGAGGCCGCCGCGAGGACGGCGGCTGCGGGAACGGCCTTGAGCGCCGATCGGCGGCTGATTCGGACATCTTCTCTCATAGCCGGGCAATCTAGGTCGGCTTCCGCGGGACCCCGGTCAGGCACACCGCTCACCCACGAGGGGTTGGGCCTTCCGCAGTACCCGGCTACGCATGCTCCGGATGGGTCAGGTTGGCCCCGCTGCGGGGGTCGAAGACGTGGATGCGCGCGGTGTCCACCCACAGCTCCAGCGGGCTGCCCTCGGCGGCCCGGGTGGCGGTGTTCAGCCGGGCGACCACCCGGTGCTCCAGCATGCCGGTGTCCGCCCGGCCCGAGTCGGCGGCGAGCTCGGCGAGTTCCTCGGTCACCGCCGGTCCGCCCTCCTCCGCGAAGTGGACGTAGACGTCCGAGCCGACCGACTCCCGGACCTCCACCGTCACCGTGACGGTGACCCCGCCGGGGTGCCCCTCGGCCAGGGCGGCGTCCTCGAAGTCCTCGGGGCGGATGCCGACGATCAGGTCGCGCGGCGCGTCCGCGCGCTCCAGGGCGCGCCGGGTGCGGTCGTCCAGCGGAAGGTCGCCCAACGACGTCCGCAGCGAGGCGCGCCCGGCGTCCTGCCGCAGCGCGGCGCCGAGGAAGTTCATGCCGGGCGAGCCGATGAACCCGGCGACGAAGAGGTTCACCGGTTCGTCGTACAACTGCTGCGGGGAGCCGACCTGCTGGACGACACCGGCGCGCATCACCACCACCCGGTCGCCGAGCGTCATCGCCTCGACCTGGTCGTGGGTGACGTAGACGGTGGTGGTGCCCAGACGGCGCTGGAGCGCGGCGATCTGGGTGCGCATCTGCACCCGGAGCTTGGCGTCCAGGTTGGACAGCGGCTCGTCCATCAGGAAGACCTTGGGGTCGCGGACGATCGCCCGGCCCATCGCGACCCGCTGGCGCTGCCCGCCGGAGAGGTTGGCGGGTTTGCGGTCCAGGTGCCGGGTGAGGTCCAGGATGCGGGCGGCCTCCTCGACCTTGGCGGCGATGGTCGCCCTGTCGACCTTGGCCAGCCGCAGCGCGAAGCCCATGTTGTCGCGCACGCTCATGTGCGGGTAGAGGGCGTAGCTCTGGAAGACCATCGCGATGTCGCGGTCCTTGGGCGCGCGGTCGTTGACCACCTCCCCGGCGATCCGCAGGGTGCCCTCGGTGATGTCCTCCAGCCCGGCGATCATGTTGAGGGTGGTGGACTTGCCGCAGCCGGACGGCCCGACCAGGATCACGAACTCGCCGTCGGCGATGGTGAGGTCGATGTCGCGGACGGCGAGGGCGCCGTCGGGGTAGCGCTTGGTGATGCCGTCGAGGACGATCTCGGCCACGATCCGCCTTCCTGGTCCGCCGGGTGGGGCGGCCCGTCCACTCGGGTCCGACTCGGGGGTTCGACTCGGGTTCAGCCTTTGACTGCGCCGGCGGTGAGCCCGGCGACGATGCGGCGCTGGAACAGCAGCACGAAGACCACGATCGGGATCGTGATGATCACGGCGGCGGCCGCGATCGAGCCGGTCGGCTGCTCGAACTGGGAGCTCCCGGTGAAGAAGGCGATGGCCGCCGGGACCGTCCGGGCCGAGGTGGTGGAGGTCAGCGAGATCGCGAACAGGAAGTCGTTCCAGCAGAAGATGAAGACCAGGATGCCGGTGGTGAACACCCCCGGCGCCGCCAGCGGCGCGATGACCAGCCGGAACGCCTGCCAGGGCGTGGCGCCGTCCACCTTGGCCGCCTTCTCCAGGTCCCAGGGGATCTCCCGGAAGAACGCCGAGAGCGTGTAGATCGCCAGCGGCAGCGAGAAGGTCATGTACGGGATGATCAGCCCGGCCCAGGTGTCGAACAGGCCGAGTGCCCGCTCGATGTCGAACAGCGGCGAGACCAGCGAGATCGGCGGGAACATCGCGATCAGCAGGGACACCCCGATCAGCAGCCGCTTGCCGGGGAAGCGCAGCCGGGCCACCGCGTACGCGGCCATGGTGCCCAGCACGACGGCGATGGCGGTGGCGGTCACCGCGATGCCGATCGAGTTGACCAGGGCCCGGGTGAACTCCGAAGTCTCGAAGATGCCGCGGTAGTTGGCGAGGGTCCACTTCCGGGGCACGAACGCGCCGTCGGAGAGGGTGCTCGGGTCCTTGAAGGAGAGCGCCACGATCCACCACACCGGGAAGAGCGCGTAGAGCACGACCACCAGGTTGGCGACGCCCCAGCCGGTCAGCGTCCGGTTGTGCCGGCCGCTCATCGGTGCTCCGGTTCCGCGCCCGGCGTCGCCGTGCCGAACAGCTTGACGAAGACCACGGCGATCAGCGCCACGCAGACGAAGATCAGCACCGAGATCGCCGAGCCGATGCCCAGGTTGAGCGCGGTGAACAGGTTGTCGTAGCCGAGGATCGACACCGAGCCGGTGCCGTTGGAGCCGCCGGTCAGCACGTAGATGTTGTCGAAGATCCGGAAGGCGTCCAGGGTGCGGAAGAGCAGCGCGACCAGGATCGCCGGCTTCATCAGCGGCAGGATCACCAGCCGCAGCCGCTGCCCGAAGCCCGCGCCGTCCACCATCGCCGCCCGGACCGTCTCGTCCGGCACGAGGGCCAGGCCGGCGAGCAGCAGCAGCGCCATGAACGGGGTGGTCTTCCACACCTCCGCGAGGATGATCAGACCGACGGCCGGCCACCGCTCCGTCAGCGGCGCACTGCCCTCCGGCAGCAGGGCGGCCAGGTAGCCGGTGCCCGGGGTCCAGGCGTACTGCCAGGAGTAGGCCGCCACCACGGTGACGATCCCGTACGGCACCAGCACCGCGGTGCGCACCGTGCCGCGCCCGAAGAGCGTCCGGTGCATCACCAGCGCGAGCGCCAGGCCGAGCGCCAGCTCCACGGCCACCGACACCACGGTGATCAGCACCGTGACGCCGAGCGCCTGCCACCAGTACGGCGAGGCCAGCACCGCGCCGTAGTTGGCGAGCCCGACCCAGTGCGCCTGCTCGGGGAAGCGCAGGTCGTAGCGCTGCAGGGACAGGTAGACGGCGTAGCCGATCGGGTAGGCGGTGACGGCGAGCATCACGATCACCGCGGGGGCGCACAGCAGCCAGCCCAGCCGGCGCTCCTGGCGGGCGCCGAGCGAGGGCCCGGCCGGTCGCGGTACGGCCGCGGCGGCGGCCTCGGTGGACGGTGTCACGGGATCAGCCCCTTCGAGCCGAGGGCGTCCTGGATCTGCCCGCGGAGGTCGGCCACGTCCTTCTCCGGATGGATGCCGGCGGGCGGGGAGAGGGTGTGCGAGACGGCGATGGAGACGTTCTGGTAGGCCGGGGTCTGCGGCCGCACGCTGGCTGAGTCGAGGGCGGCCAGCACGTCGGCGGCGAACGGGTAGCTGGCGGTGAGTTCGGCCGTCTCGTACAGGCTGCGCAGCGAGGGCGGCAGGCCGCCCTTCAGCGCGTTGGTGAGCTGGTTGTCCCGGTCGCGCAGGCAGAGGGTGGCCTCGGCGGCGAGGTCCGGGTGCCGGCTGTAGGCGCCCACCGCCAGGTCGATCCCGCCGATGGTCACGGTGGCGGGGCGGTCGGCGCTCACCGCGGGGTACGGGGCCCAGCGGAAGTGCGGGAACAGCTCCGGCCGGTTGGCCTTCATCGAGGGGTAGACGAAGGGGTAGTTGAGTTCGAAGGCGGCCGTGCCGGACTCCATCGCGAGCCGGTTCTGGTCCTCCATCTGGTTCGGCAGCGAGGGGTCGGCGGCCACCGACGTCGCCAGGTCGCGCATCACCCCGGCGGCCGTGACGGCCGGCTCCCCGAGCGAGGGCGCCTGCGCGTCGGGGGTGAGGATGGTGCCGCCCGCGCTGGTGACCAGCGTGTTGAACCAGACCGTCAGCCCCTCGTACTGGGCGCCCTGGATCTCCACGAAGTGCGGCTTGCCCTCGTCGGCCAGCTCCCGCGCCCGGGAGAGCATCTGCGCCCAGGTGTCGGGCGGGGTCGGCACCAGGTCGTCGCGGTACCAGAGCAGCTGGGTGTTGGAGTTGTACGGCACCGCGTACAGCCGGTCCCGCCAGGTCGCGGTGCGCACCGCCGCGGCGAGGGTGTCGGCGGTGGCCTGTTCGCGCATCGCCCCGGTCCACTCGCGGATCCAGCCGGCCTCGGCGAACTCGGCGGGCCAGGTGACGTCCAGGCCGAGGATGTCGACCTCGGTGTCGTGCGCCGCCATCCGGCGCACCAGCTGCTGGCGCTGGCCGTCGGCGCCGCGCGGCAGCTTGTTGTAGCGGATCGTGTAGCGGCCGCCGGACCGCTGCCCGCAACGGTCGGCGGCCTGCTGGAGGGCACCCGAGTCGTCCGGGAAGTTGTACCAGTTCAGGGTGACCGGGCCGCCGCCCCCGCCACCCCCGCAGCCGACCAGGGCGGAGGCGAGCACGGCCAGTCCGGCGGCGGCGCTCGCCCACCGCGAGCGGAGACGGGGGACCCTCGGCATCGTTCTCCCGGAGTGGGACGGACCGGTCCGGGAGACCCTAGCCGGGCTCCCCCGCCCGGCCCGGGCTGTGCCGCGCCGCCCGCCCGCCGACCAGCCGGACGGCCGAACCGGGGGCCGGGCCTCCGGGAGGCGCCGGTCGGGGCCCGCGCGGATACTGGGCGCACACGCAGAGACCTCCGGCCGCACCGGAACCGAGGAGCACGCCGTGACCGGACCCGTCGTCGTCGGATTCGACGGCTCACCCGAGAGCCAGGCCGCCGCCGTGTGGGCCGCCCGCGAGGCGCAGCGCCGCGGCCTGCGCCTGGACGTCCTCCAGGCCTGGCCCCGCCCGAAGCACCTCGCTCCCGGCAGCGAACGCGGCGACCACCAAGCACTGGCGCAACTCGCCGAACACGAGGGCGAGTTGCGCTCCCTCGCGCCCGAGGTGGAGGTCGCCGCCTCCTCCGTGGCCGGCGATCCCGTGGAGGCGCTGGAGGCCGCCGGGCGGAGCGCCGCCGTGCTGGTGCTCGGCTCGCGCGGCCTGAGCACCCTGCGCGGGTTCCTGGTCGGCTCGGTGAGCCAGGAGGTGCTGCGGCGGGCGGCCTGCCCGGTGGTGCTGGTCCGCTCCGACGCGGACGAGCCGGAGGGCGAGGTGACGCTCGGCCTGGACCTCGGGCGCCCGGCGGAGCCGGTGCTGGCCTTCGCCTTCGAGGCCGCCGCGCTCCGCTCGGCGCCGCTGCGCGTGGTGCACGTCTGGTCCCCGCCGGCCGGCAGCGAGTACATGTCCTACGGGGCGATCGGCGGGCTGGAGCGCGAGACGTCCGCGGCCGAGGACAGCGGGCTGGCGCGGGCCCTGGCGCCCTGGCGGGCCCACCACCCGGAGGTCGAGGTGACCACCGAGCTGATCCGGGGCAAGCCCGCCGTGGACCTGGTGGACGCCGCCGCGTCGTCCCGGCTGCTGGTGGTCGGCCGCAGGGTCCGGCACCTGCCGCTGCGCCACCACCACATCGGCCCGGTCGCGCACGCCGCGATCCACCACGTGCACTGCCCGGTCGCGGTCGTCCCGTACGGCTGAGGGCGCTGCGGGTGCGCCGCCCGGGAGGTCAGCGGGTCCGGGGGGCGAGGCCGACGGGGCAGACGACCGGGGTGCCGTGGACCGGGTCGGTGAGGATCGCGCTCTCCACCCCGTACAGCTCGCGCACCAGCTCCGGGGTGACGATGTCGCGCGGCGCACCCTGGGCGGCGACCTTCCCGTCCCGCATGGCCACCATGTGGTCGGCGTAGCGGCAGGCGGTACTGAGGTCGTGCAGGACGAGGACGATGGTGCGGCCGCGCGCGGTCAGGCCGCGCACCATCTCCAGCACCTCCAGGGCGTGGCCCATGTCCAGCGCCGAGGTGGGTTCGTCCAGCATCAGGATGTCGGTGTCCTGGGCGACGGCCATGGCGATCCAGGCGCGCTGGCGCTGGCCGCCGGAGAGGGTGTCCAGCGGGCGGTCGGCCAGCTCGTGCAGGTCGGCGGCGGTGAGCGCGTGCTCGACCGCCTCGGCGTCGGCGGCGGACCACTGCCGCAGCAGGCCCTGGTGCGGCTGGCGGCCGTAGCGGACCAGGTCACGGACGGTCAGCCCGTCCGGGGCGGTGGCGGACTGCGGCAGCAGGCCGATGATCCGGGCGATCGCCCGGGTGGAGAGCGAGGTCAGCGGCTTGCCGTCGAGCAGCACGGCGCCGGAGCGCGGGGCGATGGTCCGGGCGAGGCCGCCGAGCAGGGTGGACTTGCCGCAGCCGTTCGGGCCGACGATGACGGTGACCTGCTGCCGCGGCAGTTCGAGGTCCAGCTCGCGGACCACGATGGTGCGGTCGTGGCCGAGGCTGAGCGCACTGGTCGCCAGGCGGTGGGCCGGGGCGGCGGCGGTCGCGGCGGTCGCGGTGCGGGCGGTCATGCGGTCCTCCGGGGACGGGTGGTGAGCAGCAGCCAGAGCAGGTAGGGGCCGCCCACGACGGCGGTGACCAGGCCGGCCGGCACCTCCAGCGGCGACAGGACGGTGCGGCCGATCAGGTCGGCGAGCAGGGTGAAGGCGGCGCCGGCGGCGGCCGAGGTGAGCACCGGCACGCAGCGCGGCCCGGCGATCCGGCGGGCGGCCTCGGGCGCGGCGAGCGCGATCATGCCGAGCGGTCCTGCGACGGCCACCGCCAGGCCCGCGCAGACCACGGCGACCGCCAGGACGCCGATCCGCAGGCCGCGCACCCGGACGCCCAGTCCGGTGGCGACGGCGTCGGAGAAGCGCAGCAATGACAGTCGCCGGCCGAGCAGCACGGCGGCGGGCAGGCAGGCCAGCAGGCCGAGTTCGAGGAGGCCGACGGTGTCGGCGTCCCGGCTGTTGAGGGTGCCGACCGTCCAGCCGTAGGCGGAGTTGGCGGCGTCGATGGCGGCGCGGGAGAGCATCAGGTTGGTCACCGCGCCGAAGACCGCGCCGATGCCGAGGCCGACGACCAGGAAGCGGTAACCGTTGCGGCCGGCCCCGCCGCCGAGCGCGAAGGCGAGCGAGGCGGCGGTGGCGGCGCCCACCAGGGCGGCGGCGGAGGGCAGCAGCTGGGTGGCGACGCCGGTGACTGAGGCGACGGCGAAGGCGGTGGCGCCCTCGTTGAAACCGACGGTGTCCGGGGTGGCCAGCCGGTTCTGGGCGAGGGTCTGCATCAGGCAGCCCGCGACGCCGAGGGCGGCGCCGACGGCCAGGGCCGCCTCGGCGCGGGGCAGCCGCAGCTTCTCCACCAGCAGCACGTCGCGCGCGGTGCCGTCGCCGAAGGCGGCGCGCAGGGCGGTCACCGGATTCAGGTTCGTCTCGCCGACGGCCAGGCAGACGGCGGTCACCGCGACCACGACGAGCAGCAGGGCGGTGCAGCCGAGCAGCGGCCGGACCGGGACGAGCACCGAGCGGCCGCTCAGGGCGAGCAGCCGGGTGCCGGGCGGGGTCGACGGCCGGGGCGCGGCCGAGTGGGTGTCGGGGTTCGAGGCTTTCAGGGTGGGGGTCACAGCGCGGGCATTCTGTGCGAGCGGACGACGGCGACCAGGACGGGGGCGCCGCACAGGGCGGTCATCACGCCGAGCGGCATCTCGTACGGGCGGGCGACCAGTCGGGAGGCCACGTCGGCGAGCAGCACGACGGCCGGCCCGAGCAGGGCGGAGACCACGAGCAGTCGGCGCAGGTCGGGGCCGACCAGGGCCCGGGCGGCGAAGGGCACCACCAGGCCGACGAAGGAGACCGGCCCGGCGATCGCGGTGGCGGCGCCGACCAGCAGGGCGACGGCTGCCACCGCGAGGGCGCGGGCCCGGCGGGGCTTGTGGCCGAGGCCGGTGGCGACGTCGTCGCCGAGGCTGAGCGCGGTCAGCGCCGGGCCGGAGAGCAGCGCCAGGACCAGGCCGAGCAGCAGCACCGGCAGCACGGCCAGCAGTTGGTCGGTGCCCCGGCCGGCGACCGAGCCGATGGTCCAGAACCGGATCTCGTCCGCGGCCCGGGCGTCGGACAGCAGCAGTACGGAGGAGCCGGCGTTCATCAGCCCGCTCAGCGCCGCTCCGGCCAGCACCAGCCGGACGGGGTCGTCGCCGGTGCCGCGCAGCCGGGCGGCACCGAGCGCCAGCAGGCAGCCGGCGGCGGCGCCCAGCACGGCGACGTACGGGCCGACGCTCGCCGCGCCGGCGCCGAGCACGATCGCGATCACCACGGCGAAGGAGGCGCCGGTGCTCACTCCGAGCAGGCCGGGCTCGGCCAGCGGGTTGCGGGCGGCGGCCTGGAGCACGGTGCCGGCCACGCCGAGCGCGAGGCCGACCGCGAGGGCCACGGCGGTGCGCGGGGCGCGCAGGTGGAACACGGTGAACCGGGAGTCGGAGTCGCCGTCACCGAGCAGGGTGGCGAACGCCCGTGACGGCCCCACATCGCCCGCGCCGAGCAGCAGGCTCGCCAGCACGGCGAGCAGCAGGATCCCGCCGGCGGGCAGCAGTCCGCGCAGCAGGAGTGATCGGGTTGTCACACCGGGCCTCCCCCGTCAGGGCTTTACGTACGGTTAGGCTAACCTCAGAAAAACGGTTCGCCCGTAAACTACCATTGCTCGGAGAACACCCATGCTTGGCACCCGCTTTACCAAGACCGTGCTCGGCGCGGCCGTCGTCGGCGCCCTCTCCCTGGGCCTGACCGCGTGCGGCTCCTCCGGGTCCGACGGCTCCGCGGGTGACTCCGGCTCCTCGTCCACCGCCGCCGCGAAGGACGGCAAGCGCAGCATCGACACCGCCTTCGGCGCCGTGGAGGTCCCGGCCGAGGCCAAGCGGGTCGTCGCCCTCAACGACACCTCGCTGGACACCGCACTCTCACTCGGCGTCACCCCGGTCGGCACCAGCTCCAGCCGCGGCGGCACCACCGCCCCCGCCTACCTGAAGGCCGACGCCATCCCGCTGGTGGCCACGGTCAAGGAGCCCAACATCGAGGCGATCCTCAAGGCCACGCCCGACCTCATCCTGGCCTCCTCGGGCATCGAGAAGTCCCAGTACGAGAAGCTCTCCGCGGTCGCCCCGACCATCGTCCCCAAGGCCGGCGACTGGCGCTCGGTGCTCGCCGTGTACGGCGACGCGCTCGGCCACAAGGACGACCTGACGGCCAAGCTGGACGCCCTGGACAAGCGCGCCGCCAAGGCCGGCGAGGGCAGGACCGGCAGCGCCGTGGTGATGCGCTGGATGCCCAACGGGCCGATCGTGATGAACACCACCAACATGCCCGGCGACCTGCTGAAGAAGGCCGGCGCCGGCACCATGCCGATCGCCGACGACCTGGGCGCCCAGCCCCACTCGGACCCGCTGTCCCTGGAGAACCTCAACAAGGCCGACGCCGACCGGGTGTTCGTCGCCACCCTCAACGCCGACGGCGAGAAGGCCCTGGAGAGCGCCCGCAAGCAGGAGGCCTTCACCCGCCTCAAGGCGGTGGGCACCAACCAGCTCATGGGCGTCGACGGCCAGGTGTGGAGCAGCAGCTCCGGCCCGATCGCGGCGGAGAAGGTCGTCGAGGACATCGAGAAGGCCTTCGGCGCGAAGTAGCCCCACCCGGCAGGGAATTACCCCCCCCCCGAGAACTTCCGAAGGGATTCCGAAGGAGTTCCGAGGGAAGGGCCGCAGCCCCCCGGACAACCGCCCGGGGGGCTGCCGTCATGCCTCCAGGACCAGCCGCAGGAGCTCGCGCAGGGACTCGCGCTGCTCGGCGCCGAGCCGGGCCAGCGGGTCTCCGGCGAAGGGCATCCGGGCCCGCAGGTCGGCGGCGACCTCGCGCCCGGCGGCGGTGGCGGCGACCCGCTTCACGCGGCGGTCGGCGGGGTCGACGCTGCGCTCGACCAGACCGCGGGACTCCAGCCGGTCGATGATCACCGTCACGTTGGACGGCTCCGCGTGCAGCTTCTCGGCGATCCGGCGGGTCGGGACCGGCGCTTCGGCCGCGAGCAGCGCCTTGGCCTGCAGCGCGGTCAGCTCGTGGACCGCCGCGGCCGCCTCGGACTCCCGGCCGTAGCGGCGGTTGATGGCCGCGAAGAGTCCGACGATCTCGGGGGTGAGGTCATCCGATGGGTGGGGCATGACCACCAGGGTATCGAGGTGCTTGACAAAGTGAAATATCGGACCACATAGTTATGGATCATATTGGTTATGAACCATAAGCATATGGAGTCCAGCGCGATGAGCAACAAGACCGTCCTGATCACCGGCACCTCCTCCGGCATCGGCCTGACCACCGCCGTCGCCGCAGCCCGCGGCGGCTGGCACGTGATCGCCACCATGCGGAACACCGCGAAGGCCGGCGCACTGCTGGCCGCCGCCGAGCAGGCCGGGGTCACCGTCGACGTCCGGGCGCTGGACGTCACCGACCCGGCCTCGGTCGAGGCCTGCCTGTCCGGCGTCGACCGGCTGGACGCCCTGGTCAACAACGCCGGCGCCGGCCACATCGGCACCCTGGAGCAGGAGAGCGTCGACGACGTCCGCGCCGTCATGGAGGTCAACTTCTTCGGCGTACTGCACGTCACCAAGGCCGCCCTGCCCCTGCTGCGGGCGAGCAAGGGCCGGGTGCTGACCGTGACCAGCGTCGGCGGCGTGGTCGGCCAGCCCTTCAACGAGGCGTACTGCGCTGCCAAGTTCGCGGTGGAGGGCTTCATGGAGTCCCTCGCCCCGGTCGCGGCCACCGCCGGGGTGTCCGTCAGCGTGGTCGAACCTGGCGCGGTGGCCAGCGAGTTCGTCAGCAACGTGGGCCTCACGGACGACGCCGCCGAGCAGGCCGGGCCGTACGCGCCGGCCCTGGCCGGCTACCTGGAGCGCACCCGCAACGCCTTCGCCAACGCACAGGCGGCCGAGGACGTGGCCACCCGCATCCTCGGCCTGCTCGAGGCCGAGCGCCCCGCCTTCCGGCTGCTCACCTCCGACGCCGCCCGGGCCTTCGCCGGGGTGAAGCTCAAGGACCTCGACGGCTCGGCCGTGCAGACGCTGACCGCCGGCTGGGTCACCCCGTGATCACCCGAGCCGCAGGGCCGGCCAGGTAGCCGGCCGGGCCCCGCGGGCGTCCGGGACACGGCAGCCGGGCACCGTCCACGGGTGCGGCAGCGGCTGCCCCTGGGCGCGCCGCTCGCGGTCGAGCTCGGCACCGGCCGCGCCGCCCGGTACACCCTCCGTCAACGCCCGCTGGAGGACGCGCAGCCGCCGGGGCGGGCGCGGCGGCCTCACCGCGCCCGCTCCGGCTCCCGCCAGCCGACCTCCGTCAGCCGGCCAGTTCCGCGCGCAGCGTCCGGGCGGCGGCGACCAGGCTCTCCAGCGAGGCCCGGGTCTCCGGCCAGCCGCGGGTCTTCAACCCGCAGTCCGGGTTGACCCAGAGCCGCTCCGCCGGGATCGCCGCCAGGCCCGCGCGCAGCAGGGAGACCGCCTCCGCGGTGCCGGGGACGCGCGGCGAGTGGATGTCCCAGACGCCGGGGCCCACCTCGCGCGGGTAGCCCGCCTCGGCGAGTTCACCGGCCACCTCCATGTGGGAGCGGGTGGCCTCCAGCGAGATGACGTCCGCGTCGAGGTCGTCGATCGCGGTCATGATCGCGCCGAACTCGGCGTAGCACATGTGGGTGTGGATCTGGGTGTCGGCCCGCACCCCGGAAGTGGCCAGCCGGAAGGCCTCGGTGGCCCAGTCCAGGTACGCCGGGCGGGCGGCGGCCCGCAGCGGGAGGGTCTCGCGCAGGGCCGGTTCGTCCACCTGGACCACGGCCGCGCCCGCCGCCTCCAGGTCGCCGACCTCGTCGCGCAGGGCGAGGGCGACCTGGCGGGCGGTGTCGGCGAGCGGCTGGTCGTCGCGGACGAAGGACCACGCGAGCATGGTGACCGGGCCGGTGAGCATGCCCTTGACCGGGCGGTCGGTCAGGCTCTGCGCGTAGCCGAACCAGTCGGTGGTCATCGGGTGCGGGCGGGAGATGTCCCCGGCCAGCACCGGCGGGCGTACGTACCGGGTGCCGTACGACTGGACCCAGCCGTGCCGGGTGGCGAGGTAGCCGGTGAGCTGCTCGGCGAAGTACTGGACCATGTCGTTGCGTTCGGGCTCGCCGTGCACCAGGACGTCCAGGCCGGCCTTCTCCTGGTAGGCGATGACCTCGCGGATCTCGGCCTCCATCCGCTCCCGGTAGGTGTTCGCGTCGATCCGACCAGCCGTCAGATCGGCGCGTGCGGTGCGCAGTTCGGTGGTCTGCGGGAAGGATCCGATGGTGGTGGTCGGCAGCAGCGGCAGGCCGAGCCGGGCGCGCTGGGCCTCGGCCCGCTGCGGGTAGGCCTGGGCCCGGCGGGTGTCGTCGGCGGTGACGGCGGCGGCCCGGGCGCGCACCGCCGGGTCGTGGGTGATCGGGGAGTTGGCGCGGGAGGCGAGGTCGGCTCGGTTGGCGGCGAGTTCGGCGGTGATCGCGCCGGTGCCCTCGCGCAGGCCGCGGGCGAGCAGCGCCGTCTCGGCGGCCTTCTGCTTGGCGAAGGCCAGCCAGCGGGCGATCTGCGGGTCCAACTCCCGTTCGGCGGCGGCGTCGAGCGGGACGTGCAGCAGGGAGCAGGACGGCGCGACGTCGACGATGCCGGCGAGGCCCAGCAGGGTCGCCAGGGTGGACAGCGACTTCTCCAGGTCGTTGATCCAGATGTTGCGCCCGTCGATCACCCCGGCGACCAGCCGCTTGCCGGGCAGGCCGCCGACGGCGGCGAGGTCCTCCAGGTTGGCGGCGGCCGGACCGGTGAAGTCCAGCGCCAGGCCCTCCACCGGGGCCTTGGCCAGCACCGGCAGCGCCTCGCCGAGCCGGTCGAAGTAGCTCGCGATCAGCAGCTTGGGCCGCTCGGTGAGGGCGCCGAGCTCGCGGTAGGCCCGGGCGGCGGCGTTCAGCTCGGCCGGGGTCCGGTCCTGGACCAGCGCGGGCTCGTCCAGCTGGACCCACTCGGCCCCCGCGGCCCCGAGCGCCGCGAGCAGCTCCGCGTAGACCGGCAGCAGCCGGTCCAGCAGGGTGATCGGCTGGAAGTCCTCGGCCACCCCGGGGGCCGGCTTGGCCAGCAGCAGGTAGGTCACCGGACCGACCAGCACCGGACGGGCGGTGTGGCCGAGCGCGAGGGCCTCCTCGAACTCGCCGACCGCCTTGGCCGGGTTCGCGGCGAACACCGTGTCCGGCCCCAACTCCGGCACCAGGTAGTGGTAGTTGGTGTCGAACCACTTGGTCATCTCCAGCGGCGCGACGTCCTGGTTGCCGCGCGCCATCGCGAAGTACCCGTCCAGCGGGTCGGCGTCGACCGCCTCCCGGTGCCGCGGCGGGATCGCGCCGACCGCCACGCTGGCGTCCAGCACGTGGTCGTAGAACGAGAAGTCACCGGTCGGGACCTCCCCGACCCCCGCCTCGGCGAGCTGGGCCCAGTTGGTCCGGCGCAGGTCGGCCGCGGTCGACAGCAGCGCCTCGGCCGTGACCACGCCCTTCCAGTAGCCCTCGATCGCCTTCTTCAGTTCACGGTCACGACCCTGCCGGGGGTAGCCGTACGCGGTGGCCACGGACGCCGCGGCTGCGGACTTCGCTGTCAAGGGACTCTCCTTCGCGAGCCTGAATCCTCAAGTGCACCGGTGGTGGCACGAGGACGCGAAGGGATGACGAACCGGACGGACACCCGCACCCGTGCACGGCTCCGCCTGGTATGGTCGCCGACCCGCCCACGAGGTCACCGGATGGCCGCACGCGAACGGTCGCGCACGGGCAGTGGCAGGTCTTCGGACTCGTGGGCACGCCCACCCGGCCGAAACCGGGGCGGACACCTACTGGCCGTCGCTTCCCAGACCCGTCCCGGGTCCAGTGCGTATGACGGCGGTCGTTCCCACTCACCGCTGCGGGGCAGTCCCGGACTGGCCAGTTGAAAGGCGTCACCGGGTTCCCTCTTACGACACCCCGCCTGGCGGACGGGGCGAACCAGCTGCGTCGCCAGCTTAGGGGCAGAAGGTCGCCGTCGAGGCGGAAATCTCGAAAGGCGTCCGTATCGTGGGACGTCGCCGCCGCGTACGGCTACTCGGCCGAAGGTCCGCGCAGCTTGTCGGGGCCGCCGTCCTCCGGGACCAGCTCGGGGACGGGGTGGGGCCGCCCCTGCGAGTCGATCGCCACGAAGACCAGCTCCGCCGTCGCCACCCGGGTCACCGGCCCGGCGAGGTTCCAACGCTCCGAGGTCACCTCCACCGACACGTCCATCGAGGTCCGCCCGACGCTGCCGACCCGGGCTCGGACGGTGAGGAGGTCTCCCGCCCGGACGGGCGCGAGGAACGACATCCCCCGGACGGAGACGGTGACCGCGGGAACACCGGCGTGCCGGCCCGCGGCCGCGGCGGCCGCGTCGTCGATCAGCTTCATCATCACGCCGCCGTGCACCGAACCGTAGAGGTTGGTGTCGTGGTCGCTCATGATGTGGGCGAGGGTGACCGCCGAGTCGGCCGGGGTGCGGGAGAGGACAGCGGGACTGGTCACAGCGACGGCCCGCCCGTCATGGCGCCGTGGGAATCGTGGTCGGCGTTCCGCTGCACGGAACTCTCCTTCGTGAGGTCGCGCACCTCGGGCACGCCGAGGAGCGGGCAGCCGTCCGTATACGGCCCACCCGCACCATCGGCCCGCCCTCGGGGTCGTGGTGGGCCGCGGGCCACCACGGCACGCGGGCAGCGGCAGGTCTTCGGACTCGTGGGCGCGCCCTCCCGGCCGAACCGGGACGGACACCCACCGGTCGTCGCTCCCCGGACCCGTTGCCGGGCCCGGCGCGCAGGACGGCGGTCGTTGCCGCTCGCCGCCGCGGGCGGTCCCGGACTCCCTCCGGGTTCCCTCGTGACGACACCCCGCCCGGCGGGCGGGGCGAACCAGCTGCCTCGCCAGCTTACGTCCATCCGCGCAGCTCACAGCCACCGCCCACCGCTTCGGCCGGCCATGCACGGCCCCCGGGCCCGTACGCCGGGGCGGACGGCAGAATGTCCCCCATGCGGCACATCTTCGTCATCGGCATCGGTGCGGGCGACCCGGACCACCTCACCCTGCAAGCGGTCAAGGCGATCGGTCGCACCGACGTCTTCTTCATCCTCGACAAGAGCGAGGAACGGCAGGACCTGATCGCGCTGCGCCGCCGGATGCTGGCCGAGCACGGACGGCCCGGGCACCGCGTGGTCGAGGTGCCGGACGCCGAGCGGGACCGCACGACCCCGGCGTACGCGGCCGCCGTGGACGACTGGCGCGTCCGCCGCGCCGACCTGGTCGAACAGCTGCTCGCCGAGCACCTCGGCCCGGGCGAGAGCGGCGCGTTCCTGGTCTGGGGCGACCCGGCCCTCTACGACAGCGTCATCGCCGTGGTGGACGACGTGTCCACCCGGGGCGGCGCGCCGTTCGAGTACCAGGTCATCCCGGGCATCAGTAGCGTCTCCGCGCTCGCCGCCCGGCACCGCACCACGCTGACCAGGGTCGGCCGCCCGGTGCAGATCACCACCGGCCGCCGCCTGGCCGAGGGCTTCCCCGAGGGGGTGGACGACGTGGTGGTGATGCTCGACGGCCGGGCCGCCTTCACCGAGATCGACCCCGAGGGGCTGGAGATCCACTACGGCGCCTACCTCGGCACCCCCGACGAGGTGCTCGACTCCGGGCCGCTCGCCGAGGCGGCCCCGCGGATCCGTGAACTGCGGGAGCGGGCCCGGGAGCGCAAGGGCTGGATCATGGACACCTACCTGCTCCGGCGCTCGGACGGCTGACGGCCCACGGCTGACGGCTCACGGCTCACGGCTCACGGCTCACGGCTCACGGCTGACCGCTTCTCGCTTCCCGCCGACCGGGTCAGACGGTGAGCCGACCGCGGCCTCAGTCCAGCAGCTTCGCCAGTACCCGGTCGAGCGCGCGCAGGTCCTCCGGCGGCAGTCCGAGCAGCGCGTCCGGCGGCGTGGTGAGGATCGCGGTGGCGAGCGCCGCCTTCGCCTCGCCCTCCTCGGTGAGGTGGACCAGCTTGGAGCGCCGGTCGGCCGGGTTGGTGATGCGTTCGGCGAGCCCGCGCCGCACCAGGTCGTCCACGATGACGGTGGTGTACGGCGGATCGGCGGTCAGCCGCTCGGCCAGCTCCCGCAGGGTGATCGGGCCGGCGGCGAGCCGGCGCAGCGCCCTGACCCGACTGAAGCTCATGCCCAGGGCGTCGGCGACGGTCTTGCGGCGGTCGTCGCGCTCCAGCACGAGCGCGTACATCCCCTGCCAGACCCGGGCCGCCATGGCGGCGTCGGCCCCGCTCCCCTTGGGGTGCCCGCCGGTGTCAAGGCGCTCCATCAGGCGTCCACCGTCTCCTTCGTCTCCTCGGTTCCCTCGGCCGGCTCCTGCTCGGCGAGCCGTCGCGCCACGCGCTCGGCCGTCGTCCGGGCCCAGCGGCCGGAAGTGAGCGTACCGGTGACCAGCACGGCCGCCCCGCAGCCGGCGATGATCCACCAGGCCGTCCGCGCGGCCCCGGTGAAGTCCGCCGGGTCCGCCAGGGCGGTTCCGGCCATCAGGGCGCCGGTCACCGCGACGCCCAGGGACTGGCCGACCTGCCGGCTGGTGGAGGCCACGGCCGCCGCCACCCCGGCCTGAGAGCGGGGCATCCCGGAGACGGCGGTGTTGGTGATGGGCGCGTTGACCAGGCCGAAGCCGGTACCGAAGAGCAGGAAGGCGACGACCAGCAGCCCGGTCGGCAGGTGCTCGGAGTAGCCGACCGCCTGGAGCACGGCGCTCGCGGTGAGCGTCGTCCCGGCCAGCAGCAGCGGCGTGCGCGGCCCCCGGGTGGCCACCATCCGGCCGGACAGCGGCGCGGTGAGCAGCGACATGACGGCCATCGGCAGCATGAACAGCCCGGCGTGCAGCGGGTCGAGACCGCGGACGTCCTGGAGGTACAGGGAGCTGAGGAACAGGAAGCCGCCGAGGCCGGCGAAGGCGGCGACCGCGATCACGGTGGCACCGGAGAACGGTGCGGAGCGGAAGAACCGCAGGTCGATCAGCGGGTCGGTGCGCCGGGGTTCGTACCAGAGCAGGCCCAGCAGGGCGGCCGGCGCGGCCGCGGCGCAGCCGAGCACCACGGGCGAGGTCCAGCCGCGCTCCGGCG
The DNA here is from genome assembly GCF_055580145.1 of Kitasatospora sp. NPDC032121. Classification (NCBI taxonomy): domain Bacteria; kingdom Bacillati; phylum Actinomycetota; class Actinomycetes; order Kitasatosporales; family Streptomycetaceae; genus Kitasatospora; species Kitasatospora sp. NPDC032121. The sequence continues at coordinate 343,266 of NZ_JBVILX010000003.1, read as the reverse complement.
ACTCGATGATCGCGTAGGTGAGGGCGGCGAGCAGCACGATGACCAGCAGCTGTCCGATCGGGTCCACCCGGCGGGTGCGGGCCGCCCGCGACTCCGGCACGTAGCGGGTGGTGAGGAAGAGTGCGGCCAGGCCGATCGGGACGTTGATCCAGAAGATCGCCCGCCAGCCGGCCGACTCGACCAGCGCGCCGCCGATGATCGGCCCGGCGGCCATGCTGATGCCCACCACGCCGCTCCAGACGCCGATCGCGCGGGCGCGCTGCCGGGAGTCGGTGAAGGTGTTGCTGATGATCGACATGGCGACGGGGTTCAGCATCGAGCCGCCGACCGCCTGCAGCATCCGCGCGGCGATCAGCCAGCCGAGCCCGGGGGCGAGGCTGCACAGCAGGGAGGCGCCGGTGAACACCACCAGCCCGATCCGGAACACCCGGCGGCGGCCGATCCGGTCGGCGGTGGAGCCGGAGAGCATCAGCAGGCTCGCCAGTACCAGGGTGTAGGCGTCGACCGTCCATTGCAGTCCGGACACCGAGGTGTCCAGGTCGCGCCGGATGGCGGGCAGGGCCACGTTCAGGATGGTGTTGTCGAGGCTGACGATCAGCAGGCTCATGCAGCAGATGGCGAGCACGAGCCAGGGCCGCGGTCGAGCGGCATCGGGCATGACGAACGCTCCATGATTATTTGTGTTGTTGTAATCATTGTGAGCATATAACTAACTCGGGCGACGGCTCCACCCCCGCCCCCGGGGAGTCCTCCGGACGACGAAACGGCCGCGCCCCGCCGATCTCCTCGGCGGGGCGCGGCCGTTCAGGCGCGCGGGTCAGGCCTTCTTGACCACGCTGGACTTGAGCTGCATCGCGCCGAAGCCCTCGATCCGGCAGTCGATGTCGTGCCCGTCGACACCGTCCACCAGCCGGATGTTGCGCACCTTGGTGCCGGCCTTGATGCCGGAGACGCTGCCCTTGACCTTCAGCGCCTTGACCACCGTGACGGTGTCGCCGTCGTTCAGCACGTTGCCGACGGCGTCCTTGATCACACGCTCGCCGGCCGGCGCTCCGTCCTGGTCGCCACCGCCGGGCACCCACTCGTGGGCGCACTCGGGGCAGACCATGAGGGCGTTCATCTCATAGGTGTACTCGCTGGAGCACTGCGGGCACGGGGGGAGGTTGTCGCTCATGAGTTCAGATTATCCAGGGTGTTCGGGGGTGGCCTGAGGGACGGGTGAGGAGGTCAGCGGGGGTGCCGGTGCCGGCGGGCACCGGCCCCGGCGGCCGTGCGGCCGTGGTCGGCGGGGGCCGTGCGGTCGTGGTCGGCGGGAGCCGACCGCTCGCGCAGGTGGGTGCGGGCGTGGGCGATGGCCTCGGGGGTCGTGGCGAAGACGTGCCCGTCGGCGCGCAGCCCGTCCAGCACGCCGAGGGCGTCCAGCGGGCGGTGGTGTTCGTCCCGCACGCCGGAGACCAGCACCAGGGTGCCGCGCCGTCGGAGCGCGGAGATGGCGTCGCCGAGGACGGTCGCCCCGCTGGCGTCGATCGCGCTGACCCGCGACATCCGCAGGATCGCGACCTCGACCTCGGCGGACTCGGTGAGTTCGAGCAGGAAGCGGTGGGCGGCCGCGAACAGCAGCGGCCCGTCGATCCGGTAGGCGACGATGTGCTCGGCGAGCAGCGCCCGCTCCTCCTCGCCGTGGTCACCGCGGTCGGGCCGGGGCCCGGGAACCTCCCGGCCGGAGGGCCCGGGAACCTCCCGGCCGGGGGCCTCGGGAACCTCGGCGAGCAGCGGGACCTGTTCCACCCGGGCCGCCCGGGCGACGGCGGCGAGCGCCAGGACGCCGGAGACCAGCACACCGACCACCACGGCGGTGACCAGGTCGAAGGCCAGCGTGGCGACGGCCGTCAGGGCCAGCACGGCGGCCTCGCCGCGCCCGGTGCGGGCCAGCGCCCGCAGCGAGCCGACCTCGACCATCCGGACGGCGGTGGCGATCAGCACCCCGGCCAGCGCCGCCAACGGGATCCCCGCGACCAGCGGCGCGGCGGCGAAGACGATCACCGCGAGCACCCCGGCGTGCACCAGGGCGGCGAGCCGGGAGGCGGCACCCGACCGCACGTTGACGGCGGTACGGGCGATCGCGCCGGTCGCGGCGACGCCGCCGAACAGCGGGGCCGCCAGGTTCGCCAGCCCCTGGCCGAACAGCTCGCGGTCGCTGTCGTGCCGGCCCGACACGCTCATCGCGTCGGCGGCCGTCGCGGACATCAGGGACTCCAGCACGGCCAGCGCGGCGACGGCGAACGCGGAGGGCAGCAGCGCGGGGACGGCGGAGAGGTCCAGGAAGCCGAGCGAGGGCGCCGGCAGCCCGCTGGGCAGGTGGCCGATGGTGGCGACGGGCAGGCCGGCCAGGTCGGCGGTGACGGTCGCGGCGACGACGGCGATCAGCGAAAACGGCAGCGCTGGCCGCAGTCGTACGCCGACCAGCATCACGGCGGCGACGGCGAGCGCCACGCCGACGGAGGCCCAGTGGGGCGCGGCGGCGAAGTCGCGCACCGCCCGGGCCGCGACCACGGCCGGGTTGTCGCCCTCGGGCTTGCGCACCCCGAGCGCGCCGGGCACCTGCTGGAGGGCGATGACCCCGGCGATGCCCACGGTGAAGCCCTCCACCACGGGCACCGGCACGTACGCCATCCAGCGCCCGGCCCGGACCAGGGCGAGGACCACCAGGAGCACCCCGGCGAGCAGGCCGACAGTCAGCACGCCGTCGGTGCCGTAGCGGGCGACGATCGGGACGAGGACCACGGTCATGGCGCCGGTCGGCCCGGACACCTGGAGGTCGGAGCCGCCGAAGACGGCGGCCAACGCCCCGGCCACGACGGCGGTGGCCAGTCCGGCCTCGGCGCCCGCGCCGGAGGAGATGCCGAAGCCCAGGGCCAGCGGCAGTGCCACGATCGCCACCGTGAGGCCGGCGAGCAGGTCCCTGCGCGGGGCGCGGCCCATGGTGGCGAGGATCGCCCGGGTGGGCAGGACGGCCCGCACCCGGTCGCCCATGGCGGTGGCGAGGCTCATTCCGCGCCCGCCTCCGCCTGCCGGGCGGGCGGCCACTGTTCGCCGATTGCCGCGGTCACGACCGCCCCTTCCTGCGTCCGACGGCGCCCGGACGCGCCTTCCACCGGTTCAACGGCACGACAGCATGTATGAACTTGAAGAATTTTTCAAATCACTTGTTTCGCATGTGATGGATTCCGACAGTAGTGGCGTCCTGCGGTCGGTGGTGGTCACGGGAACGGCCGACCCCGGTTGCCGGGGCGCTGCTCGCCCTGGCCTCCGGGGCCGGTCCGGCCGCCAGGTCCCGCCCGGCGGCGGTGAGCCGCGCTACGGCGCGTAGGTGAACGCCACCGGGCCGCTGGTGCCGCCCGCCGTGGTGACCGTGACGTCCACCGGCCCCGGCCGGTCGGCCGCCGGTGCGGTGGCGGTGCACAGCCGCGGGCCGCAGGAGTGCCGGGTGGCGGGCCGGCCGCCGAAGGAGACCGTGCCGCCGGCCAGGTCGTCGCCGGTCACGATGACCGCGGTGCCGCCGCCGACCGGGCCCGAGGGCGTGTTCAGGCCGGAGAGCGAGGGAGCCGGCGGGGGCGGCGGCGGGGCGCCGGTGTAGTCGAAGGCCGCCGGGGCCGTGGCCTTCCCACCCGGTCCGACCACCGTGACGGCGGCGCTGCCCGAGCCTCCGGGCGTGGTCACCGTGCAGGCGGTGTCGGTGCAGGTGCCGGGCGCCGGGACGCCGCCGACCAGCACCATCGCGCCCTCCAGGCCGACACCGGTGACGGTCACGGGGGTGCCGCCCGCGCCCGGTCCCGTGCTGGCGCTGACGTCGTCGATCCGCGGCTGCGAGCCGATCAGCGGCGGCAGCAGGCCGATGCCGAGCAGGTAGGTGGAGACGTGCCCGGTCGGGATCGTGTCGTTGGCGTTGGCCACCCGCGCGGTGATCGCGCCGGTGACCGGTCCGGTCCCCTCCGCGACGACCGGGATCTTCATGAACTCCTCGGTCCCGGAGCGGCGGTTGCCGTACAGGACGGCCTCCAGGTGGCGGCCGTCGGGCGAGACGGTCTCGGTGAAGGTGTAGTCGTTCGGCGTGGAGTAGAACATCGCGCCGCCGGTGGTCACGCCCGGCGGCAGGTCGACGGTGAAGTGGGTCGGCCCGGCGAGGTCCTCGGTGCCGAACGCGTGCCAGGACACCGAGAAGACGCCGTACCGGTTCTGCTCGGTGGGGTAGTTCCCGGCCTGGGTGAGGACCACCCGCTGGGTGATGACGGTGGCGGTGCGCGCTTCGCCGGGCAGGTCGGTCGCCCCCGCCGGAGTCGCGGCGGCGGTCAGGGACAGGGCTGCGGCAAAACCGGCTCCCGCAAGTCTGATGATCGTAGGCATACGGAAATCCTCCCGGGCGCCCGGCAGTTCGGCGGCCGCTTTCCCGAATTGCCCGGAGCGGCATCGCATTTGGCGCGATCCCACACCCACCCGCGCTCCCGGCCCTTTCCGTCACCGGCCCTGCCGTCACCCGCCCTACCGTCACCCGCCCTGCCGTCACCCGCCCAACGGCGCGGGCAGCGGCCGGGCGTGCAGGACGTCCAGCCGGGAGACCGCCCTGGTCACCACCACGTACAGCCGGTACAGACCGCGCGGCTCGGCCTCCACGATGGCGGCCGGCTCCAGCACCACCACGTGGTCGTACTCCAGCCCCTTCACCAGGGAGGCCGGCAGCACCGTCACCCGCGCCGTGGTGCCGACCTGTTCGGCCGCCCCGGTCGGGATGCCCGCGGCGAGCAGCGCCTCGGCGGTCCGCGCCGCCGCGCCGTCGGCCGCGATCACCGCGATCGAGCCCTCGCGCTCCAGCGCGGCCCGCACCGCCGCGACGGCCGCCGCGTCCAGGCCGCCGTCGGCCACCCGCCGCACCGTCAGCTCACCGTCCCGGCGCAGCGACACGGCCGGCGGCACGTCCACGTCCAGCGCGCCCAGCAGGGTGTTGGCGAGCTCCGTCACGGCGGCCGGGACACGGAAGCCGGTGGTCAGCGGCACCACCGCGGCCTGCGGCTTGCCCAGGTGGGCGAGCTGCTCGGACCAGCTGCGCGCGGCCCACGGGGCGGTCGCCTGGGCGAGGTCGCCGAGGACGGTCAGGGAGCCGAAGGCGCTCCTGCGGGCGATCGCCCGGCACTGCATCGGGGAGAGGTCCTGGGCCTCGTCCACCACGACGTGGCCGAAGCCGGCCGGGCGCTCGATCAGACCGGCCACCTCGTCCAGGAGCATCAGGTCGTGCTCGGACCACGCGGCGCTCCGCTCCGAGCGCGGCGGCCGGCGCCACAGGATCGCCGCCTGCTCCCCGGGGCCGAGCACCCCGTCGGCGGCCTCGGCCAGCACCGCGGGGTCGCCCAGCAGGGCGGCGACCACGGTCTCCGGCCGCAGCCGGGGCCAGGCGGCCTCCAGGAAGGCCGCGACCGGCTTGCAGCGGCCGACCGTCCGCGTCCAGGCGCCGGACCGCACGCCCGTCCGGCGCTCGGCCTGGTCCTGGAGCATCGCCACCACCCGGGTGCGCAGGCTCTCCCGGCCGACGGCGTACGGCGGCGCCTGCTCGCGAAGTTCGGCGACGACCCGGTCGAGCCGCTCCGGGGACACCCGCCACCGGTAGGAGCCGTCCGGGACGACCAGCGGCTCCGCGGCCGCCGCCCGGACCCGGCCGTACAGCGCCCGGCGCAGCACCGTCGCCATCCGCCCGTCCTGTTTGACGGCGGCGGCCCGCTCGTCGTCCACCGAGGTGACCGGCCGGGTGGCGACCAGGTCCTCCACGGTGCACTGGCCCACGTCGATCTCGCCGAGCGCGGGGAGCACCTCGGCGATGTAGCGCAGGAAGGTCCGGTTGGGGCCGATGACCAACAGGCCGCCGCGCTGGATCCGCTGCGGGAAGGTGTAGAGCAGGTACGCGGCGCGGTGCAGCCCGACGGCGGTCTTGCCGCTGCCGGGCGCGCCCTGCACGCACACCGACTCGCCCAGCCCGCCCCGCACCAGCGCATCCTGCTCGGGCTGGATGGTGGCGACGATGTCCCGCATCGGGCCGGTGCGGGGCCGTTCGATCTCGGTGGCCAGGATGCCGTCCGCACCGCCCTCCCGGTTCCCCGGCGCACCGCCGTCCGCCGAGCCGACTCCACCCGGCCCACCCGGCCCACCGAGGGGTTCGTCCTCCAGCCCGGTCAGCTCCTCCGGTGCGCCCAGGCTCCAGGGCGCCCAGCCGAACCGGCGGCGGCGCGCCAGCCCGAGCGGGGCGTGGGCGCTCGCCTGGTAGAACGCCCGGGAGACCGGGGCCCGCCAGTCGACCACCAGCGGCGGCACCGTCGGGTCCTCGGAGATCCTCCGGCGGCCGACGTAGTAGCGCTGCCGCCGGTGATCCCCGGCCTCCGCGGTGTCGGCGAAGTCCAGGCGGCCGAAGAACGACGGGCTCTCCGGCAGCTCCTTCATCCGCTTGGCGCGGGTGCGCAGGTACCGGCCGAGCGCCTCCGCGCTGGCGCCGTCGCCGGAGACGTCCTCCGCGGCGACGACCTGGAAGTCCGCGTCCTCGACCTGCCGGGCCATCGCCGCCCGGCAGACCTCGACGTAGGCCCGCTCCCGCTCCAGTTCGCCGCCGAGGTTCCCGGTTTCCGAGGTCATCGTTCGCGTCCCTTCCTGCACCACGGGGCCCATCCGCCGTTCGACGTCCAGCATAACTTAACCAAGTTAAAATACTGACTTGGTCACTGAACGAGAGCGGGTCCGGCCCCGACACCTCAGGACACCAGGGGCGCCTCCTCCAGCTCGGTCAGCGTCACCGTGCACAGACCGCCGCGCTCGACCCGGACGTCCGTGACCTCCAGCTGCGTGCCGGGCAGCAGGATGAACTCCTCCTCACCGGTGAACGCCGAGAAGTTCTGGATGCCGGCGGCCCGCACCGGGCGCACCTCGAAGAGCGTCCGCTTGCCCCGGCTCCCCAGGAAGGACTGCGCCACCCCGAGCTTGGAGGTGCAGGAGGACACGCCCCACCACGTCACCGTCTCGCCGAGCGGGTACTGCCGCCGCAGGTCCAGCGACACCCCTCGCCACAGCGGCGCCGTCCGGACGGGCAGCCGCGACACCGCCGCGAACAGCAGCCGCAGGTACGGCAGGTACGGCACCAGCCGGCCGCGGTCCGGCGAGCGCAGCACCGCGTTGATCTCCCGGTAGAACGCGGACTCGCAGGTGTAGAGGTAGAGCGCGGCGATCTCGTCGGCGGACAGGCCGGTGGCCCCCTCGTCCGCCCGCCGCTTGCCGAAGTCGTGCGACAGCGAGACGTGCCGGTCCAGGCCGCGCAGCAGCTCGGCGACCGGCGACACCGCCTCCCGGAAGCCCGTCGGCGGGGCGTCGAACACCCCGGTGATGGCGGGCAGGACGAGGCCCTCGTCCTTCACTCCGGCGAGCCGGTCCAGGTAGAGCTGGTGCAGCTCCATGGTGGAGGCGATGAAGGCGCCCATCCGCTCGGCGACCCCGTCGTCCGCCCCGCCGCCCTGCGCCGACGCGGCGTTCCACCCGGTGCTGGGCAGCCAGTCGACCTCGTCGGCGCCGAGCGAGGCGAGCGCGGCGTTCACCGTGGCGAAGTGCTCGCCGTCGCAGAAGATGTCGCCCTGGGCCGCCGGGTTGGCGTGGTCGATGTGCCGGACCTCGACCTCAGGGTACTTCTTCTGCAGCCGCAGCACGACGTTCTTCAGGCTGCGCGCGTGCGCGCCCCACCAGGCGAAGACCACGTAGCGGTCCTCCTCGGCGGCCTGCTGCTTGGCACGGAGGATCTCCTCCACGATCCGCTCGGCGACCGGCCGCCAGAACGCGGTGTGCTGGTCCGGCCCCATCGCGCCGTCACTACTCGCGGTGAGCGCCGCGTTCAGCAGCAACACGCCCTGGGTGAGCATGGCCTGGAACCACTCCGGCGGCTGGACCGTCTCCTGCTTCTTCAGCAGCGCCCGTATGTCGGCGATCGGCGTCTTCTTGGGAATGCCGTACTTCCACATCGCCGCGGCCTTGATGAGGCAGCGGATGCTGATCACCCGGCCGAACTGGCTGTCCTTCCAGTCGTGGAAGGTGTTGTCGAACATCGCGATGCCGGTGGCGCTCTCCGGCCTCGGGTACGGGTTCTGGCCGAAGACGACGACCTTCCACTTGTGCGGCGCGTGCGGCTTGAGCGCCTGGAAGGTCAGCTCGCGGACCGGGACGACCTCCGGGCCGCGACCGGGGCCGATGAACGAGGCCGCGCCCGGCTGCGCCTCGATGACCGGCTTCAGCAGCGGCAGCCACGGCTCGCCGCCGCCGGTGAAGAGCTCCGCGAGGGCGAGCGGGTCGTTCGGGTCGGGCTGGGTGGCGGGGGTGTCGACGGCGCTCATGGTGGTGCGACTCCGGCTGGTCGGGACCGTACGAATGACAGACGAACGGCAGGTGATGGCCCGTCAGCTTCCCTGGCGGACAGCACAGTCCTACCAGCAGGGTCTGACAATCCCGGCCGCCCCGACCGGCCCACCGGCCGGCCCCCGACCGGCGCGGACGAGACCGGACGGATTGTCAGTGCCGGGCGCTAGCGTCCTCGGCGTCATCAAGGAACCGGCCCACGGGCCACACCCGACCGACAGGAGCCCCGCATGGCCACCGACCGCACCCAGTCGCCCCTCAAGGTGGTGCTGACCGACCTCAACGCGTCGGTCGTGGAGTCCTGGCGGGCGGCCTTCGCCGACGTCCCCGGGATCGAGATCCGGCACGCCTCCATCCTCACCGCGAAGGTCGACGCCTGGGTCAGCCCCACCAACTCCCACGGCCGGATGGACGGCGGGACGGACGCGGCGATCAAGCGCCACCTCGGCGCGGGCATCCAGCTGCGGGTCCAGAAGGCGATCCGCGAGCGACACGCCGGCCACCTCCCGGTCGGCAGCGCGGTCTGCGTCCCGTCCGGCGCCGTCAACCCCGGGTTCCTGATCTCGGCCCCGACGATGCAGACCTCCTCGCAGAACGTCAGTGAGACGTTGAACGTGGCCCTGGCCTGCGCCGCCGCCTTCCAGGCCGTCCACCGGCAGAACCGGCTGCGGCCTGGCTCCATCCGCTCCGTCGCCCTGGTCGGCATGGGCGCGCAGACCGGCAAGGTGCCGCCCCGGGTCTGCGCCAATCTGATGTGGTCCGGCTACACCCTCTTCAACGACCACCACTTCGAGGACGACGACGACCTGCGCGCCACCGTCCTCGCCCAGCTGGACGACCTCGAGCAGGCGCCCGCCACCGAGCGGGTGCGCATATCGCCTCCCGCGCACCGGAGTTCGACCGCCCGGCGGGCCTGACGTCACCCCGGCCGGCCGCGGGCCCCGGGTCCGCAGCCCCGCTGCCCGCCGCCCGACGGCCCACGACCCACGACCCGACGACACACCGTCAGCCCGTCGTGGGCGCGAGGTCAGCCCGCCGTGAGCGCGAGCCGGATCCACCGCTCGGACTCCGCGACCGCCACCCCCACGTCGAAGGCCTCCGGGGCGGCCGCGGCCTGCACCACGAGCCCCTTCAGCAGCCCGACGAAGGCCAGTGCGAAGGCCCCCGGGTCCACCACGGGGCTCAGCTCCCCGTCCCGCTGCCCCTGTCCGACCACCTCGGCCGTCCACGCCCGGGTCCTGGCGTCCAGCTCCGCCACCGCGGCGGTCAGCTCCGAGGCCCCGGCGAGCGCCTCGGCCCCCAGCACCACGAACGCCCGGCCCAGGTCGGTCGGATTGCGCACGCCCTCCAGGCAGCCGCGCGCGAACCCGCACAGCTCGTCCACCGCCCCCGCCCCGCTGCGCTCCGGCGCGGCCGCCGCCACCGCCTCGGCCAGCGCCGCCTCCTGGAGCCGGGCGAGCAGCGCGGCCTTGGAGCCGAAGTAGTGGGTGGCCAGCCCACGGCTGAAGCCCGCCTCCTCCCCCACCCTGGCGAGCGTGACCCCGGTGCTGCCGTGCTCGGCGATCAGCCGGGCGGCGGCGGCGATCAGCGCGGACTCGGCCCGGGCCCGCCGTTCGGCCTGGGTACGGCGGGCCGGCGCCCCCCGAAGCGTCCCGGTCCGGCCGCTTCCGTCCTCATCGTGCGTAGACATGACACCATGCTAGTGTGAACTTGCTTGTCAGATAACAAGTAACTTCCGGAGTGGCGGGCACTCCCCCCGACCCGCCGCCCCCGCGAGAAGGGAAGTCCCGATGACCGCCACGATGCTGGCCGGCCGGCTCGACGTCGCGAAGGGCGCCTTCGCCGTGGAGGAGGTCCCCGTCCCGGTACCCGGTCCGGGCGAGGTGCTGATCAAGGTGGAGGCCGCCGGCGTCTGCCTCTCGGACGTCCACCTGATCGAGGGCATGCTCAAGCCGCTCTACCTCAGGGGCGACAAGGTCACCCTCGGCCACGAGGTCGCGGGCACCGTGCACACCCTCGGCGAGGGCGTGACGACCGCCGCCGTCGGAGACCGGGTGCTGCTGCAGGCCGGCGAGACCCGCGACGGCGCCGTGCACACCCGCGGCGTGGACTACGACGGCGGCTGGGCCGAGTACGCGCTCGCCACCGCCACCACCCTGGTGCCGATCCCGGACGAGCTCCCCTTCGAGCAGGCCTGCTTCATCCCCGACGCGGTCTCCACCCCCTGGGCCGCCATCACCACCACCGGCGCCGTGCGCCCGGCCGAGGCGGTCGGCGTCTGGGGCGTCGGCGGGCTGGGCGCCCACGGCGTGCAGTTGCTGCGGTCCATCGGCGCCTTCCCGATCGTCGCCGTCGACCCGCTGCCGGCCGCCCGCGAACGCGCCCTGGCCTTCGGCGCCGACGCCGCCCTCGACCCGGCCGACCCCGGCTTCGCCGGACTGCTCCGCGAGGCCACCGGCGGCCGCCCGCTGTCCGCCGCCTTCGACTTCGCCGGGGTCGCCCCGGTGCGCGAGCAGGCCATGGCCACCCTCGGCGAGCACGGCCGCCTGGTGCTGGTCGGCCTCACCGACAAGCCGCTGACCGTCACCAACGGCACCCTGGTCAGCTACCTGCGCCAGCAGATCCGCGGCCACTACGGCTCGGACGGCCAGGACGTCGTCGACCTGGTCAACCTGGTCCGCGGCGGCCGGCTGGAGTTCTCCCGCTCGGTGAGCGGCACCTTCCCGCTGGCCGAGGCCGCCCGCGCGGTCGAGGCACTGGAGCGCAAGGAGGGCAACCCGATCCGCCTGGTGCTCAAGCCCTGACCCGGCGCAAGCCCTGACCCGGCGCGCCACCGACCCGGCGCCGCACCTCCGGACTGAGCCCGGCAGGTGCGGCGCCGCCTCCTTCCCGCGGCTACCGCACCTCCGTGACCCGCAGTGCCGGGCGCACCGCCTCGGTCGCCGCCTCGACGACCGAATCGCGGTACAACGCGGCCCGGAAGACCCCGTACAGACTCGCCGTCACCGTCACGGCCGCGCCCAGGAAGAGCGCCGCCCCGGCCGTCAGCAGCACCCCGAGCTCCCGGTCCCTCACGGTGAGCCCCATGCCGAAGGCGACCAGGCACGGCACCAGCGCCACCTGGACGGGCATCGTCATCCGGCTCGACCCCCGGACGAACCTCCCGCGGTCCCGCCGGTAGGCCGCCCGCGAGTTCCGCCACGCCTCCCGCGGTCCCGCCCCGTCGAGCACGAGCGCCGGCAGCACCAGGTAGTTCGCCAACGACCACCCCATCCCCACCAGCAGCAGCGCCCCGACGACCCCCAGAGCCCCGACCGGCACCCAGCCCGCGATCGCCGGCAATCGCCGCGCCGCCCGGGTCCAGCAGGAACCGATCCCTGCCGGCCGCCCGCACAGCGCATCGTCCGCCGCGAGGAGCGTCACGGCGCTGCCGAAAGTGGCGGCCACGGCGATCACCACCACCCCCACCGCTCCCAGCGCCATGCTCCCGCCGGCCCACAGCTCCGCCCGGACCAGCCCCCACACCAGCCCGCCCACCACCGCGGTCGCGATCCCGGGCAGCAGCACCAGCTCCTTGCGCCGCCACACCACCCGCGCCAGTGCCCGCACGGACCCACTCTCGTCCAACGCCCCGCCCTGCTTCCCACGTCAACGAAGCGGTCAGGCTACTGCCCGGCGGCAGCCCGACCTCGACCCGGGTCGCACGCCCCGCGGACCACCGCCCCCTCAACTTCGCTGCCCCGCAACGAAAATGGCATGCACGCCACTAGCCAACCGGCCAGTAGCACCCCTACCGTCGACTCTTCCGTGAGACTTCGACGGAGGAGTCCGCCTTGCGTTCACGCCAACGCCAACGCCCCCACGCCCGCTCCCTCCGACTCCCGGCCGCCGCCCTCGCCTCGGCCCTGCTCGTCACCGCCGCCCTGACCACCACCCCCACCGCCACCGCCGCACCCACCACCGCGACGACGACCGCCGCCAACGACTACTGCGGCGGCCACTGCTCCGACATCCTGCCGCCCGGCGAGAACGGCAACGCCACCCTCGCCGACATCCTGCTCAACCGGGCCTTCGGCACCCGCCCCGCGCACACCGACGACCAACTCGGCCCGTACGCCGCCCTGGCCTCCGGCTACCCCGGCCTGACCGAAGCCAAGCTGCGCGACTTCTTCAACGACGCCTCCTTCGGCGTCCCCGCCGACCAGGTGGCCAGTTCCACCAGCCCGCGCCCGGACGTCACCATCGTGCGTGACAAGGCCACCGGCGTCCCGCACATCACCGGCACCACCCGCTACGGCACCGAGTTCGGCGCGGGCTACGCCGCCGCCCAGGACCGGCTCTGGGTGATGGACCTCTTCCGGCACGTCGGCCGCGGCCAGCTGTCCGGCTTCGCGGGCGGCGCCGCCGCCAACCGCCAACTGGAGCAGACCTTCTGGCAGGCCGCGCCGTACACCGAGGCGGAGCTCCAGCAGCAGATCGACGCCATCGCCGCCCGCGGCGGCCGGGCCACCCAGGCGCTCGCCGACGCCAACGCCTACCTCGACGGCATCAACCAGTACGCCAAGGAGTCCTACAACGCCCGCACCTTCCCGGGCGAGTACGACCTCACCGGGCACATCGACCCGATCACCAACGCCGGTTCGATCGAGCCCTTCAAACTGACCGACCTGGTCGCCCTCGCCTCCGTGGTCGGCGCGCTGTTCGGCTCCGGCGGCGGGGGCGAACTGGCCTCCGCCCAGGTCAAGTCGGCCGCCGAGGCCCGCTACGGCAAGGACGCCGGGGACGCGGTCTGGAAGTCACTGCGCGAGGCGGACGACCCGGAGGCCGTCCACACCCTGCACAACGGCCAGAGCTTCCCGTACGCGACCGTCCCGGACCAGCCGCAGGGCGCGGCGCTGCCCGACCCCGGCTCGGTGGTGCCCGAGCGGGTGGTCTACGACGCCACCGGATCCGCGAACTCGCTCACCACCGGGGCGAACGGCGTCCTGCCCGGGAACCTGCTGACCGCCAAGCACGGCATGTCCAACGCCCTGCTGGTCTCCGGAGCCCACACCGACGACGGCCACCCGGTGGCCGTGTTCGGCCCGCAGACCGGCTACTTCGCCCCGCAGCTGCTGATGCTGGAGGAGATCCAGGGCCCCGGGATCAGCGCCCGTGGCGCCGCCTTCGCCGGCCTGAGCTTCTACGTCCAGCTCGGCCGCGGCCAGGACTACGCCTGGAGCGCGACCTCCGCCGGGCAGGACATCACCGACACCTACGCCGTCCCGCTCTGCACCACCGACGGCTCGCCGGTCACCACCGCCGCCAACTCCTACCTCTGGCACGGCCAGTGCCTGCCCTTCGACCGGCTGGAACGCAAGAACTCCTGGAACCCGACGACCGCCGACTCCACCCCCGCCGGCTCCTACACCCTGGTGATGTACCGCTCCAGGTACGGCCTGGTGAGCGCCCGCGGCACGGTCGGCGGCGCACCCGTCGCCTTCACCTCGCTGCGCTCCACCTACCGGCACGAGGCCGACTCCATCATCGGCTTCCAGGAGCTGAACGACCCCGCCACGGTGCGCGACGCCGCGGGCTTCCAGCAGGCGGCGCAGGACATCAACTACACCTTCAACTGGTTCTACGCCGACTCGCGGGACATCGCCTACTACAACTCCGGCAGCAATCCGGTCCGCGCCCCCGGGGTGGACCCGGGACTCCCCGTCCAGGCCCAACCGGCCTACGAGTGGGCCGACTTCGACCCCGCCGCCAACACCGCCCGGTACACCCCGGCGGCCGAGCACCCGCAGTCCGTCAACCAGGACTACTACATCTCCTGGAACAACAAGCAGGCGAACGGCTACACCTCGGCCGGCTTCGGCAACGGCTCGGTGCACCGCGGCAACCTGCTGGACGACCGGGTCAAGTCCCTGCTCGGCAACGGCGGCAAGGCGAGCCGGGTCTCGCTCACCCAGGCCATGGAGAGCGCCGCCCTGGCCGACCTCCGGGCCGAGGACGTGCTGCCCGACCTGATCCGCGTGCTGCGCGGCGCACCCGTCACCGACCAGGCCGCCCTCACCGCCCTGCAGCAGCTGGAGGCCTGGCTCGCCAACGGCGCCCAGCGGAAGGAGACTTCACCGGGCAGCCACAGCTACGCGGACGCCACCGCGATCCGGGTGATGGACGCCTGGTGGCCGCTGGTCGCCGACGGCGTCATGCGACCGGGCCTCGGCGACCCGCTGTTCGGCGCACTGACCGGCGCCCTCCAGATCAACGAGTCCCCCTCCGGCGGCCAGACCGGCGCCGCCGGCGGCCCGGTGAGCGCCAACGAGGCCATCCCGCACAAGGGTTCGGCCTTCCAGTACGGCTGGTGGAGCTACCTGGACAAGGACCTGCGCGCCGTCCTCGGCGACCGGGTGTCCGGCCCGCTCGCCCGTCCGTTCTGCGGCGGGGGCGACCTCGCGGCCTGCCGGACCGTCCTGCTGAACACCCTGAAGCAGGCCGCCGCCCAGACCGCCGCCCAGGTCTACCCGGGCGACGCGGACTGCGCGGCCGGCGACCAGTGGTGCGCCGACACGATCATCCAGCGCCCGCTGGGCGGCGTGACGGACGCCAAGACCACCTGGCAGAACCGCCCCACCTACCAGCAGGTGGTGCAGTTCCCCAGCCACCGCTGAACCGCCGCGGCCGGTGCCCCGCTCCGGGGCACCGGCCGTCGGTCACTCCGGTCCGCCCACCCGCTTCTCGATCACCGCCGTGTCCTCCCGCAAGTACCGGGGCTGGTCCCGCAGCCGCCGGACCACCTTGATGTACGCCTCGCGACTGTCGCCCGTGGTCATCCGGTCCGAGGCTGCCCGGGTCAGATCGACGAAGGCCTCCATCAGCCCGGCCATCGCCCCCATCAGCGCCGCCTCCTCCTTCTCCGGCACCTTCTCCCGACCGCTGTCCTGCGCCTTCGGCAGCGCGTTCTCCCTCAGCTGCCGCCGCGCCTCCTCGACCGCGTCGACGATCGCCCGTATCCCGCTGTCCATCCAGGCCCCCTCGCCCTTCCGTCCTCCGACGTACCCCGCGAGCCTTCCCACCCCGTCTCCCGCTTAGGCCCAGCCCGGCGCGCGGACCGCCGGAACTGCCCCTAGCGTGGTCCGGGGACCGCCCCGACCACCCCCGGGCCGAGACCCGGGCCCCGCACCAGGAGGCATGCCGACCATGACCATCCCCCTCTCCGAGCTCACCGGCGACTACGTCCTCGACCCCGCCCACACCCGGATCGGCTTCGTCGCCCGGCACGCCATGGTGACCAAGGTCCGCGGCGCGTTCCACCGGTTCGAGGGCACGGCCCACCTCGACGGGAAGGAGCCGTCCCGCTCCTCCGTCCAGGTGGTGATCAAGGTCGACAGCATCGACACCGGCGTGGAGCAGCGCGACCAGCACCTGCGCACCAACGACTTCCTGGACGCGCCGACCTACCCCGACATCACCTTCCGCTCCACCGCGGTCGAGGCCCGCTCCGACAGCGACTACCGGGTCACCGGCGACCTCACCATCAAGGACACCACCCGCCCGGTCACCATCGACTTCGAGTACACCGGCAACGCCGTCGACCCGTACGGCAACCTCCGGGTGGGCCTGGAGGGCTCGGTCACCATCAACCGCAAGGACTACGGCGTCACCTGGAACGCGGCCCTGGAGGGCGGCGGCGTCCTGGTCGGCGAGAAGGTCGTCCTGGAGTTCGACATCTCGGCGATCCGCCAGGGCACCTGAACCACCGCCCCGCGCAACCACCGCCCCGCGCAAACACCGCACCGCGCGACAACCGAACCGCGGAACCACCGAACCGCGCAACCGCCGGACCGCACCACGGCCGCCCGGCTAGTCTCCTGGCATGCCGACAGAAGACTCCCTCGCGACCGGCCAGCGTTCCCTCGGCGACCCGGCCCTCGACTATCCGCTCTGGCCCCCGCTCACCGCCGGCTGCCCGCGCACCGGCACGGAGGACGTCTCCTACCCCGTCGAGGTCGACTACGCCTACGAGAAGGCCGACCCCGCCGCCCTGTTCGGCACCGCCCCGGCGAACACCGCCCCGGCCCACGGCACCCCGGCCCACGGCACCCCGGCGCGCCGCGGCCTGGAGCGCTGGGCCCCGCTGCTGCCGCCGCTGCTCGCCCCGGGCCTGGGCGAGGGCTCCACCCCGCTGGTGGAACTCGAGCCCGGGGTGTACGTCAAGGACGAGTCCCGCAACCCCACCTGGAGCCACAAGGACCGGCTGAACCGCTGCACCACCAGCGCCGCCGTGGGCGTCGGCGCGCCGGGCATCGCGGTCGCCTCCTCCGGCAACCACGGCGCCTCGGCGGCCGCCTACGCCGCCCGCGCCGGACTGCCCTGCGTGGTGTTCACCGGCCCGGACCTGCCGCCGAACGTCGACGCCTTCCTCAACGCGTACGGCGCGGTGGTGCTCCCGGTGCCGTGGGAGGCCCGCTGGCCGCTGCTGCGCCAGACGGTCGAGCGGCTGGGCCTGCACCCGGTCAGCAACCTGACCACCACCCACACCGGCCACGCGTACGGGCCCGAGGGCTACAAGACGGTGGCCTACGAGATCTTCCACGACGTCGGCGTGCCGAGCGCGGTGTTCGTCCCGACCGGCTACGGCGAGCTGCTGTTCGGCGTCTGGAAGGGCTTCGCCGAGCTGCGGCGGCTGGGCCTGACCGACCGGGTGCCGCGCGTCCACTCCTGCGAGACCGCAGCCTCCGGGCCGCTGGCCCGGGCGATCGCCGAGGGCCTGCCGGCCGCCCGTGTGACGGTCGGCCCGAGCGCCGCGTACTCGATCACCTCCCCGGTCAGCGGCTACCGGGGCGTGCTCGCCGTCCGGGCGAGCGGCGGCCGGGCGCTGACCCTCGACGACACGCAACTCACCGCCGCACAGCGCGAGCTGGCCAGGGCCGGGCTGTGGACCGAGCTTTCCTCGGCCGCCGGCCTGGCCGGGCTGCGCAGCCTCGGCGCACCTGACCTCTCCGAGGGCCCGGTGGTCTGCGTGTCGACCTCCAGCGGCTTCAAGGACCTGGGCGTCGGCACCCACCGCACCGAGCCGGTCGCCCCCGACTGGGACGCGGTCGGCCGCCGTCTGCGCGCGGCCGGCCTCACCGACTGAGGCCCGGCCCTCCCCCGCCGCGAGGCCTGCTGTTCGCCCGCCCGCCCACACTCGTAGGGTCGCCGTAGGGTCGGTGTTCGCCGAACGCCACCAGGCTTGCACCCTCCGTCAACTCCCCCCGCCTGCCGAAGGGTAGCCACCGTGTCGCGTTCCCTCCGCCGCCTGCTGCCGCTCGCCGCCGCCGTCGCGGCGGTGCCCGTGCTCGCCCTGCCCGCCCTCCCGGCCGGCGCGGTCACGTACGGCACCCCGACGATCACCTTCTCGGCCGGGTACCTGTCCGGCGCGGTCGGCGCCACCGGCGACCCGACCGTGACGGTGACGGTCGCCCAGTCCGGCGCCTCGGCCTCGGCACTGACCGTCGCCGCCTCCGCCACCACCCGCAGCGCCGTGGCCCGTACCGGAGACGTCACGGTGAGCGGCACCGGCGGCACCCGCACCCTGGCGGTGGCCGCCCAGGGCGTCGGCTACGCCGACCTCACCATCAAGGTCACCGGCCTCGGCGGCAAGAGCGCCACCCGCACCCTGCACTACGCCGCCTCCCCCTCCGTCCAGTTCTCCGCCACCAGCCGCTACCTGACCGGCTCCAGCGACGCCTCGGCCGCCGTGGACGCGGGCGGCGGCTACCTCGTGGTCGGCGACGACGAGTCCAACACCCTGCGCCTGTACGACCGCGACAACTCCGGTGCGCCGATCCGCACCTGGGACTTCAGCTCGGCCCTCGGCGTCTCCAAGGAGATCGACATCGAGGCCGCCACCCGGGTCGGCGACACCATCTACTGGACGGGCTCGCTCGGCAACAACAAGGACGGCGTGGTCAAGCCCGACCGGCACACCGTCTTCGCCACCACCATCACCGGCTCCGGCGCCGACACCCAGCTCTCCCTGGCCGGTTCGTACCACGGCCTGCGCGACGACCTGATCACCTGGGACAACGCCCACGGCAAGCGCTACGGCTTCGCGGCCGGCGCCGCCGACGGCCAGGTGCCCAAGCAGATCGACGGGTTCAACGTCGAGGGCCTGGAGTTCGCCCCCGGCAGCACCAGCACCGCCTACGTCGGCTTCCGCGCGCCGCTCACCCCGGCCGTCACCGGCGGCCGGGCGCTGCTCGTCCCGGTCACCAACCTCCCGTCCCTGCTGAACGGTTCGGCCGCGCACGCGACCTTCGGCGACGCGATCGAGCTGGACCTCGGCGGGCTGTCCGTCCGCGACATCCGCCGCAACGACCTCGGCCAGTACCTGATCGTGGCCGGCTCCTGGGCCGCCGAGGACAACTCCGCCCCGTACGCGCTCTACCGCTGGAACGGGCAGCCGGGCTCGCAGCCGACGAAGCTGATCGACCTGCCGACCAGCGACTACGGCGCCTGGGAGGCGATCGCGGACGTGCCGGACCTGGACGCCCCGGGCGCCCGTGCCCAGCTGATCACCGACGACGGCTCCGCCGACCTCTACGGCGACGCCACCGCCGCCAAGGACCTCACCCACCCCGAGTGGAAGAAGTCCCGCAGCACCTGGTTCACCCTGAACTGACCACGCGCCAGGGCCCTTCGGCGGATCCGCCGAAGGGCCCGAACGCGCGTCCGCTCCGTTCAGAGCTCGACCAGCACCTTCCCCCGGTTGGCCGAACGGTCGAGGTAGAGGCCGCGGTAGGCCCCCGGGATGCTGTCGAATCCCTGGTGCACGGTCTGCCGGTACGTCAGCTGACCGCTGCGGACCAGCGGCCCGAGGTCCCGCCGCAGCGCGGCCCAGTTCTCCTCGGTGAACCACTCCAGCGAGAAGATGCCGCGGATCGTGGCACGCGGGAACATGATCATCGGCAGCAGCCGGGGTCCCGACCAGTTCCCGCCGACCTGGCTCCCCCACTGCCAGCAGACGGCGACCCTGCTCTCCACCGCGAGCATGCCGAAGACCACGTCGGTCAGCGTCCCGCCGAGGCTGTCGAAGTATCGGTCGATGCCGTCCGGCGCGAGCGCCGCCAGCTCCTTCTCCACCTGCTCCGGCGCGTCACCGTCGTGGTACAGCAGCACCCCGTCGAAGCCCAGCTGCCACAGCCACTCGACCTTCTCCGGCGTCGCCGTGGTACCGATCACCCGCGCGCCCCGGTGCTTGGCCAGCTGCCCGACCAGTGAACCGACCGCCCCGGACGCCCCGCTGACCAGCACCGTGGACCCGGGCCGCACGTCGAGGAACTTCTCGACCGTCCCCCACGCCGTCATCCCCGGCCCGCCCAGCACGCCGAGCGCGGTGGACAGCGGCAGGGCCTCGTCGTAGTCGGCCGGGTCCAGCCGGCGGAACGCCGGGAAGACCATCGGGAAGGTCCCGGTCTGCCAGAGCCGGGGCTCCCCGTCGCTGATCAGGTGGCTGCGCCAGCCGCCGAAGCCCTGCACCAGGTCGCCGACCGCGAAGCGCGCGGCCGGCCCGGCCTCCAGCACCTCCATGATCGAGTCCGCGCCCATGTGGTCGCCGATCGGCGTGTCCAGCGCGATCCCCTGGAGGTACGGGTCGACCGACACGTACCGGGTGCGCAGCAGCATCTCGTCCGCGGCGAGCCGGACGTCCACCTCCTCCACGACCTTCCGGTACACCCGCTCGACGTCCGGCACGCCGTCCTCGTGCTCCTGGACGACCCACTTCTCGAATCTCACGAGGTGACTCCAAACTGCCGGTCGGCGGGGCCGACCGGTTCGATGAGCAGGGTGGGCAGCGGGGCGCTGTCGTCCACCTCGGCGGTGAAGGGCCTGTCGTCGTCGCGGCAGATGAACTGGACGACGTGCCGGCCGGCCGCCGCCGCCCTGATCAGCCCGCCGGTGGTCGCCCAGACCCCGGAGAGGTAGAAGTTGGCCAGTCCGGGCAGCCCCGGGCCGTTGCGCTTGATCTCCTCCTCCAGGGTCTCGCCGCTCTCCACGAAGGGCTGCCAACCCAGCACCGTGCCGTTGTAGTTGCCGGTGTAGCGGACCTGGGTGAGTGGGGTGGAGACGTCCTTGACGGCCACCGCCTGCCGGAGCCCGGGGTGGTGGCCGTCAAGGAACTCCACGATGGCGTCGCGCACCCGGCGCTTCTCCCGCTGGTACTCCCGTCCCCGGCCGACCGGCAGGGTGTGCAGTTCCTCGCCGCGCCGCACCCTGGGCTCCTGCTCCGGCCCGGTGCTCAGCTCCCGCCAGGGCTCGATGTCGCAGAAGTAACTGGCGTACACCACGGTGGTGTCGGTCGGCGACAGCTCCGGATAGTGGCGGCTGCGGAACTGGACGTTGATGCTCGGGTGCCGGATGCCGGTGAGCCGCTCGGCGACCTCGTCCTCCAGCAGGTAAGTGGTGCACGGGTCCCCCGCCGGGAAGGGTCTGCGCAGGCCGAGGAAGACGGTCACGTAGCCGGGGAAGACCATGCCCGGTTCGGTGATGGTCTGGGTGTACAGCCGGCGGTAGGTGTCGCTCAGGTAGCGGCCCTTGAGCAGGTCCATCATGGTGGTCCGGCCGTCGCAGGCGGCCACCACGATGTCCGCCCGCACCTCCCGGCCGTCGCTCAGCCGCACCCCCACCGCGTGGTCGTCCTCGATCAGGACCTCCGTCACCTTGGTGTTGTACGTGATCTCGCCGCCCAGCCGCCGGTAGCGCTGCTCGATCGAGTTGGCCAGCCCCAGCGAGCCGCCCTCCGGCACCCCGGCCGACTGCCCGGCGTGGCAGGCGAGTTGGAAGTAGTTGGGCAGCACCGGGAAGTTGGGGTGCTTCTCGTACAGGATGAAGTTGAACGCCTCCCGCAGCAGCGGGCTCCTGAACCGCGCCGAGTAGTCGCTCATCAGCACCGTGATCGAGCGCCGGATCACGTTGAAGTACGGCAGGAAGGAGGCCAGCATCCGCATCCGCTCCCACCGGCCCATCAGCCCGACCGGCTTGAGGAAGGGGTAACGGGCCAGGGCCAGGCGGAACTTGCGCAGCCCGGCGCAGAACTGCCGGATCTGCCGGGCGTCCTCGGGGGCGAGGTCCAGCAGGTGGGCCTCCAGCCGGTCCGGGTCGGAGTAGAAGTAGACCGCCCGGCCGTCCCGGGTGCGCACCACGTTGAAGACGTCGAAGTTGCGCATCCGCTTGCCCTGCAGTGCGCCGAGTTCGAGCCAGATCTGGTGCATCTCGTTGCCCGGGCCGCTGCCCAGCAGCCAGCTGACGCAGCAGTCGAAGGTGAACTCGCCGCGGTCCCAGCCGGTGCAGCAGCCGCCGGGGATCTCGTGCATCTCCAGGATCCGGGTGCGGTAGCCGTTCATCTGCGCGTAGCAGCCGGTGGACAGGCCGCCGAGCCCTCCGCCGATGATGACCATGCTCCGCCGGCCGTCGGTCGTCGTCCCGCTCACTCCGCAACTCCCACTTCCGCCACTTCGGCCCCCGCCACTCCCGCGTCCGCCGCTCCCGGGCCCGGCAGTCCGACGGTGGCCCGGCCGAGTTGCGGCAGGCGGCCCCACTTGCCCGGGTGCCAGGGTTCCCGGTTGTCGCTCGGCCAGGCCCGGAACGGCCGGCCGAGCTCCTCGCACAGGTACTGCGCGGCGAACCGCCCGCTGGTGGCCGCCCGGATCAGCCCCCCGAGCGAGGTCCACTGGCCCGCCATGGAGAAGCCGCTCAGCCCGGGCAGCCGCATCCGGTCCCGGTTGACCAGCCGGTTGGCGGCGTCCTCGGCCTCGGAGAACGCCTGCCAGGCGAGGATGCTGCCGTAGGTGTTCCCGGTGAACCGCTCGGTGGTCACCGGCGATGCCACGTCCACGAGTTCGATCCGCCGGCCGAGCTCGGGGTACGTCCGCTCCAGGAACTCCCGGACGAACGCGGCGACTTCCTGCTTGCGCGCCCGGTAGGCCCGGCGGTCACTGGTCCGCAGGTCCTTCCAGGAGCGGTAGTCGCTGAAGTAGGTGCAGTGCAGCACCGACTTGCCCGGCGGCGCGAAGCCGTCCGCATAGGAGGAGCGCAGTTGCACCACCAGGCTGCGCTGGAGCGAGCCGGGCAGCCGCTCGCCGTCCTCGGGCGTCAGCAGGTAGGTGGTGCTGTGCGGCTCGCCTTCGGGCAGCGGGCCGTCGATGCCGACGAAGGCGGAGACCACGGACGGGTACAGGTTGCCCGGCTTGTCCAGCAGTTCGCCGTACAGCTTCTCGGTGGCGGGGCTGGAGTAGCGGCCCTCGAGCAGCCGGTCGAGCACCGTCGGGCCGTCGCAGGCGGCCACCACGTGGTCGGCGAAGTGCCGTGATCCGTCCTTGAGTTCCACCCCGATCGCGCGCCCGCCCTCGACCAGGACGCGCTCCACCCGGCGGCGGTAGCCGATCACCCCGCCGAGCGAGGTGTAGCGCTCCTCCACCGATCGGGCCAGGCCGAGCGAACCGCCCTGCGGGAAGCCGGCGTTGCCGTTGTGGGCGGCCGCCAGGGTGTAGAGGTACGGCAGCAGCGGGAAGCCGGCGGGCTCCTGGAGGAACATGTTGGGGAAGGCCCGCCGCAGCAGCGGGTCCTGGAAGCGCTCCGCGAAGCCGCTCATCGGGGTGGTCGCGGTGCGCCAGAACAGCCGGAAGGCGGGCAGTACGGTGCGCAGGGTGCGCAGCCGTTCCGCCGTGGTGCGCAGCGGCGGCGGGGTGAGGTCCCATGGCAGCTCGATCGCGGCGTAGCGGCGCAGGTCCCGGCAGAACTCCCGGATCGGCTTGGCGTCGCCGGGCGCGAGGTCCAGCAGGTGGGCCTCCAGCCGGTCCGGGTCGCCGTAGAAGGTGACGGCCCGGCCGTGTTCGTCGACGACGCGGTTGAAGGTGTCGAAGAGGGTCACCGACTTGCCGTCCAGGGCGCCGAGTTCGCTCCAGACCTGGTGGGCTCCGGTGCCCTCGGCGGTGCCGATCAGCCAGTCGATGCAGTAGTCGAACAGGTAGCCGTGCCGGGACCACGCGGTGCAGCAGCCGCCGGGCAGTACGTGTTTCTCGAAGATCCGGGTCTCCAGGCCGCTCATCTGCGCGTAGCAGCCGGTGGCGAGGCCGGCCAGGCCGGCCCCGATCACGATGACCCTGGGCGGGCCGTCGTCGGCCCGCTCCCGGTCGGACCAGTCCGGTCCGCGGTCAGCCGAGGACATCGGCGGTGCCTCCGGCCAGGATGGCGCCCGCCAGTTCGGCGTTGCGGGCGGCGAACTCCCCGTCGAGCATCTCGGCGTGGACGCCGTGCCCGACGTACACCGCGGTGCCCGTGGTGGAGGCGCCGTGCCAGGAGCCCGGTTCGCCCCCCAGGTGCACGGAGAGCCGGTCCTGCTCGCAGACCACGTCCAACTGGGCCTTCACCGTCCCGGTGTTGGGGGTTCGACTGCTGAACTCCAGGTAGTCCCTGGCCTGTTCGAGGGTCTCCTGGGCGACGATCCAGGAGCCGGTGTGCCGGTGCAGGTGCTCGTGGAGTTCGCGTTCGAAGACGGCCAGGTGCTCCTCGCCGAGGTCGAACGCCTCGGTGACCCGGTAGGCGTCCAGCAGCAGCACCGAGGCCACGGTGCGTCCGCGCCGCTCCAGCTCCTTGGCGACCTCGAAGGCGAGGTTGCCGCCGAGCGAGTAGCCGAGCAGGACGTACGGCCCGTCGGCGTGCAGTTGCTCGACCAGGTCCGCGTAGCGGGCGGTCTTGTCGTCGCCGGTCAGGTAGTTGAAGGAGGCGATCCGGTGCTCCGGCAGGTGCGCGGCGAGCTGCCGGTAGACCAGCCCGTGGCCACCGGCCGGCGGGAAGCAGAAGACCGTACGGTCCTCGGGCGCCCCGGCGTTGAACCAGAGGTAGGCCTCGCCGCCGGCCAGCTCGCCGGTGATGATCTGCTCCACGGTGCGGGCCATTCCGTGCAGGGTGGTGACCTTGAACAGCTGGCCCACCGGGATGCTGATGTTGAACTCGCTCTGGAGGTGGTGGATCAGCTCGATGAGCCGGATCGAGCTGCCGCCGAGTTCGAAGAAGTCGTGCTGGAGGCCGACCTCGTCCAGTCCGAGCAGGTTCTGCCAGTGCTCGGCGACCCTCGTCTCGTAGAGCGTGACGGGCGGTTCGTGCTGGGCGGCCGCGGTGTCGGCCTTCGGCTCGGGCAGGGCCGCGAGGTCCACCTTGCCGTTCGGGGTGAGCGGCAGGGCGGGCAGCTCGGTGAGGTAGGAGGGGATCATCACGGTGGGCAGGTGCTCGGCCAGGTGGCGGCGCAGTTCGCGGCGGTCCAGCACGGTCCCCTCGGCGGGCACCACGTAGGCGGCGAGGACGGCCTCGCCCCTGGCGTCCTGGCGGACCGCCACGCAGGCCTGGGCGAGCTCCGGGCGGGCGGTGAGGTGGGCCTCGATCTCACCCAGCTCGATCCGGTGGCCGCGGACCTTGACCTGGTTGTCGATCCGGCCGAGCAGGTGCACGGTGCCGGCGGTGTCCCAGTGGCCGAGGTCGCCGGTGCGGTAGAGCCGTACGGGCGTTCCGTCGAGGTCCAGGGTGCGGAAGCGCCGGGCGGTCTGCTCCGGGTCTTTGGGGTAGCCGGCCGCGACGCCCGCGCCGCCGATCCACAGCTCGCCGGGCACGCCCACCGGGACGGGCTCGCCGTACGGGTCCAGGACGTACACCGCGCTGTTCGGGAACGGCCGGCCGATCGGCACCATCCGGCCGGGTTCCAGCGCGTCGGTCGCGCCCTCGTAGTAGGTGCTGTCGACGCTGGCCTCGGTCAGCCCGTAGGAGTTGACCAACCGGGTGTGCGGACCGCACAGGGCGCGCAGCCGCTGGTGCTCGGCGGCCTTCCAGGAGTCGGAGCCGACGATCAACAGCCGCAGGAAGTCCAGCGTCAGGCCCTCGCGCTCGCAGTGGGCCAGCAGCGCGCGGGCCACGGCGGGCACGAACTCGCCGCCGTCCACGGCCTCCTCGCGCATCACCCGGTAGAGCCGGGCGGTGTCGAAGAGCAGCTCGCGGTCGACCAGGACGAGGGTGCCGCCGGTGCTGAGCGCCCGGGCGAGGTCGCCGGAGAAGACGTCGAAGGCGGTGCCGGCCATCTGGAGGTGCACCCGCACGTCGGTGTCGAGCCGGTACTCGGCGCGCCAGCCGGCGGTGACGGCGGCCAGGTTGCGGTGGTCGACCCGGACCCCCTTCGGGCGGCCGGTGGAGCCCGAGGTGTGGATCAGGTAGGCGGCCCGGTCCGGATCGGCAGCGGGCAGCGGCACGGCGCCCCCCAGCACGGGCCGGTCCAGGGCCTCCAGGGTGACCAGTTCGGCGGGCAGTTCGGCCGCGAGCGGGCGCCGCTCGTCGACCACCACCAGCGCTGCTCCGGCGTCCGCCACCTGGTAAGCGAGCCGGTCGGCCGGGTGTCCGGGGTCGAGCGGGAGGTAGGCGGCGCCGGCCCGCCAGATCCCCAGCAGGGTGGTGATCAGCTCGGGTGACTTGTCCAGGCAGACCGCGACCACCGAGCCCTCGCCGACGCCGAGCTCGCGCAGCCGTACGGCGGTGCGCTGGGCCTGCCGTTCCAGTTCGGCGTAGGTCAGCCTGCGGACGCCGTCCCGGCCGGGCGCGACCACCGCGACGGCCCCCGGCCGCTCGGCGGCGGCCTTGGCGATCAGCTCCGGAACCGGGGTGCCGTGCTCGATCCGGCGCTCGGCGCCGCTGAAGGCGGTGAGGATCCGACGCCGTTCCGCCTGCCCCAGCATCCGCAGCCGACCGACCGGCTCGCTCTCGGCGGCGCGGGTCATGGCGTCCAGCAGGTTGCGGTAGTGCTCGGCCAGCCGCTGGACGGTGGCGGGGTCGAAGAGGTCGGAGTTGTACTTGAAGACGCAGTGGAAGCAGCCGTCCGCGCGGTCCTCGTAGGCGGACAGCGTGAGGTCGAACTGGCCCTCTTCCTCGGGGAGTTCGATGTAGTCCAGGCGGTAGCCGAAGCGCTCCACGGCGACCTTGTGGGTGAGCAGGATGAACATCGCCTGGAACACCGCGGAACGGCTCGGGTCGTGCTGGAGGCCCAGCTGCTCGACCAGCAACGGGAAGGGGTACTCCTGGTTGTCCAGCCCGCCGAGCACGCTCTCCCGCACCCGGGCCAGCAGCTCGGCCACGGTCGGCTCCCCGGCCAGGCTCACGTGCAGCGGCAGCGGGTTGACGAAGTAGCCGTAGACGGAGGCGAACTCCTCCTGGGTGCGGCCGGTGACCGGGCTGCCGACCACGATGTCCTGCTGCCCGGACCACCGGTTCAGCAGCAGGTAGTAGGCGCCGAGCAGCACCATGAACGGGGTGGCGCCGTTGGCGCGGGCCAACTCGTGGACCCGGGCGGTGAGTTCGGCGTCCAGCCGGAAGAACTCGGAGGCGCCGTTGTGGGTCTGGACGGGCGGGCGCGGCCGGTCGGTGGGCAGTGCCAGCACCGGCATCTCGGCCGGCAGGTGGCCGCGCCAGTAGTCGAGCATCCGCCGGGCCTCGGGGCCGGCCAGGAAGCGGTTCTGGCGGTTGAGGAAGTCCAGGTAGCGGGCGGGCACCGGGGGCAGGTCCGGGGTGCGCCCCTGCCGCAGCGCCTCGTAGACCTCGAACAGCTCCTCGATGAAGGTGAAGGTGGAGATCGCGTCCGAGACGATGTGGTGGACGGCCTTCATCAGCACCCAGCGGTCCGGGCCGCGCCGGAACAGCCGCAGCCGCACCAGCGGGTCCTCGGCGAGGTCGTACGGCCGCCGGTACTCGCGGACGATCAGGTCGTGGATCTCCTCCCACGGCCGGCCCTCGACGTCGAACAGCCCGGTGTCGGCCTCGACCTCCGCCCGGATGCGCTGGACCGGCCGGCCCTGCTCAGCGGTGAAGGCCGCGCGCAGCTCGGGGTGCCGGGCCACGAGGTGGCGGAAGGCCTCGAACATCAGCTCCGGGTCGAGTTCGGCGCGGACCTCGACGGCGCCGCCGATGTTGTACGCGAAGCCGTCCGGGTGCAGCAGCCGCAGGAACCAGAGCGCCTGCTGGTTGTGGGTGAGCGGGAAGCGGGACTCGTCGGTGTACAGCTCCACCTCGGCCTCGGCCGGGCCACCGTCGGCGGCGAGCCGCTCGGCCAGCCCTTCGGCGAGCAGGTCCACCAGGTCGCCGACGGTGCCGTTGCTGAGCAGGGCCACCACCGGCAGGGCGACGCCCAGTTCGCCGTGCACCCGGGCGCGCAGCTCCATGGCGAGCAGCGAGTCCAGGCCGTGCGCGCCGAGCCTGGTCTCCTCGTCGATCCGCTCGGCGCCGATCCGCAGCACGGCCGCGGCGGCGGCGGTGAACCGTTCGGTGACCAGTTCCCGGCGGGCCTGGGGGCCG
Source organism: Kitasatospora sp. NPDC032121 (assembly GCF_055580145.1). Taxonomy (NCBI): domain Bacteria; kingdom Bacillati; phylum Actinomycetota; class Actinomycetes; order Kitasatosporales; family Streptomycetaceae; genus Kitasatospora; species Kitasatospora sp. NPDC032121. The sequence continues at coordinate 315,483 of NZ_JBVILX010000003.1, read as the reverse complement.
GCCGCGCGGTAGGCGTCGAGGAAGCCGCCGGTCTCGGCCGGGGCCTGCTCGGCGGCGCTCGCCGCCAGGTCGGCGACCAGCGGCGGCGGCGCCGGGTACCAGGCGAGGAAGGTCGGCCAGTCGACCACGGTGGCGACCAGCAGTTGGGCGCGGTCCTGGCCGAGGACGCGCTCCAGGATGGCCGTTCCGGCGTCCGGCGGCAGGGAGCTCATGCCACGGGCGTCGCGGTAGTGGGCTACCAGGCCCAGCTCCTCGATCATGCCGGTGGCCCACGGGCCCCAGTCCAGGCTGAGCCCCGGCAGCCCCTCGGCCCTGCGGTGGTGGGCCAGGGCGTCCAGGAAGGCGTTGCCGGCCGCGTAGTTGGTCTGCCCCGCGGTGGTGAGCAGCGAGGCGACGGAGGCGAACAGCACGAAGTGGTCGAGCGGTTCGTCGCGCAGCAGCCGGTGCAGCAGGTGGCCGCCGATCACCTTGGGGGCGTAGCCGGCGTCGAAGGCCGTACGGTCCATCTGGGCGAGCAGGGTGTCCTTGACCTGCCCGGCGAGGTGGAACACGCCTCGGATGGGCGGGAGTTGGCGCTGCCGGTAGTCGGCGAGCCAGTCCGCGAGGGCGGTCTCGTCGGTGACGTCGACCTGGGCGAGCAGGGGTTCGGCGCCGAGCGCCTGGAGTTCGCGCAGGAAGGCGATCCGCTCGCCGGCGGGGGTGTCCGGGTCGGTGTACGCCCACGCGGAGCGCTCGGGCAGGGCGGTGCGGCCGACCAGGATCAGCCGCCGGGCGCCGCGCCGGACGAGGGTGCGGCAGAGCAGTCGGCCGAGGGCACCGAAGGCGCCGGTGACCAGGTAGCTGCCGTCGGGGCGCAGGACCGGCGGCAGCGGGCGGGTGAGGCCCTCGGCCTGCCGCAGCCTGCTGGTGAGCCGGGTGCCGGCCCGCAGGGCGATCTCCTGCTCGTCCCGGGCGGCGAGTTCGGTGAGCAGCGCCTCGGCCTGGTCGGCGGCGTCGACGGCCGGGTCGAGGTCGATCAGGGTGCCGCGCTGGGCGACCAGCTCCTGCTGCCACAGCACCCGGCCGATGCCCCAGGCGGGGGCGCCGAGCGGCTCGACCCGGTCGCCGGGGGCGGCGGGCTGGGTGCCCCGGGTGACGATGTGCAGCCGGCCCTCGGGGCGGGCGGCAGGCAGGGCCTGGGCGAGGATGATCAGGGAGTAGGCGCCGAGGGTGGCGAGCGGGCCGAGCCGGTCGGCGCCGGCGGTGGCCAGGGCGGGCTGGTCGAGGTTCCAGAGGTGGACGACGGTGCCGAAGCCTGGGTCGAGGTCGGCGAACAGCTTCCGGACGTCCTCGGCGGAGTCGGGCCGGACGGTCGAGCGTCCCTCGCCGTGCCGGTACTCGTCGCCGGGCCGGACCAGGTGGCAGCGGGCGCCGCGAGCGGCGGCCAGTGCGGCGAGCCGCTCGCCGAGGCCGTCCTCGTCGGCGAAGAGCAGCAGGTCTCCGGGAGCCTCGTCGGCGGCCGGCCGGGCGGCTTCGACCCAGCCGACCTCGGTGAGCCAGCCGTCGATGGTGGCGAGCCCGACGGAGGCCGGGGCCTGGGCGACGTCGGCCACCCGGAAGCCGGTGACCCTGCCGACCGGGGTGCCGTCCTCGGTGTACAGCGCGAGGTCGCCGACGAGCTCCTCGCCGCTGTCCCGGGTGACGGTGGCGTGCACCCAGAGCGGGCGGTCGCCGATCTCGTCGAGCCGGACCTCCTCGATCGAGACCGGGAGCCGGACGCTGCCGTCCTCGGGCGTCTCCAGCCGGGTGGCCAGCAGGGTCTGGAAGCAGCCGTCCAGCAGCACCGGGTGCAGGTGGTGGTCGGCCGCGTCCGCACCGAGCTGCGCCGGAGGCCTGACCCGGGCCAGCGCCTCGCCGGGGCCCGTCCACACCTCGGCGATGGCCTGGAACGCGGGCCCGTAGTCGTAGCCGCGCCCGGCCAGCCGCCGGTAGCAGTCCGGGCCGTCGAGGTGCCGACCCCGGGCGCGCAGGGCGTCCACGTCCAGCGCGGGCCCGTAGGAGCGGCGCTGGCCGGTGCGGACCCGGCCGCTCGCGTGCACGCTCGGCTCGCCGCCGGCCGGGGTGGAGGCGACGGTGAAGCGGGCGTCCTCCGGTGCGTAGCCGAGCTGGACGGGGACGGGCTCGCTCTCGGAGAGGAACAGGGCCCGGTTCAGCTCGACCTCGGCCAGCGTCACCTCGGTGCCGCCGGTCAGGGTGCGGACGGCCTGGGCGGCCATCTCCAGGTATCCGGCGGCCGGGAAGACCACCTGGCCCTCGATCCGGTGGTCGGTCAGGTAGGGCAGCCGCTCGGGGTCGAGCGCGCTGGTCCAGCCGGGCTGGGCGCTCGCGGTGCGGCGGCCGAGCAGCGGGTGGTCGAGCTGCCCGAGCCGGACCTGCTCGACCGGCTTGGGCTCCACCCAGTAGCGGTCGCGCCGCCACGGGTAGGTCGGCAGCGGCACCGGGCGGCCGGCCGGGTGCAGCGCGTCCCAGCTCAACTCGACGCCGAGGGTGTGCAGTTCGGCGAGGCTGCGGGCGAGGCGCTCGGGCTCGTCCTGCTGCCGGCGGATCGACGGCACGGTGTGCGCCTGCTCCGCGCACTCGCGGATCGCGTGGCCGAGCACCGGGTGCGGGCCGAGCTCCAGGAACAGCCGGTGGCCGTCCTCGGCCATCCGCTCGACGGCGGCCCGGAAGCGGACCGGGTTGCGGACGTTCTGCCACCAGTACTCGCCGTCCAGCTCCGGCCCGCGGGCGAGCCCCTCGCGGGCGGTCAGGTAGAGCGGCAGCCGCGCCTCCTGCGGCTTGATGGCGGCGAGCGCGGCCACCAGCTCGTCCCGGATCGGGTCCATCCGCACGCTGTGGTACGGGACTTCGACGTCCAGCAGGCGGGCGAAGACGCCCTGCTGCCGCAGTTCCTCGGCCAGCGCGCCCAGCGCCTCGGCGTCCCCGGCCAGGGTCACCGCGGAGGGGCTGTTGACCGCGCCGAGCGAGACCTCGGAGCGGTACGGGCGGATCCGGCGCTCCACCTCGGCCTCCGGCAGGCCGACCGCGAGCATGGTGCCGGTGCCGGCCAGGCGCTGCTGGAGCCGGCTGCGGGCGAGCACCACCCGCACGGCGTCGGCCAGGTCGTACACCCCGGCCTCGTGGAACGCGGCGACCTCGCCGGTGCTGTGCCCGACGACCGCGTCGGGGCGCAGGCCGTGGCTCCGCCAGAGCGCCGAAAGTCCCACCTGGACGGCGAAGTTGGCGGGCTGGGCCAGCCAGGTCTCGGCCATCCGGGAGTCCGCCTCGTCACGGCCCAGCTCGGTCAGCAGCGACCAGTCGGCCTGCGCGCGGATCTCCCGGTCGACGGCCTGCACGGCCTCCCGGTAGACCGGCTCGTGCTCGTACAGCCCCCGGCCCATCCCCCACCACTGCGGGCCCATGCCGGTGAACACCCAGGCCAGTCGGCGCTGCCCGCGCTCCCGGGCGCGGCCCTGGACCACCCGGGGGTGCTCCTCGCCGCGCCCGTACGCGGCCAGTGCCTCGTCCAGGTCCTCCCGGGTGGAGTAGACGACCCCGAGCCGCTCGGGGAGGTGCTGGCGGCGGTGCGCCAGGGTGTGGCCGAGGTCGGCCAGGGACGCCCCGTCGGCGAGCTCCTGCCGTACGGCTGCGGCCAGTTCGGGCAGTCCGGCGGCGTCCTTGGTGCTCAGCGGCAGGACCGTGCGGGCCGGCTCGGCCGCCGGCGCGGCGGGGGCGGGCCGCGGCGGCTCCTCCAGCAGGACGTGGGCGTTGGTGCCGCCGAATCCGAAGGAGTTGACGCCGGCGCGGGCCGGGCCCCGGTGCTCGGGCCAGTCCGTCGGGGCGGTCGGGATCTCGAACGGCAGCGCGTCCAGGTCGATGCCGGGGTTGGGCCGCTCCAGGTTGAGGTGCGGCGGGATGCGGCGGTGCTTGATCGCGAGCGCGGTCTTGATCAGCCCGGCGACGCCGGCCGCCGCCTCGGTGTGCCCGATGTTGGTCTTGACCGAGCCGACGTAGCAGCGGTCCCCGGCGCGCCGGCCGATGCCGAGCACCCGGCCGAGGGCGGCGGCCTCGATCGGGTCGCCGACCGGGGTGGAGGTGCCGTGGGCCTCGACGTACTGGAGGCTGCCGGGCTCCACCCCTGCCTCGGCGCAGACCCGCTCGATCAGGGTGACCTGCGCGTCCGCGCTGGGGACGGTGATGCCGTTGGTGCGGCCGTCCTGGTTGACGCCGGTGCCGAGGATGACGGCGTGCACCGGGTCCCCGTCGCGCAGCGCGTCGGAGAGCCGCTTGAGCACGACCACGCCGACGCCCTCGGCCCGGACGTAGCCGTCGGCGGAGGCGTCGAAGGCGCGTGAGCGGCCGTCCGCGGAGAGGAAGCCGCCCTTGGTCTCGGCGATCGTGTACTGCGGCGCCATGTGCAGCAACGCCCCGCCGGCCAGCGCTAGTTCGGTCTCGCCGCGGAGCAGGCTCTGGCAGGCGAGGTGGACCGCGACCAGCGAGGAACTGCAGGCGGTGTCGATCGAGACGCTGGGCCCGCGGAAGTCGAAGCAGTGCGAGATCCGGTTGGACACCATCGTCATCATGGTGCCGGTGGCGGTGTGCGCCGCGATGGTGGCGAAGTCGAGGTCGGCGAACTGGAGGATCTTCCAGTCGAGGGTGAAGGCGCCCATGTAGACGCCGACTTCCCGGCCGGCCAGTTCGCCGGGGCGCAGCCCGCCGTCCTCCAGGGCCTCCCAGCTGACCTCCAGGAGCTTGCGCTGCTGCGGGTCCATGTGTTCGGCTTCACGCGGGCTGATCCCGAAGAAGTCGGGGTCGAAGGTGTCGAAGCCGTCGATGTAGCCGCCCCGGCCGCCGATCAGCCGTCCCGGCTTGGCCCGGTCCCGACTGCCCAGTGTTCCGGTGTCGTAGCGGTCGGCGGGCGTCTCGGTGAGACAGTCCCGGCCCTCGATCAGGTTGCGCCAGTAGGAGCGGTGGTCGTTGGCGTGTCCCGGCAGGCGGCAGCCGATACCGGTGATCGCGATGCGTTCGCGGGGCGCGGCGAAGGGCGAGGAGGTCATGATCCAATCCGGGGGTGACGGCGTGGCGCCGGGGACACGGGCAAGTGGGAGCGGCCTCTCGGGGGCCGGGTTCAGACGGACTGCTCGGTGGTCTTCGCCCGGCGCCAGGGGTGCAGCAGAGTGGCGCCGAGTTCACCGGTGGTGGGGAACGCGGCCGGGTCGGTGAGGCCGACGGCCTTCGGCACTCTGCCGGGCCGCCAGGTGAAGCTCCCGAACACGTGGTCCCAGAGCGAGAGGTCGGAGGCGTAGTGGCCGGCTTCGGCGAGGTCGGTGCTGTGGTGCAGGCGGTGGAGTTCCGGCCCGGCCAGGACGTGGCCGAGCGGGCCGATGCGGACTTCGATGTTGGCGTGGACGAAATACCCCTGAGCCAGGACGAATATTCCGACCACGAACACTGAATCCGGCGAGAATCCGATCAGCGCCAGCGACAGTTGGACAACGGACTGCGCGACCAACACGTCCAGGAAATGATTCACGCCGTTGTTCGCGACGTTCACCTTGTCCGGGACGTGGTGCACCCCGTGCAGCCGCCAGAGCCACCGGTTGCGGTGGGACCAGCGGTGCACGAGGTAGTCGCCGAGCGAGCCGACCAGCAGCGCGAGTGGGATCTCCATCGCGAACGGCAGCGCCGGATGGGCCGGGCCGAGCATCTCCACCAGCGCCGCCACCAGCCCCTGGGCCAGTGCCCCGCCGACCATGCTCAGCACGAAGTAGACGCTGTACCAGCCGAGTTCACGTCGACTCGGGTGCCAGTCGGTCCGGTACGGGATCACCCGTTCCAGGACCGCCAGATATCCGAGGACGGCGACCAGGAAGAGCGGGGAGACCCGGTCCGGCGCCCAGTGGAAGTGCAGGGTCGCGACGGCCGTGCACAGCACACCCAGGAGCAGTAGCGGATGGGCGAGCCGGCGGGCAATGGCTGACAGCACGCGCCCCCCGTTCTTCGCGGACTAACGACTGGAAACGTCAGAGACTCTAGCGGCAGACACGCGCCGTGACAGTCATTCGACGTGTTAACTCCATGAATGACCCGATCGGCGGACTATACGCTCACGAAGTTGACGTTTGTACGGCGCGAAAGGGGCGCATTTTCGAGAACGGCGGGAGTTGACGGTGTGACAGGACCGCTGTGCGGGGTGCCGGGCGCTGGCGCGCCCCCTCTCGCGCCGCCGCGCGCGGCGCCCGATCCGGCCACATCGGACGACGGTCACCGCCGGGAGCTCACGGAGCGCCGCCGGGTCAGGAGCGGGCCGGCTCCGCCAACCGGTGTGCGGCACGGGGCGCGTGCGCCGCGAGGCGATCGCGCAGACCGCGCAGTTCGTACTCGACCAGCGCGGGCAGAGCCGTCGCGCCGGTCGCCTCCAGGGCCGGGCCGAGCAGGTCGACGGCCGCCGCCGGGTCGTGCGCGCAGACGTGGCAGTCCGCCGCCCGGACGGTGAAGAGGAGGCGACTGGAGGGAAGTTGGTCCGGACCGAGCAGGCCGAGGGCGGTCTCGGTGGCGTCCAGTGCCCGGCGGGCCAGCCGGGGGTCGTCGGTGGCCGCGGCGAGGTCGCGCAGTGCGGCGGCCGCGGCGGACTCGACCCGCATCCGCATCGAGGCGATGGAGAGCCAGGGCACGTCGACCTCGTCCTGCGCGCCGATGTGGTCCAGGTGCGCCCGGGCCAGGCCGATCTGCCGGACGGTCGCCCGCACGTCGCCGGTGAGCGCGTACGCCCGGGCCCGGCTGATCCGTCCCATCGCCCCGGCCCAGTGCCGGCCCGGCGCGACCTGCTCCATCTCGCGGGCGTAGCCGAGGGCGGCGACCGGGTCCCCGTCCAGCCGGGCCAGGATGCTCATGTCGCTGAGCGTGCCGACCTGGGTGGCCTGGTCCGCGGCCAGTCCGGCCCAGGTGAGGGCGCGGTCGTAGCTGGCCATCGCGGTGGCGTTGCGGCCGCCCTGCATCCGCAGCGCGCCGGCCGCGTGGGCGTGCTCGGCGGCCAGCCGGACCAGCGGGCCGCGCTGCGCGGCGGGGGCGGTGGCGAGCCGGGCGAGCACGGCTCGCAGGGTGCGCTCGACGGCGGCGGCCAGGACCGGCCGGTCGCCGGTCTCGCCGGAGCGCAGGTGGGCGGCGAGCAGCCCGGTCAGGGCGTGCGCGGTGACGGCGTCCAGCGGGCGGGCGGCGGCCCGGCCGCCGAGCGTCTCGGGGGCGCAGAACTCGGCGTGCAGGTCGGCGAGTTCCCTGGATTCCGGGACCGGACAGCCCTCGGCGCCGTGCAGCGGGCAGAGCAGGCCGTAGTCGGGCAGCCGCAGCGGAGCGGGGGCCGGCAGCGGGGCGGGCGGGCCGAACGTGGCCCCGCCCGGCAGCGGGGGCCGGAGCAGGGCGGGCGAGAAGGCGTTGACGTGGCAGAGTTCGGCGCTCTCGGCGCGCTGGCAGGCGGCGCTCAACTCACCGGCGGCACCGAGGAGGTCGTCGATCCGGTCGGCGGTCCTGGGGGTGACCCGGCGGGCACCGTGCTCGATCTTGCTGACCGCGGTGTGGTCGTAACCGATCCCGGCGCCGAGCTGCGCCTGGGTGAGGCCGGCCCGGCGCCGCCAGTGCCGCAGCCGGGCGCCGAACTCCCGCCAGGCCTCCTGGTCCCGACCGGTCGGCGGTGCCGGCACCGCCGCCGCGGGGGCCACACGGTTGCGCTGCACGGCTGCCTCCCCGGGCGCGTCGTCCCCGGCCGCTCGCACGGCCGCCGACGATTCCAGTGGTTCCGACGACTCCGATGACGAGGACGGTACTCGATCGACACCCGCTCCGTACATGACGTGGTCTCAACCACTTGAGGAAAACCCCAGCTTGACACAAAGAGGGGCCTGCCGCCTTGACGGAATTTGCCAAGTCCTTGCCTCGATCGCACCAGGCATTGACCTGGGCATGACGTCGTGTGAGGGTTCGGGCACCCGAGCGCGGACGGCCCGCACGGCCGTCCCCCAGACGCGGCCCTGCGGTGCGCCACCAGCCCTGGTCGTCCGCGGTCGAGGACCCCCACATGCGAGGAGCCTCGATGCAACGCAGAGTTTCCGCAGGCCGGCTGCTGACCACGGCGACCACCCTGACCGTACTGGCCGGCATGATCGCCGCCACCGCGGGCCCGGCCGGCGCCGCACCCGCCCCCTCCCCGACACCGCCCAGCGTCCTGGCCGCCGCGGTGAACGCGGCCGACGCCGCGGCCGCGGCCGGCCTGGACGCCCTGGCCAAGGGCCCCGACGAGACCTACGAACGCAAGGCCGTCACCCCGTGGGTGGGCGGTCTGTACTCGGTGGCGTACGAGCGCAGCTACCGCGGCCTGCCGGTGGTCGGCGGTGACGCGGTGGTCCTGGCCGACGGGCAGGGCAAGGTCCGCGCCCTGCAGTCGGCCGCCCCCGGCCCCGTCGGCGGCTCGGTCACCCCGCAGGTCGGCGCCGACCAGGCGGAGCGGACCGCCCGCACCGAGCTGCCCGCCGTGGACTCGGTGGAGTCCCGCCGCCTGGTCGTCCGGGTCAAGGACGGCAGCAGCCGCCTCGCCTGGGAGACCGTCCTCACCGGCCACCGGGGCAGCGCACCCAGCCGCCTGCACGTCTTCGTCGACGCGGCGACCGGCGAGGTCGTCGACCGCTACGACGACGTGCGCGCGGGCACCGTCAACAGCGAGTGGAACGGCCCCTCCCCGGTCACCATCAGCACCACCGGCTCCGGCGGCTCGTACTCGCTGCGCGACCCCAACCGGCCCGGCCTGTCCTGCTCCGACTACGGCACCGGTCAGGTGTTCTCCAAGTCGGGCGACTCCTGGGGCACCGGCAGCGCCTCCAGCAAGGAGACCGGCTGCGGGGACGCCATGTTCGCGGCCCAGAAGGAATGGGACATGCTCCGCGACTGGCTGGGGCGCAACGGGCACAACGGCAACGGCGGCAGCTGGCCGGTGAAGGTCGGCCTCAGCGACGTCAACGCCTACTGGGACGGCTCGACGATATCCATCGGCCACAGCCAGGCCAACAAGTGGATCGCCGCCATCGACGTCGTCGGCCACGAGTTCGGCCACGGCATCGACCAGTACACCCCCGGCGGCGCCAACAACGAGTCCGGCCTGGGCGAGGCCACCGGCGACATCATGGGCGCGCTCACCGAGGCCTACGCCAACGAGCCCGCCCCCTACGACTCCCCGGACTACACCGTCGGCGAGATGATCAACCTGGTCGGCAACGGCCCGATCCGCAACATGTACAACCCCTCCCTGGTGAGCAACAACCCCAACTGCTACTCGGCGTCGATCCCGCAGACCGAGGAGCACGCGGCGGCCGGACCGCTGAACCACTGGTTCTACCTGCTCGCCGAGGGCTCCAACCCCGGCGGCGGCAAGCCCACCAGCCCCACCTGCAACAACTCCTCCGTCACCGGCATCGGGATCAAGGACGCCGGCCGGGTGTTCTACGGCGGCATGCTGCTCAAGACCAGCGGCATGACCTACAAGCGCTACCGCACCGCCACCCTGACGGCGGCGAAGAGCCTGGACGCGAGCTGCACCTTCTTCAACCGGGCCAAGGCCGCCTGGGACGCCGTCAGCGTCCCCGCGCAGAGCGGCGACCCGACCTGCACGCCGTCCGGCACCAACGACTTCTCGCTCTCGCTCGGCCCGGCCTCCGGCTCCGTCCAGCCCGGCGCCTCGACCTCGTCGACCGTGAGCACCGCCGTCACCTCCGGCACCGCCCAGACCGTCGGCCTGACCGCCTCCGGCCTGCCCTCGGGCGTCACCGCGAGCTTCAACCCCTCGTCGGTGCAGGCCGGTTCGTCCTCGACGCTGACCCTGTCCGCCTCCGCGGCGGCCGTGGCCGGGACGTACCAGATCACCGTCACCGGCACCGCCGGCGCCACCACCCACACCGCCCAGTACGGCCTGACCGTCGGCGGCGGGGGCAACCCCGGCGGGCCCGCACCCGACATCGACGTCGCCAGGATCCAGGCCCACCTGTCCCAGCTGAACACCATCGCCAACCAGAACGGCGGCCACCGCCGGGCGGGCAGCGCCGGACACAGCCAGTCGCTGGCGTACATCAAGGGCAAGCTCCAGGCCGCCGGCTACAGCGTCACCGAGCAGACCTGCACCTCCTGCACGTACCAGTCCAACAACCTGATCGCCGACTGGCCCGGCGGCCCGTCCGACCAGGTCACCATGTTCGGCGCCCACCTGGACAGCGTCTCGGCCGGGCCCGGCATCAACGACAACGGCTCCGGCTCGGCGACCCTGCTGGAGAACGCGCTCGTGCTCGCCCAGCAGAACCCCGGCCTGACCCGGCACGTCCGGTTCGCCTGGTGGACCGGCGAGGAGCAGGGCATGCAGGGCTCGCAGTCCTACGTCGGCCAGCTGAGCTCCGCCCAGCGCTCCGCGATCAAGGCGTACTACAACTTCGACATGATCGGCTCGACCAACGCCGGCTACTTCATCAACAACCTCAACTCCACCGCCGCCGCGCCGATGAAGGCCTACTGGGACTCGCTGAACCTCAAGCCGGAGGAGAACGTCGAGGGCCAGGGCCGCTCGGACGACTACTCCTTCCAGCAGGCCGGCATCCCGACCTCGGGCTACGCGGCCGGCGCCAGCGACACCAAGACCTCGGCGCAGGCGGCCAAGTGGGGAGGCACCGCGGGCCGCTCCTACGACTCCTGCTACCACTCGTCCTGCGACACCACCGGCAACGTCGACGCGACGGTGCTCAACCGCAACGCCGACGGCGTGGCGTACACCATCTGGAAGACCTCGGTCGGCGGCAGCACGCCCACCAACGACTTCTCCGTCTCGGTGAACCCGACCACCGCCACCGTCAAGCCCGGTGAGACCGCCACCGCGACGGTCGCCACCTCGACCACCGCCGGCACGGCCCAGACGGTCAACCTGACCGCCTCGGGCGCCCCGGCCGGCGTGACGGTCTCCTTCAACCCGTCCTCGGTGCAGTCCGGCGGCTCGGCGACGCTCACCGTCGCCACCTCCGCCTCGACCGCCGCCGGCACCTACAGCATCACCCTGACCGGGACCGGCTCGGCCACCCACAGCACCAGCTTCTCCCTGGTGGTGGGCAACGGCCCGACCGACCCGGGCGGTACCTGGACCCCCGGCACCACCTACCAGGCGGGTGACGTGGTGACCTACAACGGGGTCGGCTACCGCTGCCTCCAGACCCACACCGCCCAGGTCGGCTGGGAGCCGCCGATCGTGCCCGCGCTCTGGCAGCAGGTGTGATCAAGGTGTTCTGACACCCGGTGAAGCCGCTGCGCCGCGGTCCGTCGAGGGGACGGGCCGCGGCGCAGCCGTGTGGGGTCGGGGCGGGCGCTCAGCCGGCGTGGAAGGCCACCCGGACACTGGCGTCGACCGGGAGGACCAGCACGTTGCCGGTCTCCCAGAGCCATCGCCGCGGGATCAGGAACATCCGGTTGTCGGACTGCGCCAGCAGCCGCAGGCCCTCGTAGCGGTAGTGGAAGTGCGACCCGGCCCCCGCCCCCGGCAGTGGCGTCTCCCGCACCCCGGGCCAGTCCAGTGCGAGCGGCTCCGAGGTGTCGAGCAGGACGGCCGGCCGCACCTGGAGGTTGTGGGAGAGCGCTTCGGCGTCGGCTGCCCCCTTCTGCTGGGCGTAGCTGCCGACCGCCCAGTACGCGCACAGCGCGAGGATCGCCACCGTGACGCCCAGCGCCACCCGCTCGCCCGCCACGGGGAACGGCGCGCCGGTGCCCCGCACGTACAGCAGCCGCGCCAGGAGGGCGAACAGCAGCCCGCCGCCGATCAGCAGTGGGGTGCCCATCGGCCCGGCGTCGATGACCTCGAACCCCGCCGCCAGGCCGAGCGCCAGCAGCGCGACCACCGGCAGGACGGCGGCGACGCACACCCGGCGCAGCACCCGGGAAGCACCCGCACCGCGGCGGGCGGCGCCGGACACCAGCGGGAACGCCAGGGCCGCCACCAGCACCCCGCTGAGCGCGACCCCGACGGGCAGGTAGAGCGCCGGGGAACTGCGCAGGAGCAGTTCCTGGGTGGAGAAGCCGATCGTCTCGGCGTCGATGCCGAAGTAGCCGTAGAGCGCGTCGGTGTAGGCGTAGCCGAAGAAGAAGAGCAGTGCGGTGACGAAGGTGGTCGGGGCGATCCAGCCCGCGAGCGTGCTGATCCAGCCGCGCCACGGGCTCGCGGCCGGCTGCTCCTCGGCATCGGACGACCGCTCCCCCGCTTCGGACGACCGCTCCTCGGCGTCGGTCGACCGCTCCTCGGCGTCGGACGGCCGCTCCCCCGCTTCGGCGGGCCGGTCCTCCCCGGCAGGGCTCAGGGGGTGCTCCCGGTGCCGGTCCCCCCGTTGCTCTGGTACGGGGTTCCGCTCCCGCCGGGGCTCGTCGATCCGCCGGTCGGACCGGTCTTGCCGGTGGTGGGCATGCCCGGGCTGGGAGACGCCGTGCCGGTGATCTCCCCCTCGGCCTTGAGCTCCCGGCTCTCCCCACCGATGGCCACCGTGTAGCAGATCGGTCGACTCGCCCCGCTCGACGTCGGGAGGGTGAACTCCAGCGGTTCGCTGCCGTGGTCGGTCACGGTCACCGCGGCCTGGCTCGGGGTGGCGTGCTCGGCGTTGTGCGTGCAGTCGGTGACGTCGCTGACGAGGGCCTGGACCGGTTTGGGCGAGGAGCTCCTCAAGGTGACGACGGCCCTCTTGCCGGAACCCCGCGCACTGGCCGACACCGCGCCGGCGTCCTGGAAGCTCGCCACGGTCTCGGGGGCCTTGGTCCGCTGGTCGTCGGGCTGGGGGCTGGAGGTCTGCCCGTTGCCGTTCTGGCCGTTGCCGTTCTGCCCGTTGCCGTTCTGGCCGGAGCCGCCGCCACAGGCCGCAAGGGCCGGTACGAGCAGGGCGGCCACCAGCCACCGGGCCGCTCGGCCGGTCGGGCCGCCTCCGAAGTGCCGGTTCCCGGGCATGCGTTCTCCCATCCGCGCAGCGATCAGGGCCGTTCGGCCCCGCCGCACGGTACTCGGGCGGGTGCCGTGCGACGGGGTGCCGCGCTGCCCGGGCCGCCGCCCGCCGCCCGGTCGGCGCAACCCGGGCCGGGGGCGCCCTGACATAGAGTCGGTCCGGCACGGACGCACCGTCAGCAGACCGGAAGGAAACGCCCCGTGAGCACGGACACCCGCCCGGTACCGGAACTGGCCGCCGAGGTCGTCGAGCAGTGGCGGGCCGAGGAGGCCGAGCTCGTCGACCTGCTGGCCCGCACCCAGCGCGGCGTCGGTGGCGTCGCCGCCTTCCGGCTCGGCCCGACGCCGACCGTCCTGGTCACGGACCCGGCCGCCGTGCAGCACGTCCTGGGCCGCCATCCGGACCGGTACGTCAAGCGCTCGCACCGCGCCCGGATGCTGGTCGGGGACGGCGTGCTGTCCGCCGCCGGGGACGCCTGGAAGCGTCAACGGCGGCTGCTGCAGTCGCAGTTCACCGGCACCGGGATGCGCCGCTACGAGCACAGGATCGCCGCGGCGGCACAGCGCACCGCCGAGCGCTGGGCGGGGTACCGGCGCACCGGGGAGACCTTCGACCTCGGCGAGGAGATGCGCCGCTTCGCCCTGGACACCGTCTGGCGGGCGCTCACCGGGCTGCCGCTGGACGACCGGACGGACCACGAACTCCGCTCGGTGGAGCGGGTGGTGGCCGCTATGCCGAAACTGCCGACCGACGCGGCGGACGCCCGGGACGCCGTCGCCGGGGACCTCGCCCGGATCGACGCGGTGGCCCACGCGGCGATCGACGCGGCACGCTCGGCCGGCCCGACCGACGAGCCCGGAGTGCTCCGGGTGCTGGTCGAGGCGGGCGAGCGGTACCCCGAGTACACCGACCGGCTGATCCGCGACGAGCTGGTCACCCTGCTCGTCGCCGGTCACGAGACCACGGCCACCACGCTCACCTGGCTCTTCCTGCTGCTCGACCGCCACTCCGGGGCCCGGACGGCCGATCCGCAGGCGCTGGTGAGCGAGACCCTGCGGCTCTACCCCTCCGCCTGGCTGCTCCCCCGGCACGCCGTCGAGGACGACGTCATCGCCGGGCACCGCGTCGCCGCCGGGACGGACGTGCTGGTCTGCCCGTACCTCACCCACCGCGACCCGGCGCTGTGGCCCGACCCGGAGCGCTTCGACCCGGACCGCTTCGCCCCCGGCGCGGACCGCCCCGGGCAGCTCGGCGCGTACTTCCCGTTCGGCCTCGGCGCCCGCGCCTGCCTGGGCACCCAGTTCGCGCTGCGCGAGACCACGGCGCTGCTGGAACTCCTGCTGCCGATGGGGCCCCTGGCGTTCCGCTCGCGGCCGGCGGGGGCGGCGTACAGCATCACGGTGCGGCCGGACGGGCCGACGCCGGCGGTGCTGGGCTGAGGGCGGGCCCGAAGACGTGTGCAACCTTCCGGGCCTGCGCCGCATTGATGGGGTGGACCGGCCCGGCTGTCGACCGACCATCCGTCTCGGCATAGGCTGATCCGCGCCCGAACGGACTCTCGTCCGGTCTCGGGCCCGCGGGCCGATCCGCCGAATGGGACAGGCCCGCGGCAGACGAAGGATCGCAGGGGGGACGGAAGCGTGTTCGAGGAACACAGGGACAACAGGCACGAAGGTCATCAGGAGTACGACCAACTCGCCGACGACGAGGTCGAGTACGACCTCGACGACCCGGACCGCGACGAGGACGGTGGCGGTGGGGGCCGGCGCGGCTCGACCGCGCGCCGGGTCGTGATGGTGACGGCCGGCGGGGTGTTCGCCGCCCTGCTGGCGGTCGGCGGCTACGGCGCCTACAACGTGCTGAACGCCGTGACGGACAACGACCCCTCCGGCGGCGGCCACCAGGGCTCCGCCACCGTGGCGAAGGCCCCGCAGGACCCGCCGACCGCCGAGCAGGCCGAGGCGGCGGCCAAGGAGTTCCTGGCGGCCTGGAGCAGCGGCGACATCGCCGCCGCGGCCGGCCTGACGGACCACCCGGAGACCGCCCGCGCCGCGCTGGCCACGTTCCACGAGCAGGTGGGCGCCCGCTCGCTCGCGCTGACCGGGACGGGCCGCGCGCCGGCCGACACCCCGAGCGAGCCGGCCCTCGGCTTCCGGGTGAAGGCGGAGTTCGAGGGCATCCCGGACGCCTGGGAGTACGACAGCGTGCTGAGCTTCGTCCGGTCCCAGGACGGGCGGCCCGTGGTGCGCTGGAAGCCCTCGGTGATCCACCCCCAGCTCGCCCCGGGCCGGACCATCGCGGTGAAGGCGCTGCCCAACGCCGTGTCCAAGCCCACCGACCGCAAGGGCCGGCCGCTCGACGCCTTCCCCTCGCTGCGCGCCGTCCTCCCCCAGATCACCCCGCCGGAGGGCGGCACCACCGCGCCCGGCCAGGCCGTGGTGCTCTCGGGCGCGGGCGGCGGCGCGGAGGCGGAGCAGCTGTTCGTGCTGACCCCGCCGACCGCCCCGAAGGTCAGGCTCACCCTGGACGCCGACCTCCAGCAGGCGGCCGAGGAGGCGGTCAAGCAGCAGTCGGCGAACGGCAATCCGGCCTCACTGGTGGCCATCGAGCCGAGCACCGGCTTCATCCTGGCGATGGCGTACGCCCCGCAGGGCGGCTTCAACCGCGCGATCGCCGGCGGCCAGGCGCCCGGCTCGACGATGAAGGTGATCACCTCGGCCGCCCTGCTGGAGGCCGGGGTGAGCCCGGACACCGTGGTGCCGTGCAAGGCCACCACCAACTCCCCGCGCGCCTGGCACAACGACGAGCCCGGCGACTTCCCGTCCTACACGCTCGCCGACGACTTCTCCCACTCCTGCAACACCGGCTTCATCGACAAGGGCCTGGAGAAGCTCCAGCCCGGCACGCTGGCCTCGGTGGCCCGCGAGCAGTTCGGCCTCGGTCTGGAGTGGCACATCGGCGTCCCGAGCCGGGACGTCACCATCCCGCCGCCGGGGAACAAGGACGAGGCCGCGGCCGCGTACATCGGCCAGGGCCGGATCCAGGCCAACTCACTGGCGATGGCCTCGGTCGCCGCCACCGTACAGAGCGGAACATTCCGCCAGCCCGTGCTGCGCGAGGACGTGAAGCGGGTGACGGCGCCCGGCAAGCTCCCCGCCGACGTCGCCAGGGACCTGCGCGCCATGATGGCCAAGACCGCCACCCAGGGCACCGCCCGCACCCCGATGGCCGGGCTGTCCGGCCAGATCGGCGCCAAGACCGGCACCGTCGAGGCAGGCGGCCAGGCGAACAACAGCTGGTTCATCGCCTACCGCGGCGACCTCGCCGTCGCGGCCGAGGTCGAGGGCGGCGGGCACGGCTTCAGCGCGGCGGGAGTGGCGGCGGCGCAGGTGCTGAAGGCGGGCAACAAGGGCTGACGGCCCGCGGCCGCGCCTTCCCAGGCGGTCCGGCCGGCCGCCGACCTACGCTCCGGCGAGGGTCGGCGGCCGGTAGTCCGCCCCCAGGCCCATCCGGTCCATCAGGTCCCGCATCAGCATCTCGAACATCGGCTCCTGGTCGACGATCAGGGGCGCGAAGTGCGCGAACACCTCCAGCGCCACCTGGCCGTAGATCGAACGCCAGCTGGAGAGCATCACGACCACCGCGCCGAGCGGCATCTCCACCCCGGTCGCCGCGCGGTACGCCGCCATCTGCTGCCGCAGCAGCGGCTCCAGTTCGTCGTCGGCCGGCACCGGGTAGGGGCGGGCGTTCCAGAGCTGCACGAACACCGGGCCCCAGACCTCGGAGAGCCGGCGGACCCAGTCGCTGCTCATGTCCGTCTGGGCGCCCGCCGCCGTGGCCGTCGGCGTGCCGAACAGCAGGTTGAACTCCTCGCGATGGGCGAGCGCCCACTGGCGGAAGACCCGGGTGGGGGCGATCAGCCGGGCCGCGAAGTCGGTCTCGGCCTGCGCGTCGACCGCGGCCTGGAGTTCCAGCGCGAGGTCGGCGACGATGTCGCGGGCGGCGTGCCGGACGATGTCCGCCAGGTTCTCGAAGTGCCGGTAGAGCGCCGCGGGGGTCACCTGCACCCGCCGGGCGATCTCGGCGAGACTCAGGGCCTCCACCCCGCGCGCCGCGATGATGTCCCGTGCGACGGCCCGCACGTCCTCCGACATCTGGAGACGGAGTCGGTCGCGTCGCGTCAGCGTGTTCATCTTCCCGCTCTTCCCAGGCCCCGACGATCGCACGTTCGAATGCGTCGTATCCTACCGACCACCGGATCTGACCCGGCGTCGGGGCGGTACCGATGTCGGGGCCAGGCATGTCGCGGCGCTGCCCGTCCCCCTGTCCCACCGTCAGGCCAGGCTCACCGCCACGGCACCGGCGGTGAGGTAGAAGAGCAGGAACAGCACCGGGATCCACAGCTCCACCAGCGTGAGCGGGAGGTACCTCCGGATCGTCTTGCCGTCCCCGAGCTCCACCCACTCGGCATCGTACGCGCGCGCCGGAAGCCGCTGCTCCAGTGCGTTGATCACCCGGTACTTGGCCCGGTTGAGCTGCCGGTAGGACGCGATCAGCAGGAACCAGGCCGCGCACTGCCCCACCGCCACCAGGCCGACCACCACCAGCCCCCAGGTCGGCAGCCCCTCCAGCGCGCCGCCCCGGACCGCGCCGACCCCGGCCAGCAGGGCGGCGTTGACGGTCAGGAAGAAGGTGTTGGTCAGGCTGCGGCGGGCGCTGACCCGGTCCGCCATCTCCACGTACAGCTTGTACTGCTCCAGGACGGCCGCCTGGTACTTCTCGCCCGCCTCGTACTCCCGCGCGCCGACCAGGCTGTTCCACAGCCTCGCGTCGAGCGGGGTCGGTGGGTTCGACGGGGCGGCCGGCGGAGTGGCCGACGGGGTGGGCGGCGCGCCGGTCGGCGGGGCGGGCGGCGGGACGGAGGGTGCCTGGCCGGGGCTCACCACGCGGGCACCTCCGCCACCGACCCGCCCTGCGGCGGCAGTTCGCCCTCGACCTCGCGCACCCGGATGTCGACCCGGCCCGGCTTGGTCCGCGAGGGGCCGACCTCCTCGACGTCGACCAGGACCCGTCGGCCCTCCGCCAACCTGCCCGCCTCCAGCTCCTCGCGGAGCGCGGGCAGCATGCGCCGCGCGTGCAGCAGCGCCAGCGTGGGCAGCTCGGGGTGGTCGTCCAACCTCACCAGGACGAAGGACTCGTTGACGACGGTGACGGTGGCCCCCTGCCGCTCCCCCGGCCGCGGGTAGTCCTCCAGCGACAGGGCCTGCAGCGGAACGGCCGGGAAGGCGGCGGAGGTTCCGGCCGGCGGGTTCGCGGCACCGATCTCGATCCGCTGGCGCGCCCGGTCGATCCACCGGATCACCACCTGCACCTCGTCGTTCTCCTTCAGCCCCGCCGCCTCGTGCGCCCGCATCCGGGAGCGGCCGCCCCCGGGCAGCTCGACCCAGACGCCCGCGTTGTTCACCTGGTAGACCCGCGCGGTGAACACGGCGCCGCGCTGGTAGGTCCGCTCCCAGCCGTCCCAGGGGTCCTCGCCCTCCTGCTGGGTGAAGACCAGCACGTTGTCCCGGTACACGAAGAAGCCGGGGTAGTCCCGACCGACGTGGAAGCGCTGCGACATGTGGTCCGGGATGGTCTCGTGGTAGCCGATGTCGCGCTTGTGCATCTCGGCGATCCGGCGCGGGTTGCGGAGGTCACGGACCCGGATGTGGTCCTCGCTGACCTCCTCCACCCTGGCTCTGGCGCGCTGGCGGTCCTCCGGCGTGTACGGCCGCAGGTCCATCTCCGGCGCGCGGGGCTGCCGGCGCAGGGCCTCGATCTCCGCCTGCAGGCTCCTGCGCAGCTCGAACAGGCCCCGCACGCTCCACTCGTACCACACCACCCGGAACTGTCCCAGGGCGTTGCTGGGCACCTGGGCGCCCTTGTGCGCGATCACCACCAGCCGCTTGCGCAGGCACAGCGCCCAGGCCAGCTCCATGGCCACGGACGTCGACGGGACGGAGAGGTCGGCGACCACGATCCCGGCCCGGTCGATCCCGGCCCAGGCTACGTCCATCGCACTCTCGGTGGTGCCGGGGACCTTGTCGGCGCGCTCGGCGCGCAGGTCCCAGTTCCTGATCCAGTCCTCGAAGTGGCCCTCGTACAGGTCGTCGAAGTTCTCCGTCCTGCCGTTCGGCAACTCCTTGTCCTCGTACGGCATCGCGAAGAAGACCATGTCCTCCTCGACCGACCCCTGTCGCCGCAGATCCAGTGTCAACTTCCCCTCCGGCTTCCCTGATGGCTCGTTACAAAGTAACGGGTGTTTACACCTTGGAGCAGGGGCGGCGCAACGCGGAGGGCTGGACTCCGGTGCGGTGCGACGCCCTACGGCCGCCGCGGGGCCAACTCCCGTACACCGCCGGTCGACTCGACACCACGTCGGCTCTTGGTAGCGTCGGCGGTGCCGCCGCGTCACCCCGGCGCAGCTCCACCGCCGAACGAGAGGGCGTCACATGGCCCCCAGGACGATCCGCCGAGCCGTCATCCCCGCCGCGGGCCTCGGCTCCCGCCTCCTGCCGCTGACCAAGGCCACACCGAAGGAGATGCTGCCGGTCGGCGACAAGCCGGTGATCGAGCACACCGTGCGTGAGCTGGTCGAGAGCGGCATCACCGACATCACCATCGTCGTGAACGGCGACAAGGGCCTGATCCAGGAGCACTTCCGCCCCAACCCCGTCCTGGTCGAGCAGCTGCGCCGGGACGGCAAGGCGGCCTTCGCCGCGGCGGTCGAGGAGGTCGGCGAGCTGTCCCGCAAGGGCCACATCAGCTACCTCTACCAGCACGGTCCGTACGGCAACGGCACCCCGGTGCTGAACGCCGCCCGCCACTTCGGCGACGAGCCCTGCCTGGTGCTCTGGCCCGACGACGTCTTCGTGGCGGAGGTCCCCCGCGCACAGCAGCTGATCCGGGCGTACGAGCAGACCAACGCGCCGGTGCTCGCGCTGATGCCGATGGCTCCCGAGGATTCCTACCGCTACGGCGTGCCGGTGGTGAAGGAGGACCTGGGCGGCGGCTCACTGCGGATCACCGGCCTGGTCGAGAAGCCGAAGCCGGCCGACGCGCCCTCCTCGTACGCGGCGATCGGCGGCTACGTGATCACCCCCGGCATCGTCGACGAACTGCGCGAACTCACCCTCCGGTGGCACGAGAAGCCCGAGGACGAGGTCTACCTGACCGACGCCATCAACGCCTACGCGGCCCGGCGGGCGGTGTACGGGCAGGTCATCGCCGGCACCTGGTACGACACCGGCAACCCCGCCGCCTACCTGCGCGCCCAGTTCGCCGCCGCGCTGGCCAACCCCGAGTACGGGCCCGAGCTGCGCCGGCTCGCCGCGGAGCTCTCCCCGGCGGCCGCCCGGTAGGGCCCGGGGCACGACCGTCGGCGCGCTGACAGGACAGCGGGGCCGCCACCGTGGTGGTGGCGGCCCCGCTCCGGTGGTGCGCGGTGTCACGAATAGAATCGGACGCGGACGATGAGGGCGTCGTCCGGCAGTTCGCGGAGGTACCGGTCCGCGAAGTCGAAGTACGCGTCGGCGGCGATCGGCTGCTGCGGCGTGGGGGTGTACTCGAAGCAGTCGGTCCACCGGCCGTCGAGGGTGACCAGGACGTTCGTGGTCCGGACCCGTACGGCGGCTCGGTGCGCGTACTGCTCGCGGCTCTCGCCGAAGCGCCAGACGGGATCCGAGTCCCTGGTCCATGTCGGGGCGTTCGGGTCGGACTGCCGCCAGGCGACAAGAGCGCGCATGAGCGGTTGTTCCCTGAACGCCTGATAGGGCGAGCCGTCGGCGGGGGGAGCCGACGGGCCGCGTTCGGACATCGCCCGAAGGGAGCGCGCGGGCGGGAACCGCGCGGCGAACGCCGACCAGTCGTCCCACTCCCGGGCAGCGGCGACGGCTGCGGCCGTGCGCTCGGTGTCGAGGTCGAGGAGGCCTCGAGGTCCGCCGTCGCACCGGTGCGCCGGCGGCGCCGGGCGCGGGGAGCCGTCCAGCCAGACGGGGCTGCGGATCAGTCGCGGGTCGCTCTCATGACCGGAGCGGACGGCCAGGCCGTGCTCACCGTCTCCCCCGTAGATGTGCCACCAGTCCCATTCGCCCTGCCAGCGGCCGTCCACCGGCTGGGCGTCGTGCGCGAAGGGGGCGAGGGCCTCGGTGAGGGCGGCCGTCACATCGTCGGCGGCCGTCCCGTCCAGGCAGACCGTGGCGATGTCCCTGGGCATGCTTTCTCCTTGTGCGGAAGGGGTGCTACAGCGGCCTGAGTGCGGATCAGGTCATCGGGCCGTCCGGCAGCGGACAGTCCCAGCAAACGGAACAAGGGCACCGTGCTGGATTCCGAGACAAGTGCCAGGACGTCGCGCGGCGGTGGAATCGGTGGCAAGATCCTCAACGGAGCCGGCATCCTCGGCGAGGTGACCACCCTCGTCCAGGGTATTCGGCTCCGACGGCACCCTGCGCACCGGCGGACGCTGCGTCGGCATCAAGGACAACGCCACCAACCTCGGCGCCCAGGTCGTCATCAGCGACTGCGTCGGGGCGACCGGCCAGGTCTGGACCCTCCGCGCCGACGGCAGCATCTACAACCCGAACGCCGACCGCTGCCTCGAACTCCCCAACTGGGCGGACGCCAACGGCACGGCCCTCGGCGTGTGGGAGTGCATCTCCGGCCACGCCAACCAGCGCTGGACGATGTTCCCAAACAACGTCTGACGTTCGTAGCAGCATCCCCTCGACCGTGACGGGGCCCGCGGCGCAGCCTTGCGCCGCGGGCCCCGTCCGCGTCTCCCCGGCTCCGCCGGCGCGGCCGGGTGCGGGCGGGCGAGCAGCGGCGCGGCCTGGACTCGAGCGGGCCGGCGGCTGCGACGGACGGTGGACGGGTCGCCGGACGCCGGGACGAGCGCCACCCGAAGCTGCTCCGCCAGGTGCTCGACGCGGCCGAGCGCACCGATGCCCGACCCGTCGAGCGGGAGCGGTTCCCGTACGGGCCGGGCGAGGTGATCGTTACTGCTTGACAGGGTGCGTAATACTGTAACGCGCTGGCACCGGTACGCCCCCGGGATCCCGGCCCGCGGGCCGCCCCGGATCCCTCTCCCCGCAGCTCGGAGCACCACATGCACCCCTTCCTCGACCACCCCGGGCCGCTCGCCTTCGCACATCGGGGCGGTGACCTCGGGCGCCCCGAGAACTCGCTCGCCGCCTTCGAGGCCGCCGTCGCGCTCGGGTACCGCTACCTGGAGACGGACGTGCACGCGACGGCCGACGGTGTGCTGGTGGCCTTCCACGACTCGCGCCTCGACCGGGTCACCGACCGCACCGGAACGGTGGCGGAGCTGCCCTGGGAGGACGTCAGGCGGGCCCGGATCGGCGGGACCGAGCCGGTGCCGCTGCTGGAGGACCTGCTCGGCGCGTTCCCGGAGGCCCGGTTCAACATCGACGTCAAGGCGGCGCCGGCCGTCGGCCCGCTGGTCGAGGCGATCCGCCGGACCGACGCCTGGGACCGGGTCTGCGTCGGCGGCTTCTCCGACACCCGGCTGGCCGCCGTCCGCGCCGCCGCCGGCCCCCGGCTGGCCACCTCGCTCGGCCCGCGCGAGGTGGCCCGGCTGCGGCTGCGCTCGCTGGCGGAATCGTTCCTGCAGCCGTTCCTGTCCCAGCGCCCCGGAGCGCCGTTCGCCGGGCTGTGCGCCCAGGTGCCGGAGCGGCACCGGGGCGTGCGGGTCGTCGACCGGGCCTTCGTCCGCACCGCCCACCGGCTCGGCCTCCAGGTGCACGTCTGGACTGTGGACGATCCCACACGGATCAGGGCTCTCCTCGACCTGGGTGTGGATGGCATCATGGCCGATCGCATCGACGTCCTGCGGGACGTCCTCGGCGAGCGCGGCTGCTGGACGGACGGCAGTACCGGCTCCAGCACGGTGATGGGAACCCCATGAGCACCACGAACTCGGCGACGCCCCTGCCGGACGACCCACCGACCGACCCGGCCACGGCTGCCGCTGCCAGCGCTGCCACCACTGCCACCACTGCCACCGACGACGGACGGTCCCTGCGCCGGATGCAGTTCGGCTGGTACGTCAACGACTGGGCCAACGCCGCCTTCTCGGCCACCGTCCTGACGGTGTTCCTCGGCCCGTACCTGACCTCCGTCGCCAAGGACGCCGCCGACGCGGCCGGCAACGTGCACCCGCTCGGCCTGACGATCCGCGCAGGATCGTTCTTCCCGTACACGGTCTCGTTCTCCGTGCTGCTCTCGGTCGCCGTGATGCTGCTGACCGGCACCCTCGCCGACCGCACCGGGCGGCACAAGGAGCTGATGTGCGGCTTCGCGTACCTCGGCTCGCTCGCCACGATGGGGATGTTCTTCCTCCAGGGCGACCGCTACCTGCTCGGCGGCGCGCTGCTCGTCGTCGCCAACATCTCGTACGCGGTCTCGGTCGCGCTCTCCTACGCCTACCTGCCCGGCCTGGCCTCCCCCGACGAGCGGGACAAGGTCTCCTCCAAGGGCTGGGCCTACGGCTACGCGGGCGGCGGACTGCTGCTGATCGCCAACCTGGCGCTGTTCCAGGGCCACGACGCGTTCGGCCTGGACTCCGGCACCGCCGTCCGGATCTGCCTCGCCTCGGCCGGCCTGTGGTGGGCGCTGTTCACCATCGTCCCCCTGCTCCGGCTTCCCTCCCGCGCCGGCGTCGCCCCGGTCGTGGCCACGGCGACGGCGACCGAGGACGGCAAGCCCACCGCCGGCAGCCTGCGCGAACTCGCCCGCACCCTGCGCGGCATGCGCGAGCACCCGCTCACCCTGCTCTACCTCGCCGCCTTCCTCTGCTACAACGACGGCATCCAGACCGTCGTCTCCCAGGCCTCGCTCTACGGCAGCGAGGAACTCGGCATGGAGCAGACCTCGCTGGTCACCGCCGTACTCCTGGTCCAGGTCGTGGCGATCGGCGGCGCCCTGCTGCTCGGCCGGATAGCCCACCGCTACGGCGCCAAGCGGACCATCCTCGGCTCCCTGGTCGGCTGGGTCGTCACCCTCGCCCTCGGCTACTTCATGCCCGCCCACCAGCCCGCCTGGTTCTACGTCCTGGCCTGCATGATCGGCCTGGTCCTCGGCGGCAGCCAGGCCCTCTCCCGCTCCCTCTTCTCCCACCTCATCCCGCCCGGCCGGGAAGCCGAGTACTTCAGCTTCTACAAGGTCAGCGACCGCGGCACCAGCTGGATGGGGCCGCTCGTCTTCGGCCTCGCCTACCAGCTCACCGGCAGCTACCGCTCGGCGATCATCTCCCTGCTGGTCTTCTTCGTCATCGGCTTCGCCGTGCTGCTCAAGGTGCCGGTCCGCCGCGCCATCGAGGCCGTCGGCAACCCGGTGCCCGAGCGGCTCTGACGGTCCGAACGCCTCTGACGGTCCGAACGCCTCTGACGGCTCGCGCGGCGCCCCCTGAAAACGAGCCGGGCCCGGCTGCTCCCCCGACGGATCGGAGGAGCGGCCGGGCCCGTGCCGTGCACGGCCTCGTCAGCCGGTGATCATGGTCTTGCCGCCGATCGTCTTCCAGCCGCCCCAGGTCTGGCCCGGGCCGGCCTTGTACGACGCGTAGTTCAGGGCGCCGTCGTCCCGGCCGGTGGCGAAGAGGTTCATGACTCCGGCCGTGGCGTTGGACGTCGCGGCCGGGAACCGGCCGGCGGTGAACTTCCAGTCCCCCATGGAGGTCCAGGGCCGCCACGGCTTGCCGTCGGGCACCCACTCCGTGCGGGCGAGGATGCCGCCGCCGTCGACCGCGAACAGCTCGAAGCCGCCGGTCGCGGGGTCGAAGACGGCCGTCGGCGAGCCGGCGAACTGCTTGCCCGGGATCTCGTACCAGCCGCTCCACTCGCCCATGCCCGGCGTGAAGTAGGAGTGCGCGACCACCCCGTTGTCCTTGGTGGCGAAGACCTCCGCGGTCCTGGTCACCGGGTTGTAGGCGGCGGTCGGGCTGCCGGTGAACTTCACCTCGGAGTGCAGCGTGCTCCAGCCGCGCCAGGGCTTGCCGTCGGGCAGCCAGTAGGTCTGGGACAGCACGCCGTCGCCGCCGATCACGAACAGCTCGATGCCGCCGGTGGCGGGGTTGTAGACGGCGGTCGGGCTGCTCGCGAACTGCCAGTCGTTGATGTCGTACCAGCCGCTCCACGCCGTCATGCCCGGCGTGTAGTACGAGTGCGCGACCACCCCGTTGGCCCTGGTGGCGAAGACCTCCGCGGTCTTCGTCGCCGGGTTGTAGACGGCGGTGGGGCTGCCGGTGAACTTCCGGTCGGGGGTGGGCTTGAGGTCCTGGGCGTACCACTCGCGCCAGCCCTTGCCGTCCGGCATCCAGTACGTCTGGCTGAGCACACCGTCGGTGCCGACGGCGAACAGCTCGGTGCCGCCGGTGGCGGGGTTGTACAGCGCGGCGGGGACGCTCGCGAACTCCCAGTTGCCGGCGACCTGCTCCCAACCGCTCCAGGTCGTGCCGTCCGCGCTGGAGGAGGACACCACGTGGCGGTTGCCGTCGACGGCGAAGACCGTCGTGATCTTCCGGACCGGGTCGTAGACCGAGCTGCGGGCCGGCGGGTTGGCGGTGACGCTCTCCCACCAGCCGTCGCGGACCTGCTGGATCCACCCGCCGAGGTCGTCGACGCGCGTGTCGTACGCGCCGGTGCGGGTCTCGGTGGCGGGCACGCCCAGGCAGCCGCCCTGCCAGGAGCGGGAGGCGACGGCGACCAGCTCGGCAGCCCTGCCATTGACCTCGCGGATCGCCGGGGCGCCGGTGTCGCCCTTGCAGATCGCCGCGCCACCCGTGCCGGTGGTGCCGATGCCCGTCGCGCTCACGGTGTCGAGGCTGAAGGAGCCAGTGTGCAGCTTGGCCGGGACCCACTCGTCCTTGGTCCGGCCGTACCCTGGCACCCGCAGCGTCTCCCCGGCACTGGGGGTGGTGGTGGCGACCGCGACCGGGGCGACGCCGTTGACGGGCGCGGCAAGGCGGGCTAGCACCAGGTCGCGGTCCTGACGCGGCGCCAGTTCGGCGATCTCCACCGACCTGTCGCCGACGGTGGCGATGGTCTTCCACTTCGGCGCGCCGGCCGCCGGCGCCTGCGGTTGCGCCGGGTCGTCCGAGAAGCATGACGCGGCGGTCAGCACCCAGTAGCGGTCCACCAGCGCACCCGTGCAGGCACGCACGTTGTCACCGATCACCAGGCGCGCGGTGAAGGCGTAGGAGCCGTCGGCGGCCGCATCGCCGACCACGGCACCGGCCGGGGAGAAACTGCTCAGCGTGCCGGCGGTCGCGGCAGCGACCAGCACACCGGCCCGCCAGGAACGGGGCTGGGACTTGCGAGACATGAGGGTTCTCCTGAAACGTTCGGAACTGACGGCGCCCCGCGAGTACGCGGGGCGCCGCTCGGTTTCACCGGCGGCAGGGGCGCCCGGCGCGCCGACTGCTGCTCTTGCTAGAGGGAGCTGGTGATCACGGTTCCGGTGTGGTTGCCGGGGATCGCGGTGAGGTTGAGGTCCGCGGGGGCGCTCCAGCCGCCGTCGGCGTGGCGGGCGGTGAGGAGGACCTTGTTGTCGTTCGTGGTGACGGCGAACACGGCGTCGGTGTCGACGGTGGCGGCGCTGATGCCGGTACCGGTGACGTTCCCGACGACGCTGCCGAGCGACCTGACCGGCTGCCAACTGCCGCTGGCGTAGCGCATGGTGTGGTACTGGCCGTCGCTCGCGATCAGGGCGAGGTTGAGGTCGTCGTTCTGCCGGGTGACGGCAACCGCGCTCACCGGCGCGGTGGCGCCGGCGGCCTCGGCGACCGAGCCCCAGCGGGACCAGCTTCCGGAGGCGAAACGGGCCGTGTGGTAGACCTTCCCGCCCGACACGGCGGCGATGTGCAGTTCCCCGCCGGCAGCGCCGGCGGCGGAGATGGACGTGATCCCGGTGAGCGGACCGGTCGCGTCGGTGACGAGCTTGAACGACGTCCACTGCCCGTTCGCGGAGCGGACGTTGTGGAACAGGTAGCCGTCCGCGACGACGACCACGTGCAGGTCACCACCGACCGAGGCGATGGTCACCTGGGTGATCTTGCCGAGGTCGGACACCGTCGTGTTCAGGTCGACGAACTTCTGGCCCCAGCCGCCGTCGAGGTTGTGCACGGCGTAGTGCAGGTGCCCGTCACCACCGAGCGCGACGACATGGGTGTCACCGTTGATGCCGACCGAGGACGCGGCCCGCACACCGCCGATGTTCCCGGCCACGGCCTGGACGTCCTCGTACGGGGTCCACGAACCGTCGTACAGCCGGGACGCGAAGAACAGGTTCGCGTCGCTGCGCACCAGCGCCTGGGTCTTCCAGCCCACGGCCGTCGCGCGGACCTGCTGGACCCAGCCGGCGACGTCGTCGGTGCGGGAGTTGACGGCGCCGGTGCGGGTCTCGGTGGTGGGCACGCCCAGGCAGCCGCCCTGCCAGGAGCGGGAGGCGACGGCGACCAGCTCGGCCTTGCCGTTGACCTCGCGGAGCACCGGGGCGCCGGTGTCGCCCTTGCAGATCGCCGCACCGCCGGTGCCGGTGGTGGCGACGGTGGTCGCGCTCACCGAGTCAAGGCTGAACACGCCGGTGT
This sequence comes from Kitasatospora sp. NPDC032121, assembly GCF_055580145.1. Lineage (NCBI taxonomy): Bacteria > Bacillati > Actinomycetota > Actinomycetes > Kitasatosporales > Streptomycetaceae > Kitasatospora > Kitasatospora sp. NPDC032121. The sequence goes on along the minus strand of NZ_JBVILX010000003.1, from coordinate 287,832 downwards.
GCAGCTTCAGCGGCGCCCACTCGTCCTTGGTCCGCCCGTACGCGGGCACCCGCAGAGTCTGCCCGGCGGCGGGCGCGGCGGTGGCGACCGGCAGCGTGGCGACGCCGTCGACGGGCGTGGCCAGACGGGCCATCACCAGGTCACGGTCGGCGCGCGGCACCAGAGCGGAGACCTCCGCCGACTTGCCGCCGACGGTCACGGTCGTCTTCCACTTCGGCGCACCCGCCGCCAGCGCCTGCGGCTGCGCCGGGTCGTCGGCGAAGCAGGAGGCGGCGGTGAGCACCCAGTTGCGGTCCACCAGCGCGCCGGTGCAGGCCCGCACGTTGTCGCCCATCGCCAGGCGTGCGGTGAAGGCGTAGGAGCCGTCGGCGGCCGCATCGCCCACCACGGCGCCGGCCGGGGAGAAGGTGCTCAGCGTGCCGGCGGTCGCGGCCGCGACCAGCACACCGGTCCGCCAGGAACGGGACGGGGTCTTGCGGGACATGGGAGAGGTCTCCTTGGGAGGTTCGAAAGAGCGGCACCCGCGCGAGTCGGGGGTGCGGATGAGGTTCACCGGCGGTGGTGCTCCGGTCGACGCCGGCGCCGACCGGGTATGGGCCGCCCTGTGCGTGGCAGGGCGGCCCGCCCAGGCCCGCCGCGGGTCAGGGGGCGGAGGGGCCGCCGTGGAAGCGGACCCAGCCCGGCCCCAGTGGATCGACGGACCACAGGGTGTTGTTGACGTCCCGCACGTAGGTGACCGGGTGCCCGGTGGCCGGGTCGAGGACGGTCTGCGGGACGGTGTCCGCGGCCATCGCGGTCTGGGCCGGGGTGAGGACGAACTCGGTCCGCTTACCGGTGGACAGGTCGATCGAGTTCAGCTTGTTGTCCGGCCCGTTGACGTACACCACGGTCCGCTTGCCGGCTTCGTCGGCGAACGCGACCGGGTCGGTGGCGGCCAGCGAGCCGAAGTCGCGCCAGCCCGGGCCGAAGGGGTCGACGGACCACAGGTGGTGGGCGGTGTCGCGGATGAAGGTGGTGAAGTGCCCGGTGGCGGGGTCGACGACGGTCGAGGGGACGGCGTCCGGGGCCATCGCCGTGCCGGAGGTGGTCAGGACGAACTCGACCCGGCCCGCTCCGCGCCGGTCGATGGAGTTCAGCCGGTTGTCCGGCCCGTTGACGTAGACCACGATGTGGCCGTCGTTCGGGTTGACCACCGGAACGGGGTCGGTGGCGGCCAGCGGGCCGAAGTCGTACCAGCCCTCGCCCTGCGGGTCGACGGACCACAGGTGGTGGACGGTGTCCCGGACGAAGGTGACCAGGTGCCCTGTGGCCGGGTCCACGACCGTGCGCGGCACGGCGTCGGGGGCCAGCACCGTCCCGGCGGGGGTCGGGATGAACGCGGTCCACCGGCCGCTGGTGCGGTCGTGCGACCAGAGCTTGTTGTCCGGCCCGTTGACGTACACCATCACGTGGCCGTCGGCCGGGTTGGCGATCGCGGTGGGGCGGCCGGCGGCGTAGGCGCCCAGGTCGAGCCAGCCCTCGCTCCGGGGGTCGACCGACCACAGGTGGTTCCTGCTGTCCTGCACGAAGGTCAGCGGATGGCCGGTGGCGGGGTCGATCACCGTGGACGGCGAGGCCGTCACCACGGTCCCCGAGGGGGTGGAGTGCCTGGTCCTGGTGATCCACGTGCCGACGTCGTCGACCCGGGTGGCGTACGCGCCGGTGCGGGTCTCGGAGGCGGGCATGCCCAGGCAGCCACCCTGCCAGGAGCGGGAGGCGACGGCGACCAGCTCGGGCCTGCCGTCGACCTCCCGGACGGCCGGAGCGCCGGTGTCGCCCTTGCAGACGGCCGCGCCGCCCGTGCCCGTGATGCCGACGCCGGTCGCGCTCGTGGTGTCGAGGCTGAACGCGCCGGTGTGCGGCTTGTTCGGCACCCACTCGTCCTTGGTCCGCCCGAAACCGGGGACCCGCAGCGTCTGCCCGGCCGCCGGCTCCGAGGTGCCGACCATGAGCGGCGCGACACCCTCGATGGGCGTGGCGAGGCGGGCCATCACCAGGTCACGGTCCTGACGCGGCGCCAGTTCGACCACCTGGACCGAGTTGGAGCCGACGGTGGCGGTGGTCTTCCACTTCGGCGCGCCGGCCGCCAGGGCCTGCGGCTGCGCCGGGTCGTCGGCGAAGCAGGAGGCGGCGCTGATCACCCAGTACTGGTCGATCAGCGCGCCGGTGCAGGCACGCTGGTTGTCGCCGATCGCCAGGCGGGCGGTGAAGGCGTAGGAGCCGTCGGCGGCCGGGTCGCCGACCACGGCACCGGCCGGGGAGAAGGTGCTCAGTGTGCCGGCGACGGCGGCCGAGACGGCTGCCAGCATGCCCGCCTGCCAGGAGCGGGACGGGGTCTTGCGGGACATGAGGATTCCTCTTCGAGTCAGTAAGGAGCAGCCCGCGGGAGCGGCCGGCATCGTGTCGGCATGCCCCCGCGGGGAACGGCGGGTTGGGCCCGGGATCAGCTGGTGGTGGCGGTGATGGACTGGATGCCCTTGCTGGCGACGGCGTAGAAGGTGGTCCAGCTGCCGTCGGCCTTCTTGTCGGCGGTCCAGATCTGGTCGTCGGTGCCGATGGCGAACAGGCGGACGGTGTCGCCGATGGTGGTGGTGGCCACCTGCTTGGCGCCGCGGACGCCGGGGACCGGGTCGAAGGTGGTCCAGGGGCCGCCGTTGGTGCTGTCGGTGGTCCAGATCAGGCTGTCGCCGCCGACGGCGAACACGCGCACGGTGTTGCCGATGGTGGTGGCGGCGATGTGCTGGATGCCGGTGCTGGGGAGGGCCTCGAAGGTGGTCCACGTGCCGGCGGTGTAGTCGCCGGTGGTGGTCCAGATCTTGTTGTCGCCGCCGATCGCGAACAGGCGCACCGTGTTGCCGACGGCGACGGCCGTCACCTGCTTGATGCCGGTGCTGGGCATCTCCACGAACGGGGTCCAGGTTCCGGCGGTGTAGTCGCCGGTCGCGGTCCAGATCTTGTCGTCGCCGCCGATCGCGAACAGGCGGACCTTGTCGCCCATGGCGACGGCGGTCACCTGCTTGACGCCGTTGGTGTTGGGCACGAGGCCGAACGGGGTCCAGACCCCGGTGGCGGCGTCCCTGGCCGCGGTGCGGATCCGCCCGTCGGTGTCGGCCGCGAACAGGCGGACCTTGTCGCCCATCGTGACGACACTGGCCTGACGGATGCCGCCGCTCGCGGGAACGGCCTCGAAGGTGCCCCACACGTTCGTGGCGTACGAGCCGTCGTTCATCCAGATCTGGTTGTCGCCGCCGACCGCGAACAGCCGGCTGCCCGCACGGGACGCCTTCACCTGCTGCACCCAGCCGCCGAGGTCGTCGACCCGGGAGCTGGAGGCGCCGGTGCGGGTCTCCGTGGCCGGGGTGCCCAGGCAGCCACCCTGCCACGAGCGGGACGCGACGGCGACCAGCTCGGCCTTGCCGTTCACCTCACGAATCGCCGGGGCACCGGTGTCGCCCTTGCAGATCGCCGCACCACCCGTACCGGTGATGCCGATGCCGGTCGCGCTCACCGAGTCGAGGCTGAACACGCCGGTGTGGAGCTTGCTCGGCACCCACTCGTCCTTGGTCCGGCCGAAACCGGGCACCCGCAGCGCCTGCCCGGCCGTCGGAGCCGTGGTCGCCAGCGACAGCGGAGCGACACCCTCGACGGGAGTGGCCAGGCGGGCCATCACCAGATCGCGGTCCTGACGCGGCACCAACTCGGCCACCTGGACCGACGTGGCACCCACCGTGACGGTCGTCTTCCACTTCGGCGCACCCGCCGCGAGCGCCTGCGGCTGCGCCGGGTCGTCGGAGAAGCACGACGCCGCGGTCAGCACCCAACTGCGGTCCACCAGCGCGCCGGTGCAGGCACGCAGGTTGTCACCGATCACCAGGCGCGCGGTGAAGGCGTAGGTACCGTCGGCGGCCGCGTCGCCCACCACGGCGTGGGCCGAGGGGATCGAAAGGGTGGCCAGCACGCCGGAGGCCGCGGCGGCCACCAACGCGCCCGCTCGCCGGGAACGGAACTTGTCGGACATCAGGATTCCCCCCTGGGGTTGTACGTGACGGTGACGTCCCGCCGGACCGGCGGCCGGGCGGCGACCGGTCCGGCGGGACGTGAGGCGGGCTTGGTCAGCCCGTGGTGGTGGCGGTGATGGCCTTGGCACCGGTGGCGCCGCCGGGGACCTCGCCCCACGGGGTCCACTTGCCGGCGTTGTAGTCGGCGTCGCGGCTGTAGACCTTGTCGTCCTCGTTGACGGCGACGACATGGACGACGTTGCCCTCGGCGCTGCTGGAGATGGCCTTCAGCTTGTTGTCGCTGACCTTCTGCCACTGCTGGTCCCAGCGGCCGAGGTCGTAGTGGCCGTAGGTGGTGAACAGGTCGCCGGCGCCGCCGATGATCTGCAGGTCGACGGTGTAGCCGCGGGCGGCGGCGGTGATGCCCTGAACGCCGACGGCGCCGCCGGGGAGCTCACCCCACGGCGTCCACTGGCCGTTGGTCAGCTGGTCGCGGGTGTAGACGCGGCTGTCCTCGTTGACCGCGAAGACGTGGACCACGTTGTCGGGGGTGGTGGCGCTGGTGATGGCCTTCAGGTTGTTGGTACCGGCCTGCTCCCAGTTCCTCGCCCAGGCGCCGGCGGTGTAGTCGGCGGAGGTGCTGTAGAGGGAGCCGTCGGAGCCGATGATCTGCAGGCTGACGGTGTTGCCGCGGGCCGTGGCGGTGATCGCCTTGGCGCCGCCGGCGCCGCCGGGCACCTCGCCCCACGGGGTCCACGCGCCGCCGACCTTGCCGTCGTGGGTGTAGACCTTGCCGTCGGAGCCGACGGCGAAGACGTGCACGGTGTCGCCGATGGCGACGCTGTCCACGGCGGTCAGCGAGCCGCTGCTGACGGGCGACCAGCTGCGGAGCCAGTCGCCGGCCTTGTAGTCGGCGACGGTGTCCCACAGCCTGCTGTTGATGTCGATGATCTGCACGTGCAGGCCGGACTTGACCTCCGCCGTGCGGTAGCGCAGGTCCTTCACCCAGTCGCCGAGGTCGTCGACACGGGAGCTGGAGGCGCCGGTACGGGTCTCGGAGGCAGGGGTGCCCAGGCAACCGCCCTGCCACGAACGGGACGCGACGGCCACCACCTCGGCCTTCCCGTTCACCTCACGCACCACCGGGGCACCGGTGTCACCCTTGCAGACCGCCGCACCACCGGTGCCGGTGATGCCGACAGCCGTCGCACTCACGGTGTCGAGCGAGAAGACCCCGGTGTGGAGCTTGCTCGGCACCCACTCGTCCTTGGTCCGGCCGAAACCGGACACCCGCAGCGTCTGCCCGGCCGTCGGGGCCGTGGCCGTCAGCGACATCGGAGCGACCCCGTCCACCGGAGTGGACAGCCGGGCCATCACCAGGTCACGATCCTGACGCGGCACCAACTCGACCACCTCGGCCGGCTTCGCACCCACGGTGACGGTCGACTTCCACTTCGGCGTACCCGCCGCCAGCGCCTGCGGCTGCGCCGGATCGTCGGCGAAGCAGGAGGCGGCGGTGAGCACCCAGTAGCGGTCCACCAGCGCACCCGTGCAGCCACGCAGGTTGTCACCGATGACGATCCGGGCGGTGGCGATATAGGAAGCGTCGGCGACTGCGTCACCAACTACCGCGTGAGCTTGTGAGATTGGGAACGCTGACATCAGGAATGCGGCAGCAGTCATGCCGACCGCCACTCGAGGGTGTGTGGCCCTAAGAATCATGAGTCGAATCCTCAAATGGGAGCATACGATCTGGAGGCCGTCGGGAAGAATTCCGCCTCCGGGCGGCCGAACGGATCCCGGGCGACGTTCGGACGGTGACGAGCGTCACTTTGCCGTCGACCGGAAACCCCTGGCGGTCCACTGGCAGAGACGGAAAAATCCGTCCACAACCAGCTCTGACCGAAGCCGTGTTGGCGCACGGGTCAGAAAGGTCCGAACCACCTCACGCCAGGGGTCTGGCCTTCTTTCGACCAACCACCTCTACGGGAAGCGGATTTCCGCAGACAACACGACGGCCTCAGCCGGCAACACGCAGCTCCACGAGCGTGGACCTGGCGCCTCCGACCGTGCCCTCGCCGACGCTCTTGTAGCCGCCCTGGGCCAAGCTGACGGTCTGGGTGGCGCCGGCGGCGGTGAGGTCCGCGCTGATGGGGCGGTCCGCGGCCTCCAGGGCGAAGACCCGGGTCATCTCCAGGGTCAGGTAGGCGTCCGGGCCGGTCGCCCGGAAGCAGGCGTCGCCATTGCGGCTGTAGACCTTGATCTGGGGAGTCGCCGGGTCACAGTCGACCATCATGAGACGGCCGTTGCCCTTGATGAGCTTGATCCCCGTTGCCTGCAGGATCTCCGCGGCACCCGGGTAGGTGAAGTCCTCGACCGCGGTCGGCGGCAGCTCCTCACCGGCAGTGACAGCGGCAGCGGAAGCCGTGGAGGCCGACGCCGACGCGAGCGTCGGCACCGCGACCGCGGCGAGAAGCGCACCGGATGCGGACGCCAGGAGAATCCGACGGAGACGGTGAGTCACGACAAGTCCTTTCAGGCCGGCCCCGGGCCGTGCCATGGATCGATGCGGTTCGGCAATGGCCCGGTAGAGGCCATGTGCCGTCACGGCAAAGTACTGGATTCGAATGATGCTTCGTCAACCCCTCTCTGATTTCCGTGCCTTGAAGTCGAATGGTTCGCGTAGACGAAAGCTGGTTTGTATCTATACACATGGAGATGAGGTAAGCGCCCGAATTGTCCTAGACCTTTTCTCAAACATGCTTCGGCGTCAATCAAACGACTGGCTAATTGTCATGACGTCGTGTTAGAGATCCTCCTTGTCGCCGAGATCCGGCGTCGCGGCACACGGCCGTCACACCGACACGATGGGTGTTACCTTGACGCAGAGAACACGCGTGAGGAACCGAGCAGGGCAGGGGGTGCGCGCAACACGGGCACTGTGCCTGTCCTTGCTCTCATCCGCTCTCATTGCCGGGGTTGTCTCCTCACCGCCCCGGGCATTCGCGGACGGCGGCGTGCCGTCCGCTGTTGACACAGGAACGTTCCCCCTGACGGACCGGGGCCGGACGGTCCAGCTCTGGATGGATGGGGGACCCGGCGTCCGGGCTGCCGCCGAGGTCGCGCTGACGGGTACCGATGACGATGTGCGGCGGTTCCTGTCGCAAGCACCCGCGGAGGAGTACCAGGACAACAGGGTCTACGTCGCGCAGATCGCCACGGCCGGAGGCGCCGGCCTGCAGGATGCCGCCCGACAGGCCCTCAGTGGCACCCCGGATCAGCTGAAGTCGTTCCTGAAGGAGGGCTGGAAGGCCCCGCTTCTCCAGGATCAGCGGGTGCGCGTCGCGCAGATCATCAGTACCGGTGGGCCTGGGGTTCAGGAGGCCGGTCGCGCCGCACTGAACGGCACACCTGACAACGTCAAGCTGTTCCTGGAAGCGGGCCAGTACGACGAGCAGGAGAACGACGAGCGGGTCCAGGTCTCGCAGATCATGAGCGTCGGCGGACCTTCGGTGGTGGCGGCGGGCAGGATCGCCCTCAGCGGCACCGCGGACGACGTCCACGAGTTCATCGAGGTCGGCCAGCACATCGCGCGCAACCGCGACCAGGAGACCCTGACGGTCGCCCAACTGGCCGCCCTGGCCAAGTCTGCCGGCGTCCAGGCGGCCGCCCAGAAGGAAGCCGCCAAGGAGGCCTCCGCCCGCGCCGTGTTCATCGCCCAGCAGGCGAAGGAGGCGGCTGCGAACGCCGCCCGCGAGACGGAGCAGGCGAAGAACGACTCCCAACGCGCGGCTGCCGCCACCGAGAACGCGGCCAGGGCCGCAGAGCAGGCCGCCGCTGCCGCCCAGCAGGCGGTCGGCGCAGCCCGCGCGGCGAACACCTCGGCCAAGGTGGCGGCGAACGCCGCCGCCCAGGCCGCCTCCGCCGCCGCCGGAGCTGCTCGAGCGGCCTCCCGGGCCCAGTCCGCGGCAGCCGGAGCGGCCGGCGACGCGTCCCAGGCGAGTGTGGCCCGTCAGGCTGCGACTGACGCCCGCACCGCGGCCGACGGGGCCGACGAAGCCGCCGACGCCGCCGAGCAGGCCGGCTTCGCGGCGAACGCCGCAGGCGAGGCCGCCAAGAGCGCCGCGAGCGCCGGTCAGAACGCGGGCGCGGCAGCCGACGCGGCGGATCAGGCGAACGGCTACGCGGCTCAGGCCGGAGTGCAGTCCAAGTCGGCGGCCCAGGCCGCGGCCATCACCCGACGTCACGCGCAGGAGGCCACTCGGGCAGCCAACGCGGCCCAGGCCCTCGCCGCGAAGTCCGCGGCTGCGGCCAACGAGGCGCGTGACGCCGCTCGTTCGGCCGCCCTGCACGCGCGCGCGGCCGCCAAGGAGGCGGACGACGCTGCCGCCCACGCCGGAGAAGCCGCCAACGCGGCAGCACAGGCGACCAGCCACGCGAACTCCGCGCGGGAACTCGCCAACGAGGCCACTGCCGCCGTCGCCAAGGCCCAGGCCACACACACGCTCACGCAGCAGATCGAGGCCGAGGGTCTGACCGCCCGGACCAACGCCAGTGTCGAGAAGGCGAAGGATCTGAAGTGGCAGGAGGACCAGCGCAACGCCAAGCTGGCCGCCGCGGCCCAGCAGGTCAAGGACATCGCGGCACAGGCCCGTGGCCTGATAGCCGACGCTTCGCGTCCGGATGCCAACACGACGGACATCGCCGCCAAGGGCCGGAAGGTCGCGGTCCTGACCCTCAAGTCGGGCGGTGCCTGGAGCCGGACCGCGGCCGGCTTGGCGCTGTCCGGCGATGACACGGCGGTCGTGGACTACGTCCGCACCGGGTGGACGTCCGCGACTCAGCAGGATGAGCGCCAGGAGGTCCAGCGTCTGGCCGCCACGACGCGTTCTGACGCGATCGCCACCGCCGCCCGCAGCACACTGGCCACGAACGACCCCGCGAAGGTGACGGAGTTCCTGACGAGCGGCCAGTACCAGTCGGCCGTCCAGGACCTCCGCGTGCACATCGCGAAGATCATTTCCATCGGCGGTCCGGGCGTGCAGGAAGCCGGCCGGGCGGCTCTGGACTCGGGATCCGTCGACAAGTACCGGGAGTTCATCTCCACCGGACAGCACGAGGCGGCCTACCAGGACGACCGCGTCCGCGCCGCTCAGCTCATCGACAGCGGCACGCCCGAAGTCGCCGCCACAGCCCGGATCTCGCTCATGAGCCCGATCCGCACGCTGCGCTCGTACATCCAGTTCGGCCAGTACCAGGCCCAGCGCGAGGACGAGCTGGCGGCCACGCACGCCGCGCAGATCGAGCAGGTGATCGCGGAGGCCTCCACCGTGGCCGCCACGGCTCAGAAGGACGCCGCGGAGGCGGCACAGGCCGCAGCGACCGCGAGGAACGCGTCCGGCGAGGCCGACGTGTACCGTCAGCAGGCCCAGGCCTCCGCTGCCCAGGCCCAGGTGTACTCCACCCAGGCGGCCCAATCCGCCAAGTCGGCCGAAGCGTCCTCGGTGAAGGCCGCCCAGTCCGCCAAGACCGCGCGGAAGGCCGAGTCCGAAGCCGTCTCCGCGGTGAACCGTGCGATCAACTCGGCTGCCAGCGCCCAGTATTCGGCGAACTGGGCCAACGAGTCCGCGAGCACCGCCCGCACCGCGGCCATGAGCGCCTGGAACTCCGCGGTCAACGCGCACGAGGACGCGAAGGCCGCTGACGCGGCGTACCGGGACACCTTCGCCAGGGCCGTCGAGCTCCAGAAGCAGGACATGGCCAACTGGCTGAGGGAGCAGGAGGACCTCCGCAAGGCGGCGGCCGAGGCCCAGGCGGGCCAGCCTCAGGAGAAGAAGGACGACAGCTGGATCCCGGGCTGGCTCTCCGGGACCATCGACTCGGCCTGGAACACCGCCAAGCCCTTCTTCAACAAGGACATCTGGATCGGGGCGGGCGAGACCGTCCTGGGCGGAGTCATGATCGGAGCCGGCGCGAGCGAGGACTTCGCGGGTGGCGTCGCCTGTCTCAGCGGGGTCGGCTGCCTGGTCGGTGCCCCGGCCATCGTCATGGGCACCACGCTCATCGTCGGCGGCATCGGCGTCGGGGTGGACGGGGCCAACCGCTTCGGCAACGGCATCAAGACCGCTCTGAGGGAGGCCCAGGAGGGCGGGTCCGCCTCTCGCGGGGCCTCCCACCCCATCGACGAGTCCGCGAAGCCCTTCAGCCCGCAGGAGCGGAAGATCGCCGATCTCCTCTCGGGAGAAGGCCGCCATGTCAAGTCCGTACTGGAATCCAAGGTGGACGGGGTGAAGACCGCCGACGCCATCGTCGATGGCGTTCCCACGGAGTTCAAGAGCCTCAATCCTGGCCCCCAGGCCAGTACGGTCAGGAACCAGATCAACGACGCCAAGAATCAGGCCTTGAATGTGATCATCGACGGGCGAGGCGCCGGCCTGACCGAGGCCCAAGCCCGCGAAGGCATCGATCTCTTCTTCAAGAAGAACCGGCCGGACAGGATGAACCACATTCGCATCCTCGGTGACGGTTTCGAGGTCACCTACCCCTAGCCCGGAGCCGCCGGAATTCGCCGATGCGAATCTTCGACAGTTTCCGGAAATCATTACGCCCTTAGCGCCAGCGGGGGGGGGGGGGGGGGGGGGGGGGGGGGGGGGGGGGGGGGGGGGGGGGGGGGGGGGGGGGGGGGGAGGGAGGGGGGGGGGGGGGGGGGGGAGGGGGGGGGCGGGTGGGGGGCGGG
>NZ_JBVILX010000003.1:218359-277049 GCF_055580145.1 Kitasatospora sp. NPDC032121 | reverse complement strand
AAGGGAGGGGAACAAAAAAAACCCCCACAACACCCCCCCCCCCCCCCCCCCTTCCTCCCCCTTCCCCCCCCCCCCTCCCCCCCCCCCCCCCCCCCCCGCAACGCTGAATCAGCGCCCCTGGCGGGTGCCCGACAACGCGACATCCGCCATGGCCGCTGCGGTTGTGGGCGCCAGGGGCGTCCAGGACATCACGAAGGCGCAGGAATCGATCCGGCACCTGCCGGACACCTGAGTACAGGACATCCGGTTCAGGACCCGAACCTCCACGGTAGGATCGCCACGGCTTCCACCGTTCACACGTCTGCTTCGTCAGTGAAACTGACAACACCTCGACCCCCAAATGAATCCGGATTTCACGTGTCTTCCGGAAGAGCAATCAGGAGTTGCGCAGTGAGCACCCGGCACTACATCTTCATTCAACCGGCAGAGCCTGAGGCGGACATTGTCGCCGATCTGTCCACCGCATGTGGAAGCGACTTCCTGCCGGTCGGGAACGAGCAGATGGACTACACGGCGAAGATCGACGAACTCACGCGAGCCGAACTGGACCTGTCACACGAGTTCGAGGAGGACAAGGGCATTCCTTTCGAGCGGTTCCAGGCAGTGCTGCAGGTCCGGGACCTGGAGCGGAACCTGGAGCGGCAGGCGACCGCCGCACGCAGGATCGTCCGCGCCCTCGCGGACACCAAGCGGTACTGGGCGGTCCTGGTGTACGAACTGCAGGACTACCTGGAGTCAGCGGCACCTGGCGACAAGGGATCACATCTCTGGCCGCCGGCAGTGGAACACCCGTAGGAGCCACCGCAGGCGAGGGGACGACCGGTGGAGGCCCAGGCCGTGGCGGGCGCCGGGACCCGGGTAGTCGGCGGAGACGGCGCGTCGTGTTCGGAGCATCACTCCGAACACGACCACCGGCCTGGCCTCCGTCCCCGTTGGGACGGAGGCCTTTCCCGTTCCACGGGTCCACCTTCGCGGGTACTTCAGAGCGGCAGCCCGCCCGCGGCCAGGGGTCAGCAGCCGATGTAGCGCATGCTGACGCTGGTGAAGTGGGCGCCCGAGGGGGCGTGGAGGGTGATGGCGCGGGACTTGCCCTTGCCGCCGGCCCAGTCGCTGTCGACGTAGCCGCCGCTGGAGAGGGCGCCGCGCACATAGGGACAGCGGCCGTCCGCCTTGGTGTCGTGGACCGTGCCGACGACCTTGGTGTTGTAGTTGCACCACTTGCCGTTCGCGTAGCCCTCGCCGGAGCTGATGCTCCAGTTCTGGGTGCAGGAGTCGGCGGGCGGCGCGGCGTGGGCGGCGGTGGCCGGGAGGAGCAGGGAGGCGAGGGTCAGAGCGGCGACGGCGGCTCCGTGGACGGCGAGACGGCGCTTGGACATGGCGGTACCTCCACACGGGGTGCACGGTGGACATCCGGGCCGGGGCGGCGGGGTGGCGCGGCGCACCACGCGGCGTACTGCGAGCGCGCTGCGCGTCGGACGGCCCTGGGCGGCGGCCCGGCCTCGGCGGTTCATCGAGCGTGACGTATTCGAACGACCGTCGTCAACAAGCGAGTTCGGCATGGAGGGTGGTATGCCACCCCTGGGGTACCGGGGCGGCCCGGGTGACCCAAGGGGTACGTCCCGCACCATGGGGGTGGGCCGGACGATCGCCCGGGTGCGCGAGCTTCGGTCCCGAGTTCGGCCCGGAGTTCGGCCCGGAGTTCGGTGCGGAGGCCGGTGCGGAGGCCGACGGTTGCCTCACGGCCGGTCGGCCTTCTGCGCCCGGTGGGCGGCGACGCGGACGCGGGTGGCGCAGCGCGGGGGCCACGGCCCTGGTGACGGCGGAGTTCCTGCGTGCCTGGGCCGGGCGACCGGGATTCCGGTTGGTCAAGTAATCAGAATCCCGGCCCCGGCCCTCCCGGGCTCTCCCGGCCTCTCCCAGGGCTCAACCAGAGCCCTCCCCGGCCGAACCAGCCTCACCCGGGCCCAACGCTCAGCGGCCGGTGGTGAGGACCATGCGGAAGCGGGCCCGTCCGCTGGTCATCTTGTCCACCGCGGCGGCGGCCTCCTCCAGCGGCACTTCCTCGATCCACGCCCGCACGCCGCTGAGGGCCGCGAAGCGCAGCGTGTCCTCGGTGTCGACGGCGGTGCCCGAGGAGTGGCCGTAGACCTTGCGGTCGCCGGTGATCAGTTGCAGCGGGCTGACCGAGATGCCGTCGGTCGAGACGCCCACGACGATGAGCTCGCCGCGCCGGCCGAGCCCGTCGACGGCGGCGGACACGGCGTCGGCGTTGGTGACGGTGGACAGGACCACCTTCGCACCGCCGAGGGCCCGCAGCGCCAGGGCGACGTCACCGACGGTGCTGTCGATGTAGTGCTCGGCGCCGAGCTGGTGGGCCAGCGGCTCCTTCTCCGCGCCGCGGGCGATGGCCACGGTGCGGAAGCCCATCGCTCGGGCGAACTGGACACCCAGATGGCCCAGTCCGCCCAGGCCCAGCACGGCGACGGTGTCGCCGGCCCGGGCGCCGGAGCGGCGCAGTGCGTTGAAGACGGTGACCCCCGCGCAGGCCAGCGGGGCGGCCTCGGCGGCGCTCAGCTCGTCGGGGATCGCGGCCAGCGCCATGGCCGGGGCGATGACGCTGTCGGCGTAGCCGCCGGGGTAGGCCGCGCCGGGGACCTGCAGCTCGGGGCAGTGGATGCCGTCGCCCGAGCGACAGGCCTCACAGTGTCCGCAGCTGCCGCCGTACCAGCCGACGGCCACCCGGTCGCCGACCTTCCAGCCCTCCACCCCTTCGCCGAGCGCGTCGATGCGGCCGGCGATCTCGTGGCCGGGGGTGACCGGGAAGGTCGTGCCGGGCAGGGCGCCACCGGCGATCAGGAGGTCGGAGTGGCAGACGCCGCAGGCCTCGACGGCGATCCGCACCGCCCCTGGCCCCGGCTCGCGGACCGGCACCTCGGACAGCTCGGGCACCGCGCCCGGGGCGGCGACCCGCACGGCGCGCTGCGGGCCGTCGGAACCGGAGGAGGAGGGCGAGGAGGAGGGCGGCGAGGAAGGGGACGAGGAGTGCGAGGAGGCAGCCATGCTGGAGACCCTTCTGTACGGGGGCGAGGCGGGGCGCCACGCGCACCCGCCGGTCCCACCAGCTTCGTACGTCCACCACCGTTTGTCCGCGCACCGCCGGTCGGGACCGTGGACGCGTCGAGCCCGCCGCTCGCTCCTCGGCGGCGCGGGCCGCCCCCACCCGTCAGCCGACGTCCGGGGCGCTGCTGACGTGGAGAAGAGCGCGGCGCGCAGGTCGTGCACCGCCTGCTCCATGTCCACCAGGGCGTGCAGGGACAGCACGACGTCGTCGGGGACGCCCATCAACCAGGCCGCCCTGAGGACCTGGGCCCGCTCCTCCTCCACGAAGACGCCGTCCGCGCCGGCCATCTCGATGGCGTGGTACACGAGGCGGGGGCCTGCCAGGTCTCCACAGACGGCTTCGCCCGCCGTGCCGCTCCCCCGGCACGGCGGGCGCTTTCGAGTGAAGCCACCCCACCGGCATCCCGAAGGCGAGAATGGGGTCCGATCCGCCGGCGATGACCCCGATCCCGAGGAAGGCCCGTGATGGCACAGAGCACCCCGGACTTCGCCGAACTGCTGCGGGGCGCCACCCGGTCCGCCGTACACCTGGAGATGCGCGACAGCTACGCGGTCGGCGACGAGGTCGAATCCTTCGACCGCTTCAAACGGACCGGCGAGGTGGACAACAACCCCGAGGCGTCGTTCTGGCCCACGTGGGTACCCCTGGTGGAGGACGCGATCTCCCGGGGCGTCGTCATGCGCCGCGCCCGGATCGTCTCGGAGCCCGTGACCGACTACATCAGGTACGAACACGCCGTCACCCCCGTCAACCTCGCGGCCGGCGAACAGGTCCGATGGCTTCCCCGGAGCCGGGCGTCGACCATCGCCCTCCCGGGCAACGACTTCTGGCTGATCGACCAGCGGCTGGTGCTCTTCCACTGGTTCACGGGCGACGGCGACTGGGCCGGCCACGCCTTCACCGAGGACGAGGCCGCGGTGGCGCTCTACTCCGCGGCGTTCGAGGCCGTGTGGGCGGCGGGCATCCCCCACGAGCAGTTCACCGTCTGACTCTGCGAGCACGCGAGTACCGGACGGCGCCGCTTTCCGCTCCTCTGGCCGCACCAGGTCGAGCCGGGCGGAGGATCCTGGCCGCCCTGCCCGGGCGGAGCCACGGCACTGGAACCACACCTCGGCCAGAGGCGCATCCCGGGCGCGAACGATGCTCACCACCGACTGCCCGCCGCGCTCGAGGCGCGCGCGGCGGGCGCGGCGGGCGCCGGTGGATTGCTCAGTGGCGGTGGTGGTTGTCGGGCTGAGCGGGGTCGCCTGGATGTTCCAACCCATCGACCAGGGTGAGGCGGTGGGCACGCTCTTGGTCGAGCCAGCGGACGAATGCTGCTCGGCGGGCGGCGTCGCGCAGGGCGGGGGCGGGGTCGTCGTCCTCCGGGGGCGTGCTGGCGGCGAGGAGGGCGGCCGTCCAGGGGCCGGCGGTGACCCACTCGCCCGGTGGCGCTGCCCGGAGGGCTTCGGTGAGGGCCAGCGGAAGGGTGCCGGGTTCGGCCTCCAGCTCGCCGTCGGGGAGGGCGAGGTGCCAGCGCTCGGCCGCTGGGCCGATGGTCATGCTGCGGTAGTGGGTGATGTCGGTGGGTGAGGGCTCGACGTCGGCGGTCACCGCCTCGTAGACGGCGCGGACGGCTGCATTGCCCTCGTAGGCGGCCGCTGTGATGGAGCCGAGTTCGACGGCGGCTTGGTGGTCGAGGTGGTCAGGGCCCTCGGAAACCACGGGCAGGTTGCGTTCGGCGGCCACCGCCTCGCAGAGGGCCTCGGTCAGGAGCACCTGGGCGACCCAGCGGGTGAGTTGGCGATCCTCCGAACTGCCGGGCTGTGGCAGGGCGCTGGCTCGTGGGCCGCTTCGGAGGGCGGCGAGGCGGTGATCGAGGTCCGCGCGGGAAATGGGCCGTCGGTCGAGGAGGCCGAGCATGGTCATGCTTCCACCACCAGGGCGACGGTCGGGGAGTACTGGCAGCGGCCGAACCACATGACCTTGGCGAGCGCCCAGTACGAGCCGGGGTCGGTGGATTCGGTGACGGTGACATCGAACTCGACGGTCGTGGTCGAGCCGGCTGCGACGGTGAAGCCGCGGACGGGCTCGGCGATGGCGTGCCAAGTGCCCCACGGGGAGACGAGTTGCAGCTCGCCCCGGATCTCGCCGCGGCTGCGGTTGGCGAGGGTCAGAGCGAGGACGGCCCGGCCTCCGGGGACGACCCGCAGGGTTTCGTGCGACACCGCGACGTCCAGGCCGGTGGCGCGGCCGGTGGTGGCCTTGGTGCCCTGGGCGATCGTCCAGTCCTCGGGGGTTTCGCCGGGGGCAGGGAGAAGATCGGGCAGGTCGCCGACGGCGATGGTCACGACGTCCTCGATCTGCTGGCCGTCGTGCTCGATCCGGACGGCCGCGAAGTACAGCCCCGGTTCGGCCCCGGCGGGCGGGGTGAGGGTGACCGGGAAGCGCAGGTGCCCTCCGGGTTCGAGCCGGTACGGGCGGCTGCCGAGGCTGGTCGTCCAGCCTTCGGGGGGCAGCACCGCGGCCGTGCCCTCGACCGCCGCGTCCCGCAGCTGGGAGGAGAGGGCGACCGACAGCGTCACCGGCTCCCCCGCCGTCCGCAGCAGTCCGGGCGAGGCTCCGACGGACACCGGTAGGTAGCCGAGCGGTGCCGGGCCCCGGTTGTGGAGCCAGTACCGGGCGTGTACGGGTTGGGCGGCCTCCGCCACCGGGCCGAGGTCCGCTTCACCCGCCGGAGCGGTGACGGCCGGGGTCGCGAGCAGGGTGGCGATTTGCGATCCGGCGAGGTCGAGGGCGGGGCCACCGCTGGGCAGCGGCCGTTCCAGCAGGTCGGCGGCCCGGACGTCGCCCAGCCCGAGGGCGCCGCCGAGTCGCGCCGACCGTCCGAGGCCGGTCGACTCGACCAGGCGGACGGTGAGGTCTGGACCGACCTCGGCCGCCGAACCCTGCGCGATCGGGTTGCCGGCCGGCTTGAGCGCCCCCAGCAGCACCTCCCGCTGCGGCTCGACCCGCAGCCAGGACAGGGTGGCCGGCAGCGGCCCCTCCTGCGCCGGGACGATCCGGGCGTACAGCGGGTGGTTGAACTCCTGGCCCTGGGCGGGCAGCGCCTGGTCCCGCCAGTCGCCGCCTCCTCCCACCAGTGCATAGCTGAACTCATGTGTCCAGTGCTGGAGTTGGAAGGAGGCGCCGTCGGGCAGGGTGCGCCGGGGCGGGTCGATCCAGACGCCGGAGGGCCAGCCGGTGCAGGAGCGCATCAGCGACAGGTGCAGCGCTCCGGTGGTGTCGACCGCGAAGCCGGGCAGGCCGAAGCTCAGCAACGCCACGGTGTGGTCAGCGAGTTGCTCCGAGACGGGAACCCTCGACGGGCAGACGGCGGTGATCCGGGCGTCGGCCAGGTCCTCCGCCAGCGCCGCGGCGTCGGAGACGACGAGTGCCGGCAGCGCCCGCAGGTCGCGCAGGTCGGCGTCCGGGCGCCAGACCTCGGTGAGCGGCCTGAGGGCCGGCACCCACACCGCGCCGTGCGCCTTCAGGGCGGCGGCGCACTCCTCTCCCGCCAGCGAAAGCAACTCCCGTGCCACCGGGTTGACTTCAGGCGGGCCGACCACGATCCGGAAGTCCGGCAGGTTGGAGTCCACGTCCAGCCAACCGTAGCGCGCCCAGTCCGCCGCCGAGGTGGTGGCGGTGACCCCGACCCGGGCGAGCGCGACCACCAGCGGACGGGCGTCGGCCGCGTCGTCCAGGGTGGGGACGACGACCTCCGCCACCCCGAGGGCGCGCGAGCCGGCCGCCGCGCCCGTCGCGTCGATCAGGTCGACGCGCGCGGTGGCGCCGAGCCCGAACCAGGTGTTGGCCGGGTTGTCCAGCGTCCAGGGCGCCTCCGCCGAGTCCACGTCCGGCATCGCGAAGCCGCGCCCGACGACGGCGCCGGCGACCTCGCTGACGGGCAGCCCGCCGGGGACGTCCACCGGGAAGCGCAGTCGCAGCAGCCGGTCGGCGCCGGAGTGGTCGACCACCCGGGTGCGGCAGTCGACCCGGTCGAGGCCGCGCCAGAGCGTGACGGTCTGCTCGTACCGCACGGAGTCGACCGTGCCCTCGATCACCAGACGCTCGCCGAGCGGCCCGGTCTCCCGGCGCACCGACGCCTGTGCTTCCCCGGAGCCGATCACCGGTCCGCTGGGCACCAGGTGCCAGGGGCCCTCGCCGAAGTCGGGGTGCTGCGGGTACTCCTCGTACACCCGCAGCTCGTTGCCGATCCGGCCGTCCTGGATCAACTCCCGCTGGTGCAGGAGGTCATGGACCGACGTGAGGCCGCCGCCGCGCGCCGGGTCGGCGGTGGCGCGGTACCGGTCGTTCCCGATGGTCACGCCTGCGGCGGCCGTCCACGGCTGCTCCGCGACGCCCTCCACCAGCCGCCAGGTGCGCCAGCCGAGTGCGGGCACGTCGGTGGCCAGGAAGCGCAGCGTCCCCCGGTCGACGGCGCTGGGCACCGGCTCGCCCCGGTCGTCCAGCACCCGCACCGACCGTACGCCGTCGGGCAGTTCGACCGTCACGAGGTCGGTCCGGTCGAAGGAGAGCGTGTTGGTCACCACCACGGCGGAGCCGACGCCCATCTCGGAACCGTCGCCCCCGGCGGAACCGACGCCCACCGTGGAGATCCGCGCCGTGAGCGCGTCCAGCGCCGCTTCCCGGACGCCGGACGCCAGGTCGTACGCCTCCCGCCAGCCGCCGAGCAGGTCCAGGTACACCTGGTCGGACTCGGAGCCGGTGATCGCGTCGTGGTGTGCCCCGTAGGCGAGTTGGCGCCAGACCTTGTCCAGCGCGGCGGCCGGGTAGCGGCCGAGGCCGTGGACGGACGCGAGCGCGGCGAGCTTCTCCGCGTCCACGGCCGCGACCTCGCCGGCGCGTTGGGCCTGCTTGGTGTCGATGTACGAGACGTCCTTGCCGGTGTACACCGGGTTCATGTCGCGGGTCTGCGGGCTGGGTCGCCCTCCGGTGGCGGCGAGTTCGGCGCGGACGGCGTCGAGGAAGTCGCGCGGGATGGCGCAGACGAAGCGCGGCCAGAGGTACTTGGCGGCCCAGGAGCGGTGGATCTCGGTGACCCACTTGTTCGGCGGGGTGTAGTCCGTCCCGACCGGCAGCAGCAGGTTCTTCGTTGCCCCGACCGGCTTGAGCTTGCGGTACAGCTCGTAGACGGCCTGTTCGGCGGTGGCCAGGTCGGGCGAGGAGTCCATCCACCAGCCGGCCGAGTAGTGGTGCGGCATGTAGTGGGTGAGCACGCCCTCGCCGCCGGGGGCCATCCACTCGAACTCGCTGGGGAACTGCATCACCCGGGCGTCGTCCTTGGCCGCGCGGAAGTTCTTCTGGATCGGGCCCCACTGGTGGAACGGGCCGCGCGCCCAGGCGCTGCCGGTGAGGCCGGCCGCGGCGAGGTGGCCGGGGAACTGCGGGTCGTGGCCGAACACGTCGAGCTGCCAGGCGGTTCGCGGGTCGCCGCCGAGGATGTCGCGCTGGTAGCCGATGCCGAGGACGATGTTGCGGATGGTGGTCTCGGCGCCGGTGAGGTTGGTGTTCGGCTCGTTGTAGGTGCCGCCGACGAGTTCGACCTGACCGCGTTCCAGCAGCTGCCGCAGTGTCTCGCGGCGTTCCGGGTGTTGGTCGAAGTACGGCTTCAGGTAGTCGACTTCGGCGAGGACGAACTTGTACACCGGGTCCCGCAGGGCGAGGTCCAGGTGGGCGTCGACGAGGGCGAAGCCGTTGCGTTCCCACAGCGGCCGGGTGGTGGCGTCGGCGGAGAGCAGTTCCCAGGGGGAGGTGTAGGCGGCCTGGGTGTTCCACCAGACCGGGTCGTAGTGGAAGTGCGAGACCAGGAACATGGTCCAGCCGGGCTCGGAGACGTCCACCACGGCCTCGACGGACGAACCCTCGACGCTGACGGTGACGGCGAGCCGGTCGCCGGGCGAGGCCCCGCTGATCTCCAGCGGGACGTCGACCAGTCCCGTGCCGGTCGCCTCGCCGCGGACGCCCTGGCCGCTGACGGCGATCCGGGCGGCCGGGCCCTCCAGCCTCACCCGCAGCACTTGGCGCGGGGCGTCCTCGGGGCCGACGAACAGGTCGGTGCTCTCGACGGCGGTGATGGTGACCGGCACGGGGTGCCTCCTCCTCGGAACGGGGCTACGCGCCCCAGGCCTCGAACTCGTAGATGCGGGCGGCCGGGTCGGTGGTCTGGGTGGGCGTGGTGACCACCAGCCGGACGTAGCGGGCGGTGGTGTTCACCGGGTGGCTCGTCGTGCCGGCCGTGTTTCCGGTGACGTCGGCGACGGTCGTCCAGGGGTCGCTCGTGCCCGACCGGACCTGGATGGTGAAGTCACGGGTGTTGTACGAGGCGCTCTCGCCGCCCGCCGCCGCGTGCCTGACCACGAACGTCGACAGCTTCCTCGCCGAACCGAGGTCCACCTCCAGCCACTTGGCGGAGGTCAGGGTGCACCACTTGTCGCCGGTCCCGCCGCCGACGCTGCCGTTGACGGCCTTGGCCGGGCCCTCGTTGGCGTTGCACTGGCCGGAGGCGGTGGCCGGGCGGTTCAGCGCCAGATTGGTGGCGGTCGGCGGGGTGCCGTTCCAGCTCACCGTGGTGGAGGTGGCGGCCGAGCGGCCGTAGGTGGTGGAGACCGCCTCGACGTCCAGCGTGGTGGCGTTCTCGCCGCCGGCCCGGTCCAGCCGGCCGACGAAGTACGCGTCGTTGGGTGTGGCGCCGAGGAAGGTGCGGCTGCCGTCCGCGTTGCGCCGGTAGACCTCGTAGTGGTGCACGTTGCCGCCGGGCGCCGCCGTCCAGGACAGCCGCAGGGACTGGCCGGCGCCGGGCGTCACGTCGCTCGCGCCGAGGACGGTGAGGCCGGACGGTGCCGCCGGTTTCTCCACCGAGCCGTCGTAGAGCGCGATTTGGCCGACCTTGAGGTCGTACGCCGGGTCGCTGCCCTCGACCCGCAGGGCGATCTGGGCGACGGTGCGGCCCGCGTACAGCGAGAGGTCGAGGGTGTGCCGCTCCCAGCCGGTACCGGAGTCGGCGCCGACGTCGATCGTGGTGAAGGTGCCGGGCGCGTCGGTGAAGGAGAGAGCGGCCTTGAGCTTGGTGGGGCCGGCGGCCGGCGTCTTGACCACCAGGTCGAGCCTGGTGTCCGCGGCGACCGGCAGCCTGGTCTGGTACAGCCGCACGGTGTTGGCGGCGTCGAGCTTTCCGCTCAACCGCAGTGCGGATCCGCCCTGGTAGGCGTCGGTGAAGTCGACGGACGGGGTGAGTCCGGCGCCGCTCGACTCGACCACCCAGCGGTAGGTGGGCGGGACGTCCTGGAGCGAGAGGTTGTTCCAGCCGCCGGTGGCGACCCGGGTGCCGGCCGCGTTGTAGAAGTCGCCCTGCCCGGTGTCGAAGGTGGTGACGAAGGGCTTGGCGGTGATCGGCGAGGACTCGGCGACGTAGCCGGCCAGGCCGGGCCAGCTCGACGAGAGGTCGATCCTGGACGGGTCGTTGGCGGCGCCGACCCAGTACCGGGCGTCCTTGGCGTAGAAGTCGGCGCGGTCGGTGGCGGACTTCCAGGTCCACTCCGGGCGGTAGAGGCCGAGCGAGGTGGTGTGCGGCTGCCCGGACGGGAAGAGGGAGGCCCAGTTCACCCCGGTGTTGTAGCCGTTGGCCTCGGTGTCGATGCCGGAGTAGAGCTCGTACTCGCTGCGGCCGAGCTGGCGGGCCAGCGCCCGGGAGGAGTTCAGGCCGCTCGACGACCAGCCGAAGTTCAGGAACATCGAGTCCGAGGTGCGCTTCGAACCATCCTGGAGGAAGGGCGAGTTGGCCGAGGTGAGGGCGTTCTGCCAGTTGACCGACCCGGAGGTGGTCATCGCGTCGTACCACATGAACTCGGTGCCGCTCTGGGCCTTGGTGTACTGCATCAGGTTGCGCACCTCGCCCGCCAGGGCCGAATCCCCGCCGCCCGTCTCCTGGTTGATGAACCAGCCGTCGAAGCCGTAGTACTGCGCGGCCTGGACGAGCTTGTCGGCGACGGGGTACCGGCTGCCGGACTTCTGGACGAAGTCGCGCACCCACTGGAGTTGGCCGCCGTACGCGCCGGGCGGGAAGAAGACCGTGCCGTACACCTTGACGCCGTTGCGGTGGGCGGCGTCGATCACGGTCGGGTTGGGGGCGAGGATCAGGCCCTCGCCGGCCGAGCCTCCCCAGAACACCAGCTTGTCGACGTACTGCCAGTAGCCGAAGGCGTAGTAGTTCGGGTCGGCGGAGCCCTGGGAGGGGTTGTCGGAGGTGGGGCCGAAGGAGACCAGCGAGGCGATCCGGCCCTCGCCGGTGCGGGCGTTGGGGTTGGCGCGCAGCGCCGGGTCGCTGGTGCGCGGCTGGAGCGGGACGCGGGAGCGGTTGAAGCGGGCGTCCGGGTCGGTGGCCGGGTCCCAGTTCAGGATGCTGTTGGGGTACCAGTACGAGGCGAAGGGCTGGGTGCCCGACGTGGCGGTGGCGGCGGGCGCCGCGGCCGGTGTCGGGCCGGCCCAGGCCGCGGGGGTCGCGGTGAGCGTGGCCGCCGCGAGGGCGGCGCCGAGCAGCAGGGGGAGGCGTCGTGACATGCGGGGGCTCCGATCGAGCGGAGGAGGGTGGGCGGGCCCGCCGTCGCGGACGGGGCCCGGCTGCATGCGGGCGTGCCGGTGCTGGATCGAGTGGGGTCGGAGTGGGGGCCGAGCGGGGACCGGTTGGGAACGGGGTCGGGACCGAGTCGGAGTCGCACCGCTGCCTGGCTCCCCGGGCGCGGAAGCGGAAGGGAGCGGACGCGGAGCGAGACAGGCAGCGGGAGCCGGACGGAGCGCGGTGGGCGCGCGGGTGGAGCGCGCCCGGGTGGAGCGCGCCGAGCGGCGCCCGCTCGGCGCTGCGAGGCTAAACCGGTTCAGAACCGCTGTCAACGATGTGCGCAGCGACCACGCCCACGGGGGAAGCCGCAGGGGAAGCCACCGGGAATCCGGCCGGCGCGCCCCCCGGCGGCGAGGTGGACTCCCGTACGGTCAGCCGGGGCGTGGGCATCTGCAGGTCCCGCCCCGGACCGGCCTCGTCCAGCTCCGCCAGCAGGCTGCGTGCGACCTGCTCGCCGAGCGCGAAGGTGTCCCGGCTGAGCGCGGTCAGCGGAGGGTGGACGATCCGGGCGAGCACCGAGTCGTCGAAGGAGACGATGGACAGCTCGCCGGGCACCGCGACGCCCATCTCCCCCGCCACGCCGAGTCCGGCGACGGCCATCACGTCGCTGTCGTAGACGATCGCGGTGGGCCGCCTGGCCCGGGACAGCAGGGTCCGGGTGGCGGCCGCGCCCTCGGCGTCGCTGAAGTCGGTGGGCACCGACACCGCCTCCTCCAGTCCGAGCCGGCGCGAGGCGTCGCGCAGCGCGCGGATCCGCCGCTGGGTGTGCTGGAAGTGCGGCAGCCCGGCGAGGTGGGCGATCCGGCGGTGCCCGATGGCGGCCAGGTAGTCGACGATCGAGAGCATCGCCTCCCGGTCGTCGGCCCAGATCCGCAGCTGGTTCCCGCCCTTGCCGGGCCCGCCCAGCACCACGGCGGGCAGCCCGAGTTCGTCCAGCACCGGCAGCCGCGGGTCCTTGACCTGGAGGTCGACCACGATGAAACCGTCCACCCGGTGCTCGGACGCCCAGCGCCGGTAGACCTCCGTCTCGGCGGCGGTGTCCTCGACCACCATCAGGTGCAGTGCGACCGAGCCGGCCGAGAGCACCGCCTGGAGCCCGGACAGCAGTTGGCTGAAGAACGGCTCGACACCGATGGTGCGGGCCGGCCGGGCGATCACCAGGCCGACGGCGTCGGCCCTGGCTCCGCCGAGGGCCCGCGCGGCGCTGTGCGGCCGCCAGTTCATCTCCTCGGCGACCCGCAGGATCCGGGCCCTGGTCGCCTCGCTGACGCCCGGGCGGCCGTTGAGCGCGAAGGACACCGCGCCCTTGGAGACACCGGCCTGGCGGGCGATGTCGGCGATCGTCGGTCTGCCCACAGAACCCGACTCCTCTCTTGACAGCCAAGTTTAGGCGGGAGCATAGTCCCAGGCATCGCTAGACCGGTTTAGTTAGTCAGGTTGCGGAATCCCCCTCCCGAGCCGGCACCCCGTGTTCCGGCACCTCCGAGATCCGGCACGTCCCGCAAGATCCGGCACCACCCCCCGAGCTCAGCACGATCCCCCACCCACCCCAGGACCGGGAGACCCTCATGCGAAGAATCTGGGCGGCACTGACCACGACCGCGCTCGCCACCGCCGCCCTCACCGGCTGCGGACTCGGCTCCGGCGACACCAAGGACGGCGACACGGTGGCGAGCGCGGCCGCCACCGGCGAGGTCAAGGGCAAGGTCTCGCTCCAGACCTGGGCGCTCAAGCCGAAGTTCACCGACTACATGCAGGGCGTGATCGACGGCTTCAAGAAGAAGTACCCCGGCGTCGAGGTCGAGTGGCTCGACCAGCCGGGCGAGGGCTACTCCGACAAGGTGCTCAGCCAGGCCGCCGCCGGCACCCTGCCCGACGTGGTCAACCTCCCGCCGGACTTCGCCTTCCCACTGGCGAAGAAGGACGTCCTGCTGGACGTCGCCAAGGCCGATCCGAAGCTCGCCGAGGAGTACGTCCCCGGCGGCGTGGACGCCTATCGGTTCAACGGCCACCAGGGCACCTTCGGCTACCCCTGGTACCTCAACACCGATGTGAACTACTGGAGTTCGGAACTCCTGACGAAGTACGGCCTGGACCCGCAGAAGCCCCCGGCCAACCTGGACGAGCTGATCGCCCAGGCCCGGACGATGAAGGAGAAGTCCGGCGGCCAGACCTATCTGATGAGCCGCAAGCCGGGCATCGGCGACCTGTACAACATCGGCGTGGAGATCATGTCCGACGACGGCAGGAGCTTCACCTTCAACACCCCGGAGGCCGCCGCGCTGCTCGACAAGTACCGCGACGCCTTCAAGGAGGGCCTGCTGCCGAACGGGGTGCTCACCGACACCTACGCCGGCAACTCCAAGCTCTTCAGTTCCGGCACCGCGGCCTGGACCACCGGCGGCGGCAACTTCATCACCAGCCTCGCCACCGACAACCCGACCCTCGCCCCGAAGGTCGTCCCCTCCCCCGCGATGGCCACCCCGCCGCTGTACGTCCAGGGTCTGTCCATCCCGAAGAACACCAGGAACCCGGCCGCCGCGGTGGCCCTCGCCCGCTGGGTCACCAGCCCCGAGAACCAGGCCGCCTTCGCCCACCTGACCAGCGTCTTCCCGTCCACCAAGGCCTCGGCGAACGACCCGTTCTTCAGTAGGAGCGACGGCACCAACGCGGGCGACGCCAAGGTGATCGCCTTCACCTCGCTCGCCAAGGCCCAGCTGATCCAGCCGGTCGAGGTGGACGACGCGATGGGCACCGTCATCAAGCAGCAGTTCGCCCTGGCCATCAGCGGCGACACCAGCTCCAAGCAGGCGCTGGACACCGCCGTCGAGCAGTGCAACAAGCTGCTCAAGGGCTGATCCCACCGGACAGCCACCCCGGCACTGACGGGCACCACCGAAACCTCACCGAGCCCCACCCCCTACCGGGCCGCGCCCCACCCCGAACCAGGCGCGCCCCACCCCCCGAACCGGCGACAAGCGGCGGGCCTCCCCCACACCCGCCGCTCCCCACCCCAAAACTCCCCGGCGGGCACCCGCACCACCCCCAGGCCCCAGGAAGGCGACGGCATGACCCACCGGCGTTGGTTCACCCCCTGGCTGCTCGCCGGGCCCGCGATGCTCTGGCTGGCCGTCTTCAACCTCTGGCCGGCCGTCAACACGGTGATCCTCTCCTTCACCGACGCCAAGCCCATCGGCGGCGGGCAGTTCACCGGCCTGGAGAACTACGGCCGGCTGCTGGACGACGAGCAGCTCGCCGACGCCCTGCTGAACAGCATCGTGTTCATGCTGGTCTGCCTACCCCTGCTGACCGTCCTGCCGCTGCTGCTCGCCCTGCTCGTGCAGCGCAGGATCCCCGGCATCACCTTCTTCCGCACCGCCTTCTACACCCCGGTGATCGCCTCCGCCGTCGTGGTCGCCCTGATCTGGGGCTGGGTGCTGGACGACCGCGGCCTGGTCAACGGCCTGCTGCGGCAGACCGGGCTCGCCGACTCCCCGGTCCCGTTCCTGACCGACCGCTGGCTGCTGCTGTTCAGCGCGATCGCCCTGACCGTCTGGAAGGGCCTCGGCTACTACATGGTCATCTACCTCTCCGCCCTCGCCAACGTCCCGCGCGAGCTGCACGAGGCGGCGGCCGTGGACGGCGCGGGCCCGCTGCACCGGTTCTGGCACGTCACCCTGCCCGGGGTGCGCCCGACCATGGTGCTGGTCTCCGCGCTGATCTCGGTGAGCTCGCTGCGCGTGTTCTCCGAGCTGTACGTGCTCTCCAACGGCCAGGGCGGGCCCGGCGGGCGGGACATGTCGGTGGTGATGCTGATCCAGATGTACAGCCGAGGCTTCAACGGCCACCTGGGCTACGCCTCGGCGCTCAGCCTGCTGCTGTTCGTCGTCACCCTCGGCCCGATGCTGTTCCTGATGCGGCTGAACCGGAAGGCGGCCTGACCCGTGACCACCGTCCGCACGTCGAACGAGACCCCCGCGACGCCCTCGGGGAACGCCGGCAACGCCGGGAACGCCAAGCCCGCCCGGGGCTTCAACACCCCCTCCACCGCCGTGACCGCCGCCCGCTACCTGCTCCTGGCCCTGGTCCTGCTGCTGGTCATCGGCCCCTTCCTGTGGCAGCTGTCCACCTCCCTCAAGGGCCCCGCCGAGGACGTCTACACCCGCACCCCGAGCTTCCTGCCCGACCAGCCCACCCTGGGCAACTACGGCAAGGTCGCCGAGGTCATCCCGGTGTGGACCTACGCGCTCAACTCGGTGATCGTCGCCGCGGTCTGCACCGCCGGCAACGTGGTCGGCTGCACGCTGGCCGGCTACGCGCTCGCCCGACTGCGCTTCCGCGGCGCCAAGCTCGTCCTCGGCCTCTTCCTCGCCACCCTGATCCTGCCCGGCGAGGTCACCATCGTCTCCCAGTACGTGCTGGTGCGCAGCCTCGGCCTGGCCGACAGCCTGCTCGGCGTCGCCCTGCCCGGCTCGATCGCGATGCTCAACGTGCTGCTGATGCGCACCGCGTTCGCCGCCGTCCCGGCCGAGCTGGACCAGGCCGCGCTGGTGGACGGCGCCGACGTCTGGCAGCGGCTGTGGCACATCGGTCTGCCGAACGTGCGCGGCATGCTCAGCGTGATCGTGATCTTCACCTTCATCGGCGCCTGGGACGACTTCCTGTGGCCGCTGATCGTGCTCAACGACCCGCAGAAGTACACCCTCACCGTCGGGCTGCAGTACCTCAACGGCACCTTCTCCGCCAATCCGCGGCTGATCGCGGCCGGCACCATGATCGCCTTCCTGCCGATCGTCGTGGTGTTCGGCGTCTGCCAGCGCTTCTTCTTCAAGGGCGTCGAGGAGGGGGCCGTCAAGGGATAGAGCCCGTCCGGGGACAGTCCACCGTCCGTACGCCCCATACTCGTTGAGGAAGCCATCCGATGACCACCGCTCCCCGCTTCGGTGTCAACTACACCCCCAGCGCCGGCTGGTTCCACCACTGGCTCGACTTCGACCTCGACTCCGTGCGCGCCGACCTCGACTCCATCGCCGCCCTCGGCCTGGACCACATCCGGGTGTTCCCGCTCTGGCCGGTCTTCCAGCCCAACCGCACGCTGATCCGCCCGCGCGCCGTCGAGCAGCTGACGGCCCTGGTGGACGCGGCCGGCGAGCGCGGGCTGGACGTCGCGGTGGACGGCCTGCAGGGCCACCTGTCCAGCTTCGACTTCCTCCCCTCCTGGACCCGCACCTGGCACCGGCGCAACCTCTTCACCGACCCGGAGGTGCTCGACGGCCAGGCCGCCTACCTGCGCGCCCTGGCCGGGGCGCTGCGCGAGCGGCCCAACTTCCTCGGGATGACGCTCGGCAACGAGATCAACCAGTTCTCCGGCGCCCCGCACCCCGACCCGGACCGGGCCACCCCCGCCGAGGCGGAGGCCTGGCTGCGCCGGATGCTCGACGCCTGCGAGCGGGGCGCCCCCGGCCGACTGCACCTGCACGCCTCCTACGACGCGGCCTGGTACCTGGACGAGCACCCCTTCACCCCCTGGCACTCGGCCCGGATCGGCGCCGCCACCGCCGTGCACTCCTGGGTGTTCAACGGCACTGCCCAGCGCTACGGCGCCCACTCGACCGCCACCACCCAACACGCCGCGTACCTGGTCGAGCTCTCCAAGGCCTGGGCGGACGACCCGGCCCGCCCGGTCTGGCTGCAGGAGGTCGGCGCGCCCGCCCCGCACATCACGGCCGAGGACGCGGCGCGCTTCACCGGTGCCACCGTGGCGGCCGCGCTGGACTGCCCGGACCTGTGGGGCGTCACCTGGTGGTGCTCGCACGACGTGGACCGATCGCTCGCCGACTTCCCCGAACTGGAGTACAGCCTCGGCCTGTTGACCACCGACCGGACGGTCAAGCCGGCCGGCGCCCGGCTCGCCGAGGCCGCCGCCGAGGCCCGCCGGTCCTGGCAGGCACCGAAGCCCCGCAGCACCGCCGTGGTGGTCGCCACCGGCGACGCGGTCACCTCGCCCCGCCGCTCGGTCTGCGGCCCCGGCGGCCCGGTGTACGAGGCGTTCATGCGCCTCGCCGAGGACGGCGCCCGCCCGACCGCGGTGCTCGCCGAACGCGCCGAGGACCATGCCCACCTCGCCGCGCGTGGCATCACCGAGGTGGTGCACCCCGCCGACGTACGTTCGCTCTAGCCCGTTCCCCCTTCAGCCACGCGACCCCAGCCGCCCCGTCCCCTGCCACGCACCCTCAGCCACGCGACCCCAGCCATCCCGTCCCCCGCCACGCACCCTCAGCCACGCAACGGAGCCCGCTGACATGCACGATGACCGCACCCTGGTCGAGTCCCGCCTCAAGCGCGTCCTGGACGAGCGCATCCGTCCGGCCGTGTACCCCGAGTCCGTCCCGCTGGAGGTCGGCATCTGGACGGCGCCCGGCGAGCCCGTCCCGGTCGCCGAGGGCCTGGCCGCCCCGCGCACCCCGATCGCGGTGGGCGACGCCTGGGGCGCGCCCTGGGGCACCAGTTGGATCACCGTGACCGGCACCGTCCCCGAGGCCTGGGCCGGACACACCGTCGAGGCGCTGATCGACCTCGGCTTCGACGCCAACATGCCCGGCTTCCAGTGCGAGGGCCTGGTCTACCGCCCCGACGGCTCCCCGGTGAAGGGCCTCAACCCGCAGAACCAGTGGGTGCGGATCGCCGCGCCGGCGGCCGGCGGCGAGCAGGTGCTGCTGCACGTCGAGGCCGCCTCCAATCCGGTCATCCTGGACTACCATCCCTTCCTGCCCACCGAGTTGGGCGACCGGGAGACGGCCGGCGACCGGCCGCAGTACAAGCTGGCCCGGATGGACCTCGCCGTCTTCGACGAGACGGTCTGGCAGCTGGTGATGGACCTGGAGGTGCTCGGCGAGCTGATGGCCGAACTGCCGGTGGAGGGCCCCCGCCGCTGGGAGATCCTACGTGCGGTCGAGCGCTGCCTCGACGCGATCGACCTCCAGGACGTCAACTCCACCGCTGCCGCCGCCCGTTCGCAGCTCGAAGGGGTACTGGCCGCGCCCGCCGTGCCGTCCGCGCACCGGATCAGCGCGATCGGTCACGCCCACATCGACTCGGCCTGGCTCTGGCCGCTGCGCGAGACCGTCCGCAAGGTGGCCCGCACCACCGCCAACATGACCGCGCTGCTGGAGGACGAGCCGGAGTTCCGCTACACCATGTCCCAGGCGCAGCAGTTCGCCTGGATCAAGGAGCACCGCCCCGAGGTGTACGCCCGGGTCCGGAAGGCGGTGGCCGAGGGCCGGTTCGTCCCGGCCGGCGGCATGTGGGTCGAGTCCGACACCAACATGCCGAGCTCGGAGGCGATGGCCCGGCAGTTCGTGCACGGCAAGCGGTTCTTCCTGGACGAGTTCGGGGTGGAGAACCACGAGGCCTGGCTGCCGGACACCTTCGGCTTCACCGGCGGCCTGCCGCAGATCATCCGCAACGCGGGCTCCAAGTGGCTGCTGACCCAGAAGATCTCGTGGAGCCAGGTGAACCGGTTCCCGCACCACACCTTCCTCTGGGAGGGCATCGACGGCACCCGGATCTTCACCCACTTCCCGCCGGTGGACACCTACAACTGCTCGATGAAGGGCAGCGAGATCGCCCACGCGGCGAGGAACTTCAAGGACAAGGGCGTCGCCCGGCACTCGCTCGCCCCGACCGGCTGGGGCGACGGCGGCGGCGGCACCACGCGCGAGATGGTCGCCAAGGCGGCCCGGCTGAAGGACCTGGAAGGCTCGGCCACCGTCCGCTGGGAGAACCCCGCCGAGTTCTTCGCCAAGGCCGAGGCCGAGTACCCGAACCCGCCGGTCTGGGTCGGCGAGCTCTACCTGGAGCTGCACCGCGCCACCCTGACCAGCCAGGCGAGGACCAAGCAGGGCAACCGGCGCAGCGAGAACCTCCTGCGCGAGGCCGAACTCTGGTGCGCCACCGCCGCGTTGCGCACCGGCGCGGCGTACCCGTACGAGCAGCTGGACCGGATCTGGAAGACCGTCCTGCTGCACCAGTTCCACGACATCCTGCCGGGCTCGTCCATCGCCTGGGTGCACCGCGAGGCCGAGGCGACGTACGCGGCGCTGGCCGGGGAGCTGGAGGGCCTGATCGGCGCGGCCCAGCGGGCGCTGGCCGGGCCGGCCGCCGGCGGGCGCGAGCTGGTGTTCAACGCGGCGCCGCACACCCGCTCGGCGGTGCCGGCCGGCGGGGCCGCCGCCGTCGCCGTGCCGGGCGGCGCCTGCGAGGCGGTCGAGCGCTCCGGGGGCGGCTTCACGCTGCGCAACGGCCTGCTGGAGGTCGTCGTGGACGCGGACGGCCTGATCGCCTCGGTGGTCGAGCTCGCGACCGGCCGGGAGACCGTCGCACCCGGCAGCCGGGCCAACCTGCTCCAGTTGCACCCCGACTTCCCCAACATGTGGGACGCCTGGGACGTGGACCGGTTCTACCGCAACACCGTCACCGACCTCACCGGCACCGACTCGCTCACCGCCTCCTCGTCCCCCGCCGGGGCCTCGGTGCGGATCGCCCGTTCCTTCGGCTCCTCCACCGTCGTCCAGACCCTCACCCTGCCGGCCGGCGAGCAGCGGCTGGACATCGACACCGAGGTCGACTGGCACGAGACCGAGAAGTTCCTCAAGGCCGCGTTCCCGCTGGACGTCCACACCGAGCGCTACGCCGCCGAGACCCAGTTCGGCCACCTCCACCGGCCCACCCACACCAACACCAGCTGGGACGCCGCCAAGTTCGAGGCCTGCAACCACCGCTTCGTCCACTTCGAGGAGCCCGGCTGGGGCGTCGCCCTGGTCACCGCCTCCACCTACGGCCACGACGTCACCCGCACGGTGCGCGCCGAGGACGGCGGGACCACCACCACGGTCCGCTTCTCACTGCTGCGCGCCCCGCGCTTCCCCGACCCCAAGACCGACCAGGGCCTGCACCGCTTCCGGCACGCCCTGGTGCCGGGCGCGGCGATCGGCGACGCCGTCCGCGAGGGCTACCGGATCGGCCTGCCCGAGCGGACGGTCACCGGCAGTGCGGAGCGCGTCGCGCCGCTGGTGGAGCTGGACGACGACGCCCTGGTGATGAGCGCCGTCAAGCTCGCCGACGACCGCAGCGGGGACCTGGTCGTCCGGGTCTACGAGGCGGGCGGCGGCCGCGCCCGGGGCCGGCTGACCACCTCCTTCCCGCTGGCCGGCGCCGTGCCCTGCGATCTGCTGGAACGGCCCTGGGACGGCACCCGCGGCGAGGTCGCGTTCGAGGACGGCGCGGTGCGGCTCGCGCTGCGCCCGTTCGAGCTGGTGACCCTGCGCCTGCGGGTCTCCGCCTAGGGCCGTACGCTGTTCGGCGCCCTTTCACTGTGCGGCCTTCTTGCGCTGTCGGCCCACTTACGCTGTTCGGCGCCTCGGCCCCGTGGCCGGAGCGCCGCCCCTCGACCGATCTGGAGCCCGCCGTGCCCGTCACCCCGCTGTTCGCCGCCCTCGACATCGGCGGCACCAAGATCGCCGGGGCGCTGGTCGACGCCGACGGACGGCTGCGGCACCGGCTCCAGCTGCCCACCCCTGCCACCGAGCCGGGCGCGGCCGTGCTCGCCGTGGTGCACCAGGTGCTGGAACGGCTCGCCGGGACGGCCGACTGGGCCGCCGTGACGGCCGTCGGGATCGGCAGCGCCGGCCCGGTCGACCTCGCCGGCGGCACCGTCAGCCCGGTCAACATCCCCGGCTGGCGCGGCTTCCCGCTGGTCGACGCGGTCGCCGCGCACCCGGCGGTGGCGGCGCACCCGGCGGCGGCCGCCCGCGCCCTGCCCGTCCGGCTGGCCGGGGACGGCGTGGCGATGGCCGCCGCCGAGCACTGGCAGGGGGCGGCCCGGGGCGCCGACAACGCGCTCTGCCTGGTGGTGTCCACCGGCGTCGGCGCCGGACTGGTGCTCGACGGCGCGGTGCGCCCCGGCCCCAGCGGCAACGCCGGCCACCTCGGCCACATCGCCGTCGACCTGGACGGCGAGCCCTGCCCGTGCGGCTCCCGCGGCTGCCTGGAGGGCCTCGCCAGCGGCACCGCGATCGCCCGCCGGGCCCTCGCCGAGGGCTGGCGGCCCGCGGACGGCGACCGGACGGCCCGCGCCGTCGCAGCCTCCGCCGCCGCGGGTGACCGTGTCGCGCTGGCCTCCTTCGACCGCGCCGCCCAGGCGCTGGCCGCCGGGATCGCCGCCACGGCCGCCCTGGTGGACCTCTCCCGGGTCGTCGTCGGCGGCGGGGTGGCCGCCGCCGGGGACGTGCTGTTCGCCCCGCTCACCCGACACCTGGACCGCTACGCCACCCTCTCGTACATCCGCGGCCTGGACGTGCGCCGCGCCGAACTCGGCACCGACGCCGGGCTGATCGGCGCCGCCGCGCTCTGCCGCTGAGCCCGCCCGGAGCCGCCCGCATGCCGCCGTCCCCGCTGCCGCCCTTCGCCCTCCTGCGCAACCCCGTCCGCCGCTACGCCTGGGGTTCGCCCACCGCCATCCCCGCGCTCACCGGCACCCCGCCCGACGGCACCCCGCAGGCCGAACTCTGGCTGGGCGCCCACCCGTCGGCGCCGTCGCTGCTCGTCACCGGCGACGGCACCAACGGCGGCGGCGACGACGGCGATGTCCCGAGGCCGCTGAACGAGCTGATCGACGCCGACCCGGACGGCCTGCTCGGACCGGACACCGTACGGCGGTTCGGCCCGGCACTGCCGTTCCTGTTCAAGGTGCTGGCCGCCGACCGGGCCCTCTCCCTCCAGGTCCACCCCACCCGCGCCCAGGCCGAGGCCGGCTACGCCGCGGAGCAGGCCAGGGGCATCCCGCCGGACGCGCCGGATCGGGTGTTCAAGGACCGCGGGCACAAGCCCGAACTCATCTGCGCCCTCGGCGACTTCGAGGCGCTGTGCGGCTTCCGGCCGGCCGCCGCCACCGCCCGGCTGCTGGACGCCCTCGGCGTGCTCCCGTCCTGGGCCGCCGCCCTGCGCACCCGGCCCGCCGAGGCCGTGCTGCCCGAGCTGCTGCGCGCCGGGCTGAACGCCGACGCCGCCGAACTGGCCGCCGTCACCGGGGCCTTGCGGCGCGCCGCGGCGGCCGGCGGACCGTACGGCGCGAGCTGCGCCGCGTACGCCCGCCTCGCCGAGGAGTACCCCGGTGACCGCGGGGTGCTCGCCGCGCTGCCGCTCAACCACGTCCGGCTCGGCGCCGGGCAGGCCCTGTACCTGGACGCCGGGGTGCCGCACGCCTATCTACGGGGCGTGGGCGTGGAGTTGATGGCCGAGTCGGACAACGTGCTGCGCTGCGGGCTCACCGCCAAGCACGTCGACGTGGACGGCCTGCTGGCGGTCACGTCCTTCCGCCCCGGGGAACCCGAGGTGCTCGTACCGCGCCCGACGGGGCGCGACGGCGAGGAGGCCTTCGCCTCACCCGCCGAGGAGTTCGGGCTCTCCCGGCTGCGCCCCGGCGCCGCCGCCGTCCGCGTCGACCTCGCCACCCCGCAGATCCTGCTCTGCGTCTTTGGGCGGGCCCGCCTGCGGGCACCCGGCGGCGCCGAACTCCCGCTCCCGGCGGGCGCGTCGGCCTACCTCCGCCCGGGCGCCGGGCCGGTCGAGCTGACCGGCCCCGGCGCGGAGCTGTTCCGGGCCACCACGGGATAGCTGCCGGTGCGGGGCGGGCCTGCCCGGCGCTCAGGCCCGTGCCGGGTGGCCGAACAGCAGGTCGTAGCCGTCCGGGAGTTGCTGGATCACCCGGTCCAGCAGCTCCCCGGGGACCAGGTCGGCGACGGTGCTGAGCACGGCCCCGATGTCCCACTGCGCCGTCGCCGGGGTCGCGCCGTCGATCCACCCCACCACGGCCTGCACGAAGCGTTCGGCGGTCAGCGGCTCGGACGCGGGCGCGGCGTCGCGCAGCAGCGGGGCGTAGGTGACGGGCAGCGCGTCGGCGAGTTCGACCCGCTCGGACCCCACCAGGTGCTCGCCGAGCAGGGCCAGCACGACCCGGGCGGCGTGATCCGCCTCGGCCTGGCCCCGGTACTCGCCGCGCTCCAGCACGCGGGTGAGGAAGTCCTCCCAGGAGATGGTCATCGCGTCCTCCTTCCGGTCGGCGGCGCCGGCCGGCCCGACGGCGGCCCGCTCGCCCTGGACCAGCAGGGAGGTCGCAGCCCGTGACCACCGTGGAACGTACCGGTGCCCGTGCTGCTCAGCGTAACTCGCCCCGGCGCCCGCGGAAGCGGCCGGCCGTCAAGGAACCGTACGGACGCCTCCGAGACCGGGGGGCCGGCCGGGCGGGATCGCCGCCGCCGACCACGCCACCGGACCCGGGCGGCGGTTCACCGCACCGAGGCGTGGCACCGCCTGCGCGGTCGGCGCGACGGTACCGCGGCGGCTGCCGCACCGGCCGGAACCCGCTGCGCCGGCGGCGTCGCGGCCACCCCGGCCGTGCTCACCGCCGTGCTCACCGTCGTGGCCGCGGCCGTCACGGCGGTGGCCACCACCGTGGTGGTGCTCACCGCCGTGGCCGCGGTCACCGTGGTGGCCGCCAGGGCCGCCTGGGCGCGGGCCGCGTCCGCCATGAACGTCGAGAGAAAGCTCCGCTCGGCCGGGCTCAGCGCCCGTGAGCGGCCGGACTCGCGGTCCCGGGCGACCACCACCGTCCGTGCCCGCATAAAGGTGATCCGGTCCCGGCAGACATTCACCTCGACCTGTGCGGAACTCCGTCCGAGCCGTTCCACGGTGAGCCGCACCGACAACGGCTCGGGCCGGTGGTGCAACTGCTCCAGGTAGTCGATCTCGTGCCTGGCGATAATGAATCCGGACGGGAACAGCGATTCCCGTACTGCCGTTTCGTGGTGGCTGAACAGGTCGTAAATCCCCTCCTGGACGTAGCCGACCAGACGCGCGTTGTTGATGTGCCCGTTCTCGTCGACGTCGCTCCACCGGGTGGGGCAGGACAGCACGTGCACGCCCGGTTGCACCGCGTTCACTGCCGGGTCAGCCCGGCACCGGCGGGGAGCAGCGCGCGCTGCAACCTGGCGTAGTAGCCGGAGTGTTCGGCCGCCATCCGGGCCGCGGTCCATCCCTCCTCGGCGGCCTCGGCCGCCGCCTGGACGACCAGGCTGTCCAGCACCCCGTCGACCGCGCGGCAGAGGTCGTGAACGGCTGCGAGCCGCTCGGTCACGTCCGCCCCGCTCCCCGCGTTACGGGACGGGAAGGCTGCCAGTGATTCCATCGCGAGCTGAAGGTCGTCAACTCCGTCCGGCCGGTTTTCCGCAGGGAAATTCCGCATGATTTTCTCCATGGCTCATTCGGCCGTTACGGCCCGGTAGCTAGCGTTCGATTACACCGGATCGGTGTCGACCCCCCGACCCCACGACGCTATCCCAGCCGACCGGGGTCGACTGATGGTTTGCGGACCGCGACGGGAAACTGACCACCATCGGAGTAGTTTGTCGGTGTACACAATATGCCCCATCAGTCGAATGCCGTCCGCAATTCGGGTGGAATTTCCGACGCGCGCCCCAGGATGGACTCCCCGCACGCCGAAGTCTGCTAGCAGCCACTCCACCACCTCGCCTTGTACAGGTGCGCGCCGCGCAGCGACCGCGAACCCTCCGGCCGGTGCAGGGTGATCACCGAGGTGCACCAGTCGCACGGAGCCTCGTGTTCGGGCGCCACGGTGAGCAGCCGGCCGGTGCCCGGCTCGTCGCCGACGCTCTTGAGGTCCCGCTCGGCGGCCGGATCGGCCAGGTGCACGGCGGTGAAGCGGCCGGTGGCCGGGTCGTAGCGCCACAGGCCGTCCGAGGTGGTCACCCAGAACCCCCCGGGAGCCGCCAGGACGGCGGCCAGGTCGTGCCCCCCGCTCCCCGGCAGGGGGCTGGTCCGCACGGCGTCGAGCGTCGGCGCGGCCGGGGTGCCGCCGACCCGCAGCGCGGTCAGTGCCGAGTCCCCGAGCACCCAGAGCAGGCCGGTCCGGCCGTCCCAGTGCACCCCGTGCGCACCCGGCAGCGGGAACTGCGCGTACGCCGCGGCCCGCGGGCCCTGTGAGGCCGCGTACAGCCGCACCCAGCCGCCCGAACTCGCGGCCACGGCCACGTTGCCGTCCGGCAGCAGCTCGATGCTGTGCGGGTTGACGGCCGCCCCCAGGTCCGCCGCCCAGTGGACCCGGCCGGTGGTGGTCTCCACGACGGCGGCGAGCCCTCCGGAGGCGGTCGTCAGCAGGTAGCGCCGCCCGTGCCGGACACGGGACTTCGCCTCGTCCGGGTTGGTCCAGCTGCGTGCGGGCGTCAGATCCGCCAACTCCGGTGCCCGGTCGGCACTCCAGCCCCAGACCACCGGCAGTCGGTCCGGCCCGCGATAGGCCATCAGCTCCTCGGCGCTCTGCAACACCAGCACGCTGCGCGAGGCCTGGTCCACCACCGCGACCTGCCGACCCGGCGAACCGGCCCACGCGCCGGCCGTCGGCACGCAGAGCAGCAGGGCGACCGCGAGGGCCGGCGGTGTTCTCCTCAGCACGCCTTCACCGTCGTTGCTGCGGGACGAATCCGCTCGGCGGCACGTCCGAACGGACCATCGATGCGCGGTGGTGGATCGTGCGGAGCCATCGGCGGATCCACCTCGTTCACTGTCATCCGCACATCGTGGCGGGACGGTCCCACCGGCGGTCGGCGCAACGCGGTACGGGCACGTCGGGGCGTCAACCCGGCGTGCCGGCGCCGCTCGTTCGGCGTCCGGAGGCGCAGGGCACCCGAAGGCTCAACACGCCCGGAGGCTCAGCGCATCCAAGGGCTCAGCGCACCCGAAGGCTCAGCGCACCCGAGAGCTCAGCGCACCCGAAGGCTCAGCGCCCGGCGACGACGTCCGCGACCCGGGCGATCGGCGAGGTGGTGGCCCGGCCGGCCGCCTCCTGCCGGTCGGCGGCGTGGTACGCGGCGTACATCGCGTGCACGCCGAGCCAGCGCAGCGGCTCCGGCTCCCAGCGCCGCACGGTGTGGCCGACCCAGGGCAGCCGGGTCAGCTCGGTGTCCCGGCCGAGCACCAGGTCCCGCAGGGTGCGGCCGGCCAGGTTGGTGGTGGTCACCCCGCTGCCGACGTACCCGCCCGCCCAGCCGAGCCCGCTCACCCGGTCCAGCTCGACGGTGGCGCACCAGTCCCTGGGGACGCCGAGCACGCCCGCCCAGGCGTGATCGATCCGCGCGTGTGCGGCGGCCGGGAAGAAGCGGTCGAGGATCCGGCGGAGCTGGCGCACCGTCTCCACCTGGGTGCTGCCGTCCGAGTCCGTGCGCGAGCCGAACCGGTACGGCACGCCCCGCCCGCCGAGCGCGATCCGGTCGTCGGCGGTGCGCTGGGCGTACATGTAGGCGTGGGCGAAGTCGCCCAGCACCTCGCGGCCCTGCCAGCCGGTCTCCGCCCAGAACTCGGCGGGCAGCGGCTCGGTGGCGACCATCGCGGAGTTCATCGGCAGCCAGGTGCGCTTCTCGCCACGCAGCCCGGCCGTGAACCCCTCGGTGGCGCGCAGCACTTGGTCGGCGGTGACGGTTCCGTACGGCGTGACGGCGCGGGGCTTGCGGTGGCCGCCGCCGGGCAGGATCGCGGTGACGGTCGTCCCCTCGTACACGTCGACGCCCAACTCGCGTACGGTTCGGGCGAGTCCGCGGGCGAGCTTCGCGGGCTGGATGCGGGCGCCGTACCGGGTCCAGCAGCCGCCGATGGTGCCGGCGACATCGATCCGGTCTCGTGCCTCCTTCTCGCCGAGCAGCTCGACCCGGCCTTCGCCGTAGGCCCGCTCGCCCTCGACGTGCTCGCGCAGGCGCTCCAGCTGCGGCTTGCTGCGGGCTACTTCGAGGACGCCGCCGCGGACGATGTCCGCCTCGATCCCCTCGGCCGCGGCGACGTCGACGACCTCCCCGACCGCCGCGTCCATCATCCGCTGCATCGCCGCCGCACGCTGCCGCCCGTACCGCTTGGCGAACGCGCCGCGCCCCGCGAAGCCGTTGTACAGCCAGCCGCCGTTGCGCCCGGAGGCGCCGTAGCCGCAGAAGCGCTGTTCGAGGACGGCGATCCGCAGGGAGGGGTCGGCCTTCTTCAGGTAGTAGGCCGTCCAGAGACCGGTGTACCCGCCGCCGACGATGCACACGTCGACGTCCCGGCTCCCCGGCAGGGCGGGACCCGCCTCGGGCACCCCGTCCGCCGCGTACCAGAACGACACCTCGCCGTTGACCGCCGCCACCGGAACCTCCCACACCCTCGCTGACCTGCCCGGACGCTACCTCCGGCGGGCCGATGCGGGCCACCCCTCACAGTGCAAGGATCGCCGGCCCCGACCAGCCACCCTGTCAGTCCTGCAGCAGCTCCAGCGCCCGCGTCCAGCTGTACGAGCCGGGCACGAGGTCCGCGATCCGCGCCCCGTCCGCCTCGGCTTCGCCAGGCTCTCCTCGTACGCCGGATGCGCCGCCCGGACTCCCCGACCCCGCCCGCGACCCCCGCCGCACAGACCACGACGTACAGCACCGGCTTCTCGGCCGTCCCGGCAATCCCCTCCGGTCACCGCCGCCCCGCCACCGGGTCGGCAGGCACCACCTTCCCGAACCGCTCCCCCGCCGCACCCCCGCGCCCCCGCCCCGTGGGCCCCAGGTGCGGATCCGGACGGGCGGGGCGATGGAGGGCGGGGAGCAGCGGGAGGTGGTGGCGCAGACGGTGAGCGGTCTCTGGTGGGGGCCGTCGAGGGCCTGGACGGACCAGAGCACGGGGTGGCTGCCCCCGTCCGGCGGGGATGACGGTCTCGGGCGGGCCGCCCGGTCACCCCACCAGCGCGGCCGCGGCGTCGGCGCAGCCCCAGCTGAGGGTGACGCCGGCGCCGCCGTGGCCGTAGTTGTGGACGATCCGGCCGCCCGGTTCCGCTTCGAGGCGGGGGCCGCCGTGGCGAGCGGGGCGCAGGCCGACGGCGTGGCCGATGACGCGGGCGTGGCGGAGTTCGGGGATGCGGGCCGTGCAGCGGGCGAGGATGGCCTCGGCGGTGGCCGGGTCGGGGGTGGTGTTCCAGTCGTCCGGTTCGAAGGTGCCGCCGAGGACGACGTCGGCGCTGCGGGGGTGGATGTAGGTGTAGCCGGCCGGGTCGTCCTGGATGCGGGTGGAGCTGGGCAGTCCGGGGTTGCGGACGAGGACGAGCTGGCCGCGCACCGGGTGCACGGCCCGGTCGTCGCAGAGCTGCCGGGCGCCGATTCCGGTGGCGTTGACGACGACGGGCGCCCAGGCGAGGGCCTGGTCGAGGGCGTCGAGGCGGCGCTGGACGACCTCGCCGCCGTTGTCGACGAACCGGCCGAGCAGCCAGGGCAGGTAGAGCGGCATCTCGATGGCGGGGGCGGTGAAGGACCAGCCGTCCGCGCAGTCCGGTCCGTGTTCGGCGGCTGTCAGCCGGCGCAGGTCGGGGACGGCCTCGCCCCACCAGGGCAGGCCCTCCGGCTGCCGCTCGTGCTCCAGCATCCGGGTGCTGCGCATCGAGACGCCGGGAACGCCCTGCTCGGCCTGGCGGGCGAACTCGGCGAAGGCGGTGGCGGACCAGTCCGCCACCCGGTGGTCGGTGCCGGTGGCGACCGGGAACCAGACGGCCGCGGCGACGGCCGAGGTCGTCGACAGCAGGCCGTCCGCCGTCACCACGACGACCCGAAGTCCCTTCTCCTGCAGCCGGATCGCTGTGGTGAGCCCGATGACTCCGCTTCCGACCACGACGACGTCCATCGTGAACTCCTCCCTGGAAGGCCTGACCGCCGGGGTGCCGGCGGCCGTCTCCAGGAAAGCCGGTCGCGCCGGAGGCCGTCCAAGACCGGTTCTGTCCGGGTGCGATAACCCGCGCTTATCATCGCCGGATGGATCTGCGGATGGACCTGCGTCTGGATCTGCGCCGGATGCGCTACTTCTCCGTGCTGGCCGAGGAGTTGAACTTCACCCGGGCCGCCCGGCGGCTGCACGTGGCGCAGCCGGCGCTCAGCCAGCAGATCAAGGCGCTGGAGCGGCAGCTGGGCGCAGAGCTGGTGGAGCGGACCAGCAAGGGCTGCGTGCTGACCCCGGTCGGGCGGGCCGTCGCGGAGGAGGCCCGGCGGGTGCTGCGGGAGGTGGCGGCGGCCGAGGAGCGGGTCGCGGCGGTGGTGCGGGGGCGGGAGGGGAGACTGCGCGTGGCGTACACCCGCTCCGCCCGCGGCGGGGTCTGCGACGCCCTGGTGACGGAGTTCCGCAACCGGTACCCGCGGCTGGACGTCGCGCTGCAGACCACCTGGACCTCGCACAGCGTCGGCGAGTTGCTCGCCGGGCGGCTGGACGCGGCGTTCGTCCGGCCGCCGCTGGACGTCCCCGAGCTCGCCTGCCGGATCATCGCCGAGGAGGAGTTGCTGCTCGCCGTGCCGGCCGGCCATCCGCTCGCCCGCAGCCGGGCCCGGATCGGCCGGCACCGGATCGTGGACGAGCCGGTGGTGCTGTGGCCGCGTGAGAACGGGCCCGGGATGCACGCGCTGATCACGGGGCAGCTGTGGCCCGGCGGTTCGCCGCGGATCGTCCGGGAGGAGCCGGACGACGAGCAGCTGTTGCTGGCGGTGGCGGCGGGTTACGGCATCGCGCCCATCCCCGAGGGGCGGGCCCGGGTGTTCCGGATCCCCGGCGTCTGCCTGCGCCGCCTCACCGCCCCGGTGCCGACCGTCACCCTGGGGCTCGCCCACAATCCGCGGACCGCGCCCCCGGCCGTCCAGCTGCTGCTCGCGATGGCCCCGCCGCTCGGCGGCGGCCGGCCGTGATCCCGAACGGCCGGTTCTCGCCGGTGCCCTGC
Source organism: Kitasatospora sp. NPDC032121 (assembly GCF_055580145.1). Lineage (NCBI taxonomy): Bacteria > Bacillati > Actinomycetota > Actinomycetes > Kitasatosporales > Streptomycetaceae > Kitasatospora > Kitasatospora sp. NPDC032121. The sequence continues at coordinate 246,446 of NZ_JBVILX010000003.1, read as the reverse complement.
CGAGCAGCCACCGGCCCTCCGACGGCAGCCGTGCCCGCCCCCGTCATGCCGCGGGGGTGGGCACGGCCGTTCGGGGGCCGGCTCAGCCGATGGTGGAGCCGGTGATCGGGGCGGACAGTTCGACCGTCTTGCCGTTCAGCGCGGTCTTGACGAACTGCCAGCTCAGGCCGGTGATGACGCCCTTGTCCAGCGGGGCGAGCTTGGCGAACGCCGGCTGGCTGAGGTCGATGTGGGTGGAGTCGCAGGAGGGACACTGGTCCTTCACCGGGACGGTGATGGTCTTGCCCTGGTAGGTGACCTTGACCGAAATGCCCTTGCAGACCGGGTCGTTGTTCGGGTTGGCGGTGGTCCACCAGGTGTGCGAGACGGCGACCAGCATCTGGGTCGCGGCGTTGATCTGGGTGCCACAGGCACCGTAGCCGGCGTCGTTGTAGTAGGTGGCCTTGCCGGACATGGGCTGGTTGATCGGTATCGCGGCGCTGGCGGAGCCGGCCGAGAGGGCGATGAGGGCGGCTGCGGCGAGCGGGGCGCCCGCGAGGATCCTGAGGTTCTTGCCGATGGCGCGCATGGGTTCGTTCCCTCCGGTTGCAGTGCAGGTCATGGGCATGACAGGCGATAAGTCCGGCGAACCGCACAGCAGTTCATCGATCGAACGCCCGCCCCCGTGGAGGGAACGTATGCGTTCGAGCGCATTGTGGTCCAGACCTCCACGGTGTTGGCATGAACACAAGGCAGGCATCTTTACCAATGCGCCCGAAGGGACGAAGATGCGTGACCACCCCGGCACGCAGGGTGTTGACACACCGTCACCCGTCCCCCTCCGGAGGCCCCCTCAGATGCGCACCTCGCTCGTCGCCCTGCTGCTCGGCACCGTCCTGCTCCCGACCACCGCACCCGTCACCGCCGGTGCGGCACCCCGCGAGGTGAACCAGGGCTACAGCATTCCGGTCGCCGGCGTCACCGACCTCGGCGCGCTGCCCGTCCTCGGCAGCCTCGGACTGGACTTCGCCCGCCTGCTCACCAAGTAACAAGCCCTGCGCGAGGCGGCGGCCGCCTCCGAGCAGCCGGGCGCCCCGGCCGTGGTCCCCGATCCGCCCACCAAGATCCCTCCGTCCGGGTTACCCTCGTCCCGCGCGGCGACCACCCGCGCAGCCGACCGAGGGGGGAACGGATGATCGGGGACCTGCTGCCGGACGTCGTGGTGACCGAGGTGGCCTACCTCGACCCGCCGGAGGCCGAGCTGGAGCCCGAGGAGGAAGCGATCATCGCCCGCGCCGTCGACAAGCGGCGCCGCGAGTTCACCACCGTCCGGCACTGCGCCCGGGTCGCCCTCACCCGACTCGGCGTCCCGTACCGGCCGCTCGTCCCCGGCCTGCGCGGCGCGCCGAGCTGGCCGGACGGCGTGGTCGGCAGCCTCACCCACTGCGACGGCTTCCGCGCGGCGGCCGTGGCCCGGGCCGGCACCCTCGCCTCCGTCGGCATCGACGCCGAGCCCGCGCTGCCGCTGCCGGAGGGCGTCCAGGAGGCCATCGCGCTGCCGGTCGAGCAGCAGCGGCTCGCCAAGCTGGCCGCCGAGCACCCGGGCGTCCCGTGGGACCGCATCCTGTTCAGCGCCAAGGAGTCGGTCTACAAGGCCTGGTTCCCACTGACCCTGCTCTTCCTGGACTTCAGCGAGGCCGAGCTGGACCTCTCCCCCGACGGCACCTTCACCGCCCGGCTGCTCGTGCCCGGCCCGGTGGTCGACGGCCGCCGGATCGACGGCTTCGACGGCCGCTGGGCGGTCCGGAACGGACTGCTCGCCACCGCGATCGCGGTCTCCCCCTGACCGGCCCCCGATCCGCCCCCGACCCGCCGTCGGCGCCGCATATCCTCGTCCCCGTGACGGTGACCTATGTGATCGACGGCGACGGGATCAAGACCCTGGAGGACTTCTGGGAGGCGGCCGGGCGGACCATCGGGGCGGACGGCTACTTCGGCCGCAACCTCGACGCCTTCGCCGACTGTCTGCGCGGTGGCTACGGCACGCCGGACGACGGTGACTGGGTCATCGAGTGGCGCCACCACGAGGCCTCCCGCCGCAACCTCGGCTACCCGGAGACGGTCCGTCAACTGGAACGGCGGCTGGACCGCGCCCACCCGACCAACCGGGCGCACATCACCGCCGAGCTGACGGCCGCCCGGGCGGGCCGGGGGCCGACGGTCTTCGACTGGCTGGTCCGGATCATCGAGGAGGAGCACCCGGGCGGTCTGCGCCTGGCGTAGGGCCTGTCTCCCGGACCCTTGCCGGGACCGCGACGCTCCCCCGGGGCGCGCACCTCGCGGCGGGCCCCGCCACGGGTCTCCCGGCTACAGCACGTCCGAGAGCCGCACGAAGCTCCGCCCCGCCGCCAGCAGCCCCGGCACCGCGCCGGCCACCCCGGGAGCCGTGCCACCGCCCGGGTGGTTCATGTGACCGATCACGATCGCGCCCGGCGGGGCCGAGGAGACCTGGCGCCGCACCTCGGCCGCGCTGTACGTCGCCCCCTCGTCCCCGTTCACGGTGAAGCCGGCCACACCCTGGCCCAGGTCGGCGACCACCCGGGTGGCGACGTCGTCGTAGTGCGCGGTGCCGGAGCGGAAGAACCGCGGCGGGTGCCCGAGCAGCCCGGTGAGCTTCCGCGCGTTGCCCGCCACCTCGTCGTACACCTCGCCGACGCCGCCCGTCCCGGCGATGCCGTAGGCGGAGCGGCCGGTGACCGAGAGCGGGCGGTGGGCGGTGCCGTGGTTGCCGATCTCGAACAGCGGGTCGGCGGCGAGCCGCTCGAACTCGGCCGGGTTGGCGTCGATCCAGCGGGCGTTCAGGAAGAGGGTGGCCGGCACGTCGTGCGCCCGCAGGAAGTCGATCAGGTCGGCGTCGTAGCCGTTGCCGCCGGGGCCGCCGCAGGCGTCGAAGGTGAGCGCCATGGCGCTCACGCCGTCCGGCAGCGCGGTGACCACCCCCGAGACGTCCAGCCCCCACTCGCTCGGCGCCAGCGCGCCGTACCGCTCCACCGTCTCGGCCCGGGTCGGCACGTGCGGGGCCTGTCCCGCGGGCTCGGGCGTGGGATGGGGAGTCGACTCCGGCGCGGACGTCGGCCCGGCGGCCTCCGCGGGCCCGCCGGACGGTGTCGCCGAGACCGCCGAGGCCGCCGAAGCCGTCGGGGCGGCCGGGGCGGAGGCCGACGGCGCGGCCGGGGCGGTGCCCGCCGCCCTGCCCCCGCAGCCCGCCAGCGCCCCTCCAGCCACCACCATGAGCAGCGTCCGCCGACTCACCGACACAGGCGTCTCCCGTTCAGGCTGTTTCTCACATCAACTGATGACATGACTATGAACCGACCATTCGTCACTCACCGCAACTCGCCCCCGGCCCCGCCCGGCCCCTCTTCACCGGCCCGCCCCACCGCCGTGGGCCCCGACTCACCCCCGGTTCACTCGCCGGGGTAGTCACGCGAGCGACCCACCCGCCCCGATCCGGAGGCCTCGATGCCGACCGAACCCAGCAGCCCGCGCCCCGACCAGCCGATCCATCAGCCGGCCCACCAGCCGGCCCATCAGCCGACCCGCCAGCCGGCCGCCGAATCAGCCGAGCAGCCCGCGGCGCAGCCGGCCCGGCCCGCCCGCCGCGACCTGCTCCGCACCGGCCTCGCCACCGGCGCCGCCACCGCCCTGGGCCTGGCCGCCACCACCGGCCAGGCGAACGCCACCTCCGCCGACGCCCCCGGCGCCCCCGGCGCCACGCCCGCCGACCGCACCCTCACCCTCACCGGCCACCTGCCCACCGGCGCCCCCGACTTCGTGTACCTCCCGGTCGAGGTGCCCGAGGGCGTCCGCGAGATAGCCGTCTCCTACGGCTACGACAAGCCGCCGGTCCCGGCCGGCACCCCCGGCAACTCCTGCGACATCGGCATCTTCGACGAACGCGGCACCGACCTCGGCGGCTCCGGCTTCCGCGGCTGGTCCGGCGGCTTCCGCACCGGATTCAGCCTCTCCCGCGGCGCCGCGACCCCCGGCTACCTCCCCGGCCCGATCAACCCCGGCACCTGGCACGTCGTCCTCGGCCCCTACCAGGTCGCCCCGCAGGGCCTGGACTACCACGTCGAGGTCACCCTCCGGTTCGGCCCGCCCGAGCCGCGGTCCACCCCGCAGTACCCCGCCGAGCGCGCCCGCGGCCGCGGCCGGGCCTGGTACCGGGGCGACTGCCACCTGCACACCGTCCACTCCGACGGGCGGCGCAAGCCCGAGGAGGTGGCCGCCGGAGCACGCGCGGCCGGCCTGGACTTCATCGTCTCGACCGACCACAACACCAGCTCCTCGCACGCCGCCTGGGGCCCGCTGGCCGGCCCCGACCTGCTCATCCTGCCGGGCGAGGAGATCACCACCCGCAACGGCCACTGGCTGGCCCTCGGCCTGAAACCCGGCCAGTTCGTCGACTGGCGCTACCGCTCGCGCGACGAGGAGTACCCGCGCTTCGTCCGCCAGGTCCACCGGTCCGGCGGCCTGGTGGTGCCCGCACACCCGTACTGCCCCTACGTCGCCTGCCAGTGGAAGTTCGGCTACGAGGAGGCCGACGCCGTCGAGGTGTGGAACGGCCCCTGGACCTATGACGACGAGTCGGCGGTGGACACCTGGGACGGCCGGCTCGCCGTCGCCCTGCGCGAGGGCCGCTCCTGGCTGCCCGCCCTGGGCAACAGCGACGCGCACAGCGAACCGCAGGTCATCGGCTCCCCCCACACCGTGGTGCTCGCCGAGGACCTCACCCGGGACGCGATCCTCGACGGGCTGCGCGCCGGGCGCAGCTGGCTGGCCGAGTCCTCCGCCGTCACGCTGGACCTCACCGTCACCGGACACGGCCGCCGGGCGGGCATCGGCGAGGAGCTGACCGTCCCGGCCGACGCCCCGCTGGACGTCCGGCTCACCGTCTCCGGCGTGCCCGGCGGGACGGTCCGCCTGCTCACCGACGAGGGGCAGACGCACCAGGAGTCGCTGCCCGCCGACGGCGCCGGCACGGTGATCTGGCGCACCACCGCCTCGCTCGCCGCCTACGTCCGGGCCGAGGTGCGCCACCCGAAGGCGGACGGCACCCCGGGCCGGGGCAACTCGATGGGCCCGGACCTGCCCTGGGGGCCGATGGCGGCGCTCACCAACCCGATCGTGCTGCGCACCGGCGACCGGTAGGGGCCGTCGGCGGGCCCCAGGTCATCTCGCCGACCCGCCCAGGAACCGGGTGGGGGACGACTCGGGCCACCCGTTTGGACTAGGTTGATCCCCGAAACGCATCAGTCGTAGGGACGAGGCGGTCGGTTGTCCGGATATGGGCCGACCAGCCCCTTCGCACTCCGACCGCCCCGCCCCGGCTACCCGACCGTCCCCGGCCCGCGAAGGGATCAGCAGCTGTGAACCGTACGACCGTAGGTGGGCCGGAGCTCGGGGGCGGCCGGGGCGCCGGGGGCGTCCTCGTCCTCGTCGACCCGGCCGGGGCCGGGAACAGCCCGGTCGCGGAGCTGCTCGCCCGGGAGCTGAACCCGAGCGTCCACCTGCGGACCGACGACTTCCTGCGGGTCATCCGCAGCGGCCAGCTCCCGCCCCACCTGCCCGAGGCCCAGCGCCAGAACGCCACCGCCCTGGCCGCGGCCGCCCAGGCCGCCTTCGCCTACGCCACCCGCGGCTACCAGGTCGTGGTGGAATCCCCCGCGGCGCCCGCCGCCCTCGACACCTTCCGACGCGAGAGCCGCACCACCGGCGCCGCCCTCCACTACGTCGTCCTCCAGGCCGGCCCGGCCCCCGAGGACGCCACCCACACCCTCGACACCACCGACCTCACCCCCGAGGCGACCGCCGACTCCGTCCTCGCCGCCCTCACCCACCGCACCCACCTCCTCGGCTGGTAGGGCCCCTCCTCCCCCCCTCAGGCCCCGCCTCGCTCAGGCCCCCACCACCCCGTCGATCGCCTCCCGCAGGAAGTCCGCATGCCCGTTGTGCCGGGCGTACTCGTGGATCAGGTGGAGCATCACCAGCCGCAGCGACACCTCGGCGTCCCATCGGGCCTGGTAGCCGGTGACGTCGAGGGACCGGGCGGCGCGCTCGATCCGGCGGGAGTGCTCGACCTCGGCCTGCCAGGCGGTGAAGGCCTCGGCCCGGGTGGTGCCGGCCGGGTCGTACGCGGCCTGGTAGTCGCCGTCCTCCGACCAGACCAGCGGCACGTCCTCGCCGTCGATCACCCGGCGGAACCAGGTGCGCTCGACCTCCGCCATGTGCCGGACCAGCCCCAGCAGGCTGAGCGTCGAGGGCGGGCTGGAACGCAGGCGCAGCTGCTCGTCGGTCAGGCCCTCGCACTTCAGGGCCAGCGTCGCCCGGTGGAAGTCGAGGAAGCCGCGCAGCATCTCGCGCTCACCGCCGGTCAGCGGCGGGGCGGGGCGGCCGTCGGGGGCGTTCACGATGTCGTTCTCCTCGCGGTGGTCGGAAAGTCCCCGCGGACTGTAGCGAACCGTCCTCCCCCTCCGGAGGTCATTTTCCCTCCGGCTTCCCCAGCCGTTTTCCTCCGGCTTCCCCAGTCGCCTGTCACATCCGTGTGCCCTCCGGTGTCTTCATGTCCGGCAACCCAGACAGCCCACCGAACCGGGAGGACGACACCATGGCACTGCGACTGCCGAAGGCCCAGCTGCCCGCAGAACTGAGCGAGAACATGATCAAGGGTTTCGGGACCACCCTCGAACCCGTCGAAGCGATCTGGCACAACCCCGCCGTCGCCACCGCGAACCTGGACTTCTCCCGCCGGATCGCCGAGTGGGACGCGCTCGACGAGGGACTCAAGTCCTTCGCGCACATGGCGGTGGCCGCGCAGGTCGGCTGTGGCTGGTGCCTGGACGTCGGCTACTTCCACGCTCAGAACCAGGGCCTGGACCTCGCCAAGGCCAGCCAGGTGCCGAACTGGCGGGCGGCGGAGGTGTTCACGCCGCTGGAGCGCGAGGTGCTGGAGTACGCCGAGGCCATGACGGTGACCCCGCCGGCCGTCACCGACGAGCTGTACGACAGCCTGCTGGACCAGCTCGGCGCGGCGGCCATGGTCGAACTCACCGCCTACGTCGCCTTCGTCAACATGGCCACCAGGAACAACACCGCCAACGGCGTCCGCTCCCAGGGCTTCTCCGACACCTGCGACGTCCCGCTGGCCCGGCGCACCGCCGCCACCGGCAACGCCGACGGCGCCCCGGCCGGAGCGTCGCCGGCATGACCGAGGACCCCTTCGTCACCCACCGCGGCCTGCTCTTCACCGTCGCCTACGAGCTGCTCGGCTCCGCCGCCGACGCCGAGGACGTGCTGCAGGAGTCCTGGCTGCGGTGGGCCGAGGTCGACCACGGGCAGGTGCACGACCCGCGCTCGTACCTCATCCGGATCGTCACCCGCCAAGGCCTCAACCGGCTGCGGACACTGTCCCGCCGGCGCGAGCAGTACGTCGGCGAGTGGCTGCCGGAACCACTGCTCACCACCCCGGACGTCGCCGAGGACGTCGAACTCGCGGAGAGCGTCTCGTTCGCGATGCTGACCGTACTGGAGACACTCGGGCCTACCGAACGGGCGGTGTTCGTGCTCCGCGAGGTCTTCGAGCTGCCGTACGAGGAGATCGCCGAAGCCCTCGGCAAGACCTCGGCCGCCGTACGGCAGGTCGCCCGGCGGGCCCGCGGACACGTGGCGGCCCGCCGGCCCCGGGTGCGGGTGAGCCGCACCGAGCAGCAGCGGGTGGTGGAGCGGTTCCTGGAGACCCTGCGCACCGGGCGGTTGCAGGACCTGATGGAGGCACTGGCGCCGGACGTCGTCCTGATCGCCGACGGCGGCGGGATCGCGGCGGCCGCGCCGGCCCCGATCCGCGGTGCCGAGGCGGTCGCGGCCCTGCTCGCGCGCATCGGGCGGCTGCCGGTCGCGCCGGACACCGCCACGGTGTGGCTCAACGGCGCACCGGGCGGCCGGATCGACATCGGCGGCGAACCCTCGGTGGTCAGCCTCACGGTGGAGAACGGCCTGATCACCCGCGTCTACGTCGTGCGCAACCCGCAGAAGTTGACCAGGCTCGACACCCCGGCCGACCTCACCCGCTAGCCACCCCGGTCGCGCGGCGGTGCCCCGAGCCCCTCGGGACACCACCGCGCCCCCACCGTCCCCCGGAACCCCCGCCATCACGTACCGTGTTCGGACCACCACAGGTTTGGGTACGTACCTCGGCGCGCCCGACGGCCGGGCACCCACCGAGCAGGAGACCCAGCGGCCCATGGACCACAACCGCATCCCCCCGACCGTGCGCCGGACCTACGGCACCGACGATCTGGCCCAGGCGGCCAGCTTCGCCGGCGGATTCATCAACTTCGGCTACTGGGAGGGCATCGACCTCGCCGCCCCGACCCCCGAGGACCGGGTGCGCAGCCAGGAACAGCTGTACCGGCGGGTGTTGCGGGAGTTCCCCGAGCCGCGGGAGCGGCTCCGGCTCGCGGAAGTGGGTTGCGGCCGCGGCCTCGGAAGCGCCCTCGCCCTGCGGGAGTTCCGCTTCGCGGCGGTGACCGGGGTGGACATCCACCCCGACCAGATCGAGCGCGCCCGCGCCGTCAACGCGAGAGCCCTGGCCACGTACCCCGATCGGCTGGCATACACCCTCGGCGCCGCGGACGAACTCCCGTTCTCCGACGGCCACCTGGACGGCGTCTACTCCGTCGAAGCCGCCCAGCACTTCCGCGAACTCAACGGCTTCGCCCGCGAATCCGCCCGCGTCCTGCGGTCTGGCGGCCGGCTCGTGGTCACCACCTTCTTCACCGCCCCCGGCCCCGACGCCGCCGAACGCCTCAAGATCATGCTCGCCAGCTTCGCCGACGGCCTCGACATCCCCCACCCCCTCGACGGCTTCACCGCCGACCTCACCCGCCACGGCTTCACCGACATCACCACCGAATCCATCGGCACCCACGTCTGGCCGGGCCTCGACCGCTACCTCACCGACACCGTCCCCACCGCCCACTGGTCCCGCCACTTCCTCACCGCCTGGCGCGACAACCTCCTCGACTACCACGTCATCACCGCGACCCGCATCTGACACCGGGGTCGGGCCTGCTCGCACCCCCGGTCACCGACCGCCTCATCGGCGCGACGGATCATCACTTGGGCCACCTCCGCATGCGTGTGCGGGGCCGAAGCTCGGCAGGGGAGACCTGTGCTCCCCTGCCCTCGCGAACCGTCGAGGGGCGATGAGACTGCGGCCGCGTCCACCGCCGCGGTGCCGGCATGTGCGACAGCAGCAGGTTGGCAGAACCCGGCCCGCCCGGCCGACCTTTGGCCTGGGATGGGTACCATGGCCGGCCGGGCGCAAGCCCTCGCCCCTACCTTCGTGTGCGAGTAGGCTCCGAAAGCCTGGAACGCAGCACCGACAATCGGCTTGGCAGTAAGAAGAGATGACGACACCACATGACCGCGGCTACGGCTCGCTTACCGAATCGAACTGAATCAATCGACGCCCTCTGAGGAGCATCACTGCAGGTCAGAAAGTGTCGGCCCCGCTCGCGGGGATTGCTCCTCCGGGCTTCCCTTGAGTCCCGTCCCCCACCGGTCGGCCCCGCGCTCGCGGGGATTGCTCTTGCGGCTGTGAGCCCGCCGGTCTCGATCAGGGGTCGGCCCCGCGCTCGCGGGGATTGCTCTCCGTTCGTCTTGCAGTAGTACGTCGGCAGCGGGTCGGCCCCGCGCTCGCGGGGATTGCTCCGGAGGTTTGGTCTCCAGGTGGACGCGAGTCGGGTCGGCCCCGCGCTCGCGGGGATTGCTCCCAGCCCCAGTCCAGCGTCCACGCGATCGTTGCGTCGGCCCCGCGCTCGCGGGGATTGCTCCCGCTTCACCGAGGGCTTCGAGTCCATCGTCAGGTCGGCCCCGCGCTCGCGGGGATTGCTCGTCTTGCTCGGACATGCGGTGCTGCGCCTCCTCGTCGGCCCCGCGCTCGCGGGGATTGCTCCGAGGACGCGCCGGCGAACGTCGTGCAGACGTTGTCGGCCCCGCGCTCGCGGGGATTGCTCCGCCGTTTCGTAGGCAAGCGTCGACTTGCCGTCGTCGGCCCCGCGCTCGCGGGGATTGCTCTCGCCCTGGTGACCGCCGAAGGCGCCGAAGCGCGTCGGCCCCGCGCTCGCGGGGATTGCTCCCATCGGTCACGGTGGTGAGCGGCTCCCACGGCGTCGGCCCCGCGCTCGCGGGTGGTGCCGCCTCCGGGGCAGACCTGCACGAGCTGCTGCATGCTCTCCAGCGGTCTCTCGGTGATGTGGTCCCGGCCGTTGCCACACAGGCGGGCGCCTGTCTGTTGTCGAAGGCGCACTGCCCGGTCCACGCGCGGGCGGCCGCCGTTGCGGGAACGGCGGCCGCCCGGTGTGCGGTCGGTGGTGGGGCGGGTCAGCGCCGCAGGGTGGTGACGGTGAGGCCCGGGGCGGTGCGGATCTCCGCTTCGGTGAAGCGCTCGGTCATCCACTGCTTGCGCGCGTAGGCGCGGGTCTGGTCGGTGTAGTGGGGTGAGGTCGGGTTGGCGGACTCGCCGTAGGTGAGCAGGGTGCGGGTGCGCGGGCCGTGGTCGGTGAGTTCGGTCGCCATCACGAAGCTGGCGCCGTGCGGGACGGTGCGGAGGTTGGTCGGGTAGGTGCCGCCTCCGGTGCCGGAGTCCGGCCCGGCCGTCATGACCACGTTGAAGCAGCCCAGTTGGTGGGAGCAGCCGTGCAGCGGGATGCCCGCCCAGCGCTGGACGCTGCCGATCGGGGCGTCCACGGGGAGGCCGCGGGTGGCCAGGTCCTTGACCGCGTCGGCCAGGGCGCGTTGGGCGTCGGGGTTGGCGGCGTCGATGCCGCGCGGGGTGGTCAGTGGCTGGGCGGGATCGGCGGGGACGGTCTGCCAGGCCGTCGTGCCGGTGCGTGCGAGCGCGTCCCGGTAGGCCTGCCAGAGCACGGTGCCGTGGCTGTCGGCGTCGGCCCGGGTGTCCCAGGCCGCGAGTACGTCGCAGGCCGGGCGGACGTCGACCGGGTTGCCGTCGGAGCCGGCGATCACCGGGTGGGCGCGGCAGAGGGTCACGGCGTCGTCGCGGTCGAGTTCGGCGCTCTGCACCCGGTTGCCGAACATCGTCGCCTGCAGTGTGCCGAGGGTGAAGCCGGGGGCGCCGAGGCCGTCGGTGCCGGCCCTGCGGTCGGCGATCATGCGCAGGCTCAGCTGCGAGCGCAGCATCCGTTCGGAGGCGCCCTTGTAGACGGTGGGCAGGCCGGTGATCGGGGCGTCCGCGTTGGTCAGGTACGGGCCGTTGTTGGCGTTGGCGACGTAGTCGGTGCGGGTCAGGCTCGGCTGCTTGGCGGGGCCGAAGACCCCGGGCACGAGCGCGTCCGGGTCGCTGCCCGGGTCGCAGGCGGTGGTCGAGCCGTCCAGGACCGGCCCGAGGGGGGTGACCGCGGCGAGGCAGCGGCCGAGTTGCTCGTCGGGGAGGTGGGGGACGGCGGAGGCGTCGGTGAACCAGGTGGTGCCGGTGGAGTCGACGGCCGTGGTGTACACCCAGGGGAGGCCCTGGTAGGTGCGCTGGGCTTGGCGCAGTTGGTCGAGGTTCTGGGCGCGGCCGATCGCCAGCCACTGGTTCAGCGAGCGGAGGTTCTCGGCGTTGGCGTCGCCGAAGGTGTAGGCGTACTGCCCGGTCCAGCCGTCGGCGAGGACGTAGCCGAGGCGGGAGCGGTAGACGGTCCGGTCGACGGTGGTGGGCGTCCCGTCGGCGGCCCGGACGGCGACCTGGACCTTCTCCTGCACCATCCGTTCGACCTTGCCGTCCACCAGGTAGGCGGTCGGGTCGCCGGGCACCAGGGTGAGCCGGTGGAGGGCGTAGTGGTCCGCGTAGCTGGTGGTGTGGCTCCAGGCGAGGCCGCGGGTGTGGCCGATCTGGAGGAACGGGATGCCGTAGATTCCCGCGCCGGCGATGTCCAGGACGCCGGGGATGGTCAGCTGGGCCTGGTAGAAGCGCTCCGGGCCGACCCAGTGGAGGTGGGGGTTGGCGAGCAGCAGACCGTTGCCGTTGCGGCTGGCGTCGCGCCCGATCGCCCAGGCGTTGCTGCCGAGTTCGGGGTTGTCGGCGGATCGACCGGGAGCGCCGATCAGGGGTACGGCCGCCGCCTGCTCGGACGTCTCGTCGCCGGGCCCGACCCCGGCGGCGGGCCAGACCCCGGCGGCGGGCCAGACCCCGGCGGCGGGCGCGGCCGCGGCGGCAGGCTCGGTCCCGGCGCCCGGGACGGCCGTGGCGATCTGCTTCTTGGCGGCGGCGCTGCCCGACATGGTGTTGACCTCGTAGAGGATGTTCCACAGGTCGTCCGCGGTGATCGGCCCGACCCAGTCCTTCCCCCGGCAGGACGGGTCCGGCAGGTGGTCGGCACCGGTGTCGCGCAGGTAGCGGTTGTATCCGGCGACGTAGCCGTCCACCAGTTGCCGCGCCTCGTCGGTCGGGCCGAGCGGCGCGGGGGTGGCCAGCAGGCGCTTGACCGTCCCGGTGCGCAGCACGCCCTGCTGGTAGGTGTCGCTCACCAGGTTGCTGACCCGGTCGACGGACTGGCCGTCGGGGCCGAAGCGGCGCGAGCGTTCGCCGCGCGTGGTGACCACCTGGTCGGCGAGCTGGCACAGGTTGTCCTGGGCGAAGGCGTATCCGTAGCCGTAGCCGAGGCCGCCGAAGTCGTGGGCCAGGACGTGCGGGACGCCGTACTCGGTCCGACTGATCCTGGCGGTCCAGCCGCCGCGGTCGGTCTCCGTGTCCGCCGCCTGTGCCGCGCCGGGTACCAGTGCCGTCAGCAGCGCGGACGTCACCCCGAGCGCGAGCGCACCCGAGGCGAAACGCCGTGCGCGTGAGTGGAACTGATGCCCATTCATTTTCTTGTCGTTCATCATGGCCCCAAACTGCCGTCGGGGGCGCCGCCGGTCATCGCCCCTCGGAACGACCCGGTCTCGGCCCCCTGGACCATCCGTGTACGTCTCGGGTCAGGGATGTTCCCTGTCCGCACCGCTTCTCCGTCGGACGATGCGGTTGTGGATCATCAGGGTCCGCGCCGGTCGGTCCCAGGCCGTCCTCGTCGAGCACGCCGACGACGAACTGCGGGCGCGCCGCCCGCTGAACGGCCCGGGGGTCGGCTCAACCCACCGAGGCCTTGGGCGACCGCACCGGCTCGGCCTCCGCCCCGCCGGCACCCGCCCCGCCGGCACCCGCTCCGCCGTCCCCCGTGCCACCGTCCACCTCGGCCAGCGTCGCCAACCGCCGGAGGCTGTACCGGCGTTGGAGCGCGCCGAGGCCGACGGTCGCCGCGCCGAGTCCGAGCCAGCCGATCGGCCCGGCGGCCATCACCACACCGGTGAGCAGCAGCGGACCGACCGACTTCTGCACCGACTGGGACATTCCGGCGACCCCCAGGTACGAGGCCCGGGCGCCCGGCGGGGCCAGCACGACCGCCAGTTCCCAGGAGCTGACCGAGCGCAGCAGTTCCGCCAGGGTGACCAGGATCGCCGCGGCCAGCAGCGCGACCGAGGCCAGGACCGGCCCGGCGCCGGTGGCGAGCACGATCAGCAGGCAGCCGCCCAGCACTGTCACTCCGTACCAGCGCACCGCCGCGGCCGCCCCGAGCGGCCCCTCCGCCCAGGCCGAGACCCGCAGTTGCAGCAGCACCACGAGAACCGTGTTGAGCACCAGGAAGATCGGGACGACGACGTGCGGCGCGCCGGTGTGGTGGACCAGCCAGAGCGGCAGCCCGACGTTGAGGATCGAGTCGTCCAGGCTCAGCGGCATGTCCAGCAGGACGAACCGCAGGTAGCCGCGGTCGCGCCAGGGGTTCGGCGGGGCGGCCGGCGCCCCGCCGGGCTCGTCCCCGGCCTTCGCCGCGACCAGGCCGCGCCCGGACGGCTCCCGGGTGCGCCAGACCAGGAGGGCGGCCAGCACGTAGGAGAGCCCGTTGGCCAGGATCAGCACCCGGTAGGCGGACGTGGTCCCCACCGCCAGCCCGATCGCCGCGACGCCCGCCCCGAGCGCGTACCCCGCGTTGGCCACGCTGCGGAACAGCGCCTGGTAGGTGGCCCGCCGCTCGCCCGCGACCCGGGTCGCGAACAGCATCTCCAGCGTCTTGGCGGCCCGCTCGGCCAGGCAGATCAGGGCCACCACGGGCAGCAGCGCGGCGAAGTCGTCGACCACCAGCAGCAGCGCCATCGCACTCAGCCGCAGCAGGTGGCAGCCGATCAGCAGCAGGCGCACCGGCACCCGCTCGGCCGCCCGCCCGGCCAGCGGGGACCCGGCGATCCCCGCCACCGCGCCCACCCCGAGCAGGAGACCCAGCTGCCGCGCGTCCATCCCGCAGACGTAGGTGAAGTAGAGCACCGAGGCCGCCGCCCACACCCCCGTGCCGGTCCGGTCGACGCACTGCGCCAGCAGCATGATCCGCGCGTCCCGCCCGCCCGGCGGCCGCCGCAGCTGCGCTATCAGTCCGTTCCCCCGCATGGCGGTCCCCCGTCGCACTCGACATCCGTCCCGAAATCAATCTCGACATCAAGATACTTCACATCAAGAGACTTGTGGAACCCCCGGGAACGCCGGTGGCGCCCGACCCCTCACAGGGCCGAGCGCCACCGGTGCCGCGACGGGCACCCGACGGGCCCGCCGCTCAGCGGCGGCCCAGCCCCCGCAGCAGCGCCGCGCCCGCTGCCTGGGCGCGCGCCAACTGCTTCAGTGGTCCGGACCGGCCACCTGGGGCCAACGGGCCATCTGGGACGCCGTACGACAGCTGCCGCCGGCCGACGCGCCGCGCTACAACATCGCCACCGCGGCACCGCTGGGCCCGGGGCGGCCCCTGCCCGCCCTGCTCACGGCGCTGCAGCAGCTACCGCACCTGCACGACTCACTGCACACCCGACTGCTCCCCGACGAGGCCGACTGCCTCCGCCAAGCCGCCGACGGTGAAGTCCTCTTGGACGTCCCCCTGCAACTGCAGCCCGCTGCGGGCTGAGCCCGGCCATGACGGCGGATCCGTCGGTGCTCCCACGTTCCGCGATGCAGCGGTTCCTCTACGGTGTCGAGGAGTTGATCCCCACCGAGGCCAACGCCGTGGCCGACGCCGAGGTCGCCACCGAAGCCGCGCCCGAAGGCGCACCCGAGGCCGCGCCCGGCCGACGCCGCGGACTCCGGGGCCGAGGCCCGGACCGCCGCAGGGCCCTCCGCCCACGCCTGACCCCGAGGCCGTCCTGACCGCCTGTCAGTGCCACACGCTATGGTCGGCCTCGAACGATCCCAGCACGAACAGCACCACCGTCACCAGGGGGCACCATGACCACACCGGGCACCGGCCCGCTCACCACCGCCGACCTCGTGGAGGGCTGGCACCGGGTGGGCGTCCGTGCGGGCATGGCGCTGATCGTGCACTCCTCGCTCTCCAGCCTCGGCCGGGTCGAGGGCGGCGCGGCGGCCGTGGTGGCCAGCCTGCGCGAGGCGGTCGGGCCCGGCGGCACCGTCGCCGCGCCCACCTTCACCTCGGACACCGTCCGTGACCCGGCCCCCGGGCACAGCGGTCCGCCCGGCCCCGGGGTCGCCGAGCTCCGCGCCGCCGTCCCGCTCTTCCACCCAGGGCTGCCCGCCACCACGGGCGCGGTGGCGGAGGCGCTGCGCGCCCTGCCGGAGAGCCTCCGCAGCAGCCACCCGCAGGTCTCGGTCGCCGCCGTCGGCGCGCACGCCAAGGAGGTCACCGCCCGGCGCTCGCTCGGCTTCGCCGTCGGTCGGGAGTCGCCGTTCGGTGCGCTGCACGATCTCGGCGGCTACGTGCTGCTGGTCGGCGTCGGTCACAACCGCAACACCTTCCTGCACTACGCCGAGACCTTCGCCCCCAACCGTCGGCTCAAGCTCCGCCGCTTCCCGATGGCGATCCAGGGCGAGCGGGTCTGGATCGAGGCGCCGGACGTCGCGGACGACAACGGCGCCCACTTCCCGGTCGTGGGGCGGGAGTTCGAGGAGCGAGCGGGAATCCGGGAGGTGCTGGTCGGCGACGCTCCCTGCCGCCTGATCCCGGTCCGCGACCTCATACCCTTCGCCGTCCGCCGCCTGACCGAGCTGCTGGCGGCGGACGGCCCCGGAGCGGCATAGGCCGGGCCGGCGGTCCCGCCGTACGCGCGGAACCGCCGACTCCTTCCCGCCTGCCGTCAGTGACGGTCCTCGTGGACCGAGTTGGTCTCCTGGATCTTCTTCCAGGACTTCGGCTCCACCGGCAGCTGCGCCTGCGCCGCCCGGCTCGCACCCGTCTCCGCACCCGGCGCCGGCGAGGCGACGGCCGCGGCGCCCGGCGCCACCGGCCCGACGGCCGGCTTGCCGGCCGTGAACAGCCAGGTGTTCAGCAGATCGCCGAGCTTCTGGCCCGACACCTTCTCCGCGTACGCCTGGAACTCCGGGATGGTGGCGTTGCCGTAACGGCGCTCGGTGGGCCAGCCCTTCAGGATCCGGAAGAACTTCTCGTCCCCGACGGCGTTGCGCAGTGCCTGGATGGCCACCGCGCCGCGATCGTACACGGCGCTCGCGAACTGGTCGTCCGGGCCCGGGTCGCCCGGCTTGACGGTCCAGAACGGGTCGTCGGCCGGGTGCGAGGCGTAGATGTAGTCGGCCAACTCCTGTGCGGTGCCCTCGTTCTCGTGCTCGGACCAGAGGAACTGGGCGTAGCGGGCGAAGCCCTCGTTCAACCAGATGTCGCTCCAGCGGGAGAGCGAGACGCTGTCGCCGTACCACTGGTGGGCCAACTCGTGCACGACCACGGAGGTGTTGGACCCCTTGGCGAACAGCCCGGGGCCGTAGGAGACCCGGGTCTGGGTCTCCAGGGCGCCGCTGGACCGGATGTTGGCGACGTAGCCGCCGGCCGAGCTGAACGGGTACTCCCCGAAGTAGCCGCTCAGCCAGTCCACCAGCTCGCCGGTGCGCTCCACGCTCGCCCGGGCGGCATCCGCGTTCTCGCCCAGGTCCTTGCTGTAGGCGTTGTAGACCGGCAGCCCGCCGGCCGTGGTGTCCTGGGTGATGTCGAACTTGCCGATCGCGAGTGTCGCCAGGTACGTCGCCTGCGGCTTGTTCTCCCGCCAGCTGTACCGGGTCCAGCCCGCCTGGGAGGTGGTGCCGGCCAGCACGCCGTTGCTGATCACCTGGGTGCCGTTCGGCACCTGGACCGAGACGTCGAAGGTCGCCTTGTCGCTCGGGTGGTCGTTGCTGGGGAACCACCACCCGGCCGACACCGGCTCGCCGGACGCGACCGCACCGTCGGGGGTACGGCGCCAGGCGGTGTAGCCGCCGTACTTCTTCACGGTGGACGGCACGTCCTTGTAGCGCACCACCACGGTGGCCTGGCTGCCCTTGGCGAGCGGCCGGGCGGGAGTGATCTCCAACTCCTGATCGCCGCTGGCGGCGAAGGTCGCAGGCCGGCCGTTGACCCGGACCTCGGAGACGTTCAGCGTGAAGTCGAGGTTGAACCGGGAGAGGTCCTGGGTCGCCGTGGCGAGGATGGTCGTGGTGCCCTCCAGCTCGTCGGTCGCGGGCTGGTACTTCAGCCGGATGTCGTAGTGCGAGACGTCGTACCCGCCGTTGCCGAGGGTCGGGTAGTACGGGTCGCCGACGCCGTCCGCGCCGGGCTGGAAGTCGGCAGCCGAGGCGGGGACGGCCAGGAACAGGCTCAGCGCGCTGGCAGCGGAGACGATCAACCTCTTGCGCACATGGTCCTCCAGGAATCACCGGAACGATTGGGTTGAACCGATCCTTGTCCCGGAGGCCCCGCTCCCACTCCCCGATCGTGAGACCTTCATGAAAAGAAACACGCCGAAATGACGGCTTCGCGGCACTGCCGCGAAGCCGTCACGCCACTCGAAGCCGATCCGTCGTCAGTTGTGGGCCTCGTGGACCGAGTTGGTCTCCTGGATCTTCTTCCAGGACTTCGGCTCCACCGGCAGCTGCGCCTGCGCCTTGGCCGCGCCCGTCTCCGCACCCGGCGCCGGCGAGGCGACGGCCGCAGCGCCCGGCGCCACCGGCCCGACGGCCGGCTTGCCGGCCGTGAACAGCCAGGTGTTCAGCACGTCGCCGAGCTTCCGGCCCGACACCTTCTCCGCGTACGCCTGGAACTCCGGGATGGTGGCGTTGCCGTAACGACGCTCGGTGGGCCAGCCCTTCAGGATCCGGAAGAACTTCTCGTCCCCGACGGCGTTGCGCAGCGCCTGGACGGCCACCGCGCCGCGATCGTACACGGCGCTCGCGAACTGGTCGTCCGGGCCCGGGTCGCCCGGCTTGACGGTCCAGAACGGGTCGTCGGCCGGGTGCGAGGCGTAGACGTAGTCGGCCAACTCCTGTGCGGTGCCCTCGTTCTCGTGCTCCGACCAGAGGAACTGGGCGTAGCGGGCGAAGCCCTCGTTCAACCAGATGTCGCTCCAGCGCGAGAGCGAGACGCTGTCGCCGTACCACTGGTGGGCCAACTCGTGCACGACCACCGAGGTGTTGGAGCCCTTCGCGAACTGCCGGGGGCTGTAGAAGATCCGGGTCTGGGTCTCCAGGGCGTAGCCGGTCGGGACGTTGGGGACGTAGCCGCCGACCGAGCTGAACGGGTACTCGCCGAAGTAGCCGCTCAGCCAGTCCACCAGCTCGCCGGTGCGCTCCACGCTGGCCCGGGCGGCATCCGCGTTCTCGCCCAGGTCCTTGCTGTACGCGTTGTAGACCGGCAGCCCGCTCGGTGTGGTGTCCCGGGTGACGTCGAACTTGCCGATCGCCAGCGTGGCCAGGTACGTCGCCTGCGGCTTGTTCTCGCGCCAGCTGTACCGGGTCCAGCCCGCCTGGGAGGTGGTGCCGGTCAGCAGGCCGTTGCTGATCGCCTGGGTGCCGTCCGGTACCAGCACGGAGACGTCGTAGGTGGCCTTGTCGCTCGGGTGGTCGTTGCTGGGGAACCACCACCAGGCTGCCTCGGGCTCGTTGGCCGCGATCCCGCCGTCCGGGGTGCGGTGCCAGCTGGTGAACCCGTACTTCTTCACGGTGGACGGCACCCCCTTGTACCGCACCACCACGGTGGCCTGGCTGCCCTTGGCGAGCGGCCGGGCGGGAGTGATCTCCAGCTCCTGCTCCCCGCTGGTGGCGAAGGTCGCCGGCCGGCCGTTGACCCGGACCTCGGAGACGTTCAGCGCGAAGTCGAGGTTGAACCGGGAGAGGTTCTGGGTCGCCGTGGCGAGGATGGTCGTGGTGCCCTCCAGCTCGTCCGTGGCGGGCTGGTACTTCAGCCGGATGTCGTAGTGCGAGACGCGGTACCCGCCGTTGCCGTAGGTGGGGTAGTACGGGTCGCCGACCCCGGCCGCGCCGGGCTGGAAGTCGGTAGCCGAGGCGGGGACGGCCAGGAACAGGCTCAGGGCACTGGCAGCGGAGACGATCAGTCTCTTGCGCACGTGGTCCTCCAGGGATCACCGGAACGATTGGGTCGGATCGATCCTTGTCCCGGAGGCCCTGCTCTCACTCCCCACTCGTGAGATGTTCATGAAAAGAAACGCACCGACATGACCGCTTCGCAGCACTGCCGCGAAGCCGTCACGCCGTCTCACCCCCGCCCGCCCCTCACGCCCCGAGCACCACCGGCGCCCGCACCAGCGAGCCGTACTCCGTCCACGAGCCGTCGTAGTTCTTGACGTGCGGGTAGCCGAGCAGCTCGGTGAGCGCGAACCAGGTGTGCGCGGACCGCTCGCCGATCCGGCAGTACGCGATCACCTCGCGCTCCGGCTCCACGCCCTTCCCCCCGTACAGCGCCCGCAGCTCCTCCGCCGAGCGGAACGACCCGTCGTCGTTGGCCGCCTGCGACCACGGGATGTTGACCGCGCCCGGGATGTGCCCGGGCACCTGCGCCTGCTCCTGCGGCAGGTGCGGGGGCGCGATCAGCTCGCCCCGGAACTCGGCGGGCGAGCGGACGTCCACCAGCACCGCGTCCGCGCCGGGCTTGGCGAACACCTCGGCCTTCGCCAGGACCTCGTCCCGCAGCGCCCGCAGCTCCGGCCGCTCGGGCCCGTCGAGCCGGTAGCCGCTGTGCTGGTAGTCCATCACCTCGTGGGTGAGCTCCCGCCCCTCCAGCTCCCACTTCTTGCGCCCGCCGTCCAGCAGCCGCACCGGCCCGTAGCCGCGCAGCCGCAGCAGCCAGTAGGCGTAGGTGGCGAACCAGTTGTTGTTGCCGCCGTAGAGCACCACCGTGGTGTCGTCCTCGACCCCGGCCGCCCGCAGCAGGTGCTGGACGCCGTCGCGGTCGATGTAGTCCCGGCCGACCTGGCTGTGCAGATCGGTGGTCCAGTTCCAGCCGACCGCCCCGGGGATGTGATCCCGGTCGAAGGCCTCGGTGTCCTCGTCCACGTCGACGACCCGGATCGTCCCGTCGTCCAGGTGATGGGCCAGCCATTCGGTGTGGACCAACGCCTCGGGGTGCGCGTAGCCGTTGCCGGTCATCCCAGGCCCTCCTTCGCTCCGCCCAGGCTGCAGCGCCCGACCACGGGCTCAGCGGGCCGCGCGGCGACGGCAGGACGTACGGGCACGGCGAGGCGCCGGCGACCGGGCCGGACAGTTCGAACCTACGCCGTCCGTCCGGCCCGGGCCACCCCGCGCCCCCTTGACCTCGCCCCCGCGCCCGCCCCTCCCCCTCCCCCTTCGCTCAGGAGAAGACGACGGAGCGCAGCTTCAGCCGGTCACCGAGCTTCTTGCCGGGGTTCATGACGTAGAACACGTCACCCGCGCAGTCGGCGGCCAGGTAGACCGTGGCCGTGGAGCGGGTGAGGTTCTCCGGCGCGAAGCCCGGGTCGGCCTCGGTCGTCCACGGCAGGTCGATGCACGTACCGCTCTTCGGGTCGGCCAGGCCGGTGACGACCCCCGGGCCGACCTTGTAGAGGAAGTCGCCCTCCGCGGCATTGGCGGAGAACGGAACGGCGAGGACGAGGGCGATGGCACTGGCGGCGGCGAGCACGGCGTTGCGGAGACGCATGGGTGAGGGCCTTTCAGGTGGTACTCGGCGGTACCCGGTTAGTGATGCGAGATCACCCTAGAGGCCCAAAATCCGCAGAAACGCTTCTTCTAATCCACCTATTCGAGTGATTCAGAGGTTGAAACCGCTACCTGCCTTCATTCGAAAGCCACCGGAAATCCCACTCAGTTCGGCGGGGCCGTGAAGTAGTACCCGGAGTCGACGAGCACCGGCAGGTACGCCTTCAGCGCCGCCACCGTCTGCGACCGGTCCCCGCCGCCGTCGTGGTTGAGCACGATCGCCCCGGGCCGGACGTTCTTGAGCACCCGGTCGATGATCGCCGAGGTCCCGGGCCGCGCCCAGTCCCGCGGGTCCACGGACCAGGCCATGTTCCGCATCCCGAGGTCGGCGGCCACCTTGAGCGCGGTCGGGGACCAGTCCCCGCCCGGCGCGCGGAACCAGGTGGGCTGCCGACCGGTGGTCCTTTGCAGCAGGTCCGAGGTGCGCTCCAGCTCGTCCCGCACCTTGCCCTCCGGGAGGTGCCGCAGGTCCGGGTGGGTCCAGGTGTGGTTGGCGATGTGGTGGCCGCGGTCCGCGATCTCCCGCACCAGGGCGGGGTGCTCGACGGCGTTCTCGCCGATCAGGAAGAAGGTCGCCCTGACCCCGTACTGCTCGAACAGCGTCAGCACGGTCGGGGTGTGGCGGGGATCCGGGCCGTCGTCGATGGTGAGCGCCACCACCCGCCGATCCGGGTCCAGGTCGTACACCGGCTTGCCCTCCTCCTCACTGAGCGCCCTGCGCAGGGGCAGCGCACTGGGCACGCTGGCCGACGGGGCCCCAGACGGCGGCACCGGCGAGGTCACCGTGGACGGCCCGCTCCCCGGGGTGGCCGCCGACAGCGCGGCGGACGGCTCGCCCCCCGCCCCCTCGGGCCCCGCCGGAGCGGACGGGGCGGCGGCATCGGTCGCCCCCGCCGTGGCGCCGCCCTCCCCCTCACCCCAGGTGCTCCGACATCCGGCAGCCGTCCCCAGGAGGGACATTCCGGCCGCGACCAGCAGCAATCTACGCGAAGTAATGTGACGATCTGACAGCATTGTGGATGCTTCCCCCGGCCGCCACCGCCGCTCCCCGGAGGCAACTCAGACGGACCCGATCACCACTCCGACGGCCCAGGGGCACCGGCCGCACACCCCGTTTCCCGGATTCTTCCACGGATCTTCCCCGACCGGACGCCCCGCCTCCTCCCGGGCCCGCTACGCTGTGCCTTCCCCAGTGTGATGATCTGCCATCAGAGGACGTGGCCATGACGACAAGTCAGGACTTCCCCCACCAGGGCCAGCAGGACGACCACGCGACCGAGCTCAGCCAGTGGGAACGTTTCGGTGTCGACACCACCGCCCCGCACTCTGCGCGCGTCTACGACTACTGGCTGGGAGGAAAGACCAACTTCCCGCCGGACCGCGCCATGGGGCAGGCCATCGAGCAGGCCGTACCGAGCGTCAAGGCGATGGCCAAGGCCAACCGGGCGTTCCAGGGCCGGGCCGTGCGCTACCTCGCCCAGGAGCACGGCATCCGCCAGTTCCTCGACCTCGGCACCGGCATCCCGACGTCGCCGAACACCCACGAGATCGCCGAGGCGGTCAGCCCGGGGACCCGGGTGGTCTACGTCGACAACGACCCGATCGTGCTCACCCACGCCCGCGCGCTGATGGTCTCCAGCCCGGCCAGCCGCACCACCTACATCCACGCCGACCTGCGCAAGCCCGAGGAGCTGTTCGCCGACCCGGCGCTCACCTCCACCCTCGACCTCACCCAGCCGGTCGGCCTGCTGATGATCGCCGTGCTGATGCTGATCGCGGACGAGGACGACCCGTGGGGCCGGGTCGCCGCGCTGCGCGACGCCCTGCCGGTCGGCAGCTGCATCGCGCTGACCACCCCCACCCCGGACTTCGACCCGGAGGCCGTCGGCAAGGTCGCCGAGGCCGCCCGGGCCGGCGGCATGACCCTGGTGCCGCGCGGCTACGACGACGTGGTCCGCTTCTTCGACGGCTGGGAGCTGGTCGAGCCGGGCGTCGCCCCGGTACTGGCCTGGCGCCCGGACGGCGAGCCCCCGGCGGACCCGAAGGCCGCGTACTACTGGGGCGGCGTCGCGATCAAGCGCTGACGCCACCGGCACGCCTCCGTCCGACGGGCCCCGTCGGACGGAGGCGTCACTTCAGCAGCCGCGACAGCCGCCGGTCCGCCAACGGTTTGCCTCCGGTCTGGCAGGTCGGGCAGTACTGCAGCGAGGAGTCCGCGAACGACACCTCGCGGATGGTGTCCCCGCACACCGGGCACGGCGAGCCGGCCCTGCCGTGCACCCGCAGTCCGAGCTTCTTCTCCGCCTTCAGCTCCCCCGCCGCCAGCCCCCGCGAACGCTCCACCGCCTCGCGCAACGTCCCGCCGAGCGCCTCGTACAGCCGGGCCACCTCGTCCTCCGTCAGGCTCCCGGCGATCTTGTACGGCGACATCCGCGCCGCGTGCAACACCTCGTCCGAGTACGCGTTGCCCACCCCGGCCAGCACCCTCTGGTCCCGCAGCACCCCCTTGAGCCGCCGCCGCTCGCCGCGCAACAGCCCAGCGAAGTCCTCCAGGCCGAACCCCGGGTCCAGCGGGTCCGGCCCGAGCCCGGCCACCCCCGGCACCTCGGCCGGATCGCGCACCACGTACACCGCCAGCCCCTTCTTCGTCCCGGCCTCGGTGAGCTCGAAACCGTCCCCGGCCTCCCCCGCCAGCCGCACCCGCAACGCCAGCGGATTGCGCGGCCCCGGCCGCGGCGGCTCGGCGGGCAGCCTGTCCTTCCACCGCAACCACCCGGCCCGAGCCAGGTGCACCACCAAGTGCAGCCCCTCCACCTCGATGTCCAGGAACTTGCCCCGCCTGCTCACCCCGCCGACCGTCCGCCCCTCCAACCCCGTCACCGGCGGGTCGTACGTCTTCAACGCACTGATCGCCACCGGCTGCACCCGAGCGATCACCCGCCCGGTCAACCGCTCGGACAGAAAGGCACTCAGCGCCTCGACCTCAGGCAGCTCCGGCATGCGCCCAGTCTCCCCCACCCCGCCCCCACCCGCGCGCCACAAGCCCCAGACCCCACCCGCAGCAACGACCCACCCACCCCACCCCCAGCGAGAGAAACATCCCCACCCACAGCACCCACCCCCCACCCCTCCCACCCCACCACCCAGCGAGGGGAACATCCCCACCCGCAGCAACCACCCACCCACCCCTCCCCACCCCAGCGAGAGGGACGCGCTGCGGGAGGGGGCGGCGGAGGGGGTGGGTGCGGAGAGGGGCGTGGCGGGTGATTTTCAGACTGCCAACGGTCTCAACACCCCACCGCCAGGGTTGGCAGTCTGAAAATCATCCAGCCCCCGGAGCGCCCACCCCCGGAGCCGCCCCCGGCCCCCCACCCTCCCGAAAGCCCCCCGTCCACCCCAGCACCCCCATTGCCCACCCCACCCCCAGGGCGCAGGCTGGAACACAGGGAGGTGCACCGCCCCATGAGCACCCTTGAGGAACAGATCGACATCGCCGCCCCCGTCCTCGCCGCCTGGGAGCAGCTCCACCGGGTGCACGAGTACCCCCGATTCGTCGACGGCGTCCGCAGCGCCCACCCGCACGGCCGGAACCTCGCGCACCTCGGGGTGGAGATCGACGGCGACGAGCGCTCGGTCGACGCCGAGATCACCGACCGCGGCCGGGGCCGGGTGATGTCCTGGCGGACCACGGACGCCCCCCGGCTGCGCGGCGCCTTCGCGCTGCTGCCGCTCGACGCCGGGCACACCCGGTTGCAGATCCGGGTGGAGTACGACCCGGAGGCGCTGCACCGGGAGTTCGGCGGGCCGCGCGGCTTCGCCCAGGCCGGGGCGATCGAGCGGGCGGTGCGCGAGGATCTGGACCACTTCCGGGAGCTGGTCGAGGCACGGGTGAACGCCGCCGAGGCCCACTCGGAACCGTCGGACACCCCCGCCCCGGCCCCCGGCCCAGCCCCCGACCACCACCGCCCGTAAGCGCTGCATAAGCCCAGCTCAGGACGGGTGGTGAAGCTGTTCACAGCTCACCACCCGGCAGACCGTTCCAGTTTCAACCTGTGGCAGACTCGGGTCCCATGGACATCGGCCCGGTCACCAGGACGCTCCGCGCGGCGGTCTTCGCCGCGCTGGTCGTGCTGCTCGCCGGGCTCGGCCAGGTGCTGGTGACCGGCCGTGAGCTGCCGGTCGGCCCGATGCTGCCGGCCTTCGCCGGCGTCTTCGCGGTGGCCTTCGCGCTGGCCGGCCGTGAGCGCGGCTACCCGGCGATCGCGGCGGTGTTCCTGCCGCTGCAGCTGGGCACCGGCGCGCTGTTCGACCTCGCGCAGAGCACCTGTCCCTCGCTGCCGCCCGGTGCCGGGCACGGCCTGCGGCCGCTGCTGTGCGGCGGCGGCTCGCTCGGCGGGTTCCTGCTCGGCCACGGCGCCTCCGCGCAGACCGGCGTACTGCTGCTCCTGCTCGTGCTGCACACGGTGATCGCGCTGGCCGGCGCCTACTGGCTGCGCCGCGCGGACGCCGCGCTGGGCTGCCTGGCCGGTGCCGTCCGGATGCTGGGCGAGTTCCTGCACCGCCACCTGCCCGCCGCCGCCCGCTGGCTGCGGCTGCTGTTCGCCCCGCTGCCGGCCCGTCCGCCGGCGCGGGTGCCGTTTCCCCGGGCCAGCCGCACGCTGGTCCCCGCCGAGGACGTCGTCGTCCGTCCGGCCGTCCGGCGCGGTCCGCCGGTGTTCGCCCTGGCCGCCTGAGCGACGGCGCTCCCGCCCGCTCGACCGGCTGTTCTCTCCCCTCCCCGCGGTCCCCGACCCTCCCCACGGTCCCCGACCGGCCCCTCCACGCGGTCCCCGACCGACCGCGTGCCTCCCCGTACGCCCGAGAGCACAGGACGACACCCCATGAGCAACACTCGCAAGGCCGACAAGAAGGCCTCCGCCACCGACCGCATGCGCGCCGCCCGGGCCCAGGCCGAGCGCTCCGACCGGATCCGCCGCCGGGTGGTGGTCGGCGGCGCCTCCGCCGCCGTGCTCGCCCTGGCGGCGGGCGTGGCCTTCGCCGTCGGCGGCTCCTCCGGCTCGGGCTCCGCGAACGGCCCGCTGGTCGTGCCGGCCAACGCGGGCGGCACCGGCGGCACCGTGATCACCTACGGCAAGGCCGACGCCCCGCACACCCTGGAGGTCTACGAGGACTTCCGCTGCCCGTTCTGCGAGCAGCTGGAGACGACCACCGGCAAGGCGATCCAGCAGCTCGCCGACGAGGGCACCTACAAGGTCGAGTACCACCTGGCGACGTTCCTGGACAACAACCTCGGCGGCAAGGGCTCGCGCACCGCGCTGGCCGCCGCCGGCGCCGCGCTGAACGAGGGCGTGGACAAGTTCAAGGCCTTCCACGACGTGCTGTACGCCAACCAGCCGGACGAGCGCAGCGACGCCTTCGGCGACGTCAACCACATCCTGGACCTGGCCGGCCAGGTGCCAGGTCTGAAGACCGACGCCTTCGTGAAGGCGGTCACCGACCAGACCTACGCCCCGTGGGCGGCCAAGGTCAACGAGGAGTTCAACAAGAGCGACGTGACCGGCACCCCGACCGTCAAGCTGGACGGCAGGAAGCTGGACGTCCTCAGCAACGGCAAGGCCGTCTCCCCCGAGCAGTTCACCGCGATGGTCAAGCAGGTGACCGGATGACGGCCGGCTCCCCCGCCGTACGGCCCACGTACGGCGCGAGCCGCCCGTTCGCCTGGCTGCTGCTGATCGGGGGCGCGGTCGGCCTGTTCGCCTCGACGGTCCTCACGCTGGACAAGATCCGGCTGCTGGAGGACCCGTCGTACGTCCCCAACTGCAACATCAACCCGATCATCAGCTGCGGTTCGATCATGCGCAGCGAGCAGGCGGAGGCCTTCGGCTTCCCCAACTCGCTGATCGGGCTGGTCGCCTTCGGGGTGGTCGTCGCGGTCGGTGCCGGGCTGCTCTCGGGGGCGGCGTTCCGGCGCTGGTTCTGGCTGGGCCTGCAGGCCGGGACGGTGTTCGGGGTCGGCTTCGTGACCTGGCTGATGTACCAGGCGCTGTACCGGATCGGCGCGCTCTGCCCGTACTGCATGGTGGTGTGGGCCGCGGTGATCCCGCTGTTCTGGTACACCACGCTGCACAACCTGCGTTCCGGTGTGATCCCGGTGGGCCCGCGGCTGCGGGTGGCCGTCCGGGAGGCGGCCCGCTACCACTGGGTCGTCCCGGCGCTCTGGTACGCGGTGATCGCGCTGCTGGTCCTCAACCGGTTCTGGTACTACTGGAGCACCCTGATCTGATCCCCGTCCGCCGCCCTGCCCGCTCCGGCGGGAGGGCGGCGGACCGTCCTCCCCGTGGGGTGCCATGCGTCGCAGGATCGTTCTCTTCGTCTCCGTGTCGGTCGACGGCTACTTCGAGGGTCCGGACCACGACCTCGGCTGGAACCTCGTCGACGACGAGGTGCACACCCACTTCAACCGGGTGCTCGCCCGGATGGGTGGTTTCGTCTCCGGCCGGGTGACGCACGAGCTGATGGCCTCCGTCTGGCCCACCGCCGACCAGGACCCGGACGCCGACGCCACGGTGGCCGAGTTCGCGGGCATCTGGCGCGCGATGCCGAAGACGGTCTTCTCCCGGACCCTCGACCGCGCCGACTGGAACACCACCGTCGTCCGCGAGGTCACCCCGGAGTCGGTCGCCGCCCTCACCGCCGGTCCCGGCGGCGACCTCGCCCTCAGCGGCGCGAACCTGGCGGAGTCCTTCCTCGCCCAGGACCTCATCGACGAGTTCCGCTTCTACGTCCACCCCGTCGTCCTCGGCCGCGGCACCCTCTTCTTCCGCCCCGCCGACCACCCCGTCCCGCTCACCCTCAAGGACACCCACCGCTTCACCAACGGCGTCACCATGCTCCACTACGAGCGCGGGGGGGGGGGGGCGCGGGGGGGGGGGGGGGGGGGGGGGGTGGGGGGGGGGGGGGGGGGGGGGGGTGGGGGGGGGGGGGGGGGGGGGGGGGGGGGGCGTG
>NZ_JBVILX010000003.1:63816-218353 GCF_055580145.1 Kitasatospora sp. NPDC032121 | reverse complement strand
CCTTCCCATCCGCCCCGAAAAAACCACCACCCCCCCAATTGTCTTTGCCCCCTCCGGTTCTGGTGTTGTCGTTTCCCTTCTGGGGGGGGGGGGGCACCCCCCCCCCGCTGCGCTCGGGTCAGAAGGTGTACGCCTCGACCTCGGCGAGGAGTTCGGCGCGGCGCTCCTCGCTGACGAAGGAGGCGCGGAAGGAGTTGGCGGCCAGGCGGCGCTGGGTCTCCTGGTCGAGGCCGAGGGCCTCGCGGACGGCGCGGAAGTTGTCCTCGACGTAGCCGCCGAAGTAGGCCGGGTCGTCGGAGTTGACGGTGACCAGCAGGCCGGCGTCCAGCATCTCGCCCAGCGGGTGGTCGGCGAGGGTGTCGACGCAGCGCAGCCGGACGTTGGAGAGCGGGCAGACGGTCAGCGGGATCTGCTCGCGCACCAGGCGGGCGACCAGCTCGCCGTCCTCCAGGCAGCGCAGCCCGTGGTCGATCCGCTCGACGCCGAGGACGTCCAGCGCCTCGGTGATGTACGCGGCCGGGCCCTCCTCGCCCGCATGGGCGACCCGGCGCAGCCCGGCCTCGGCGGCCCGGCGGTACACCTCGCGGAACTTCACCGGCGGGTGGCCGACCTCGGCGGAGTCCAGGCCGATGCCGGCGATCCGGTCGAAGTAGGGGCGGGCGGCCTCGAAGGTCTCCAGCGCGGACTCGGCGGACTCGTCCCGCAGGAAGCACATGATCAGCTGGGTGCTGACGCCGTGCCGTTCCTCGCTGCGCTCCAGCGCCCGGGTCAGGCCGTCCACCACCACGCCCAGTGGCACCCCGCGGGCGGTGTGCGCCTGCGGGTCGAAGAAGATCTCCGCATGGCGGACGCCCTGCTCGGCGGCGCGGGCGAGGTAGGCGTCGGCGAGGTCGGCGAAGTCGTCCTCGGTGCGCAGCACGGCCATCAGCGCGTAGTAGAGGTCCAGGAAGGACTGGAGGTCGCTGAAGGAGTACGCCTCGCGCAGCGCCTCGGTGTCGGCGTACGGCAGCTCGACGCCGTTGCGGGCGGCGAGCTCGAAGGCGAGCTCGGGCTCCAGGGTGCCTTCGATGTGCAGGTGGAGTTCGGCCTTGGGAAGCGGCATGTGCGATCTGTCCAGCGGTAGCGGGTGGACCCGGAGGTGACGGAAGGATCATCCTACGAGCTTCTCGACGCGGGGGGCTCGGCGGGCGACCGCCCGGACCTGCCCGGCCGGACCCGACCGGGTGCACCGGCGACGCTCCGCGGGCACCCTGTAGGAGGGGACTTCCGCCGAGGAGGCACCGAGATGCGGCACGCCGAAGATCCGCACATCCGGCCCGCGGGCATCTCCCCGCACGCCCTGGGCAACGACACGCTCCTGCACGAGCTGGAACAGCTGCACCGCACCCGCCACGAGACCTTCCTGTACGGCTCGGAGGAGGCGCTGAAGCGGCACACGCTGCGCACCGGCGAGCTGGAGGCCGAGTACCTGCACCGCTTCCCCAACCGGCAGGTCACCGCGGCCCGGACCAGGGCCGGGGCCAGGGCCAGGGAGGCGGCCGCCCGGGTGGAGTCGCTGCCGGAGTGACCGGAGCGGACCGCGCGCCCGCCGGGACACGCCGGGCGCGCGGTGGTGTGCCCGGAGCCGGGCCGTCGGAGAGGGTGTGAGGGCAGACGCACCGGACCCGAACCTCCTGGGAGCCCCGCATGCCCATCGCCAGCGTCAACCCCGCGACCGGCGAGACCCTCCAGACCTTCGAGCCGCTCGACGCGGCCGGCGTCGAACGGCGGCTGGCCCGCGCCGAGGCCGCCTTCCACAGCTACCGCGGCACCTCCTTCGCGGCCCGCGCCGAACTGCTGCACCGCGCCGCCGACCTGCTGGACCAGGAGCAGGAGGCGGTCGCCCGCACCATGACCGAGGAGATGGGCAAGCCGCTCGCCGGGGCCCGCGCCGAGACCGCCAAGTGCGCCAAGGCGATGCGCTGGTACGCGGACAACGCCGAGGCACTGCTCGCCGACGAGCACCCGGCCCCGGAAGACGTCGCCGACTCCGGCGCCGCCCGCGCCTACGTCCGCTACCGCCCGCTCGGCCCCGTGCTGGCCGTGATGCCGTGGAACTTCCCGCTGTGGCAGGTCGTCCGGTTCGCCGCGCCGGCGCTGATGGCGGGCAACGTCGGCCTGCTCAAGCACGCCTCCAACGTGCCGCGCACCGCGCTGGCGATCGAGGAGCTGTTCCAGCGGGCCGGCTTCCCCGAGGGCTGCTTCCAGACGCTGCTGATCGGCTCGGGCGCGGTCGAGGGCGTGATCCGGGACCCCAGGGTCGCCGCCGTCACCCTCACCGGCAGCGAGCCGGCCGGGCGGGCGGTCGCGGCCACCGCGGCGGACGTGGTGAAGAAGGCCGTGCTGGAGCTGGGCGGCAGCGACCCGTTCGTCGTCCTGCCGAGCGCCGACGTGGACGAGGCGGCCCGAACCGCCGTCCGGGCCCGGGTGCAGAACAACGGCCAGTCCTGCATCGCCGCCAAGCGCTTCGTCGTGCACACCGACGTGTACGACCGCTTCACCTCCGCCTTCACCGAGGCGATGCGCGCGCTGAAGGTCGGCGACCCGATGGACGAGGGCACCGACGTCGGCCCGCTGGCCAGCCGCCAGGGCCGGGACGACCTGGAGGAGCTGGTCGAGGACGCCCGCACCCGGGGCGCCCGGGTGGAGTGCGGCGGCGGGCGGCCCACCGGCTGGGACTCCGGCTGGTTCTTCGAGCCGACGGTGCTCACCGGCATCACCCCGGCGATGCGGATCCACCACGAGGAGACCTTCGGCCCGGTCGCCACCGTCTACCGGGTGGCCGACCTGGACGAGGCGGTGGCCGTCGCCAACGACACCCCGTTCGGGCTCAGCGCCAACGTCTGGACCACCGACGAGGCCGAGCGGGAGCGCTTCGTGCGGGACATCCAGGCCGGCGGGGTGTTCTTCAACGGGATGACCGCCTCCCACCCGGCGCTGCCGTTCGGCGGGGTCAAGCGTTCCGGGTTCGGGCGGGAGCTGTCCGGGCACGGGATCCGGGAGTTCTGCAACGTCACCACGGTGTGGATCGGCTGAGCCCTCCCGGGCCCGCGCCCGCCCCGGGCCGGTCAGGACGCCATGCGGTGGCGGCCCGGCCCGGGGGTCATCCAGCGGGCGATCACGCCGCCCAGCGCGATGAGCGTCAGCCCCCAGAAGATCGCCATCGGTATCAGCACCGGCAGCAGGCTCACCTGGACGGCCACCATGCAGAGGCCGATCGAGAGCGCGACCATGAACGTCACCACGGTGGGGCTGAGGCCGAGCAGCCAGTGCCAGGCGCGGTGCCCGAAGCCCCGGTTCCGCTGGGCTTCGGGCTCGGCCTGTTCCTTGGCGTCGACTTCCTGGTAGGTCAGCAGGTCCATCGGGATCGCCTCCAATGCTGGACGGCTGGACGGGAGGAACGCCTGGCCCGCGAGGGTCAGGAGGCCTTGCGGGGAGCCGAGGACTTCCGGGCGGTGGTCTTCTTCGCGGCCGAACCCTTCGCCGAGCCCTTCGCCGAGCCCTTCGCCGAACCCCCTGCGGAGCCGGCGCCGGTGGTCTTCGCGGTCGTCTTCGGGGCGGCCTTCGCGCCGGTCCGCTTCGCCGGGGCGCGCCTGCGCGGCGCGGGCTCCTCCCCCTCGGCGTCCTCGGCGCCGCCCGGCCCGCCGCCCCGCCCGCCCTTGGCCTGCTTGAGGCTGCTGCGCAGCGCCTCCATCAGGTCGATCACGTTGTCCGGCGCCTCGCCCGGCTCCTCCTCGTGCGGGACCTCCACGCCCTCCAGCCGCGCGGTGATCACCTGCTGCAGCGCCTGCTGGTAGTCGTCGTGCAGCTGGGAGAGGTCGAAGTCCTCGGAGAGGGTGTCCATCAGCGACCGCGCCATCTTGAGCTCCTGCGGCCGGACGGTGACGTCCGCCTCGGGCGCGATGCCGGCCGCCGGGCGGACCTCGTCGGGCCAGATGCAGGTCTGGAGCACCAGGGTGTTGTCGTGCACCCGCAGCACCGCGGGCGACTCCCGGGTGCGCAGCGCGATCTTGGTGACGGCGATCTGCCCGGACTCGGTGAGCGCGTCGCGCAGCAGCGCGTACGGCTTGGCGGCGGCCTTGTCGGCGACGCCGACGTAGTAGGCCTTGGAGAACATCAGCGGGTCGATCTCGTTCTCGTCCACGAAGGCCAGCACGTCGATGATCTTCTTGCTGGGCAGCGGCAGGTCGGCGAGGTCCTCGTCGGAGAGCGTGACGGTCCGCCCGTCGGGGGACTCGTACCCCTTGGCGATCTCCGCGTACGGGATCTCCTTCTCCTCCCGCTCGCAGTACCGCTTCATCCGCACCCGGCCGCCGTCCTTCTCGTGCACCTGGTGCAGCGGGACGTCGTGCTCCTGGGTCGCGGAGTACAGGTGGACGGGGATGCTGACCAGCCCGAAGCTGATCGTCCCCTTCCAGGTGGTCTGCATGGGGTCGCTCCTGACCGGCGCCGGGAGCCGGCCGGCACCGCGAACGCTCGGGATGCTCCTGCGGCATGCCCCGAGAGTCCCACTCTGCCTGGATTTGCGAGGATCGGCCACACCGCGCCGACAATGGGCCGAGGAGGTCGATGCGGATGACCGCCCGTAGCCGGGACGACCGGCAGGACCGGGCCGGGCCGCCCCCACCGGAGCGGTACGGCTACCTGGTGACGTACGCGGTGCGGGGCGAGCCCGGCGCCCGGCGCGCGGAGGTGGCCGTCCTGCCCGGATACTCACAGGAGGAGGACATCCCCCGGATCCTGGCCGCCCGGCTGACCGGGCGACCGGCGGACGAGGCCTCGATCACCGTCCTCGACGTGCGGCCGATCTGACCGCCCACCCACGGGCGATTTGAGCCCCAACAGAGCTTGGAAACCTCTCAAAAGGCTGACGATGCATCAGATTTGAGGTTTCCATGCCACCTTTCCACCCACCCCGACCAGGTCTTTTGCGTTCGTTGAGCGAACAGTTACCAAAAAATTGTTCCGATCACCGGTGCGTAGAAGTTAGGTTGCGACGCAATGCGCGGGCAAGTCCCCCACCCTCCGGCATGACGAGTCGAGGGTCACACCGCGCTGGAAAGGCACAGGGTCCCGAGATGAGTGCGGACACCACCAGGCCCACCACGGCCACCAAGCTCCCCCAGCAGACCGGTCCGGTCGGACACGGCGGCGACGGCCACCTGAAGGCCGGGCTCAAGAACCGCCACCTGTCGATGATCGCCATCGGCGGCGTGATCGGCGCCGGCCTGTTCGTCGGCTCCGGCGCGGGCATCGCGACCACCGGCCCGGGCATCCTGCTCTCCTACGCCCTGGCCGGCGCCCTGGTCGTGCTGGTGATGCGGATGCTCGGCGAGATGGCCGCGGCCGACCCGCAGAGCGGCTCGTTCTCGGCGTACGCGGACCGCGCGCTCGGCCGCTGGGCCGGCTTCTCCATCGGCTGGCTGTACTGGTTCTTCTGGGTCGTGGTGCTCGCGGTCGAGGCGACGGCCGGTGCGAAGATCCTCAACAACTGGGTGCCCGGCGTGCCGCAGTGGGGGTGGGCGCTGATAGTGATGGCGGTGCTGACCGCCACCAACCTCTTCTCCGTGGCCTCCTACGGCGAGTTCGAGTTCTGGTTCGCCGGGATCAAGGTGGTCGCGATCGCCGCCTTCCTGGTGATCGGCACCCTCGCCGCCTTCGGCCTGCTGCCCGGCACCCACGCGGTCGGCGCCAGCAACCTCACCGGCCACGGCGGCTTCCTGCCGCACGGGGTGGGCGCGGTGTTCACCGGAATGCTCACCGTGGTCTTCGCCTTCATGGGCAGCGAGATCGTCACCCTGGCCGCCGGCGAGTCGGAGGACCCGGAGAAGGCGGTCAGCAAGGCCACCAACAGCGTCATCTGGCGCATCGGGATCTTCTACCTGGGCTCGATCCTGCTCGTGGTCACCCTGCTGCCGTGGGACTCCGCCGACGTCAAGGCGAGCCCGTACGTGGCGGTGCTGGACCACATCGGCATCCCGGGCGCCGGCCAGGTGATGGACGTGATCGTGCTGACGGCGGTGCTGTCCTGCCTCAACTCCGGGATGTACACGGCCTCCCGGATGGCCTTCTCGCTGGGCCAGCGCGGGGACGCGCCCAAGGCCTTCGCCACGGTGACCTCGCGCGGCGTGCCGCGGGTGGCGATCCTCTCCTCGGTGGTCTTCGGCTTCGTCGCGGTCTTCTTCAACTACACCTCGCCGGACACCGTGTTCGCCTTCCTGCTCAACTCCTCCGGCGCCGTCGCGCTCTTCGTCTGGCTGGTGATCTGCGCCACCCAGCTGCGGATGCGGAAGATCATCGAGCGTGAGATGCCCGAGCGGCACACCGTCCGGATGTGGCTGTACCCGTACCTGACCTGGACGGCCATGGGCATGATCGGGTTCGTCATGGCGTACATGTTCACCGACGCCGACGGGCGCAAGCAGATGTACCTGTCGCTGGTCGCCGCAGCCATCGTGCTGGCGGCCTCGGCCGTGGTGGGCCGACGGCGGCGGGCCGCGGTGGCGGCGGGCTCCTGACCCGCCCGCCCCGCGCGGGAACGCCGGGCCCGGGAGCCTCCGCATCGGCTCCCGGGCCCGGCGCCGTTTTTCCGGCGCCGTCCCGCCGGCCGTCCCGCCGGGCGTCCTGTTCGCCGCCCCGTTCGCCCTCCTCAGTTTGACCAAGGCACGTCAAGGGGGATATCTGGGCCAGCGCTCCCCCACGAGCACTTCCCGACCCTCACCGGGAGACCCCGTGCCGATCCCGCCCGCCCCCACGCCGCCCTCCCCGCCACCACCCCGCGCGGAACCCGAGTCCGCACGCCTGCGCTTCGGCCGTCGGCTGCGCCACTGGCGCGAAGCCCGCGGCCTCAGCCAGGCCGAGCTCGGCCGGCTGCTCGGCTACCACGACTCGCTGATCAGCCGGGTGGAGAACGCCCGCCGCTGGCCGCCGCCGGGGATGCCCGACCGGGCCGACGAACTCCTCCTCGCCGACGGCGAGCTGGCGCAGCTGTGGCAGGCCCTCCAACGGGAACGCCGACGCCTCGGCGAACTCGCCGCCGCCGCCCGGAAACCGCTCGCCGCCGACACCGCCCCACCCGACGCCGCCACCGTCGAGGTGCTCGCCCAACTGCTCGCCGTCTACCGCGCCGCCGTCGACCGGATCGGCGGCGAGGAGCTGGCCGCCGTCCTGGAGCACCACGCCCGCACCCTCGCCGGCCGGCCACGCACCGGCCCGCGCGAGAGCCCCACCGCCGACCATTCGCTCGCCGCCCAGTACGCCGAGCTGGCCGGCTGGGCCCACTTCGAGGGAGACCGCCACGCCCACGCGCTCGGCTGGTACACCACCGGGCTGGAGTGGGCCCGCACGAGCGACGACCGGGCCACCACGGCCGCCCTGCTCGCCCGGCAGAGCACCCTGTACTGGTGGCACGGGGACGCGGCCACCGCGCTCACCCTGGCGGAGGCCGCCCGGAGCACCGCCCCTCCCCTGCCGGAGCTGCGCGCCTGGGCCGCCGTCGTCCAGGCCCACGCCCACGCACTGGCCGGACAGGCGCCGCAGGTCCGCCGGACCCTGGCGGACGCCCGACGACTGACCGGCGCCGCACTGCGCTCCGGCGCGCCGACGCCCTGGACGGAGCGCGCCGAGCTGGTCCTGGCCGTCGCCCATGGCACCTGCCAACGGGACTCGCCCTCCACACCGGCCGCACCGCCCACGCCCACGCCGCGGCGGACCGGCTGGAGGCGGCCCTGCGACTACTCGACCGGGCCGCCCGCCCGCGCGACCACGCCCTGATCACCGCCCGCCTCGCCGGCGCCCGTGCCCTCGCCGGTCACCCCGACGCCGCGGCCGCTCTGCTCTCCCGACTGCCCCCGAACACCACCGGCCGCATCGCCCGCGAGCAGCGGCGCGCCGGGGAGTGGCTGCGCCGGTGAAAGCCGAGCTCCGCGCCCCCGGCCCGGACGCCGCCGCCGGTGAAAGCCCGGATGCCGCGCCGGCGCCCGGACGCACGGTAGCGGGGCCGGCCACCACCTGCGGGAGTGGTGGCCGGCCCCGCCGGACCGGTCCGGCGGCCCCTGCGGGTCGGCTCAGAGGCCGGCCGCCGCCGAGGCGATGGCCGCCGCGTACGTGCTCACCTGGGAGTAGACGCCCGGGTAGCCCGCGCGGGCGCAGCCGTTGCCCCAGCTGACGATGCCGACCTGGATCCAGCGGCCCGCCGCGTCCTGGCGGACCATCGGGCCGCCCGAGTCGCCCTGGCAGGTGTCGACGCCGCCCTGGGAGACGTAGCCCGCGCAGAGCGAGCCGGCCTTGTTCAGGCCCGGGTAGGCGCCGGCGCAGGTGGCGTCGTCGACGAACGGCACGGTGGCCTTGAGCAGGTACCGCTGCTGGGCGCCGCCCTCGCTCGCGGCGCCCCAGCCCATGATGGTGAAGGTGCCGTTGTCGTAGGCGGTGGAGGTGGCGATCGGCAGGGTGCTGACCAGGCTGCCGCTGATCGGCGAGGCCAGCTTGATCAGCGCCCAGTCGTTGCCGTTCTCGGCGCCGGTGAAGGACGGCGACTGGTAGACGTACGAGGAACGGACCTTGATCGCGGTGCCGCTGCGCAGGTCGACCGCTCCCGCGGTGACGGTGATGCTGCTGTTGGCGCCGGTGCCGTCGACGCAGTGGGCGGCGGTGAGCACGATCTGCGAGGTGTAGAGCGCGCCGCCGCAGCCCATCGAGAGCCGCACCATGAACGGGAACTCGCCCTGCGCCGCCCGCGTGCCGCCGACCACGCTCGGCGACGGCGCGGGCGAGGCGGCGGCGGGCAGCACGAGTGTGCCGACGCCGAGCACCAGACCGACCAACAGGCTCATCAGCCTGCCGAGTTGACGCTTCATCGGACTCCTCCTTGCAGGTGGGGGAAGACCGAGAGTGGCCCGGCGGGCGGCGCTACAGGAGGGGGGTGCCCTTGCCGGTCGGAACTGGCAGGAACACGGCAATGCGAGGTTCCGGGCCGGGAGGCCCTAGGGTGATCGCCCATGCGAGATCTTGTGGCGGGGATGAAGTACCTGGTCGCGGGCCAGAAATGGGTGGGTCGGCACGGCCGCTGGTGGGGCTTC
Source organism: Kitasatospora sp. NPDC032121 (assembly GCF_055580145.1). Classification (NCBI taxonomy): domain Bacteria; kingdom Bacillati; phylum Actinomycetota; class Actinomycetes; order Kitasatosporales; family Streptomycetaceae; genus Kitasatospora; species Kitasatospora sp. NPDC032121. The sequence continues at coordinate 209,237 of NZ_JBVILX010000003.1, read as the reverse complement.
GGGATGCTGCCGGCCCTGCTCACACTGGTCGGCTACGTCATCGCGCTCGCCTTCCTCGGCGCCTGGGCCAAGGACCTCGCGGACTGGGCCACCCCGTTCGCCGACCACTGGGGCTCACCCTGGCGGGAACTGCTGCGCGACGCGCTCGCGGCGATCGTCTTCGGCGGCGGACTGCTGCTCTCCCTGCTCACCTTCACCGCGGTCACCCTGGTGGTCGGGCAGCCCTTCTACGAGGCGCTCTGCGCCGAGGTCGACGAGACCGAGGGCGACGCGCCCGCCGCACCGGACACCGCGCTCTGGCGCGAGCTGCTGACCGCGGTGCGCGACAGCCTGTACGTGCTGGTGCGGGTGGCCGCGTTCGGTGTGGTGCTGTTCGCCTGCGGGTTCATCCCGGTGGTCGGGCAGACGGTGGTCCCGGCGCTCGGCTTCCTGGTGTCCGGCTTCTTCATGACCGTCGAGCTGACGGCCGTCGCCCTGCAGCGGCGCCGGGTGCCGCAGCCCGAGCGAATCCGGCTGCTGCGCGCCCGGCTCGGGCTGGCGCTGGGTTTCGGCACGCCGCTGATCCTGGCCTTCCTGGTGCCACTGGTCACGGTGCTCGCCATGCCGGGGGCCGTCGCCGGCGCCACTCTGCTGGCCCGCGACCTCGTCCCGACCGCACCGCAGGAGGAGCGGGAGAGGCCGACCCCCGGCGCCTCCGCCCCCGACGTCCCCGCCCCCACCGGGCCGCCCGTCCCGGGCAATCCGTACGCGACCCCCTGAGGCCGTGACCCTCCGCTCACGCTGCGCCGACATCAGGTGGGCGAACGTGTGAGCCCGCCCACAGGGGGATCGCCATCCACGATCCCCGATAGTGGACCCGCGCCGCGGAGCCGCCGCCCCGACTCCGTCGAGGCGCCCCGGGCGGACCGTCCACGACCGCGCTCCGCCTGAAGAACACAGGCCACGGTCGGTGTCGACACTGCGATCCTTCACCGCCTCCGGGACTCTTCTCCCGGATGGGCAATTCGGGCAAATAAGCACAAACAAACCGCCGATCCTCGCCGCGCAGGCTGCGCGGCCACGATCGGGCGTAGTAGAGAACCCCTTTGCCACCCGTCCTCGGCCCTGCCAAGAATGGCCCGTCGCCAGGCAGCGCAGCCTCAGCTCCGCCGCCGCGCCGCCCGCTCGCCCCCGCCTCTCCGGCCGGGGCGCCACGGCCGTCCGTCCAGGGCGGCCGCAGCGGGCCCCGCTCAGCCGGAGCCCGCGCGATGCCCCGCCCCCCGGTGCCCACCGGCACGGCCCCGACGGAGAAGGATCGTCCGCCCGATGCAGCTCAGCCAGCTCAGCCATGCCCGCCGCAACTCCCTGATCACCGGTGTCGCCACCCTCGTGGTCGCGAGCGCCGCCACCGCGGCCCTCGCCATCCCGCAGGCCGGGAACGCCACCGCGGCCGCCCCGGTGGCCGCCGTGTCGGCGGACGGCCGGCCGGTCACCGAGCTGGGCCAGGCCGACACCGCTGCCGCCGACGCACAGGCCGCCCAGGCCGCCCAGGAGGCCCAGGCCAAGGCCAAGGCGGACGCCGCGGCCCAGGCGCAGGCCGAGGCCCAGGCTCAGGCTCAGGCCCAGGCCGACGCGAAGGCCAAGGCCGACGCCGAGGCCGCCGCCTCCCGCTCCCAGGAGCGCCAGAACCTCGACAGCGCGCCGGCCACCTACTCCGGCACCCCGCAGCAGATCGCCGCGCAGATCGTCCCGGCCGGCCAGCTCCAGTGCTTCAGCAACATCGTGTTCCGCGAGAGCAGCTGGAACCCCCTCGCGGTCAACGCCTCCTCCGGCGCGTACGGTCTGGTCCAGGCCCTGCCCGGCTCCAAGATGGCCTCCGCGGGCGCCGACTGGCGCACCAACCCGGCCACCCAGATCAAGTGGGGCCTGGACTACATGAACACCCGCTACGGCAGCCCCTGCGCCGCCTGGTCGTTCTGGCAGGCCCACCACTGGTACTAAGCCGGACCCGTTCGGCCCACCGGGGCCCGCGACGCACCTCGCGTCGCGGGCCCCGGCGCACATCGCCGCAGGTCGGGACGGGCGTGGACGCGTCCGGCAGGCGGCGTGAAGATATGGCGCACGCTCGTACGATTTGCCACCGATTGCTCGGAATTACGGACCGTCAGGGCTTTGCCACGGTCCGCAGGCCCACTTACGCTCCGGCGTCATGCCCTCGCCCCTGATCAGCGTCGTGGTCCCCGCCTACGACCAGCACGGACAGCTCGCCGACTGCCTGGACTCGCTGCTCGCCCAGTCCCTGGCCGACCTCGAGGTGATCGTGGTCGCCGACCGCTCCCCCGAGACCGCGGGTGGGCTCGCCGACGCGTACGCCGCCCGGCACCCGCACGTGTCGGTGCTGCACCTGAACGCGGCGGTCGGGGTCGGGGCGAGCCGGAACGCGGGGGCGGCGCGGGCGGCCGGCGAGTACCTGCTGTTCCTGGACGCCGACCACCTGCTGCCCCGGGACGCCCTGCGGACGCTCGCCGACCGGCTCCGGCAGACCGGGCCGGTGGACGTGCTGCTGTTCGGCCACTCCCGCCGCCACCAGGACCGGGACTGGCCGGGCGGGGCCGAGGCGCTGCTCGCCGAGGCCGGCCCCGAGCCGTTCGCGCCCTTCGACCGGCCCGAGCTGTTCGGCGCGCCGCCGCTGATCTGGGACCGGCTGGTCCGCCGCGGCCACTGGGCCGAGCTGGGCCTGGCCTTCCCGCCCGGCCGCTACGAGGAGGTCCCGGTGGCGCACGCGGCGCTGCTCGGCGCCCGGAGCGCCGCCGTGCTGGCGCGCGAGTGCGTCCAGCTGCGCCGCCGGGAGACCGTCCACCCGGCGGGCGGGCCCGGAAGCAGCGTCTTCGACGTGTTCGAGCAGTACGAGCGCAGCTTCGCCCTGCTGGAGGACCAGCCGCACCTGTACGCGGTGCGCGACGCGCTGTTCGTCCGGATGATCCGGCACTACCTGTTCGTCTTCGACCTGGCCGGCTGCGTCCCCCGCGCCGAGCGGCCGCAGTTCTTCCACCGCGCCGCCGAGCACCACCGGCGCTTCCAGCCGCCCGGCCACCGCCGGCCCGGCGGCCGCGAGGGGATCAAGTTCTCGCTGCTGGCGGGCGGCGCCTACCCGGCGTTCGAGGTGGCCAAGCTCTCCCACATCGCGCGCGGCACGCTCACCGGACGGAAGTAGCTCAGCGGGCGTGCGCGGTGCCGCCCTCGGCGGCCATCGCCGCCGCGATCCGGCGGGCCCGCTCGGCCCTCACCCCGGCGGGCTGCGGCGGCAGCACGTCCATCCACAGGGGCAGGGTCGAGCCGCGCAGCTGGGCCACCCCCTCGGGGCGGGCGAGCAGCCACAGGTGCAGGTGCGCCGAGCCGTCGCCCCAGCGGTTCACGTGGACCCGGCCGACGCCGCCGAGCGACCGTACCGCCCGCTCCACCCGCTGCAGCATCGGGCCCAGCCGCGCGGACAGTTCGGCCGGCAGGTCCAGCAGGTCGTGGTGGGCGCGCGGCCAGAGGAGCAGAGTGGCGGGCAGACCGTTCGGCTCGTCGGTGGTGCCGAGCCGCCAGTGCTCGTCGGTCCACAGGAAGTCGGCGTCGGGGCGGGCGCAGTCCGGGCAGCTCTGCGGGCCGTCCTCGCCGTTGCGGGGCGGCTCCGGCAGCTCGGGCGCGCGCAGTTCCCGGACGGTCAGCTCGCCCTCGTACGGGAAGATCTCCCAGGACGGCGCGCCGTCCGTCGGGAAGGGCAGCGGCTCGCCGATCGGGAGGCGGGCGAGGTAGGCCTCGGGGCCGGCCGGGTCAACGGGCACGGATTCGTCGATCATGACCGCCGAGGGTGCCACATGACACCCCGTCGGCGGTACCCCCGTCGTGCCCGGTACCGGTCCGGCCGGGTGCCTGCGATCATCGGCGGAGCCGTCGCCGCACCCGCCCGGGAGGTCCCTGGTGAGCCGTCCGTCCGCCGTACCCGGGGCCGCGCTGGCCCGTGAGCTGGCCGCCGTGCTGCGCGGCGAGGTCCGCTTCGGCGCCGCCGAGCGCACCGTCTACAGCCAGGACGCCTCCAACTACCGGCAGTTGCCGCTGGGCGTGGTCAAACCCGCCGACCTCGACGACGTGCGCACGGCACTGGCGCTGTGCCGCGAGCACGGGGTGCCGGTGGTGGCGCGCGGGGCCGGGACCAGCATCGGCGGGCAGGCGATCGGCCCGGGCGCGGTGGTGCTGGACTTCCGCCGCCACCTCGGCGCGGTGCTGGAGCTCGACCCGCAGGCCCGCACCGCGCGCGTCCAGCCCGGCACCGTGCTGGACGACCTCCAGCGCGCCGCCAGACCGTACGGGCTGCGCTTCGGCCCCGACCCTTCCACGCACAGCCGCTGCACCATCGGCGGCATGATCGGCAACGACTCCTGCGGCTCGCACTCGCTCGCCTGGGGGCGCACCGCCGACAACGTCGGGCGGCTGGAGCTGCTGCTCGCGGACGGCACCGAGCTGACCGTCGGCGGTCGGCTCACCTCCCGGGAGCGTGCCGCGCTCGCCGCGCGGCCCGGAAGGGTCGGTCGACTCCACGCCGAGCTACAGGAGTTCACCGACCGCAACCTCGCCGTCATCCGGCAGGGCATGCCGCAGCTGCCCCGCCGCACCTCCGGCTACCCGCTGGACGCGCTGCTGCCCGAGCACGGCCACGACCTGGCCCGGGCGCTCACCGGCACCGAGGGCACCTGCGCGCTGCTGCTCGGCGCCACCGTCCGACTGGTCGAGGACCCGCCCGCGCGGGCCCTGGTGGTGGCCGGCTACCCCGACGAGGGCGCCGCCGCCGACGCCGTCCCGGCGCTGCTGCCCCACGGCCCGCTGACCGCCGAGGGCATGGCGGCCGACCTGATCGCCGCGCTGCTCGCCGCCGGGCCCCGGCCGCCCGCGCTGGACCGGCTGCCCGCCGGCGAGTGCTGGCTGTTCCTGGAGACCGGCGGCGACACCCCGCTGGCCGCCTACCAGGCCGCCCGCCGACTCGCCGACGAGGTGCGCCGCGAACGATCGGCCACCGTCGCGCTGGTCACCGACCCGGCCGAGCAGCGCCAGCTGTGGGCCGTCCGGGAGGCCGGCGCGGGGATCGTCACCCGGCTACCCGGAGGCGGCGAGGCCTGGCCCGGCTGGGAGGACTCCGCCGTCCCTCCCGAGCGGCTCGGCGACTACCTCCGGGACCTGCGCGCCCTGCTGCGCCGGCACAGCCTGCGCGGTGTCCCGTACGGGCACTTCGGCGACGGCTGCGTGCACCTGCGGATCGACTTCCCGCTGGACGAGCCCCAAGGAGTGCTGGTCTTCCGGGAGTTCCTGGAGCAGGCGGCCGATCTGGCGGTCTCGTACGGCGGTTCGCTCTCCGGCGAGCACGGCGACGGGCAGGCCAGGGCGGAGCTGCTTCCGCGCATGTACCCGCCCGAAGTCATCGGCCTGTTCGGTGAGTTCAAGCGGATCTGGGACCCGGAGAACCTGCTCAACCCGGGCGCCCTGGTCGATCCCCGCCCACTCGACGCGGACCTGCGCTTCGTCACCGCCCCGCGCCGCACGCTGCCGCTGGCGCTCCCGTACGAGCAGGACGGCGGCAGCCTGGTCAAGGCGGTGCACCGCTGCGTGGGCGTGGCCAAGTGCGTGGCCCCGGGCAGCGGGGTGATGTGCCCGAGCTACCTGGCCACCGGCGAGGAGCGGCACTCCACCCGGGGGCGGGCCCGGCTGCTCGCCGAGATGCTGCGGGGGATGGGGGCGCCTCCCGGCCGCCAGGCCGGGGCAGCGGTCGCGGACGGGTGGCGCTCGCAGGAGGTCCGCGAGGCGCTGGACCTCTGTCTGAGCTGCAAGGGCTGCGCGAGCGACTGCCCGGTGCACGTCGACATGGCGACGTACAAGTCCGAGTTCCTGTACCAGCACTACCGGCACCGGCCGCGTCCGCTCGCGCACTACTCGATGGGCTGGCTGCCGCTCTGGCTGCGGGCCGTCGCTCTCGCGCCCGGGGCCGCCAACACGCTCGCCCGCTCCCGGGCCGGCGCGCTGCTCAAGCGGCTCGGCGGGATCGACCGGCGCCGGGTGCTGCCGGTCTTCCCACCGGAGACCTTCACCGCCTGGTACCGGCGGCACCGCGCCGAACACCCGGCCCCGGCGGGCGCCCGGCCGGTACTGCTGTGGCCGGACACCTTCTCCGAGCACCTCCAGCCGAACGTGCCGCGCTCGGCCGTCGAGGTGCTGGAGCACCTGGGCTTCGACGTCCGGCTGCCCTCGGGCCCGGTCTGCTGCGGGCTCACCTGGCACTCCACCGGCCAACTCGGCACTGCCCGACGGGTGTTGCGGCGCAGCCTGCGGACGCTGGACGGAGCCGGGCTCCCGGCCGACACCCCCGTGGTCGGCCTGGACCCGAGCTGTACCGCGACCCTGCGCGAGGACCTGCCCCGACTGCTCGGCACCGAGGGCCGCCCGCTCGCCGACCGCACCCGCACCTTCGCCGAGTTCCTCGACGAGTACGCCCCCGACGCCCCGCTCCCCCGAATCCGGCTGGACGCCCTCACCCAGACCCACTGCCACCAGCACGCGGTGCTCGGCAGCGCCGCCGACCGCCGGGTGGAGGCCAGGCTCGGGCTGAACAACCGGGTGCTGGAGGCCGGTTGCTGCGGTCTGGCCGGCAACTTCGGCTTCGAGCAAGGGCACTTCGAGGTGTCCGTGGCGATCGCGGAGCGGGTGCTGCTACCCGAGGTCCGCGCGGCCGGTCCGGCGACGGTGGTGCTGGCGGACGGCTTCAGCTGCCGCACCCAGATCGCCCAACTCGCCGACGGGCGGCAGGCCCTGCACCTGGCGGAGCTGATCGCCCGGGAGCTGCGCCGCTAACGCGCGTGCGCGGCGAGGAAGGCCCCGGCGTGCGCCGCGGCCTCCTCCCGGGTCCGGTGCTCGTCGGCCGCCTCGCCGGTGGCGCCGTCGGCGCCGGTGGCCGTCCAGCGCCAACCGCCGACCGCCTCGACCAACTCCGCAGTACCGCCGAAGAGTTCGAGCGAGTCAGACTTCGCGACCGGGCGACTGACGGCCTCCGGCCACTTCTTCCGGGCTCCCTGTCGGGTGATACCCCAGGCGGCGCCGAGTCGCTCGTAGCTGGCGCCGTAGGACCCCGCGGTGGCGGCCGCGCCCGCGGCGAGCCGTTTGACCTCGGTGTCCACCAGCTTCCAGGCGGACAGCACGGAGAGGGCCACCTCGACCGGCTCGGCGTTCCACATCCGCTCCGCGGGCAGGCCGGTCGTGCGGGCGCGCACGGCGGCGGCGAGGGGGTCAAGGGCATCGAGAAGGGCCTTGGCCAGTTCGGCCCGTTCCTCATGGGTGATCTCCACAGCGGTCATATCGACAACTATAGTTTCCAAGCTCGGTCACGACAACTGAAGTTACCGACGGAGTCGATCCAGCGGGCTCGAGCCCCGCCCCTCCGGTGCGAACGGGATCCCCGAGGAGAGCCCCCGCAGGCCGACCGCCAGGGCCTCCCCGAGGAAGCCCACGCCGATCGACAGTTGGACCGGCCGGGCGTCCGCAGCCAGGCCGAAGTGCGCGGCGAGCGCGGCGAAGCCGGCCATCACGGCGAGCGAGAGCGCCGCAACGAGGAAGGTCCACCCGGTGTAGCGCTGCCACAGCACGCCCTCGCGCTCGTAGACCCGGACGGTCGCGCCGCGCACCGCCCCCAGCGCGACGCCGAGCGCGGCGCCCGCCACGATCCAGCCGTAGTCGGCCGCACCGAGGCCGTGCCGTTGCGCGAGCGCCCACACGCCAAGGCCGGTGAGCACCACCGGCGGCGCGAAGAGGTCCCGGGCGTTGAGCGGTTCGCCGCGCAGCCGCCGGATCACCACCACCACGACCACGGCGGCGATCAGCCCCACGTGCACCCAGCCGTTCATTCCCGCTCCCCCAAGTTTTGTAGCTCGACCGTGCTAAATCAGCAATTTAGCTCGCCCGTGCTATAACGGCAACATGCCGAAGATCGTCGACCCCGCCGAACGCCGCCAGGCCGTCGCCGACGCCGTCCTGCGCGTCGCGGCCCGCGAAGGACTGGAACACGCCTCACTGCGCAACGTCGCCGAGGAGGCCGGACTGGCCGTCGGCTCGGTGCGGCACTACTTCGCCGGCAGCTCGGAGCTGATGATCTTCGCGATGGGCGAGCTGGCCCACCGGATCGAGGCCCGCATCCGCGTCCACGCCGCCGCCCTGCTCGACCCTGCCGCCGCCGGGACCGACCGGCGCGAGCGGACCGTCCGCCTGCTCGCCGAAACCCTCCCGCTGGACGCCGAGCGCCGGGAGGAGTCCGCGCTCTGGCTCTCCTTCGTCACCGCCGCCCGCACCCGGCCCGGCCTGCGGCCCCGTGCCGCCGAACTGCAGTCCGGACTCGACGAGCTGGTCCGCCGCGTCCTCGCCGAGTCCGCACGCGCCGGCGGCCTGGCCCCCGGCCTCGACCTCGACCTCGAGACCCGCCGGCTCTCCGCCCTGCTGGACGGCCTCGCCCTCCAGGCCGTCCAACACCCCGACCTGGTCGGCCCGGACGAACTGCGCGCGGTACTGCGCCGACACCTCGACACCCTTGCCGCACCGCCCTCCTGACGGAACGTCTACTCCCCGCGCACAATGGCGCGATGACCCTCACCACCGCCGACGCGGACAAGCTGTTGACCGAGCACTTCGCCCCCTGGGTGCGGGACCTGGGGCTGTCGACCGTCGAGACCGGCGAGCGCCACGCCGTACTGCGGCTGCCCTGGTCCGACCGGCTCGCCCGCCAGGGCGGCGCGCTGTCCGGCCAGGCGCTGATGGCCGCCGCCGACACGGCCTGCGTGATCGCCCTCTCGGCCGCCCGCGGCGGCTTCGGCCCGATGACCACCGTCCAGCAGTCCACCACCTTCCAGCGGGCCGTATTCGCCCAGGACGTCCTGGTGCACGCCCGGATCACCAAGCTCGGCCGCCGGATCGCCTTCCTCGACATCACCCTCACCCCCGAGGGCGCCGCAAGCACCGAGGACACCGCAGACCCGGCCGCCCACGCCACCGCCGTCTACGCCCTGGGGTGACCCGGCCACCACCCGGGTGTCACACCGCCGTGCCCGCCGGTGTCCTGATGCCGCCAGGTCATCGGACCCCGTCATCGGACACAGTGGAGCGCACACATGAGCAAGGTCTGGTTCGTCACCGGTTCCTCCCGCGGCCTCGGCCGCGCCTTCGTCGAGGCGGCCCTGTCCCGCGGCGACAAGGTGGCCGCGACCGCCCGCGACACCGGGCGGCTCGGCGACCTGATCGCCGCCCACGGGGACGCGGTGCTCCCGCTCCCGCTGGACGTCGCCGACCGGGACGCCGTCCACCGCGCCGTCCAGCGGGCCCACCGGCACTTCGGCCGGCTCGACGTCCTCGTGAACAACGCCGGATACGGCCTGTCCGGCGCCGCCGAGGAACTCTCCGAGGAGCAGCTGCGCGACCAGCTGGACACCAACCTGTTCGGCCCGCTGCGGGTCGTCCAGGCCGCACTTCCCCTGCTGCGCGCCCAGGGCTCCGGGCACATCGTCCAGATCTCCTCGGTCGCCGGCGTCGCCGCGTTCCCGCTCGGCGGCGGGTACTGCGCCTCCAAGTGGGCCCTGGAGGGCCTGAGCGAGGCGCTCGCCCAGGAGGTCGCCGGGTTCGGCGTCAAGGTGACCGTGGTCGAGCCGGGCAGCTACGCCACCGACGCGGTCGCCTCCGCCGTACGCGCCGAGGCCGACCCGCACTACGACGGGCTGCGCGCGGCCTTCGCCGCCCACGCCGCCTCACTCGACGTCGGCGACCCGGCCGCGGCGGGCCGGGCCCTGCTCCGGCTCGTCGACGCCGAGCGGCCGCCGCTGCGGGTGTTCTTCGGCGCCCAGGGCCGACCGATGCTCCAGCAGGTCTACGCCGACCGGCTGGCCGGCTGGGCCGAGTGGGCCGAACTCTCCCTCGAGGCGCACGGCCCCGCCGCCCCGGCCGCCTGACCGGCACGACCAAGCGGCCGTGGCTCCACCCCGGCGGGGGGCGGGGCCACGGCCCACGTGCGCACGACGGCGTCAGCCCCCGGGCGGTCGCCCCGGGCGGTCAGCCCTGGGCGGCCCCCGCGGGCGCCTCCTCCGCGCAGACCGCCGCCACGAACTCGGCGACCCGTGCCTGCGGCAGACCGCGCGCGATGTCCGCCTCGCTGATCATGCCGACCAGCTTGTGCTCCGGATGGTTGATCACCGGCAGCCGACGCACCTGGTACTGCTCCATCACCCGCAGCACCTGGTCACAGTCCTCGTCCGCTTCCACCGTCATCGGCCGCCCCTGCGCCAGTTCGCCCGCCGTCACCGACGCCGGGTCGCGGCCCTCGGCGACGCAGCGCAGCACGATGTCCCGGTCGGTCAAGATCCCCGACAGCTTGTCGCCCGGCCCGCAGATGGGCAGGGCGCCCACATGGCGTTCCCGCATGATCCGGGCGGCGGCCGCGAGCGTCTCGTGCTCGCGGATGCACTCCGCGCCCGGGTGCATGATGTCGCTGGCTTTGGTCATGGTCCGCCTCCTGACCTGGCTTCCCTTCTCTCGTCCATCGTGGTCCGGGTGGATGGCCGACGCCACCGGGGCCGTCCGGCCCGTCCCGCCCGGGCGGTGGGCTCAGCCCCCTCCGCCCGGCCCGGTGGCCTCGTCCGGCTCGATCCGACCGTCCGGCGACTCCGTACGGTTCAGCGGCGAGCGCTCCAGCACCTCCTCCAGCGGCGGGAGTTCGTGCCGGGGCTGGTCCGGTTCGAGCTCCTCCTCCGGGACCTCGCCGCTCTCCACCGCCTCCTCCGCGGCCTTCGCCCCGGCCGCGGCCGCGGCGGCCGTGAGCAGGTTCCGCTGCTGGACCTCCGTCGCGCTGTCGAGGAAGCGCAGCAGCTCCACCGGGAACGGCAGCACCAGCGTCGAGTTCTTCTCCGCGGCCACCTCCACCACGGTCTGCAACAGCCGGAGTTGGAGCGCGGCCGGGGTCGCGCTCATCACCGCCGCGGCCTCCGACAGCCGCTCCGAGGCCTGGTACTCGCCGTCCGCGGTGATGATCCGGGCCCGCCGCTCCCGCTCGGCCTCCGCCTGCCGGGCGATCGAGCGCTTCATCGACTCCGGCAGCGCGACGTCCTTGATCTCCACCCGGTCGATCTCGATGCCCCAGCCCAGCGCCGGACTGTCGATCATCAACTCCAGCCCCTGGTTGATCGGTTCCCGGTTGGCCAGCAGGTCGTCCAGCTCGCTCTTGCCGATGATCGAGCGCAGCGAGGTCTGCGCGACCTGGGAGATCGCGAAGTTGTAGTCCTGCACGTTGACGGTGGCCTTCACCGGGTCCACCACCCGGAAGTAGACCACCGCGTCCACCCGCACGGTCACGTTGTCCCGCGTGATGCCCTCCTGCGCCGGAATCGGCATCGTCACGATCTGCACGTTCACCCTGCGCAGCCGGTCCGCGATCGGCATCAGCGCCACCAGCCCGGGAGCGCGCACCTCGTCGCGCACCTTCCCGAAGCGGAACACCACGCCCTTCTGGAACTGCTGGACGACCCTGATGCTCATGCTCGCCCAGATCGCCCCCAGCCCGGCGAGCCCCGCGAGGGCGCCCAGCACCGCATCGACGATCATCGCGGCCTCCTTGCGGCCTGCGCGCACACCGGCGCGTCCGGCCGGCCCCGACCCGGACCGGCCGGGGACCGCCGGAGCAACTGATTCCACGCTACGCCTGCCCGGCCGACGCCGGAACGAACGCCCGGAAGCCCCTAGGATCTCGACCATGCCGACCGTGGCCGCGCCCTCCTCCCCCGCCGACGACCCGGACGACCCCCGGCACCCCGCCGAGGCGGCCGCCCGGGCCGGCACGCTCGCCGCGCTGGACCGCGTCGTCACGGGCTGCCGGGCCTGTCCGCGCCTGGTCCAGTGGCGCGAGGAGACCGCCCGCACCAAACGCCGCGCCTACCAGGACTGGGACTACTGGGCCCGCCCCATCCCCGGCTTCGGCCCGCCGGACGCCCCGCTCGTCCTGGTCGGCCTCGCCCCCGCCGCCCACGGCGCCAACCGCACCGGCCGGATCTTCACCGGCGACCCCTCCGGCGACCTGCTCTACGCCGCCCTGTACGAGCTCGGGTTCGCCAACCGCGCCGTGTCCGTCCGCCACGGCGACGGGCTGGAGCTGTCCGGCGTCCGGATCACCGACCCGGTCCGCTGCGCCCCGCCGGACAACAGGCCCAGCACCGCGGAACGCGACACCTGCCGGCCCTGGATCAGCCGGGAGCTGGAGCTGATGCGCCCCACCGTGCGCACCGTCGTCGCCCTCGGCGGCTTCGCCTGGCAGGCGATGCTGCCGGTGATCGCCGACTCCGGCTGGCAGGTCCCGCGGCCCCGCCCCGCCTTCGGCCACGCCGCCCTGGCCACCTTCCCGGCCCGCGACGGCGGCCCGGAGCTGCGGATGTACGGCTGCTACCACGTGAGCCCCCGCAACACGAACACCGGTCGGCTGACCACCACGATGCTCCGCGACCTGCTGCGCGAGGCGGCCCGCTCGGCCGGGCTCGACCCCCGGTAGCCCCAAGCGCCGCCGCGCCCGCAGGTGCACCCGGGTGCCGACCGAGCAGGACACCGCAGGGCGCGCCCGTGTCCCGGGGCACGCCGCCCGGGCGGTCCCAGGCCGCCCGGGCGCTAGCCGAACCGGGCCAGCTTGCGCTTGCCCGCCCGTCGCCAGACGTCCGGCAGCCGCCGCCGGGCGGCCTCCTCGGTGGCCAGCTGGCGCCCGTACAGGACCCCGTAGCCGAACGGCTCGCCGCTGCCCGCCGCGTGGGCGGCGAGCGTGTCGGCGGCGACCACCGCGTCCTGGTGCTCGCCCAGGACGTCCTGGACGGCCTTCATCCGCCGGGCGTAGCGCTCGGCCCGGGCGCCGATCGCCGCGGCGGCCGTCTCGCCGGCGTAGCGGGCGCGCTTGGCCGCCTTGCGGGCCTGGTGGAGGGCGACTGCCTGGTCCGCGGGGGCGGCGGCGAGGGCGGTGCGGACGCGCTCGGCGGTGCGGTGCTGCTCGCGGGCGGCGATCCGGGAGAGCTCCGGGACCGCGCTGCGGGCGGCGCGCGGTCGCAGCGGCGGGTCGGCGAGCAGGGTGGCGAGGGCCTCGCCGAGGGCGCGGCGGCGGGGGCTGTCGAGGGCGGCGACCACCTCGGGCCACACCTCGCGGTACTCGGCCCGGCCCCAGCCCTCCAGCGCGGCGGCGACCCGCTGCGGCTCGCACTCGGCGGGCAGCTCGCGGGCCTCGGCGGCCAGGCGCTCGGCCAGCACCTCGCGGTCCCGTGCCGCGCCGAGGGCGGCGGCGAGCCAGCGCAGGTCGGCGACCAGCTCGTCGGTGGCACCGGGGATGAACAGCCGCCGGAAGGTCCGCAGGGCGCTGCGCAGCCGGCGGCAGGCGACCCGCATCCGGTGCACGGCGTCCGGCTCGTCCGCCCGGACGGCGTCGTCCAGGCCGGCCAGTTCCGCCGTCTGCGCCCCGATGCGGGCCAGCAGCACCTCCCCCACCGTGGGATCGGGTCTCGCCATGCGTGCTCGCCCCCTCGCCGGGTCAGCGGGAACGTCTTCCAGACTAATCCGCGGACGGCCGCTGTCGACCGGGCGGCAACCCGGCGGGTGACCCCGGCCGAACTCGTGGCGGACCTCGCAGGCTACTGAGCGCGCGTCAGCCGCACCAGGGACCTACGGGCCCTCGTGCCGGGCGCGGACCCCATGACATACTCCGGAGCGTGACGACCTCCTCCCCCACGACCAGGGCCCTGCGGGCCGCGGTGTTCACCGCGCTCGCCGTGCCCATGGCCGCGCTGGGCCAGGTCGTCATCACGGGCCGCCCGCTGCCGCTGACGCTGGTGGCCTCGGCCGGTGCCGTCGTCTTCCTGGTCGCCGCCGTGCTGGCCGGCGGGGAGCGGCGGATGCTGCACATCTCCGGCGTGATGGTGCCGGTCGAACTGCTGCTCAACACCACGTTCAACCTGGGCCAGGCCGGCTGTTCGCCGGTGCTGACCGGTCAGGTGCCCGCACGCGGGGTGAACCTGCTGGTCTGTGGCGGCGGTTCGGTGGACGGCTCACTGCTGGCAGGCCCGCTGGGCCACGCCGGGCAGCTGGCCCCCGCCGCGACCCAGCTGCTGCTCCTGCTGGTGCACGTGGTGATCGCCCTGGCCGCCTCGGCCTGGCTGCGGATGGGCGACGCCGCCCTGTCGGGCCTGGCCCGGGCGCTGTGCGCACTGCGCCAGTCGCTGGCCGCCCCGCTGCACGCCCTGGTCGTCCTGCTGGTCCCGGCTCCGGTGCGTCCGGTGCTGCGGGTGCCGCTGCCGGAGTCGGACCGTGCCCGGCCGCGCCGCGAGGACGTGGTGCTGAGCCCGGCGCCCCGGCGTGGCCCGCCCGCCTTCGCGCCTGCCTGCTGATCACCCCTCCCGGCTGATCCCCGCGTACCCGGCCGAACGGCCCCGGTACGCCCGCAGGCAGTGCGCACGACTCCCGCGTTCACCGACCCAGCCGCACCCGGTGCGGCTCCCCGCGCGCACCCGCGCGCCGCGTACAGGAGTTGACTTCCCCATGTCGCAGGACAAGAACAAGAAGCGCGTCAGTGCCCGTGAGCGGATCCAGGAGGCGCAGCGCCGCGAGAAGCAGGCCGCCAAGCGCCGTCAGCGGATCGTGGTGACGGTCTCCGCCGTCGTCGTCCTGGCCCTCGCGGGCGGCGTGGCCGTCGCGATCGGCTCGGCCTCGGACAAGAACGACAAGTCCTCCGCCGCCGCCTCGGCTCCGCTGGTCGTGCCCGCCAACGCCTCCGGCCCGAACGGCACGGTGATCACCTACGGCAAGGCGGACGCCCCGCACACCATGGAGATCTACGAGGACTTCCGCTGCCCGGTCTGCAAGCACTTCGAGGCGGCGAACGGCGAGACCGTCAAGAAGCTCACCGAGGACGGCCAGATCAAGGTGGACTTCCACCTGGCGGCCTTCCTGGACAAGAACCTCGGCGGCAAGGGCTCGCGCACCGCGCTGGCCGCCGTCGGCGCCGCGCTGAACGAGGGCGTGGACCAGTTCAAGGCGTTCCACGACGTGCTGTACGCCAACCAGCCGGACGAGCGCGAGGACGGCTTCGGCGACGTCAACCACATCCTGGACCTGGCCGGCCAGGTGCCGGGGCTGAAGACGGACGCCTTCGTGAAGGCGGTCACCGACCGGACCTACGCCCCGTGGGCGGCCAAGGTCTCCGACGCGTTCAACGACAGCGGGGTGACCGGCACGCCGACCGTCAAGGTCGACGGCAAGCAGATCAACCTGTTCGCCGGCAACGCCTCGGTCTCGCCCGAGCAGTTCACCGCGCAGGTGAAGCAGGCCGCCGGCCTCCAGTAGGCCACGGCCCCGCACGTACGGCACCACCCGGCCCGGCCGAACTCCCGGCCGGGCCGGCTCCTCCCAGCCAGCCATCGGAGTGTGCTGCCATGTCCGCCGCTACCACCGTGCACCCGCCCCGCTCCGCCCCCGACGACGCCGGCCGGGCACCGGTCGCCGCCGGCCGGGCCTACGCCTTCCTGCTGTTCCTCGGCGGGCTGGTCGGGCTGGCCGCCTCGGCCGTCCTGACCTTCGACAAGCTCCGCCTCCTGGAGAACCCCTCCTACGTCCCCAACTGCAACATCAACCCGATCATCAGTTGCGGTTCGGTGATGCGCACCGAGCAGGCGGAGGTCTTCGGCTTCCCGAACCCGCTGCTCGGGCTGGCCGCCTTCGGCGCGCTGGCGGCGATCGGCGCGGGGCTGGTCGCCGGTGCCGCGTACCGGCGCTGGTTCTGGCTGGGGCTGAACGCGGGCACCGCGGTGGGCGTGGTGTTCGCGCACTGGCTGATCTACCAGGCGCTGTACGACATCGGCGCGCTCTGCCCGTACTGCATGGTGGTGTGGGCGACGGTGGTGGTGTTGTTCTGGTACACCACGCTGCACAACCTGCGCTCGGGCGTGATCCCGGTGGGCCCGGGGCTGCGGGCGGCCGTCCGGGAGGCGGCCCGGTACCACTGGGCGCTGCCGGTGCTGTGGGCGGCGGTGATCGCACTGCTGATCCTCAACCGGTTCTGGTACTACTGGAGCACCCTGCTCTGACCGGCCCTCACCCGACGTACCCGGGCGAGTGCAGCAGCGCGGCGGCGCCGGTCCGCCGGGCCTCCAGGGCCCCGGTGAGCCGGCGTGCCGCACCGGGCTGCAGCAGGACGGCCGCCTGGGCCGGGGTGAAGTACCCGTGGTCGGCGATCTCCTCGGCCTGGGCCCGGATCACCGCGCCGGCCGCGACCGTCCCGCCGTCGAACATGAACTGCACGGCGGGGTGGGCGTGTTCGCCCTGGTCGGGGATCGCGTCGCGCCACTCCACGACGAGCAGCCGCAGCGGACCGGCCAACAGCCCCGTCTCCTCGTACAGTTCGCGGGCCGCGCACTCGGCAGGCCCCTCCCCCGGGTCCATCCCGCCGCCGGGGAACTGCCACTGGTCACGGTAACTGGCCTTCAGCAGCAGGATCTTGCCCGCCTCGTCGGTGAGCAGCACACTGCACCCGACGTAGGCGCGCACCAGCCCGGCGAGCCACTCCTGCTCCGAGAGTTCCCAGGTGTCCGTCATCGCGCCTCCTCCGCCGACTGCCGCTCTCGGAGGACAATCTTCCGCAATCCCCCTCCACGAAACGGCGGTTCGCGCCGAATCCACCCGAATGAGTGCCGCCGGCTTGCCTCGGACGCGCGTCAGCCGAACACGGCCCGCCGGAAGGCGTTGCGCAGTTCGGTGAGCCGCTCGATGGCACGGTCGTAGTGCACCTTGTTGGTGAGCAGCAGGGCCCAGCGGCCGAGCCGCCGGGAGACCCAGAAGCCGGTGCCGGTGAAGCCGTAGTGGACGAAGGTGCCCTCGGCCGGGTCGGTGCCGGGGGCGTACAGCCAGGACAGGCCGCGGGCGGGGAGCAGGCCGCCGGTCTGCTCGCGCAGCGACTCGTCGATCCACGCCCCGCCCCAGCGGAGCCCGGGCGGCGGGGCGAGCACCGCGGTGAGGAAGCGGGCGAGGTCGCGGGCGGTGGAGAAGGCCCCGGCGTTGCCGGAGACCCCGCCGAGCAGCCGGGCGGAGGGGTCGTGGACGACGCCGCACAGGTGGGTGCCGGCCGCCTCCTCGTACTCGGTGGGCGCGGTACGAACGGCGAGCGCCGCGTCGAGCGGACCGTAACGGGTGTCGGCCATGCCGAGCGGCGCCCAGACCAGGCACGCGGCGAGCTCGTCCAGCGGCGCGCCGCCGAGATCCTCCACCAGGTGGGCGAGCAGGACGGCGGCCCGGTCGGTGTACTCGACGACCGTGCCCGGCGTCCGGCGCAGCGGCGCGGCGAGGACCCCGGCCCGGATCGCCGCGGACTCCCGCCCGTAGAGCTGCTCGAAGCGGGTGTACGGGAGCATCCCCGCTGTGTGGGCGAGGAGTTGACGGGCCGTCACGGCCCCGGCGGGGCGCCCGGCGGCCGGCGACCACCAGCGGCCGAGCGGTTCGTCCAGCGGGAGCCGGCCGGACTGCCACAGCACCCCGGCGCAGGGCCAGAGCGCGACGACCTTGGTGAGGCTGGCGAGGTCGTACAGCGTGTCCGGCCCGGGTCGCAGCCGCGCGTACGGGCCCTGCCCGAGCACGCCGTGGGCACCCCCGCCGAGCGTGCCGCCGGCATCGCCGACCGCCCAGACGGCACCCGCCCCGACGGTGCGGACGCCGTCTGCGACCAGCCGGTCCAGCTCCCCGCCGGGCGCGGCCAGGCCGGGGAGCCGGTCCGCTCCGGGCGCCCCGGGTCCAGGTGCTCGCCGACTCATCCGTCCCCTCCTCGCCCCGGGCCGAGGGAAGCCTTCCCCGCGCGGCGGGGGCTCAGACCGCCGGAGTCAGCTCCTTGCCGAGGCAGATGCTCTGCGGGTGGTCCTTGTAGATGCCGAACTTCCGGATCGCGGCGTAGCCCTCGGACTGGTAGAGCGCGACGGCCTCGGGCTGCTCGGTGCCGGTCTCCAGGACGAAGCGGCCCCGCCCGGCCTCGACCGCGGTCCGCTCCAGGCGGCGCAGCACCGCGCGGGCCAGGCCGCGGCCGCGGGCCTCGGGGATCACGAACATCCGCTTGACCTCGGCGTCACCGTCGCGCAGGTCGTCCGGGCCGGCCTGCTTGGCCCGCCAGCCGCCACAGGCGACCGGGCGGCCGTCCAGGTAGGCGATCATGAACAGTCCGGCCGGCGCCTCGAAGTCCTCGGGGTGCATGACGGTCTCGTCCGGGTCGCCGTAGCGGCGCACGTACTCCTGCTGCACCTCCGCCGACAGGGCCTGGGCGTCGGGGTGGGCGTAGCCGGTGATGCGGAACTCGACGGTGCCGATGTCCTGGGTGGTGCTGGTGCTCATGGTCGAAGAGCCTACGGTCCCCGCTCAGCCGACCTCGAACCGGGCGACCAGGTCGTCCTTGCCGAACATCCGCGCGGTGTCCACGGCGCTCGGGGAGCCGGCCCGCGGGTCGGCGCCGCCGGCCAGCAGGACGTCGAGCACGTCCGTGGCGCCCTTGAAGACGGCGCCGGCCAGCGGGGTCTGGCCGTGGTCGTTGGCACGGTTCGGGTCGGCGCCGTGCCGGAGCAGCTCCGCCACGGTGGCGGCGTGGCCGTGGTAGGCGGCCAGCATGAGCAGGGTGTCGCCGCGGCCGTTGGTCAGGTCGGCCGGGGCGCCGGCGCCCAGGTAGGCGGACAGCGTGTCGGTCTCCCCGGCCCTGGCGGCGTCGAAGAGCTTCCCGGCGAGCGCGATCACCTCGGCGTCGGGGGCGTCGGCGGGCTGTCGGCTGGCGGCGTCGGTCATGGCGGCGGCCTTTCCGGTCGGATCGTCGGACGGTTCGGGACTGCGCCCAGGGCACGGTAACGGCCGGTGCCGGAGCGGACCAGCGGGCGTCCGGAATCCGGATGACGGCCCGCGACCGCCACGACACGCGGCCGCGCGCGTTGCGCAGCCATTCGAGCGAACTTCCCGGACCCCCCGGAAACTTCCCGCCCGCCGCCCGGGAATGTCTCGGCACACCGAATCCCCGCGACGCCCGGCCCCCACCCCGGCCGGTCCGCATACCGCGGCCCGGCCGCCGGAACGGTATTGAACGGCAGAACCACCCATTTGCGCCGTTCCATCATCTATTACTTTTTGTCACGATTAGTGCACTTTCCGTAACACCCCCGCTTGTCCCCCTTCCTGAGGAGCGGAACGTGATCCTCTCGATTTCCGGCATCGTCCTGTTCGGCACCATCGCCTTTCTCTTCTTCCGCAGGGACGGACTAAAGGTCTCCCACGCCATCGTCTGCTCCCTCCTCGGCTTCTACATCGCCGGCTCCTCGATCGCGCCGAGCATCACCGCGGGCGGCGCCAGCCTCGCCAGCCTGCTCAGCGGCATCAAGTTCTAGCCCCGTCCTCCCCCGTACCGGCCCGGGCGCGGGTCCCACCGCCCCGGGCCCCGTCGTTCCGCACCCGCGCCACCCCACCCGTCCCACCGCCCGGGGAGTCAAGGAATGCCGCTCCACCGCAACTTCAGCAAGGGCCGCGCGATCGCCCGGACCGCCGGGGACCACGCCTCCGACATGTTCGCCCCGCTCTCCGTCATCGGCCGCGGCCTGCGCCACCACGTCGACTGGGCCAAGGCGCGCTGGCAGGACACCCCGAAGGATCGCCGCGGCCCGACGCTGTTCCTGACCGCCGCCCTGCTGATCGGCGTCTACCTGCTGCCGCACGGCCTGCTGTTCGCCCTGATCGCCCTGATGGCCAGCGCCGCCTGGGCCGGCCGGCCCCCCAAGGCGGCGCCCGCACCGCCCGCACCGGACATCGCCGACGTCAAGCTCGCGGCCCTCTACGCGGCACTCACCCCGTACCTGTGCGGCCCCGAGGACGCCAACCCGCTGTACCACTTCACGGGCAGCCACAAGAACGCCTTCAGCGCGTGGGAGTTCGACCGCGAGGGCCGGCTCGCCCGGCTGGACATGAGCTACCCGGCCTACTTCACCGACACCGAGCCGACCGCCCGGGCCCGGATCGAGCAGGTGGTCCAGGGGAAGGCCGGCCGGGCCCGCGAGTACCGCTTCGACTGGGACGAGGAGTCCAACCGGCTGCGGATCGTCGCGCTCGCCCCGCTCCCGGCCGACATCGCCGCCCAGCGCTTCGTGGCCGCGCCCGGCGAGATCGTGCTGGGCTTCACCGACGAGGACGGCACCGCCCGGACCATCCCTGTCACCCGCGGCGGTGCCACCGTCCAGCAGCCGCCGGTGGTCTGGCGCACCGGCCCGCGCTCCTCCGAGCCGCACCTGCTGGTGCTCGGCGTCGCCGGCTACGGCACCTCCAGCCTGCTGCGCTCGGTCGCGCTCCAGGCCCTCCCGTACGCCGACCTGGTGGTGGTCGACGGTGCGGGCACCGGCGAGCACGCCTGCCTGGTGAACCGGCCCGGCGTGCACACCGTGGAGACCAGCCTGCACGGCGCGCTCGCCGCCCTGGACTGGGCCGTCGGTGAGACCGAGCGCCGGCTGGCCGCGCTCAACGCCGCCCGGCACGCGGGCAGCGCCCCGCCCGAGGACGTCACCCGGCCGCTGTGGCTGCTGCTGGACCACCCGACCGAGCTGAGCGAGCTCGCCCGGGCCGAGGGCCGGCCCGACCCGCAGGACCTGCTGGAGCTCCCGCTGCGGCACGGCCGGGCCGCCCGGGTCACCGTGGTGGTCGCCGACGACCTCGACGCCCGGGACCGGATCACCGCCACCGTCCGCGCCACCACCCGGGCCCGGGTGGTGCTCGGCCCGGCCGGCCGCGACGAGGCGCACGACGCGCTCGGCGCGCCACTGGACATCGCCCCCGCCGCCCACGCCCCGATCGGCCGCGGCTACGCCCGGATCGGCAACGGCGCCCCCGTCCGGCTCCAGGTGCCCGCCACCGTCGACCCACTGGACGACGAGGCCCCGGCGCCGCTGCGGGACGCGGTGATCGCCCTGCTGCCGCACCGGGACACCCGCACCGAGGCCGCCGCCGCGCCGCCCCGCCCTGAGCACCCGCCGACGGTCCCCGCGGCCGACCCGACTGCCGCGGCCCACCCGGTCGAGCTGGCCAAGGGCGAGCCGATGATCCGCCCACGGCCGATCTCCTGACCACCAGGCCGCCCCGCCTCCCGGAGCCGGTTCTCCGGCCTCCGCCCGGGGGGCGGCCCTCGCGGTCGAATCCCGTCCCGGTAGGCTCGTCACGGAAAGTCCGCACGATCACCAGATGTGAAATAGGTGACACCTGGGGTGATATCACCGGCCAGATGTGACAAATCGGGCGCAGGTGGGTACAAACAGGGGCGGCACTACAGACGACGCATGTCCCGGGACGGGAATCTTCGTCGGAAGCCGAGCGTTGACCGAACGACGAAGAACAGCGACCACTAGTCCTGTGGGCCATAAGCCCGGGAGGCACGATTCATGAGCGAGCGAGCTCTCCGCGGCACGCGACTCGGGGCCACTAGCTACGAGACCGACCGTGGTATCGATCTGGCTCCCCGCCAGACCGTCGAGTACGCATGTCAGAACGGACACCGTTTCGAGGTTCCTTTCTCGGTCGAGGCGGAGATCCCCGCGACCTGGGAATGTCGCTTCTGTGGCCAGGAGGCGGCACTTCTCGACGGCGACGAGCCGGAGGAGAAGAAGATCAAGCCGACGCGCACCCATTGGGACATGCTGATGGAGCGCCGGACGCGCGAGGAGCTGGAGGAGGTGCTGGCCGAACGGCTGGCCGTGCTCCGCTCCGGTGGGATGAACCTCGCGGTGCACCCGCGGGACACCCGTAAGAGCGCCTGACACCTCGCTCCCGCCCCGAGCGGGAGGACGCGAAAAGGGACCCTGGTGACCAGGGTCCCTTTCGCGTTGTCCGGCCGGTCCGCTGTCCGGTCCCGGTCGGCTGTCCGGTCCCGGTCCCGGTCGGCTGTCCGGCACGGGCCGGGAGCCGTCGCCGGGCGAAGGACGGGCCGCCCGGGGCGGCGTGCGCCCCGGGCGGCCCGGTGGGAACGGTCTGATCAGCCCGAGATCGGCGGGCGGTAGGTGGTGTCCGGGCCCTGCGGGCCTCGCGGGCCGGAGTCCTGGTCCACGACCTCGCCCTGGATCACCTTCCCGTCCGGGCGGTGGATGCGCAGCTGCTCCTGGAGCCGCATCGCGTCCGCGAACGGGTCGGCGCCGGCCGGCGAGGCGCTGCGCAGCGCCTTGTCCGCGACCCGGCGCCCGACCGCCCGCCACAGCGCCCGGGTGGGCGGGAAGACCAGGGTCAGGGCGACCAGGTCCGACAGGAAGCCGGGGACGATCAGCAGCACGCCGGCCAGCACCGTCATGCTGGTGCCGGTCTGCGGCTGCTCGGACTGCGGGTTCTTGCTCTGCTCGACCGCCGCCGAGAACGCCTTCAGACCGGCCCGCTTGATCAGCGAGCCGCCGACCAGGGCGCCCCCGATGAGCAGCAGCAGGACGGTGAAGCCGCCCAGCCACGAGCCGACCTGGACCAGCAGCCAGATCTCCAGCACCAGCCAGGCGGTGATCAGCAGCGGCAGCACCCGGCGGAGCCTGCTACGCGGGGCCGGACGGGCGGGGGTAGCTTGCTGGGTCACGGTACGAATCCACTCCAGGCGGTGCTCTGCGCGCCGCACGGGAGGTCCGGGCCGGCTACGGCACCACCTGGTCCAACGATTCCTACTCGGCCGGTGTTCCGGCAGCGTCCTTCTTGCGGCGGCCGATGAGCACGGCCGCGCCGCAGGCCAGCAGGCCTCCGAGGGCCAGCGTCCACTCCGGGGCGGCACCGACCCGGTCGGCCACCGTGGTGCCGTCGCGCAGCGGGACGGTGGCGGACAGCTCGGCCGCCGTCAGCTCCTCGGTGCGCTGCTGGACGCTGCCGTCCGGAGCGATCACCGCGCTGATGCCGCTGGTGGCGGCGATCAGCACCGCCCGGCCGTGCTCGACGGCCCGCAGCCGGCTCATCGCCAGCTGCTGCTCGGGCTGGCCGGTCTTGGCGTACGTCGCGTTGTTGGTCTGGACGACCAGCACCCGGGCGCCGCTGTCCACGGTGTCGCGGACGATCTCGTCGTACGCGACCTCGAAGCAGATCACGTCGCCGATCCGGGCCGGGCCGAGCTGCATCACGCCGTTGTGGTCGCCGGGGTAGAAGTCCCGGGCGACCCGCTGGAGGCGGGTGATCACCGTCATCAGCTGGGCGCGGAAGGGGACGTACTCTCCGAACGGGACGGGGTGCTGCTTGGTGTAGGAGGCGCCGGGGCCGGTGACCGGGTCCCAGACGATGCCCTCGTTCTGGACGTGCTGCGCGTCCGGTCCGTCCACCAGGGTGCCGACCAGGGTGGGCACGCCGATCGCCTTGACCGCCTCGTCGATCCGCAGGCGGGCCAGCGGGTCGCTGAACGGGTCGAGGTCGGAGGAGTTCTCCGGCCAGATCACGATGTCGGGGCGCTCGACCTTGCCGGCCCTGATGTCGGCGGCGAGCCGCTCGGTGGCCGAGGCGTGGTTGTTGAGGACCATCATCGGGCGGCCCAGGAAGTCCATGCCCGGGTTGGGCACGTTGCCCTGGACGATGGCGACCTTGACGGTGTCGGCGGCGGCCGTGGGCACCGGGACGAGGTAGCCGGCCAGCAGCGCGGCCACCGCGCCGAGCGCCGCCAGCGCGGCGGCCTTCGGGGCCTTCGCCGGTCCGCGCAGGCGCAGCGCGGCCCAGGCCAGCAGGGCGCCGGACAGAGCGACCGCGAAGGTCACCAGCGGGGCGCCGCCGAGCGCGGCCAGCGGGGTGTACGGGGTGGCGGTGTTGGCGAAGGCGAGCCGGCCCCAGGGGAACCCGCCGAGCGGCAGCCGGTCCCGGGCCCACTCCTGGGTGATCCACAGGCAGGCCGCCCAGAGCGGCCAGCCGGGCAGCCGGGAGGTGACGGCCAGCGCGCCGCCGAGCAGGGCCAGGAACAGCGCCTCCACGACGGACAGGCCGATCGTGGCGTCCCAGCCGACCACCCGCAGCCAGCTGAGCAGCATCAGGAAGAACGGCAGGCCGAAGACGAAGCCGCTCCACAGTCCCTGGCGGAAGGTGCGGCCCCGGGTGAGCAGCGAGAGCGCGGCGACGCCGAGCAGCGACAGCGGCCACAGGTCGTACGGCGGGAAGGCGAGGGCCAGCAGCAGGCCGGCCAGCGCGGCGAGGCCGGTGCGGGGCAGCCCGGCGCGGACCTTGGCGAGCGCGCGGGCTCTGCGGCTCGGTCGGGGCGCCGGCTCCTGCGGCTCGGGGACGGCCTCGGACCGTTCCTGGGTGACGGGAGTGGCCACCGGCGCACCATCTTCCTGGGGCTTGCTGTTCGGACGCTGTGCGAAGAAGGTACCCCGGAACGTCGGTGGCCCGTCAGGTGAGGGTGGTAGGGCCGTCCCACCGGTCGGCTCGGACCCGGGAGTGACCGGTGGTACGGCGTCCGGGGTCAGCGCGGGGCGTAGCGGAACTCCCGTGGGGGCCACCGGTCGGTGAGCCAGTCGGAGACGGCGCGGTACAGCGGCGCGTCCAGGTGGGCGCGGTCGGCCCGGACCCAGGAGCTGACGGAGACCGCGGACGGGTCCTCGCGGTCCGGGTAGATGTAGACGCAGCCGATCACCTCGTCGCGGTCGGGTTCCAGGACGGTGTAGGTGAAGCCGGTGCGGGCCTCGAAGTCGGCGGCGTGCCGGCGCAGGTCGGCGAGGTTCCGCTCCAGGGGCATCCCGGCGGGGGGCGGCCAGTGGCGGCCGGCCCAGCCGGGGGTGGCGCGGATGTGCTCGATGCTGCCGCTCCAGGCGGCGTGGTCGGAGGCGTTGTGCCGCTCGCCCAGGGGCTCCAGGCGGAACTCCGGGGCGAGCAGCTCGCGCGGGACGGTGAAGTCGGCGGGCACCAGTTCGGTCATGGTGGTCAACCTAGGACGCGGCGGCCCGCCGCTCCACGGGGTTTACCGCTGGTGCACCGTGCGACCGCGGACCACGGTGCGCAGGCAGGTCGGCAGCGGGTGGCCCGGGGTCAGGTCGGGCAGGCCGGGGGTACCGGAGCGCGGGTCGGTGGACCAGCCGGCCACCCGGGAGTCCGGGGCCTGGACGACCAGTTCGCCGGCCGCCCAGATCGCGAAGCTGGCGACCGCGCCGGGGACGAGGACGCCGTCCTGGTCCCGGCCGATGGCGCGCCAGCCGCCCCGGGTGTGGGCGGTGAAGGCGGCCCGCACCGAGATCCGGTGGTCCAGGGTCTGGTGGAAGGCGGCGGCCCGTACGGTGCCCCAGGGGTCGAGCGGGGTGACCGGGGCGTCCGAGCCGAAGGCCAGCGGGACGCCGGCCCGCAGCAGCCCGGCGAACGGGTTGAGGGCGGCCGCCCGCTCGGCCCCCAGGCGCTGGACGTACATGCCCTCGGGGCCGCCCCAGGCGGCGTCGAAGGCGGGCTGGACGGAGGCGGTCAGGCCGAGTT
The DNA here is from genome assembly GCF_055580145.1 of Kitasatospora sp. NPDC032121. Lineage (NCBI taxonomy): Bacteria > Bacillati > Actinomycetota > Actinomycetes > Kitasatosporales > Streptomycetaceae > Kitasatospora > Kitasatospora sp. NPDC032121. The sequence continues at coordinate 183,740 of NZ_JBVILX010000003.1, read as the reverse complement.
CGGCGAAGGCGGCGACGGCCTCGTCGTCCAGGGCCTCGGCGTGCTCGACGCGGTGGCGCAGGGCCTTGACCCGGTCGGCACCGACCCGGGCGCCGGCCGCCCGGACGCCCTCGATCACCGCGGCGACGGCCGCGTCGCCGATGGCGTGGAAGCCGGCCTGGAGCCCGGCCTCGGTGCAGGCGGCGACGTGGTCGGCGACCTGCTCGGCGGTCAGGTAGGCGGTGCCGGTGTGCTCCGCGTCGGAGTACGGCTGGTGCAGGCAGGCGGTGTGCGAGCCGAGCGCGCCGTCCACGAAGAGGTCTCCGCCGGCGCCCACCGCGCCGAGCCTGCGGGCGGTCTCGATGCCGCCCAACTCGCCCCAGTACCCGAAGACTTCGGGCCCCTCGTGCTCGGCGGCCAGGGCCAGCAGGGCGGCCAGGTCGGTCTCCGAGGAGATCTCCGGGCCGGCGCACTCGTGCAGGGCGCCGATGCCGAGTTCGGCGGCGCGGGCCAGGGTGGCGCGCTGGGCGCGGCGGCGCTGCTCGGGGGTGAGGTGGGCCAGCGCGGTCTGCCGGACGGCGTGGTGGGCGTCCTTGGTGAGCGGGCCCTCGGGGTCAAAGCCGGGCGCCTCCGCCAGTCCCTCGGCGAGGGTGCGCAGCGCGGTGGTGGCGAGCGCGGAGTGCACGTCGGTGCGGGAGAGGTAGAGCGCGGCACCGCGGGCGGCGGCGTCGAGTTCGGCCAGCGTGGGCGGGCGGCCCTCGGGCCAGCCGGTCTCGTCCCAGCCGTGGCCGATCAGCACCCCGCCGGGCTCGGGCCGGGCGTCCACGAAAGCGGTGACGGCCTCCAGGGCGGCGGCCAGCGAGGGGCTGCCGGTGAGGTCCAGACCGGTGAGTGCCAGACCGGTGGCGGTGGCGTGCACGTGGGCGTCCACGAAGGCGGGGGTGACCAGGGCGCCGTCCAGCTCGACGATCTCGTCGGCGGTCGCGGCGTACGCCTCGGCGGCGCCGTCACTGCCGACCCAGGCGACGTGCTCGCCCTCCACGAGCATCGCGGTGGCGAAGGGGTCGGCGGGGCTGTAGACGGCGCCGCCGCGCAGCAGGACGGTCCGGAGATTGCGTTCGGTCATGCGGCCAAGTCTGCACGTCACCGGTTCCTCCGCGGAGACCGGCCCGCGGTTCAGAGCTTCGGGGGGCGCGCCTCGTACGGGGTGGACAACACGACGGTGGTGCGGGTGGAGACGCCGGCGGCGCTGCGGATGCGGGCGAGGAGGTCCTCGAGGTCGCCGGGGGCGCCGACGCGGACCTTCAATATGTAGTTCTCGTCGCCGGCGACGCTGTGGCAGGCCTCGATCTCGGGCAGGCCGGCCAGCCGCTCGGGGGTGTCGTCCGGGGCGCTCGGGTCGAAGGGCTTGACCGAGATGAACGCGGTCAGTGCCAGGTCGACGGCGTCGGGATCGATGATCGCGGTGTAGCCGCGGATCACCCCGCGCTGTTCGAGGCGGCGCACCCGCTGGTGCACCGCCGAGGTGGACAGGCCGGTGGCCTTGCCCAGGTCCGTGTAGCTCATCCGGCCGTCCTCGAGGAGCAGCTGGACGATGCGTTGGTCGAGATCCTCCACAGTGCGCAAACCTACCCGGTCGGGAGCACGGGGGGCGCACGCGGTGGCACAGGACAGGACCGCAGGTGCCGGGCGGGCACATGCCGGGCGAATGTGGCATCCGGTGTGGCCAAGGACACACCCGGTGCATCACGGTGCACGGGAGCGCAGGGTTATGAGTCCGGATCACAGGGAATTGCTGGTTGTGGCCCTGGACGACCACGCCGGGCCCGATCCTAGGGGGATCCTCATGCCTGCTACTGACCAGCGCGTGCTGGGCGCCGACGAGACCGACGATATGACCGACCGCGAGGACCTCGCGGTCGACCACATGCCGGGCACCGACCCGGGCGAGGCGGAGAACTGGGACATCTCCCGGGTCGACTGCCCCGAGTGCCGCCGCCCGATCGCCCTGGTCGCGGACGAGGAGCGGCTGCCGCAGCACGCGCTGCTGCCGACCGCCTGGAACCCCTTCTCCCCCGCGATCTGCCCGGGTTCCGGCACGCCGACGGACGACCTGGCCGAGGTCGAGGTCCCGGAGGACGCCGAGCCGGCCCGGTTCGACGCGCTGTTCAAGCTCCCGAGCGGGCTGGACTGGCGGACCCAGCCGTTCTCGCACGCGGTCGCGCACCGGCCGGTGCGGCTCGCCGCGGTCGCCCCCGCTCCGGTGGCGCCCGCCGTCCCGACCGTCGCCGCGCTGCGGGCCGCCATCCCGGAGCAGCGCCGCCGCCGCCCGGCGCTGGCCGGCCGCACCGCCAAGGCGAGCTGACACGCCACCGGGAACGCCTCCGGCCGTCACTCCGCACCCTGGAGTGACGGCCGGAGGCCGTGTGGAGGAAAGGCCTCAGGCCTTCGTGAGGTGACGGCCGATCACCAGCCGCTGGATCTGGTTGGTGCCCTCGACGATCTGCAGCACCTTGGCCTCGCGCATGTACCGCTCGGCCGGGAAGTCCTGGGTGTAGCCGTAGCCGCCGAGCACCTGGACGGCGTCGGTGGTCACCCGCATCGCCGCGTCGGTGCAGAACAGCTTGGCCATCGCCGCTTCCTTGGAGAACGGCCGACCGGCGTCCTTCAGCCGGGCCGCGGCCAGGTAGAGCGAGCGGCCGGCCTCGATCTGGGTGGCCATGTCGGCGAGCATGAAGGACAGGCCCTGGAACTCGGCGATCGGGCGCCCGAACTGGCGCCGGGTGCGGGCGTAGTCGACGGCGAGGTCGAGCGCGGCCTGGGCGACGCCTATCGCGCAGGCGGCGATGCCGAGGCGGCCGGAGTCCAGCGCGGCGAGCGCGATCTGGAAGCCCTGCCCCTCCTCGCCTATCAGCCGCTCGCGGGGCACCCGGGCGCCGTCGAAGTGCAGCTGCGCGGTCGGCGAGGAGCGCATGCCCATCTTGTGCTCCGGCGGGGCCGCCGAGAGGCCCTGCTGGTCGCCGGGGACCAGCAGGCAGCTGATGCCCTTGGGACCGTCGCCGCCGGTGCGCACCAGGGCGCTGTAGAAGTCGGCCCGGCCGCCGTGGGTGATCCAGGCCTTGGTGCCGTTCACCACGTACGCGTCGCCGTCGAGGTCGGCGCGGGTGCGCAGCGCGGCCGCGTCGGAGCCGGACTGCGGCTCGGAGAGGCAGTAGGCGCCGAGCTGCTCGCCGGAGAGCATGGCGGGCAGCCAGGTGTCGCGCTGCTCGTCGGTGCCGAAGGTGGCCAGCGCGTGGCAGGAGAGGGTGTGCACGCTGACGCCGAGGCCGACGGCCAGCCAGCCGGCCGCGAGCTCCTCCAGCACCTGCAGGTACACCTCGTAGGGCTGTTCGCCGCCGCCGTGCTTCTCGTCGTACGGGAGGGAGAGCAGGCCGGCCTCGCCGAGGGTGCGGAAGACCTCTCGCGGGAAGCGGCCCGCGGCCTCGTCCTCCGCCGCACGGGGCTGGAGCTCGCGCTGGACCAGGTCGCGGGTGAGGCTCAGCAGCTCGCGGGCCTCCTCGCTGGGCAGCTGGCGCTCCACGGCTTTCACAGGGGAGGGGGTCATGGCGGTGGTCGCCTCCTCGATCGGGCGCCGGACCGAGGTGTCGGCTGACCCGGCGTGGGTGTGGCTGGTCGGACCGACCGGCACCGGGTTGCGGTGAACGGCCGTTCACAGTCGTGGCGAAGGCGAGTATGCCCGAAACCCGCGTCGGCGTCACGACCTGCACAGATGATCTGTCCGCAGTGGCGGGCTACGGCACCGTAGGGTTGACGTTGTGGCTGCATCCGAACCCTTCCCGCCCCGCCCCCGGCCCGCTCCGGACGACCGGCTGACCGCGCTCGCGGCGGAGCTGCGCGCGCTGCCGCCCTCCTGCGGGCCGGTGCGGCTGGTCGCGGTGGACGGGCACGCGGGCTCCGGCAAGACCACCTTCGCCGGACGGCTCGCGGCGGCGCTCGGCGGGGCCCCGGTGGTCCACCTCGACGACCTGGCCACCCACAGCGAGCTCTTCGGCTGGACCGGACGGCTGCGCGAGCAGGTACTGGAGCCGCTGACGGCCGGGCGGGACGCCGAGTACCGGGTGTACGACTGGACGCTGCGCCGCTTCGCGGGCACGGCGCGGGTGCCGGCCGGCCCGGTGGTGCTGGTGGAGGGGGTCGGCGCCGGGCGGCGGGCGGTGCGGCCCTGGCTGGCCCGGGTGATCTGGATGGAGTTGGACGCGGCCTCGGCCCGGCGGCGCGGCGAGGAGCGGGACGGTCCGGATCTGGCCGAGTTCTGGGCGGGCTGGGCCCGGGCCGAATCGGCGCATTTCGCCGCCGATCCGAGCCGTCCGTACGCGGCGACGCGGGTCGACGGGGTGACCGGCCGGATCGCCCCGGGCACCGTGGGTGAACCTTCAACCATCGCCTTGACCTGCGACGTCGCCAGGATCTAGGTTCTCCCCAGCCGCCGGAACCACAGCTTCCGGCCGCCTCGGACCCGGCGTCCTCGGCTTGTTCCCCCGTGAGCCGGGGACGCCGTCCGGTCCGTTTCCGAAACTCGCTCCCCCACCGCCCGTTTCCTCGTCCGAGCGCTCAAGAGCCGCTCGCGCGTTCACATTTGACCCTGTACGGCACCCTTCCGGATCAGCCCCGCGCCGGTACGATTCCTGGCAGGCGCATATGCGCGACAGGGGGTCGACGACCACCGGCCAGGCTGGGCGCAGGCGACTCGCCGGCCGAGCCCCGGCCGCACCGCGGGGGGCGTGAGTGACGACGGTGGACAGTTCCGACAGCACGGCGGGTGGGCCGGACCGGCTCGCCGACCGCGCCTGGCTGCGCGCCATGGACGCGTACACGGCCGGTGCGTACACCCGGGCCGAGGAGGAGTTCCGGGCCGCCGTCCGGCTGGACCCGGGCATGGCCGACGCCTGGCTCGGACTGCACGCGCTGCGCAGCGACACCTCGGCCGCCCTGCTGGCCATGTACCGCCACCAGAAGCGGTTCGGCGAGCAGCGGCGGCTGCACCGACGGCCGCTCAGCTCCTGGTACTGGCTGGGCTGGTGGGTCCAGCCGGTGCTGGAGGACGCCCGCGACCTCGCGCTGGCACACGCCTCGCACTGGCTGGACGGCCGCCACCTGGCCGAGCTGGACGGGGCGTTGGAGCAGTGCCCGGCACCCGGCGAGGACCCGTCCGCCCGCTTCCTGTACGCCTGCCGGTCCTACCTGCTCAAGGACTGGGAGCAGTTGATCCGGGACACCGACCGGCTGCTGGACGACCCGCTGCTCGGCATCGAGGCCGGGCTGTTCGCCGGCATGGCGCGGGTGCGCCTCGACATGTGCGCCCAGGCGCAGGCCCCGCTGGCCGCCTCGCTGGCCCGCTGCCGTTCCGAGCAGCCGCAGCGCAAGGAGCTGCGGTACTGGCTGGCCCGGGCGTACGAGGGGGCCGGGCGCAGCGCCGCGGCACTGCCGCTCTACCGGGCGGTGCACCGGGCGGATCCGGCGTTCATGGACGCCGCGGCCCGGCTGGCGGCCATCTCGGCCGAGGACGGGCTGGCGGACGGACTGACCGACGTGCTCGCGGACGGGCTGCCGACGGGCGGGCGCCCGGGTGCGGGCGACGCCGCGGGACCGGGCGGGCCGGGTGTCGGCGCCGGGTTTCCGGAGGAGGCCGGGTTTCCGGAGGAGGCCGGATTTCCGGAGGAGACCGGGTTCGCCGGACTGCCCGGGTTCGCCGGACTGCCCGGGTACGGCGGGGAGTTCGGGGAGGCGACGGGCGGGCCGAGCGGCGCGACCGTCTCCGGCGACGGGGTGTCGAACGGCACCGTGCCGACCGGCGGGTTCCCCGACGGCGGGCCTTCGGTGGACACCACCCTGTCGGAGGCCGGACTGGTCGACGCCGGGCTGGTGGACGCCGGACCGGTCGACGGCCCCCCGGCGGACGGGGCCCTGAACGGTGGCGGCCTGACCGGTAGCGCCCTGGACGGTGGCGGCCTGACCGGCGGCGCCCTGCTGGACGGCTCGCCGGCCGACGGCGCGCCGCGGGCCGCCGGGGAGCGCTCCGGCTCGGGCGCCCCGCCCGGCGGCGCCGCCGTACCACCGCCACTGCCCGCCCCCGGCCGGGTGCAGCCCCGCGCCGCCGCCGTGCCCGAGCCCCGGGCCGGCGGCGACGAGCGGGAGCTGGACGCGGCCCTGACGGAACTCTCGCTGATGGTCGGCATGGAGCCGGTCAAGCGCCAAGTACGGGCACTGTCAGCCCAGTTGAGAATGTCCCGGCTGCGGGCCGAACAGGGCCTGCCGGTCCAGCCGCCGAAGCGCCACTTCGTCTTCTCCGGCCCCTCGGGCACCGGGAAGACGACCGTGGCCCGCATCCTCGGCCGGGTCTTCCACGCCCTCGGGCTGCTCTCCGGCGACCACCTGGTGGAGGCCCAACGTGCCGACCTGGTGGGCGAGTTCCTCGGCCAGACCGCCGTGAAGGCGAACGAACTGATCGACTCCGCGCTGGACGGCGTGCTGTTCATCGACGAGGCGTACAGCCTCTCCAACTCCGGCTACACCAAGGGCGACGCGTACGGCGACGAGGCGCTCCAGGTACTGCTCAAGCGCGCCGAGGACAACCGGGACCGGCTGGTGGTGATCCTGGCCGGCTACCCCGAGGGGATGAACCGGCTGCTCGCCACCAACCCCGGTCTCAACTCCCGCTTCACCACCAGGGTCGACTTCCCCAGCTACCGCCCCGGCGAGCTGACCGCGATCGGCGCGGCGCTGGCCGGCCGGGACGGCGACGGCTGGGACGAGGACGCCGCCGAGGAGCTGGCCAGCATCTGCACCCACGTCGTGCGCGAGGGCTGGATCGACGAGCTGGGCAACGGCCGCTTCATCCGCACCCTGTACGAGAAGTCCTGCGCGTACCGGGACCTGCGGCTGTCGCTGCTGCGGGAGCCGCCGGGCCGGGAGGACCTGGCCACCCTGCGGCTACCGGATCTGGTCCAGGCGTACGGGGAGCTGATCGACGGCCGGGGCTGAGCGGCGGCCGGGGCCGATCGGCGGCCGCGTCCGCGGCCGAGCGGGCGGGCGAGCGGGCGGGCGGGCGGGCGGGCAAACCGTTCAGCTCTGGAGGAGCGCGGCCTCCCGCGCCCGGTCCAGCCCGACCGTGGCCCGGTCGGCCCGCTGCGGCGCGCTGCCGCCGATCGACCTCAGCCAGGCCCAGGTGTCCTCGACGGTCTCGGCGACCGGGCGGCAGCGCAGCCCGGCACCCAGCGCGCGCTCGACCGAGCCGGTGTGCAGGAAGTCGTACAGCTCGCCGGGCGCCAGCCAGATCGGCAGCTCGGTCCACGGCTCGATGCCCGCCGCGAGGATCCGCTCCGGGTCCGTCCAGCGCAGTTCGGCGTCCGAGCCGGTGGCCCGTACGCAGGCCTCCAGCAGCTCGCCCATGGTGGCGTGGCCGGACGGGCCGACCAGGTTGTACGGGCCGCCGAGCCGGGCGACCACGGCGTCCAGGGTCCAGGCCGCGAGGTCGCGCACGTCGATGTACTGGAGGGGGAGCTCGCGCGGGCCCGGGGCGAGCACCGGGCCGCCCTCGGCGATCCGGTTGAGCCACCAGGGCAGCCGACCGATGTCCTCGTACGGGCCGATGATCAGCCCGGCGCGGGCCAGCAGCGCCCGCCCGCCGAACTCCGCCTCCAACGCCAGTTCCGCGCCGCGCTTGGTCTCGGCGTAGGGCACCTCACCGGTGAGGTCCGGGGAGGAGTCGACCACCGGCGCCGCCTCGCCGGCTCCTGGCACCAGCGGGTAGTCGTACACCGACCGGCTGGAGACGTACGCGTAGTGGCCGACCCTGCCGTTGAGGAGGCGGGCGCTGTCGCGCACCGCCGCGGGCGCCCAGGACCAGGTGTCCACCACCGCGTCCCACTCCCCCGTGCCGAGCGCCGCGAGGCCGTCCTCGGCGGTGCGGTCGCCCGTCAGCTGCCGGACGCCCTCGGGCGCGGGCCGCGTGCCGCGGTTGAGGGCCGTCACCTCCCAGCCCCTGGCCAGCGCCTCCTCGGCGACGGCCCGTCCGACGAACTTGGTTCCACCCAGCAGGAGAAGTCTCATGCCCACCACCCTGGTGCCAGGGTGGTGGGCATGGAACGGCTGCCTGCTGTCAGCAGAATCGCCGGGAGCGAACGCTCGTCGGTGAGGGCCCGCGCGAGGGCGGCCGTCAGGCCGTGGCGCGGTGGTCCGGGTCGTGCATCTCGCCGACCAGCTCCTCCAGCACGTCCTCCAGCATGACCACGCCGAGCGTGCGCCCGTCCTGGTCCAGCACGGCGGCCTGGTGGCAGGCGGCCCGGCGCATCGCCCCGAGGGCGTCGTCCAGCGGGAGGCTGCCGCGCAGCACCGTGATCGGCCGCCACAGGCGGGCCGGGACGGGCGCCGACGGGTCGTCCACGTCGAGGATGTCCTTGAGGTGGACGTAGCCGAGGTAGCCGTGGCCGGCCGGGTCCCCGTCGGTGACCGGGAAGCGCGAGAAGCCGGTGCGCAGCGCCAGCTCCTCGACCTCGGCGGCGGTCGCCTTGGTGTCCACGGTGACCAGCTGCTCGGGCTTGAGCAGCACCTCGGTGACCGGGCGGCGGCCCAGCTCCAGGGCGTCCTCCAGGCGCTCCTGGCGGCTCTCGTCGAGCAGGCCGGCGTCCCGGGAGTCCGCCAGCAGGTACATCAGCTGCTCGGTGGTGAAGACCGACTCGACCTCGTCCTTGGCGTCCACCCGGAAGAGCTTCAGGACGCCGTTGGCGAAGGCGTTCAGCGCCCGGATCACCGGGGTGAGCCAGCGGGCCAGCCGGTCCAGCGGCGGGCCGAGCCAGAGCGCGGCCCGCTCGGGGCCGGCCATGGCCATGTTCTTCGGCACCATCTCGCCCATCACCATGTGCAGGAAGACCACGACGGCGAGCGAGATCCCGTACGAGAGCGGGTGCATCAGGCCGGACGGGACACCGATCGCGTGGAACGGGCCCTCCAGCAGGGAGGCGATGGTCGGCTCGGCGAGGGCACCGAGGCCCAGCGAGCAGACGGTGATGCCGAGCTGGGCGGCGGCCAGCATCGCGGAGACGTTGGACAGCGCGTGCAGCACGGTGCGGGCGCGCTTGTGCCCGGCCTCGGCGAGCGGCTCGATCTGGCTGCGGCGCACCGACACCACGGCGAACTCGGCGCCGACGAAGAAGGCGTTGCCGAGCAGGAGCAGCAGCGCGACGGCCAGTTGCAGGGCGGTCACCGGCTCTCCTCCCGGTCCTCGTCGAACAGCCCGGGCGCGGTGGTGCGCTCCACCCGGACCGCGGTGGTGCGGTGGCGGTCGACACCGGTCACGGTGAAGCGCCAGCCGGGCAGCTCGGCCCGCTCGCCCACCTCGGGGAGCTTGCCGAGCAGGTCGGAGACCAGGCCGGCCAGGGTCTCGTACGGCCCGTCCGGGGCGTTCAGGCCGATCCGCTCCAGCTGGTCGATCCGGGCGCGGCCGTCGGCCTCCCAGACCGGCAGGCCGTCGACGGGCGGCAGCGGCAGCAGCTCGGGGTGGTCCTCGGGGTCGTGCTCGTCCTGCACCTCGCCGACGATCTCCTCCACGATGTCCTCGACGGTGACGACGCCGGCGGTGCCGCCGTACTCGTCGACCACGATGGCCATCGGCTGGAGCCGGCGCAGCCGGTCGAGCAGCCGCTCGGCGGGCAGCGTCTCGGGCACCAGCAGCGGCGGCGAGGCCAGCTCGCCGACCGGGACCAGGCCGCGCCGGTCGGCCGGGACGGACAGGGCGTCCTTGAGCGTGACGATGCCGGTGACCTCGTCCAGGCTGCCGGTGTAGACCGGGAAGCGGGACAGGCCGGTGGCCCGGGTCAGGTTGATGACGTCGGAGGCGGTGGCGTTGCGCTGGAGCGCGGCCACGTCCACGCGCGGGGTCATCACGGACTCGGCGGTCAGCTCGCTCAGGGCCAGGGTGCGGACGAACAGGGTCGCCGACTCCTCGTCTATCGCGCCGGCCTTGGCCGAGTGGCGGGCCAGCGAAACCAGCTCGTCCGGGGTGCGGGCGTGGCCCAGCTCCTCCTGCGGCTCGATGCCGAAGGCCCGGACGGTCCGGTCGGCGGCGCCGTTCAGGAAGCTGATCAGCGGGCGGCACGCGAAGGAGAACGCCATGTGCGGGGCGGCGACCGCGCGGGCCACCTGGAGCGGGCGGGAGATCGCCCAGTTCTTCGGCACCAGCTCGCCGATCACCATCTGGACGACGGTGGCCAGCACCATGCCGACGACCACGGAGACCCCGCGGGCGGCCGAGTCGGGCACGCCGATGGCGGACATGACGGGTGCGAGCAGGGTGGACAGGGCCGGCTCGGCGAGCATGCCGACCACCAGCGAGGTGACGGTGATGCCGAGCTGGGCGCCGGAGAGTTCGAAGGAGAGGTGCCGCAGGGCCCTGCCGACGCGGCGGGACTTGGCGTCGCCCGCCTCGGCGGAGCGCTCCACCGCGCCGCGCTCGACGGTCACGAAGGCGAACTCGGCGGCCACGAACAGGCCGTTGGCGAGGATCAGGAGAACGGCTGCGAGCAACAGCAGCCAGGCGGTGATCACAGTGCCGCCTGCCTTCCGGAGGTCGGAAGCGAGGCGGCGCAGGTACTACCGGACGGATCGTCCATCGAGGGGGAGTGTCACTCCTCAGGTCGGGTTCGGGCACTCGATTCGGGGCAAGGCGGACTTTGCCCCGTTTTTACCAGCGTAGACCATACCCGGATGGCGAAAGAAGGCCGTGCGGCCCGCCGGGGCCACGGAACCGCAGGTGGGAGGCGGATCCGGGCCCGGACCAGAGCTCCGGGCCCGGATCAGGGCTCGCTTCCGGGCTCGTTCACGGGCTCGGAGCCGGGTTCAGGCCCGGGTTCAGGGTTCAGGCCCGGCTCGCTTCCGGGCTCGTTCACGGGCTCGGAGCCGGGTGCGGGCTCAGGCCTGGGCGTGCTGTTCGACCAGGTCGCGCAGCGCGCGGGCGTCCGCGATCGCCTGGGCCTTGCCGACGCCGGGCTGGATGCCCACCGCGGCGAGCGAGGTGCCGTCGGAGAGGTCGAGGGTGGCCCACGGGTCGCCCTGGCGGAGGTTGACCCGGACGATCTCGGCCCAGGCGAGCCGGCGGCGGCGAACGAAGTTGACCACGGTCACGCCGTCCGCGTCGGCGCTCACCCGCGGGCGGGCCAGCATCAGGCCGACGGCGGCGAACAGGACCCCGCTGGCCGTCATCATGATCCGGTCGTTCAGCTGCCAGTTCTCCGGGAGCAGCACGGCCATCGCGGAGAACAGCACCACCAGCAGCACGCAGACCGGGAGCAGCACGGCGCGGGTGCGGCGCGGGGCCCAGGTGACGGGGAACTGGACGGGCGGCGTGGACACGTGGGGTCTCCGGGGGTGGATCTGGTTGCGGCAGCACGAGGGGCGGGGACGCGGTCGGCGTCCCCGCCCATTGAACCGTTCTTTACCCGCGGACCGGCGGGCAGGTCACCCGGGCGCGCCGGTCACCGGGCGCGGGGCGCCCGGCGCGCGGGCAGGTCAGAGGCGGCAGGCGTGGATGTTGGTGACCAGGATGGCCCGGGCGCCGATGCCCCACAGGTCGTCCATGATCTGCTGGGCCTCCTTGCGGAGCACCATCGAGCGCACCGCGACCCAGCCCTCGGTGTGCAGCGGCGAGACGGTCGGCGACTCCAGGCCCGGGGTCAGCGCGACGGCGGCGCCCACCTTCTCGGCGCGGATGTCGTAGTCCATCAGCACGTAGCGGCGGGCCACCAGCACGCCCTGGAGGCGGCGCAGGAACTGCTCCACCCGGGCGTCCTCGCCCGCGCCCTTGGGCCGGATCACCACCGCGTCGGAGACCAGGATCGGGTCGCCGAACACCTCCAGGCCGGCGTTGCGCAGGCTGGTGCCGGTCTCCACCACGTCGGCGATCACGTCGGCGACGCCCAGCTGCACCGCGGTCTCGACCGCGCCGTCCAGCTTGGTGACCGTCGCCTTCACGCCGTGGTCGGCCAGGTGCTGCTCGACCAGGCCGGTGTACGAGGTGGCGATCCGCAGGCCCTCCAGGCCCTTGACGTCCTCGACGGCCACGCCCTCGGGGCGGGCGAAGCGGAAGGTCGACCCGGCGAAGCCGAGGGCGAGCACCTCCTCGGCGTTGGAGTGCGAGTCCAGCAGCAGGTCGCGGCCGGTGATGCCGACGTCGAGGCGGCCGGAGCCGACGTAGACGGCGATGTCACGCGGACGCAGGAAGAAGAACTCCACCTCGTTGTTCGGGTCGACGAGGACGAGCTCCTTGGGATCCTTCCGCTGGCGGTAGCCGGCCTCATGGAGCATCTCCGCCGCGGGACCCGAGAGAGAACCCTTGTTGGGGACGGCGATGCGCAGCATGGGAGGTTGCTTCCTTACCTGTTGGGAGGATGGGTGAGCTCGGGCGAGCGGGGGTGTCTAGAGGTACTTGTAGACGTCGTCGAGCGTCAGGCCGCGGGCGATCATCATCACCTGCAGGTGGTAGAGGAGCTGCGAGATCTCCTCCGCCGTCTGCTCGTCCGACTGGAACTCGGCGGCCATCCATACCTCGGCGGCCTCCTCGACGACCTTCTTGCCGATCGCATGGACGCCCTGCTGGACGAGCTGCGCGGTACGGGAGGACGAGGGGTCGCCGGTGGCGGCCTTCTGCTGGAGCTCGGCGAAGAGCTCCTCGAATGTCTTCGAAGCCATGATGGGGCCACCTTACGGCGTGCGGGCGGACAGACGGTAAACGGTCCCGGAGCGTGGACAGTCCAGTGGACGTTTCACCCTCCGGGACCGGGGCGGCCGGGGTCAGGGCGCGGCGCGCAGCACCACGGCGGTGGCGACGGCGGCGGTGACGGCCTCGTGGCCCTTGTCCTCGGCGGAGCCCGGCAGGCCCGCGCGGTCGATCGCCTGCTCCTCGTTGTCGCAGGTCAGCACGCCGAAGCCGACCGGGACGCCGGTGTCCACGCTGACCTGGGTGAGGCCCGAGGTGGCGGCCTGGCAGACGTAGTCGAAGTGCGGGGTGCCACCGCGGATCACCACGCCGAGGGCCACCACGGCGTCGTAGCCGCGCTCGGCGAGGCGCTTGGCGGCGACCGGCAGCTCGAAGGTGCCGGGCACCCGCAGCACGGTCGGCTCGGCGACCCCCAGCTCCTTGAGCGCGCGGTGGGCGCCGTCCAGCAGGCCGTTCATCACGGTGTCGTGCCACTGGGCGGCGACGACGGCGACCTTGAGGTCGGCGGCGCCGTCGATGGTCAGCTGGGGGGCTCCGTGGCCGCTCATGTCTCGTACTTCCTGTCTGTGCGGTCTGTCGCTGGCTGTCTTCGGTCGGGATTGATTCGGACCCGGTCGGGGTCGGTTCAGGCGCGGTCGGGGTCGGTTCAGACCCGGTCGGGGTCGGTTCAGGCGCGGTCGGGGTCGGTTCAGGAACCGAGGCCGGGCAGGTCGTGGCCCATCCGGTCGCGTTTGGTCCGCAGGTAGCGCACGTTGTGCTCGCCGGGCGCGATCTCGACGGCTTCGCGCCCCTTGACCTTGAGCCCGTGGTCGGTGAGCGCGGTCAGCTTCCGCGGGTTGTTGGTGAGCAGGGTGAGCGAGCGGACGCCGAGGTCCACCAGCATCTGGGCCGCGATGCTGTAGTCCCGGGCGTCGGCGGGCAGGCCGAGGTCCAGGTTGGCGTCGACGGTGTCCCGGCCCTGCTCCTGGAGTTCGTACGCGCGCAGCTTGTGCGCCAGGCCGATCCCCCGGCCCTCGTGGCCGCGCAGGTACAGCACCACGCCGCGCCCGGCCTCGGCGACCCGCCGCAGCGAGGCCTCCAGCTGCGGGCCGCAGTCGCAGCGCAGCGAGCCGAAGACGTCACCGGTCAGGCACTCGGAGTGGACCCGCACCAGGACGTCCTCGTCCTGCGGCAGCCGCCCCTCCGCGTCCAGGCCGCCGGCCACCAGCGCGATGTGCTCGACGCCGTCGATGGTGCCCTTGTAGCCGACGGCGGTGAACTCCCCGTGCGCGGTGGGCAGGGCGGTGACGGCGGCCCGGTCGACGTGCAGCTCGGTGCGGCGGCGGTAGGCGATCAGGTCCTCGATGGAGATGATCGCGAGGCCGTGCTCGCGGGCGAAGGCGACCAGCTCGGGCAGCCGGGCCATGGTGCCGTCGTCGTTGACCACCTCGGCGATCGCGCCGGCCGGCGGCAGCCCGGCGAGCCGGGCCAGGTCGACGGCGGCCTCGGTGTGGCCGGGGCGGACCAGCACGCCGCCCTCGACGGCGCGCAGCGGGAAGACGTGCCCGGGGCGGGTGAGGTCGCCGGGCTCGGTGCCGGGCGAGGAGAGCAGCCGTACGGTGCGGGCGCGGTCGGCGGCGGAGATGCCGGTGTCGACCCCCTCCCGGGCGTCCACCGAGACGGTGTACGCGGTGCCCTTGCGGTCCTCGTTGACCTGGGTCATCGGCGGGAGCCTGAGGCGGTCCAGCTCCTCGCCGGTCATCGGGGCGCAGATCACGCCGGAGCTGTAGCGGATGGTGAAGGCCATCAGCTCGGCGGTCGCGGCGGAGGCGGCGAAGACGAGGTCGCCCTCGTTCTCCCGGTCCTCGTCGTCGACCACGACCACGGCGCGGCCGAGGGCGATGTCGGCGATCGCGCGCTCGACCGGGTCGAGGACGAGCTCGGGCTCGGACTGGGGTTCGGGCCGGGCTTCGGGCCGGGTGGCGCCGCTGCTGCTGGACGGGTTCTCGGTCATCTCGGTCATGCCGTGGCTCCCTGGGGGACGGAGGCGGACTTGGCGCGCGACTCACGGGTGTTCAGCCACCAGGAGCGCAGGCCGAACAGCACCAGGACGAAGTAGACGGAGTAGGTGAGGCCGGAGAAGGTGTAACCGCTGTTGAAGGCGAACGGGACGCCGACCGCGTCGACCGCGATCCAGGCGAACCAGAACTCCACCCAGCCGCGGGCCTGGGCGACCATCGCGGCCAGCGTGCCGACGAAGATGTAGGCGTCCGACCAGGGGCTCCAGGACAAGCTGGGGAAGGACGTGAAGAGCAGGGCGAGCGCGACCGTGCCGACCGCCGTGCCCGCCACCAGCACGAGCCGCTCGGGCCAGCGCGCGAACCGTACGGCGATCGTGCCGCCCTCGCGGCGGCCCCGCTGCCACTGCGCCCAGCCCCAGGAGGCGGTGGCGATCACGATCAGCTGCTTGCCGATCAGGCCGGGGACGTGGCCGCCGAGGTACGCGGCGATCAGCACCGCGCCGGACAGCAGCTGGACCGGCCAGCTCCAGACCGAGCGGCGCCAGCCGAGCGCGAGCCCGCCGAGGCCGAGGATGTTGCCGATCATGTCGGCCCACTTGACGTGTTCGCCGAGGACGGTGAACGCCTCGCCGCTGAGCCAGCTCACTGGGACTCCCCCGGGGTTCCGCCGACCAGGAGGTCGGACGGGTTGGACTGGTCGGACTGGTCGGACGCGCCGGGCAGACCGGGCAGGGTGCGGGACTCCAGGAGGCGCTCGACGTACTTCGCGAGCACGTCCACCTCCAGGTTCACGCTCTCCCCGACGCCCTTGGCGCCGAGCGTGGTCAGCGCGAGGGTGGTCGGGATGAGGCTGACGGTGAAGCTGTCCTTCTCGGCCTCCACCACGGTGAGGCTGACGCCGTCGACGGTGATCGAGCCCTTCTCCACCAGGTAGCGGGAGATGGTCTCGGGCAGCGAGAACCGCAGCACCTCCCAGCGCAGGTTGCCCGCCGCGTCGCGCTCGCCGGGCTCGCGGCTCAACAGCCGCCCGGTGGCGTCGACATGGCCCTGGACGAGGTGGCCGCCCAGCCGGGCGCCGAGCGCCATGGCGCGCTCCAGGTTGACCCGGGAGCCGGGCGCCAACTCGCCGAGGCTGGAGCGGTGCAGCGTCTCGGCCATCACGTCGGCGCTGAACTCGCCGGTGCCGGCGGCCAGTTCGTCCGGGCTGTCGACGACGGTCAGGCACACGCCGTTGACCGCGATGGAGTCGCCGTGCCTGGCACCCGTACAGACCACCGGGCCGCGCAGACGGATCCGGGAAGAGTCGCCGATCTCCTGGATCGACACGACCTCGCCGAGCTCTTCGATGATGCCGGTGAACACCCGGGTTCTCCTCGCGCTTGGGGCGCGGACTCCGGGGCGGCATGGGAGATGACACGGACGGGCACCGGTGCGCGGGCCCGGGGCACGACCCGTCACCGGGGATGCCGAGGCCGCCGGGAGATCGCTCACCCGGCACGGGAGACACCGCTCCCGTCGTTCACCTGACCGGGGCCCGGGAGGCAGTCTCCTGCCGCTGGACCCACGGGTACTGCTCTTCGTCCGCCCGCGCACGCCTCCCATCCGGACTTTAACCGTCGGTCCAGGAATTTCACCTGGTCAACCGGCCGCTGGCTGCGGACGGGTCGCGGACTGTAACCGCCGGTTCGGATTTTCACCGACCCCGGAGTGCGCTGAACGTCACTGCTTGATGCCGTCATTGTGCCACGGACGGCGCAACGGCAGGGAGACCCTCGTGCTGTGGCCTGTTTCACGGACCCGCGGGGAATGCGCGGCAAGCAGCGAGGTGCGGCCGGCGCCCCGGGGTGGGCGGGTGCTCATGGGGAGGCGGGGTCGGTGATCGAGGTGAAGTGGGTGACCTCCGGCGGGTGGGCGAGGTAGCTCAACTCGCCCTCCGACCAGACCGGCCGGATCCGCCACATCGGCCCCGCGTACCCGCGCAGGGCCTCCTCGTCGCGCCAGCGGCTCAGCACCAGCACCCTGTGCCCGTCCTCGGACAGCGAGCGCAGCAGCTCGCCGCCGAAGCAGCCGTCGGTCCGCCCGAGCTGCGGGATCACCTGGGCGGCCAGGTGCGCGCAGAACTCCTCGATGCGCCCGGCCAGGACCTGCCCGGTCCAGATTCTGACGATCACGACCACCACCTCCGGCTGCGGCTGGCGTCCCTCGCCCGGTCCCGCTGGCCCTTGGCCCGGTGGCCCCCCTGACCGGCTGGTCACCGACCTGTTGGTCGCTGATCTGTTGGTCGCCGACCTGCTGGTCCCTGATCTGCTGGTCGCTGACGTGGTGGGCTCCGACCCAGTGGTCCCTGGCCCCCATTATGAGCGGAAAACCGCTGGTGGGGAGGGGTGGGGAGAGGATTTCGCGAAGGGCGGCGGCGGGCGCAGGAGGGTGACGGGGCACCGGCGGGACGGGGGCCACCGGGCGGCCTCGACTACATTCCCGGTATGACGACCACACCGGAATCTGCCGTTTCGTCAACCACCGTGCCGAACCTGCCGGGCAGCCTGTTCGACGCCCTCCACGCGGGCGCGCTCAGCGACCCCGCCCAGCTGCGCGAGGTCTACGAGCAGCCGAGCGACCAGGCACGCCGCAAGCAGGTCGACCACCTGCACGACGTCGCCCGGCGCCTGATCGCCTGCTCCCCGCTGGTGTTCGTGGCCAGCTCGGACGCCGCCGGGCGCTGCGACGTCTCCCCGCGCGGCGGGCCGGCCGGGCTGGTCTCGGTGCTCGACGAGTACACCCTGGCCATTCCGGACGCCACCGGCAACAAGCGGTTGGACACCCTGCACAACATCCTTGAGACCGGCCGGGTCGGGCTGCTCTTCGCCGTCCCCGGCCGGGACGCCACGCTGCGGGTCAACGGGCGGGCCTGCGTCTCGACCGACCCGGAGCTGCTGCGGCAGCTGACGGCCGTCGGCAAGCCGCCGCGCAGCGCGATCGTGGTCGCCGTCGAGGAGGTGTACGGGCACTGCCCGAAGGCCTTCCTGCGGTCCTCGGCGTGGAAACCGGAGAACTGGCTCGCCGCGGACGCGCAGCCGAGTTCGGCGGAGGTCACGCTCTCGCACCTGCGGGACGAGTCGCTGACGCTGGAGATCATCGAGCGGTACGAGCGGGAAGCTCTGCTGTACCGGTACGAGTGAGGCAGCGGGCGGCCGCGGGGGTGGCCGGGGTGGGTGGATCCCGAACTCGCCCGACATCCGGGCCACCTCCTCGCGGGGCCTCCTCGCGGACGCTCGATGCGGCCGCCGTCGGCCCCGGCGCCACCGTGTGCCCGGCACCGCGGCGGCCGCACCCGGGCGACAGCCGGACAGGTGAAGCGGGCTCCACGGGGGTTTGCGGGGGTGCCGGGGCTGCCGCCAGTGGTTTGAATGGACGGATGGACTGCGTCTTCTGTGCGGTCGTGGCGGGCGAGGAGCCGGCGCACCGGGTGCTGGACGACGAGGCGGCGGTGGCCTTCCTGGACCGTCGGCCGCTCTTCCCCGGGCACGTCCTGGTCGTCCCGCGCACCCACCACCCGACGCTGGCCGACCTGCCGACCGCCGAGGTCGGGCCGTTCTTCCTGCGGGTGCAGCGGGTGGCGGCGGCCGTCGAGCGCGGCCTGGGGGCCGCGGGCACCTTCGTGGCGGCGAACAACCGGATCAGCCAGTCCGTGCCGCACCTGCACGTCCACGTGGTGCCGCGCAATCCGAAGGACGGACTGCGCGGGTTCTTCTGGCCGCGGCGGCGGTACCCGGACGAGGCGGGGGCGGCGGAGGTCGCGGCCCGGCTGCGGGCGGCGCTGGAGGACTGAGCGAGGACCGAGGGGGTGCGGGAGGGGGTACCGGAGGAGGACCGACAGGGGGACCGGAGGGGGACGGGCGAGGCGCCGAGGGTGTACGGGCCCCGGCGGGGCGTACGTCCGCGGGAGCATCGGCGGGGGTGGATATCGTTTTCCGGGCGGACGATCCGGCCGGTCGGGGCGCCTAGGCTCGCGACCATGAACGAACTCGCCTGCCTCGTGCAGCAGACGGCCGACCGGCTCGCGAACCGACACGTCGGGGCGGTGGTAGCCGGGCTGGCCGGCGGCGAGGTGGAGATCCGTGGCGCCGGGCGGACGGGGCCGGGCGGCGGGGTGCCCGGGCCGCACACGCTGTTCGACACAGGCTCCGTCACCAAGGTGTTCACCTCTCTGGTGCTCGCGCGGCTGGCCCTCGACGGTGCGGTCCGGCTGGACGAGCCGCTCGCCGAGGTGCTCACCGGGGCCTCGGACGGGCGGGCCGTCGTCCCGGCCAAGGGCCCGCAGCCGATCACCCTGCGGCACCTCGCCACCCACACCTCGGGGCTCCCCCGGCTGCCCCGGGGCATGGTGAGGCAGTCGCTGCTGTCCCCCAACAAGGCGGATCCGTACGCCGACTGCACCGTCGAGCGGGTGCTCGACGGGCTCGCCCGGACACGGCTGCGGGCAGCACCCGGGCGGAGCTTCCGCTACTCCAACCTCGGCGCGGGCCTGCTCGGCCTGGCCCTCGCGCAGCGCTCCGGCCTCGGGTACGAGGAATTGGTGACGCGCGAGGTCTGCGCACCGCTGGGCTTGGTGGACACCTGTGTGCGGCCGGACGGGGAGCGGTCCGCGCGGCTGGCGCACGGGCACACCCCGGGCGGCCGGCCGGTGCCGCACTGGAGCTTCGCAGCCCTGCCCGGCATGGGCGGGCTCCGGTCGACCGCCGCCGACCTGGTGGTGTTCCTGCGCGCCCAACTGGCCGCCGAACGCTCGCCGGACGCGCCGTTGTCGCCGGCGATCGCGCTCACCCGGGAGACCCGCCACCGGGTCAACCCGTTCGCCTGGACGCACCTGGGGTGGCTCGGGCACCGGCTGCACACCCAGCAGGGCGGGCACCTCCAGGTCTGGCACAACGGGGGCACGGGCGGGTTCCGTTCGTTCGTGGCCTTCGACCCGGAGAAGCAGGTGGGCGTGGTGGTGCTGGTCAACACCCGCCGGTCGGCCGATCCGGTGGGCACGGCGCTGCTGCGCAGGCTGCAGAACGGGTTCGCGCCGGCGGGGTGAGGGCGCGGGGGTCCGCCCTTCCGTCGGATGTGCCGATCGGCACTGTCGGCGGGCCCGGCGAGGAGTCGATCCTGAGCATCCGATGGTTGCGGCTCCCCCGAGGGGCCCGTGGAGCGGAAGGAGCTCGGTGTGACGGTTGTACTGCCGGCGGTTGTGCTGTCGACGGTTGTGCTGCGGCCCGGGTGGGGGTTGGTGCCCTGGCAGGCGTTGGCGCCCGGCCAGGGAGGCGCCGGTCCCGTTCGTCACCACCCCAGTGACGGGAGCTCTCGGCCGGGGCGCGATGATGGCGGGGGCGATTCGGGCCAAAAGGTGCTGATTGGCACTGCCGCCAGGGGCGGCGGGCGGTCGATGCTGGGGATCCGTCAGCCGCGGTTCCGACAGGGGAATCCACCGAGCGAAAGGGGGCCGACATGGCGGTGACGTGGTCGCCGACGCGGGTGTGGTCGGCCGGTGCCACCGACGCGGCCGAGACGGTCGGCTCGGCCGGTTCGGCCGGTTCGGCCGGGCCTGCCGGTTCCGCCGGTCGGCTCGGCCCGGTGGTGCGGGTGTACCGGCGCTTCCGGCCGCTGTCCCGGTCGGCGCGGGTGTGGTTGCACTCCTGCGGGGTGGCCCTCTCCCTGGCGATCTGCCTGACACTCGGCGACTGGTGGCCCGCGCCCCTGCTGGCCGCCGTCGCGGTGGTGGCGGTGACGGGGTACGAACGGCTGCGGCCGTCGTGCGGGCTGCGGTCCGTACGGGTCCACGAAGGCGGGCTGGTGCTGGTCTCGGCCGGTGGCGGCGAGGAGTCGCTGCCCTGGTCCGCGGTGGAGGCCACGGAGTACTCCCCCGGAGGGCCGCGCGGGGTGCACGAGTACGGGCGAATATGGCCGGCGGGCGCGGACGAGCCGCTGGTGCTGGCGCACCTGCGCGGGCTGGGCGGGCTGTTCCGGGAGCTGGAGGAGCGCCTCTCCCCCGGGTTCCGGGCCGCGCTGCACGAGACGCTGCGCACCGAGGGGAGCGTCCGCTTCGGACGGGGGCGGCTGACGGTGACGGCCCACGGGCTGGTGTACCGGCCACCGCACCCGCTCGCCGCGACGGAGGCCCACCGGTGGACGGAGGTGCGCTCGGCCCGGATGTCCGGACTCGGCGAGTTGGAGATCCGGACGCACTCGGCCGGCCTGCCGCTCACCTTCCCGGTGCCCAACGCCCGTGCGGCCGCGGACTTCCTGGAGGACCTCCGGACGGCTTCCCCCGGCTGACCCACCGTCGGACGACCGCCCTCGGACGACCGCCGTTGGACGACCGCCCTCTCGGATGCCCCGCCTGAGCCGCCGCTCCCCAAGGCCACCCCTAAGGGGCGCCATGGCCCCATCCCGGAAGGGATCAGTACACCGCTGAGTGGAGGTCAACTCCCTTTCCCACCGCCTACCGTCACTGACATGAGCCGACTTCGTACGACCGCCGCCGCGGCGGCCCTGCTGTTCGCGCTGCCACTGTCCGTCGCCGCTGCCGCGCCCGCCCTGGCCGCGCCGCCCGCCGCCACCGCCACCGCCACCGCTTCGGCCGCACCGACCGGCCAGGTCGCCACCCGGATCGAACTCCCCCGCCCGACGGGGCCGTTCGCGGTCGGGCAGGAGGTCCTGCACCTGGTGGACCGGACCCGTCCGGACCCGTGGGTGCCCTCCGCCGGTCCGCGCCAGCTCATGGTCTCGATGTACTACCCCGCGCACGCCGGGACGGGCACCCCCGCCCCGTACATGACACCCGCCGCCGCCCGGGCGCTGCTCGACGGGAAGCTGCCGGGCAACACCATCCCGACCGAGGCCGTGTCCGGCACCCGGACGTGGGCCGAGACCGGGGCGCGCCCACAGGGCGGCCACTACCCGCTGGTGGTCCTGTCGCCCGGCTTCACCATGCCCCGGGCCTCGCTCAGCAGCCTCGCCGAGGACCTGACCAGCCGCGGCTACGTCGTCGCACTGGTCGACCACACCTACGAGAACACCGGAACCACCTTCCCCGACGGGCGGACGCTCCCCTGCGACCTGTGCGGGAAACTGAGGACCCAGGAGGCCTGGGCGGGCCTGGACGCGAGCCGGGCCAAGGACGTCTCCTTCGTCATCGACCAGCTGACCGACCGCCCGCACCCGGCCTGGCGCTACGCCCGCCTGATCGACCGCGACCGGATCGCCATGGCCGGGCACTCCGCCGGCGGCGCCGCCACCGTCCCGGCCCTGCTCAGCGACGACCGCATCCGGGCCGGGGTGGACCTGGACGGCAGCATGGACTACCTGGTGCCCGAGTCCGGCATCGGCGGCAAGCCGTACCTGATGGTCGGCCACCCGATCCCCGACGGCGCCGAGGACGACAGCTGGATCAAGAGCTGGCCCCGGTTGGACGGCTGGAAGCGCTGGCTGACCATCGACGGCACCGACCACGGCAGCTTCACCGACTTCCCGATCTTCTTCGACGGGCTCGGCATCCCCAAGGGCCCGGACACCACCATCGCCGGTCAGCGCGCCGTCGCCCTGACCCGGCAGTACGTCGGGGCGTTCCTCGACCTCCAACTGAAGGGCGTCCCGCAGCCGCTGCTCGACGGCCCGAGCACCGCCAACCCGGAGGTGCGCTTCACCCGGTGACGGACACCCCCTGGTCGGGGTCGTCGGCCCGAGCGCCGGCGGCCCCCGCCGACGCTCGGGCCCCGGAGTCGGGCCGCTCCGTGGTCTGCGGTACCCACCCGCTCCCCTGCCCCGTAGGGCCCCGCCGTCGGTGCTGCCACCGGCCCTGCCCTGCCCGGCCCGGGCAGGCCAGGCCAGGCCCGTGGTGGCGGTGACGTGCGAGGATGCCCGCGTGATCACGGTGGAGCAGGGCTGGCTGGACGGGACCGACTCGGGGTTCTTCGTGCTGTGTCCCGAGGGTGCGGTCGAGGGCTGGACGGGCTGCGAGGAGGCGGTGGTGGACGCGGCCGCGGAGTACGCGGTCGGCCATCCGGTGCCCGGGCACGGGGACGTGCTGGTGCTGGGCGGGGAGCCGTTGCCGGTCGGGTGGCTGGCGGAGGAGCGGGTGTTCGTGCGGCCGCTGTTCGCCGAGTGCTCGGACGCCGTCCGGCCGCTGGTGCGTGAGGCGCTGCGCTCCGGGATCTGGGAGGACGGGCCGGTCCTCGAGCTGGCCGCCGGGCGGTACCTGCTCGTGGACGTGTTCCAGGACGGTACGGACGCCCTGGAGAGCGGCGAGTACCTGATCGTCGAGGTGCCGCCCGGGCGCTACCTGGTCCAGTCGCTGCGGGCCGAACCCGAGCGGTGGCAGGAGTTCCTCCTGGAGCGGCTGCTGCCACGGTGAGCGGTCGCCCGGGGCCGCGTGCGAAGATGGCAGGGCTGGTGGGAACGATCTCCGGACGGTTTCTGGGACGGTTCTCTGGCCATGGTGGACGACTACGCGCAGCGCGCGGGGCAGCCGCAGCAGGACGCCCTGCTGATGGTGCCGATCGCCACGGCGCTGATCGACGCCGACGGGCGGATCCTGCACTGGAGCAGTGACGCGGAGGCGCTGCTCGGACACCCCGCGCAGGAGGCGGTGGGTGCCCGGGCGGCGACGCTGCTGGCTGCCGAGGAGCAGCGGTCGGAGGTGCTCGGGCTGTTCCAGGAGATCCTGGCGGGCCGGTCGTGGTCCGGGGTGTTCCCGGTGCGGCACCGGGACGGGCACCTGGTGAACCTGGAGTTCCGCACCCATCCGATCCGCGGCCCGGGCGGCGCCCCTATGGTGCTGGCGATCGCCTCCGAGGTGACCACGCTGCACCGGCTCCAGGCCGACCTGGCCCTGCTGGACGGGTTCTTCACCCAGTCCCCGGTCGGCATGGCGGTGTTCGACACCGATCTGCGGTTCGTCCGGCTGAACGAAGCGCTGGCGGAGGCGAACGGCCTGGGCACGAAGGAACCGCTGGGCCGGCGGCTCACCGAGGTGTTGCCGAGGATCAACGGCCCCGAGTCCGAGGCGGTGATGCGCCGGGTGCTGGAGAGCGGCGAGCCGGTGGTCGACGACCTCGCGCACGGCCGCACCCCGGGTGACCCGAACCACGACCACGCCTGGTCGGCCTCCTACTTCCGGTTGAAGGACCGTGGCGGCCGGGTGCTCGGGGTGTGCGCCACGGTCATCGACATCACCGAGCGGTTCCACGCCGATGCCAGGGCGGCCCGCGCCCAGGAGCGGCTGTCGCTGCTGGTCGACGCGACCGCCTCGATCGGCACCACGCTGGACCTGCGGCAGACCGCCCGGGAGCTGGTCGACGCGATGGTGCCGAGGGTCGCCGACATCAGCGCGGTGTTCGGGCTGGAGGAGCTGGTGGCCGGCCTGAGCGTCGAGCCGCCCGCGCCGGACGCCCCGGTGCGGGTGCGCCGTCTGGCGATCGCCTCCGCCGACGCGCTCTACCCGGCCGGGGCGCTGCCGTTGGACGCCGTGTACGAGCTGCTGCCGGACTCCCCGTACGCCCGGGCGCTGACCGGCGGGCGCACGGTGGTGGTGCCGTCCTGGGAGCTGCCGATGCTGGGCGAGCGCATCGACGAGAGCCACCGCCAGGCCTACCTCGGCGACCGCCCGCGCTCGGTGCGGATCACCCCGCTGGTGGCACGCGGGACGACGCTCGGCATGGTGGTGTACTCGCGGCGCGGCGCGCGGGAGTCCTTCGCGGCGGCGGACATCACGCTCGGCGACGAGCTGTCCTCGCGCGCGGCCGTCGCGCTCGACAACGCCCGGCTGTACCTGCGCCAGCACCAGACCGTGCTGGCCCGGCAGCAGGCGCTGCGCGAGGCCAAGGCCGCGCAGGAGCGTCTGGCGCTGGTCAACGAGGCCTCCGCCCGGATCGGCACCACGCTCGATCTCGCCCAGACCGCCGAGGAGTTGGCCGAGGTGGCGACGCCGACGCTGGCGGACACGGTGGTGGTGGAGGTGCTGGAGGATCTGGTCCGCGGCGAGCGCGAGGCGACCGCCCCGGCGGACGGTTCGGCGCTGCTGCGGCGGATGGCCTTCCACTCGGTGCCCGGCTCGACCATGGCGCCGATCAATCGCACCGGCAATCTGCACCGCTTCCTGCCCGGTTCGCCGTACGCGTGGAGCCTGGCCCACCGCAGGCCGGTACTGGTGCCGCGGATGGACGAGGAGGGGATGGCCTGGTTCGCCGAGGACCCGGTGCGCACCGCGGCCGTACGGGAGCAGAACGTGCTGTCGTTCATGGTGGTCCCGCTGATCGCGCGCGGCGCCGCGGTCGGCGTGGCGGGCTTCTACCGCACCCTGGTCGAGCGCCCGTACGAGGAGGACGACGTGGCGCTGGCCGGGGAGTTGGCGGTGCGGGCGGCCGTGTCGATCGACAACGCGCTGCTGTTCACCCGCGAGCGGGACGCGGCCGCCGCCCGGCAGCGGGCGCTGGACGAGGCCTGGGCCGCCCAGCAGCGGCTGTCGCTGCTGAACGAGGCCAGCAACCGGATCGGCACGACGCTCGATCTGCACCGCACCGCCCGGGAGTTGGTGGAGGTGGTGCTCCCGCGCTTCGCCGACTTCGCGACCGTGGACCTGCGCGAGGCGTTGCTCAGCGGCGAGGAGCCCGGGGCGGTCCCGGCGGCGGGCCCGGTGCTGATGCGGACGGTGGCGGTCGATGGCACCGGCCAGGACGGCAACCTGCAGGGGGCGGCCGACCTGGTGGGCGAGACCTCGGAGTCGGCCGACCTGTACGCGCAGAGCCTGCGCACCCGGCGTTCGATCCTGGTCGCCGAGGTGACCGAGGAGGAGCTGCGCCGGATCGTCGCCTCGCCGGACCGGGTGCAGCCGAGCCTGGACGCCGGGGTGCACTCGTACCTGATGGTGCCGCTGGTGGCACGCGGACACGTGCTGGGCGGCGCGGAGTTCGTCCGCACCCGCAACCCGGCGCCGTTCGGGCCGGCGGACCGCTCGCTGGCCGAGGAACTGGCCGCCCGCACCGCGCTGGCGATCGACAACGCCCGGCTCTACCGCCGCGAGCGGGACACCGCGCTGACCCTCCAGCGCAGCCTGCTGCCGCAGGAGGTGCACCGCACCCTCGGCCTGGAGATCGCCTACCGCTACCTGCCCAGCAGCGTGGTCAGCGAGGTCGGCGGCGACTGGTTCGACGTGGTGCCGCTGTCCTCCGGGCGGGTCGCACTGATCGTCGGCGACGTGATGGGCCACGGCATCCGGGCTGCCGCAACCATGGGTCAACTCCGAACCGCCGCAAGGACGTTGATCACCCTCGACCTGGAGCCAGCCCGGGTGCTGTACCGGCTGGACGAGGCGACCGCGACGGTCGGCGAGGGACAGTTCGCCACCTGCGTCTGCGTGGTGTACGACCCGGTGGACCGCCGCTGCACCGCGGCAAGCGCCGGGCACCTGCCGCCCGTGGTCGCCGACACCGAGGGGCGGGCGCGCCTGGTCGAACTGCCGTCCGGCACCCCCCTGGGGGTGGGCGGAGTCGCCTTCGAGAGCGCCGAGTTCACCCTCCCCGAGGAGGGCATCCTGACCCTCTACACGGACGGGCTGGTCGAACGCCGCGGCCAGGACCTGGACGAAGGGCTGGCGTTGCTCTGCCGGACCGTCGCCGACCGGCGCGGCTCACTGGAGCAGACCTGCGACGCCGTCCTGACCCGGCTCACCGAGACCACCGGCGAGGACGACATCGCCGTCATCATGGCGCAGGTCCGCCCGCGCGGCGCGGACCGGATCGCCACCCTGCCGCTCACCGGCGACCACGCGATGGTCGCCCACTCGCGCCGCTTCACCCGCGAGACGCTGGCCGCCTGGGGGCTCGAAGCACTCACCGACTGGGCCGAGTTGCTCACCAGCGAACTGATCACCAACGCCCTGGTGCACGCCGGATCACCCACCCAGCTGCGGCTGTACTGCAACCGGGTGCTCACCGTCGAGGTCGCCGACCAGGAGCCCGAGGTGCCGCGGATCCGCCGCGCCCGCAGCGAGGACGAGGGCGGGCGGGGCATCCACCTGGTCAACGAGCTCGCGCACCGCTGGGGCAGCCGCCGGACCCAGGACGGCAAGGTGGTCTGGTTCGAGCTGGAGCTGCCCCCGGGGGTCACACCGCCTTCGTGAACGGCTTCCCGCGTGAACGGCCGCCCGCGTGAACGGCCTCCTGAACGACGGAGGGACGTCGGGCCGCCGCGACGGCCGCCGGCCCGTTCCCGCCCGTGGTGAGCGGCCCGGATCAGTCCGGCAGCAGCAGGTTGACGTCACCGAACTCGTGCCACAGGTAGCGGTGTCGGACCGCCTCGCGGTAGCAGGAGGCCAGCAGCGGGCGGCCCGCGACGGCGGCGAGCATCAGCAGGTGGGAGGCCCGGGGCTCGTGCCAACCGGTGAGCAGGCCGTCCACGGCGCGCACGCCGCGCTCCGGTGTGATGACCAACTCCGTCCAACCGCGGGCCTCCTGGACGGTTCCGTCCGGGGCGACGGCGGACTCCAGGGCGCGGACCACGGTGGTGCCGACGGCGATCACCCGGCCGCCCCCGGCCCGGACGTGGCCGACCAGGCGGGCGGTGGCGGCCGGGACGTGGAACCGTTCGGCGTACGGTGCCTCGTGGGCCTCGGGCGAGGACACCCCGGTGTGCAGGGTGACCGGCGCGAGGAGCACGCCCCGACCGGCCAGCCGGGCCACCACCTCGGAGCTGAACGGGCGGGCGGCACTGGGCATTTCACTGCTGCCGGGAACGGTGGCGAAGACCGTTCGGTAGGCCTCGATCGGCCAGTCACGGTCCACGTAGCCGTACCGGATCGCCCGGCCGTGCAGCTCAAGGTACGGCAACAGCTGGACGGGCAGAGCAAGTTCGGCACGCCAGAGGCGGGCGGTGAAGGGCCGGGTCAGCACCGCCGCGCCGCCCGAGGGCAGCGAGACCGGCAGACCCGGGCGGGCCGGCGACTCCTCCGGCGGGTAGTGGGCCGCCGCCTCCCCCGGCACCACCCGACGCAACTCGACCAGGTGGGCTCCTGATTCGTCCGGCTGGGCGGAGGAGAGGTGCAGCACGACCGGGGTGCCGTCGGGCAGCCGGCCGGGCAGCGCGGCGGGTACGGTGGCCGAGTTGTTGACCACCAGCAGGTCCCCCGGTCGCAGCACCTCGGGCAGGTCGGTGAAGCGGCGGTGCTCGACTCCGCCCGAGGCGCGCCGGCCGACCAGCATCCGGACGCCGTCCCTGGCCGTGCCGCGCGCCTCGGCCGGTGCGCGGGCGGAGAGTTCGGGCGGGACGACGAGGTCGGAGCCGAGGGGGAGGTCGGCGGGGTCGAGGTCGGTGGGTGCCGTCATCGCCCGCCCCGGTCCTCGGCGGGGACGGCCGGGTCTGCGGCGGGGCCGGCGAGGTCCGCGGACGGAGCGGCCAGGTCCGCGGCGCGGTAGCGCCCGGAGGGCCTGCGGTCGCGCAGGAGGCCGAGCAGGACCGGCGCCACCTGCTCGGGCAGCGGCTCGCCGGAGATGTCCTCGCCGGGGCTGGCCTCCTGGAGCATCCGGGTGCGCATGTTCCCCGGGTCCACCGCCCAGACCCGCAACTCCGTCTCCTCCCGGGCGAGTACCCCGCTGGCGAGGTCCAGGGCGGCCTTGCTGGCGCCGTAGCCGCCCCAGCCGCGGTAGGGCACCACGGCGGCGTCGGAGCTGATGTTGAGCACGGCGCCGGCGTGGGCGCGCAGCTGGGGTAGGACGAGCTGGGTGAGGGCGATCGGGGCGAGCACGTTGACCTCGAAGGTCTCCAACAGGTCCGGCAGCGGGAAGTCGGCCAGCCGGGGCAGCGGCTCCCTGCCGGGGCCGGGGGCGCCGTTGAGCGTTCCGGCATTGTTGACCAGCAGGCTCACGCCGCCGAGCCGCTCGGCGGCCTCGGTCAGGTGGGCGCGGTGGTCGTCGTCGACGACGGAGCCGGACAGGGCGACGACCTTGGTGACGACGGCCAGTTCGGCCTCGGCGGCGGCGAGTCCGGCCGCGTCCCGGGCGGTGATCACCAGCTGCCAGCCGTCGGCGGCGAGGGCGCGTGCGAGGGCCAGACCGAGGCCGCGAGAGGCTCCGGTGACCAGGGCGACGGGGGCGGCGTGCGGTGCGGCGGTGCGCTGTGCTGCGTTCATGCCCCCACGATCGCGCCGCGGGCTCGGGCGGCGGATCGGCCACCGGGCCGGGGACCCCGTCGTCCGTTGGGCCTAGTACTGCGACGGTGTCCCACGTGACGGGGTTCGGTTCCAGGACTGTGGCCTCGGCGTTTGCGCGGGTGGTGCGGGCCTGGTGTCGGCGTCGGCGGCGCCGCCGAGACCGGTGCAGGACGTGGTCGATGCCGCGGCGGGCCGGCGCCCGGCGGCCAGGGCGACATCGTGCGTGGAGGGCAGGGCCGCCCGGGCCGGGTCGGCCGGACGGGGACGCCGTGCCCGGCGGCCGTGATCGCCGGATCGTCCGCTGTCGGATCGCCGTCCGCGGGGTACCGGCGCTCCTGCCGCTGATCAGCCCGGATGAATTACCGGCGGTCCCGCGCGTCCACCGGTGTGTACGGCCGACCGAGCGGGTACCGGTGCTCCGCCCGTTCCATCCACCTTCCCATCCGGCCTGCACGGCCCAGACCTGGAGGTCCGCATGTCCACCGACTCCAGCCCACGGAACTGCCCGTTCGACTTCGCCGAGGCCCTCGAGTTCGACCCGACGCTCCGGCAGCTCATGAACGAGGCACCGGTCAGCCGCATCCGCCTCCCCTACGGCGAGGGGGCGGCCTGGCTCGTCACGGGGTACGACGACGTGCGTACGGTGACCACCGACCGGCGTTTCAGCCGGCACGCCGTCGTCGGCCGGGACTTTCCGCGCATGACTCCCGAGCCGATCGTCCAGGCCGAGGCGATCAACGTCATGGACCCGCCTGCCAGCGCCCGCCTGCGCAGCCTGGTGTCCAAGGGCTTCACACCCGACCACATCGAGCGGATGAGGGACCGTACCCAGCACGTGGTCGACGAGCTGCTGGACCGCATGCGGGACCAGGGCTCCCCGGCCGACCTCATGGAGCACCTGGCCCACCCGCTCCCGCTGATCACGATCTGCGAGGTCCTGGAGATCCCCGAGGCCGACAGCGCACAACTGCGCGCCAACGCCCGGACGATGATGAACGTGGGCCTGGCCAACAAGCCGGACGCGGTGCGGGCCAAAGCCGACCTGCGGGCGTACTTCGCCGAGCTGACGGCCGAACGGCGCAGGAACCCCGGTGACGACCTGATCAGCGCCCTGGCCACGGCCCGCGACGGCGACGAGGTCCTCGACGAGAAGGAACTCACCGTGATGGCCATGGTCCTGCTGATCACCGGCCAGGACACCACGACGTACGAGCTCGGCAACCTCTCGTACACCATCCTCACCCGGCCCGACGTGCGCGCCGTCCTGCGCGAGCGGCCCGAGATGCTCACCCAGGTGATCCACGAGATGCTGCGCTTCATCCCCTTCCGCAAGGGCGTCGGCATCCCCCGGGTGGCCCTTGAGGACGTGGAGCTGAGCGGGGTGACGATCCCGGCGGGGGACATCGTGCACGTCTCCTACCTGACCGCCAACCGGGACGGCCGCAAATTCGACCGGCCTGACGAGCTGGACCTGGAGCGGACCAGCCCCTCCCACATGACCTTCGGCTGGGGCGCGCACCACTGCCTCGGCCAACCGCTGGCCATCACCGAACTCGAAGTCGCCCTCGGGACCCTGCTGGACCGCTTCCCCAGGATCGCCCTGGCGAAGCCGGCCGCGGAGCTGGCGTGGAACACCACGTCGATCTGGCGCTATCCGCTGGCGCTGCCCGTCACCTGGTGACGGTGCCCCCACGCTCCGGCGCCGGCCTGCCGCGACCCCGCTTCCGGCATCGCCGCGCACGTCGGCCCGCGCACCTCGGAGGTGCGCGGGCCGACGTGCGCGGCGAACCCACCTTCCGTACATTGGGGTGATGTGGCTCGAACCAGCTCGCGGCCGACACGACCGCCCGCACGGCGAGCATCCGATCCTCGCCCTGCCGGCTCGTCCGCCGTGCTGTTGGGCCCCCCGGTGAATCCCGCCGCCGCGCCGTCTCGACGCGTCCGGCTCGCAGCGGCTGCCGTCGAGTGATGAACTCCCCGCCCGGCCGAGGGCTCACCGGGAACTCCGCCCGTCAGGAGGCAGTCCCATGGCCGTTCTGTGTAAACCGGCGATAGCTGTGCCAGAGCACGTCATCACCAACGAGGAAACCCTCGAACTGGCACGCCGACTCCACCACGACCATCCCCAGCTCGATCTGGCGTTGCGCCTCATCAAGAACACCAGAGTGCGGAAGCGGCATCTGATCCAACCCATCGACGTGGTGCTGAAGCACCCGGGGCTGGACGAGCGGAGCGCCGTCTTCGAGGCCGAGTCCAGGGCCCGCGTCCCGACGGTCGTGGTCAGGGCCCTCGAACATGCCCAAGTGGAGCCGTCACAGATCGACCTGATCATCTATGTGTCGTGCACCGGTTTCATGATGCCGTCGCTCACGGCGTGGCTGATCAACAAGCTGGGCTTCCGGCCGGAGACCCGGCAGCTGCCGATCGCACAACTGGGCTGTGCGGCCGGCGGTGCGGCGGTGAACCGGGCCCATGACTTCTGTTCGGCCTACCCGGGCGCCAACGTGCTGATCGTGGCCTGCGAGTTCTGCTCGCTGTGCTACCAGCCCACCGACCTGGGCGTGGGATCGCTGCTGTCCAACGGCCTGTTCGGCGACGGGGTCGCCGCCGCCGTGGTCCGGGGCGAGGGCGGGACCGGGATCCGGCTGGAGCGTAACGGCTCCTACCTCATCCCGCACACCGAGGAGTGGATCTCCTACGCGGTCCGCTCCACCGGGTTCCACTTCCAGCTGGACAGACGGGTGCCGGGGACGATGGAGCCCCTCAGCCCGGCCCTGCGTGCGGTGGCGGAGCAGCACCAGTGGGACGTGGGCAGGCTGGACTTCTACATCGTCCACGCCGGCGGCCCACGGATCCTGGACGACCTGAGCCACTTCCTGGAGGTGCCGTCCGAGGCGTTCCGCTTCAGCCGGGCCACCCTCACCGAGTACGGCAACATCGCCAGTGCGGTCGTGCTCGACGCCCTGGCCCGGATGTTCGACGAGAGGTCGGCTCTCGACGGCCACCACGGGCTGCTGGCCGGGTTCGGCCCGGGTATCACCGCCGAGATGTCCCTGGGCACCTGGGCATCGTCCGATTCCTGACGCGCGAAGGAGAGCGCTCCACCTTCCGGGGCCGGGCCGGTCGCCCAGGGTGCCGGGTGGCGCTGTCGGGTGGCTACCGTCCCGTGCCCCCGCTCCTCCATCCGGCCGCCCGTCCGGCCGCCGGCGTACCCCGACCGGTCGATCCGGACGGGGTCCGGTGCCGGCGCACCGCCATGGCAACAACGCGGGGACCGACTCCTGTGTTTGCCTTCGGCTCTGGAGGTGTGCCTGTGAAGATCGGAGACGGAACGCCCGGGAAAAGTATTCCCGCCACTGTCCCACGACGGCCGCTGCTGGCGGCGGCCGGGCTGGCGTCGGTGCTGGTCGGCCTGGGAGGTGACACCGCCGTACAGTCGGCTATGGCCCGTGCTCCCGGCGGTGGTCAACCGGCCGTGCCGGTGCCCACCCCGGTGCCCACCACCGAGGCGGACTGGGTCGACGTCGTGCGGGCTCTCGGCCGGCCGGGCAGGCTCATCCGCGGGACCTACCACCACACGCCCTTCCCCCGGCACGACCTGCACGTGGTCAGCCGCGGCGTCGTCGTCAGCACCGGGCTCGCACTGGGCTCGCACGTCTCCTTCGCCCGGTACGACGACGGCGGCACGCTGCTGATGGGCGATCTGGTGGTCACCGCAGATGAACTGCCGGCCCTGACCGACGCCCTCCATGCCCACGGGATCGCCCAGACCGCCATCCACAAACACCTGCCGGCCCAGACTCCTGACGTCTGGTGGACCCATGTCTGCGCACACGGCCATGATGCCGCGGCACTGGCCCGCGGGCTGCGGACCGCGCTCGACTCCACCGGCACTCCACCGCCCCACCCGCCCCGGCCCCACCCGCACCGCCCCCTCGATCTGGACACCGCCGGCATCGATGCCGCGCTGGGCGCCAAGGGCACGAGCAGCGAGGACGTCTACGCCTGCATCTTCGTCCGCCGCGAGACCATCATGGAGGAGGGGCACGTCCTGCCGACCGGCCTGGGCGCGACCTCGGCCTTCAACTTCCAGCCGCTCGGCGGGGGACGGGCCGCGCTCAGCGGCGATCTCTCCATGGTCGCCGCCGAGGT
The DNA here is from genome assembly GCF_055580145.1 of Kitasatospora sp. NPDC032121. Taxonomy (NCBI): domain Bacteria; kingdom Bacillati; phylum Actinomycetota; class Actinomycetes; order Kitasatosporales; family Streptomycetaceae; genus Kitasatospora; species Kitasatospora sp. NPDC032121. The sequence continues at coordinate 150,655 of NZ_JBVILX010000003.1, read as the reverse complement.
CCAGCAGGCGCACGCGGCGCTGCGGAGGGGCGGTATCGACCTGGTCGAACTCCACAACCACGGTCTGACGGACGAACCGCGCCTCTTCTTCACCCACATCTGGGCCGAGGGCGATGCCGTGGCCCTGGCCAGAGCGGTCCGCCCCGCGGTCGCCGCCACCAATGCCGTGCCGGCCACCGCCTGACCGACCGGCGCCGGTGGCACGCCTCGGCCATGCCCGACGAGCGCGGCCGGCTGCCGGGAGCGCACCCGGGGCTCCCCCCGCCCCCGCCAAGTGGCCGCCGGCCGTCCCGAGGGGGGCGCCCTGGTTCCCGGCAGGTTCGGTCGCGATGCGGAGCGCACGAAGCTCACTGATACTGAGCCCGAGGGGCGGTGACGGAGCGCAGCGCTGTTGCCACGATCCGCGCCCGGCCGTGCACCGTCGTGGGCGCAGCAGCCGCTGGGCGGGGCGGACGGACGCCACGACCGGCGACCACCTGCTGGCGGCGTACCGACCGCCGAGTCCTGGACGGAGAAACCGAGGATGCTGAACCGACGAGACCTCCTCAGGGCCGCCGCCGTAGGCGGCCCTGTGGCTGCCCTCTTCCCCTGGGGCCTCACACCGAGCCCGGCCCATGCCGCGCCGGCCGCACTGCCGGCCGGTCCGGCCAGGTCGGGGCCCAGGGGGCGGGCCGCCCGGATCGTCCCCTTCGAGCACGCCATGCGGGTGCCCCCGGTGCTGAGTCCGGTGTCGCGGACGGACTCCTCGGACCTGTACCGGCTGCGGATGGCCGAGACGGAGGTGGAGATCGTCAAGGGGCTGCTGACCACCGTCCGGACCTTCGGCGGCTGCTTCCCCGGGCCGACCATCCGGGCGGTCAAGGGCCGGGAGGTGGTGGTCCAGCAGACCAACGACCTGAGCGTGCACACCTCCGTCCACCTGCACGGCGGCAATGTGCCGTCGCGGTACGACGGCCTGCCGATGGACCTCGTCGAGCCCGGCGAGACCCGCGAGTACCGCTACCCCAACGAACAGGTGGCCGCCTCGCTCTGGTACCACGACCACGCGCACCAGCTGGAGGCCGAGAACGTCTACCGCGGTCTGGCCGGCGCCTACCTGATCAGCGACCCGCACGAGAGCGGCCTGCCGCTGCCGAGCGGCGAGTTCGACATCCCGCTGCTGATCCGGGACGCCCGGATCGAGACGGACGGCAGGCTGGTCTACACCGACCCGTACGAGTGCCCGCACATGCTGGTCAACGGCAAGGAGCGGCCCTACTTCGAGGTGGCGGCGCGCAAGTACCGCCTGCGGGTCTTCAACGTCTCACCCAACCGCCACATATCGCTGCGCCTCGCCGACGGCGAGCCGTTCACCCAGATCGCCTCCGACGGCGGGCTGCTCGCCGGGCCGGTGCAGTTGGAGGAACTGACCCTGGCCGGCGCCGAACGCGCCGAGATCGTGGTGGACTTCGCCCGCTACCCGGTCGGCGAATCGGTGGTGCTGGAGAACACGGCCGCGCTGGAGAGCGAGCGGTCCGAGGTGCTGCGCTTCGACATCACCCGGGAGGCCGAGGACCGTAGCCGGATCCCGGACGTCCTGGCCACCCTGCCGCCGGTCCCGGAGGCGACGGTGCACCGGGAGTTCTGGCTGACGACCTTCCCGGACACCAGGATCAACGGGCGCAAGTACGACCCGGACCGGACCGACGTGCGGACCACCCTCGGCTCCAGCGAGATCTGGACGATCCACAATCACCTCACCCGCCGGCCGGCCGGGGTCTTCCACGCCCCCCACTCCTTCCACACCCATCTGGTGCGGTTCCGGGTGCTGGACCGCGACGGGGAGCCGGTCGGCCCGGCCGAGGCCGGGTTGAAGGACACTGTCCCGATCCATCCGGGCGAGACCGTCCGGATCGCCATGACCTGGGGCGACTACCCGGGCCAGTACGTCTATCACTGCCACCACCTGGTGCACTCCTCGCACGGCCAGATGGGCCGGATCGACGTGCTGGCCTCAGCGCCGGAAGGCTCCGACCAAGAGTCGGACGAGACCGACTCGTCCTCGTCCTCGGATGCCTCCGGGTTCGGAGCCGGCCGGTCCGGATCGTCGGCGTCCGGAACGGGTCGGCGGCGGCAGCGGCAGCGGCAGCACGGTCGACACCGCCACGGGCACCGCGTCGGTGTCCGGGCCTGACCCTGTCGGCATCCCGGCGTTCGACTTCCTGTGATCACGGTCGTGAGCCGGTCTCGCGGGCACCCGGGGCCCGCGAGACTCCCGAGGAGTGCGGAGCGGTGGGCAGTGCCGCGTTCACGGCCCCGCGATCGCGCCACGGGGCCGGACGGCGGACCGGCCACCGGGCCCAGGGGCCCGTCGTTCGCCGAACCTAGGACGCGCCGAGAGCCCAGCTCTCCGGGTCGGTCCAGGCGGACAGGGTGCGGCGGCTCTCGAAGCGGCACTCGCGGCCGGTCAGCGGGTCGGTGAACTCGACAGCGGAGGCGAGGAGCTGGAGCGGGCGGCGGAAGTCGTCCGGAGCCGGTTCGGGCAGCACCACCGGGTACACCGGGTCGCCGAGGATCGGCACGCCGAGCCCGCACATGTGCAGGCGCAGCTGGTGGGTGCGTCCGGTGAGCGGGCGGAGCCGGTAGCAGGCGAGGCCGTCGCGGTGGTCGAGCAGATCGATCCGGCTCTCGCTGTTCGGCGGGGCGTCGACCTCGCGGGCCGCGATCACGCCCCGTTCCTTGACGATGTGGCTGCGGACGGTGCGCGGCAGGTTCAGCGCCGGGTCGTAGGGGGCGACGGCCCGGTACTCCTTGCGGACCAGCCGGTCGCGGAAGAGGGTCTGGTAGGCGCCGCGGTCCTCCGGCCTGACCACGAACATGGCCAGGCCGGCGGTGAGCCGGTCGAGCCGGTGGGCGGGGCTCAGCGCGGGCAGGTCGAGGGCGTGCCGCAGCCGGGAGAGGGCCGTCTCGACGACGTGCCTGCCGCGCGGGGTGGTGGCCAGGAAGTGCGGCTTGTCGACGACGACCAGGTGATCGTCCCGGTGCAGCACCTCCAGGTCGAACGGGACGCGGACCTCGTCCGGCAGGTCCCGGTAGAACCACAGGTGCGCGCCGGGCCGGAACGGCGCGTCGGGCGCGACCGGCCCGTCCTCGCCGACGATCTCCCGCCCGTGCAACGCCGCGTCGATCCGCTCGGCCGCCACGGCCGGCAGCCGCTCGACCAGGTGGGCGCGAACGGTCGGCCAGGGACCCTCGGCCGGCAGCCGCAGGTGCACCGGGTCCACGCCGTTGCGCTGTGGGAGGGGGGAGGCAGGGCGGCGGCTCTTTCGTCTCATCTCGCGGCCCAGCCTAGTCGGGTGCGCCCGGCCGTCCTCGTCCGAGGTGCCGCCCGCGGGGGCGCGGAGCAGAGTGGACGGTAGGCCCGCTCAGCCGCTCGCTCTGGAGGACGCGTGACCGCCGACGGCTCGGCCGGTATGCCGCCGCTGCACGTGCCGCGACGCACCCGGCTGCTGCTGTACGTCTCCTTCGCGCTGCTGGTCGGCGCCGTCGTGGCCGATCTGGTGACCGGCCCCGGCACGACGCTCTCCCCCGTCCTCGCGGTGGCGCCGGTGCTGGCCGGAGCGGTCACCCGCACGGCCCGGGTGCCGCTGATCGCCGGGGCGATCGCCGTCCTCGCGGTCGGGCTGCTGGAGTCCACCAACACCGATCTGCCGACCGAGGTGCACGTCACCGCGCTGATCACGGTGCTCGCCGCGACGCTGGCCAGTGCCGCCAGCGTCGTCCTGGTGGCGGCCCGCGAGCGGGAGCTGCTCCAGGTCCGGACGGTGGCCGAGGCGGCGCAGCGGGCCCTGATGCGCCCGCCACCGGAGCGGGTCGGGCCGCTGCGCCTGGCCGTGCGGTACGTGGCGGCGGCCGCCGAGGCCCGGATCGGCGGGGACCTGTACGCCGTGGAGGAGACCCGCTTCGGGGTGCGCATCCTGCTCGGGGACGTCCAGGGGCACGGCCTCCCGGCGGTGGAGACGGCGGCGGACGTCCTCGGGGTGTTCCGGGAGGCCGCGCGGACCGAGTCCGACCCCGGGCGGCTCGCCGAGCGGCTGGACGCGGCGCTGGCCGCCCGGCCGTCGGACGAGGGCCGGTTCGCCACCGCGCTGCTGCTCGACGTGGCGCCGGACCGGGGGCCGGTGCGGCTGGTGAACTGCGGCCACCCGCCCCCGCTGCTGCGCCGGGCGGGCCGGGTGAGCGAGCTGGAGCCGCCGTTCCCGGCGCCTCCGCTGGGGCTGCTCGGGCTCACCGGCGACGCGTACCCGGACCGTCGGTTCGACCCGGAGCCGGGCGACCTGCTGCTCCTGCACACCGACGGGGTCTCGGAGGCCCGGGACGCCGGGGGCCGGTTCTACCCGATCGCGGAACGGCTGCCCGGCCTGCACGGCGGCACCCCGGCGGACCTGCTGGACGCCGTGCTGGCGGACGTCGGCGGCTGGGTCGGGGACGCCGGGCTGGCCGACGACGCGGCGGTGCTGGCGATCCGCTGGGAGCCGTGACGGTGACGGGCGGCCGACTGTCAGTGGTGTGTGCAAGGCTTCGCGCACGGTCGGGTGGTGCCCGGCCGCCACGGTCGGCGCGCCCGTCGGCCGTGGAGACGTCCGACGAAGGGAGCGTGCCATGGGTGCCACGGCGAGCGGGTCGTTCGAGCTGACGGCGTTCGAGCCGGTGGAGACGGAGGAGCGGGAGGGCGCGTCCTTCGGGCGGGTCGTCGTCGCCAAGACCTTCACCGGCGGGCTGAGCGGGGCGAGCGAGGTGCGGATGCTTTCGGTCACGGGCCCCACCGGCAGCCCGGCCTCGTACGTCGCGGTGGAGCACGTGACGGGTGAACTGGGCGGGCGCAAGGGCTCGTTCGTGCTCCAGCACGCGGCCTGGGACACGACCGGCACGACGATACGCGTGGTGCCGGGCACGGGCACGGGCGAGCTGGCCGGGATCACCGGGGAGTTCCTGCTCACCGTCGACGAGTCCGGCACCCACACCTACGTCCTGGAGTACGAGCTGGGCTGACGCCGGCTGCGGCGCGCGCAGCCGGCTGCCCGAGCCGTCAGAGGACGGGCTGGCCCGCCTCCAGCCGCTGGATCGCGGTCCGGACCGCGTTCGTGAAGCTCCAGAACAGCGGCAGGGTGTTGGTCGCCCGCTCGGCGCGGGTGTTCTTGCCCGGCGCGAACATCGCGACCCGCAGGTCGGTGGTCATCTCCAGCTGGGCGCCCATCCCGAGCAGGCTGCGGTTGCAGATGTTGTCCGGGGAAATGCCCGCGATCTCCTCCTCGCCGGAGGCGGTCACGGCCCGGATGCCCGCCGCCGCGAACTCCTCCATCAGGTACTGCCGGAGGGTGGAGTTCAGGCCGCCGACGAGCACGGCCTGGGCGCCGGCCTCCAGGCCGGCCTGGGCGGCGGTGCAGCCGTGCAGCGACACCACGTTGCGGCTGCCGGCGCACATCGCGCGGGCCACCGCGTCGTCGCAGTGGGTCGAGGTGACGTGCAGTTCGCTGTTGTTGGAGGAGCGCAGGCCCTCGAACATCCAGAAGTCGTGCACCGGCCCGGCGGCCGGGGTCGGGGTGAGGTCGGCCGGGTGGTAGCCGGAGATGGCCAGGCACAGTTCGGAGGTGCCGACCTCGATGCCGCCGCCGTGCGGGGCGATGGCGGTGGTCCGGACGAACGGCGTACGGCTCTGCAGGCTCTGGTCGTCGATCAGGTGCCTGCGGTAGCGGCGGCCGTAGTCCACGCCCTCGACCACGGTCGAGCTGGCGTAGAGGGCCGTGTTGGAGGGGTAGAGGTCGGCGGCGGCGCTCGCGGGGGTGCTTCCCACGGCGGCGCCGAGGGTGCTGAGGGCCGGGGCCGCGGCGAGCGCGGCGATCAGGGTTCGACGATTGATCACGGTCAGGGATCATGACAGGAGGTGGGCGATAGGCAAAGACCCCGTAACGCCGTCACCAAGTCGACGCCATGTCACGGCGGGATCGTCCTGACGGTGCGACACCGGCTCGACGGACGCGGGCCGCGTCCACTGGAGCACCCGTCCACGCTGTCACGATGATGCGATCAGTGCACGATCGACATCGGAGGGTGGCGCATGCCCGGCACGGCGGTGGATCGTACGACGGCGGTGAACGCGGAGGCGGAGACGGTCGAGCAGGTGGTCGGCCGGCTGCGGGAGATCGGGGCGGCGCTGCCCCCGGCCGACGGGGTGGCGGTCTTCGACCGGCTCTACCTCACCGTGACGGAGGCGGTCCTCGAACGGCTGGGCGCCGGGTACTTCGCCGACCCGCCGGCGGTGGCCGAGCTGGACGTGCTGTTCGCCGGGCGGTACCTGCGGGCCGTGGCCGCCGACGCGGCCGGGCAGGAGCCACCCGCCTGCTGGCGGCCGCTGTTCGCGCTGCGCGCCCACCCGGGCGTGCACCCGCTGCAGTTCGCGCTGGCCGGAATGACCGCCCACATCCAGCACGACCTGCCGCTGGCCGTCGTGGACACCTGCCGCCGCCGGGGCTGCGGGCCGGCCGACGTCGAGGAGGACTACCGCCGGATCAACCGGGTGCTGGCCGAGGTGGAGACGGCCGCCCGGGAGCAGCTGATGCCCGGGCCCGACCTGCTGGAGCTCGCCGAGCCGCTCACCCACCTGCTCGGCGCCTGGTCGGTCGAGGCCGCCCGCGAGAGCGCCTGGGGCACCGTCGAAGCCCTGTGGGGCCTGCGGCACCTGCCGGGCGCCGCCCGGGCCTTCGCCACCGCGCTGGACGGTTCGGTCGGACTGCTCGGCCGCGCCCTGCTGCTCCCGCTCGGGTCCCTGTTCCCACCCGAGCCGGGCACCGGGCACGCCGGGAACGCCGGGAACGCCGGGGACACCGGGCCGGAGGACGGCCAGGGCGCCGTCCCGGGCACCGGGCACCCATCCCCCGCACCGGCCGCAACCGCGGCCGCGGCCGTCCGGCTCCCCGAGGCGAGGAACCGGACGGCCCGCGGCGATCAGGCCCAGCTGGAGTGCAGCGGCTTGCCCTCGGCGTAGCCCGCCGCGCTCTGGATGCCCACGATGGCCTTCTCGTGGAACTCCTCCAGGCTGCCGGCGCCCGCGTAGGTGCAGGAGCTGCGGACGCCCGCGATGATCGAGTCGATCAGGTCCTCGACACCCGGCCGGGCCGGGTCGAGGAACATCCGGGAGTGCGAGATGCCCTCCTCGAACAGCGCCTTGCGGGCCCGGTCGTACGAGGATTCCTGGGCGGTGCGGTTGCTCACCGCGCGGGCCGAGGCCATGCCGAAGCTCTCCTTGTACTGGCGGCCGTCGGCGTCGGTCTGGAGGTCACCCGGGGACTCGTAGGTCCCGGCGAACCAGGAGCCGATCATCACGTTGGAGGCGCCGGCGGCCAGCGCCATCGCGACGTCGCGCGGGTGGCGCACGCCGCCGTCGGCCCAGACGTGCTTGCCGAGCCGGCGGGCCTCGGCGGCGCACTCCAGGACGGCGGAGAACTGCGGCCGGCCGACGCCGGTCATCATCCGGGTGGTGCACATGGCGCCGGGGCCGACGCCGACCTTGAGGATGTCGGCACCCGCCTCGACCAGGTCGCGGACGCCGGCGGCGGAGACCACGTTGCCGGCCACGATCGGGATCTGCGGGTCCAGGCCGCGCACCGCGCGCAGCGCGCTGATCATGGACTCCTGGTGGCCGTGCGCGGTGTCGACGACCAGCACGTCGGCACCGGCGTCGATCAGCGCCTTGGCCTTGCCCGCGACGTCGCCGTTGATGCCGACGGTGGCGGCGATCCGCAGCTTGCCGGCCGCGTCCACGGCCGGGGTGTACAGGGTGGCGCGCAGCGCGCCCTTGCGGGTGAGGATGCCGACCAGCCGGCCCTCGCCGTCCACGACGGGGGCGAGCTTGCGGTGCGCCCCGGAGAGCTTGTCGAAGGCGGTCCGCGGGTCGATGCCCTCGTCCAGCACCAGCAGCTCGCGGGACATGATGTCGGCCAGGCTGGTGAAGCGGTCCACGCCCTGGCAGTCGGATTCGGTGACCACGCCGACCGGCCTGCCGTCCTCGACCACCACGAGGGCGCCGTGCGCGCGCTTGGGCAGCAGCGACAGCGCCTCGGCCACGGTGGCGCCGGGGGCGAGCGTGATCGGGGTGTCGAAGACGAGGTGGCGCTGCTTGACCCAGGAGACGACCTCGGCGATGACCTCGGTGGGGATGTCCTGCGGAATGGCGACCAGGCCGCCGCGGCGGGCCACGGTCTCGGCCATCCGGCGGCCGGCGATGGCGGTCATGTTGGCCACGACCAGCGGGATGGTGGTGCCGGTGCCGTCGTTGGAGCAGAGGTCGACGCCCTGCCGGGAGCCCACGGCGGAACGGCTGGGGACCATGAAGACGTCGTCGTACGTGAGGTCGTACGAGGGCTTGAGGTCGTTCAGGAAGCGCATGAAGAAGGGCTCTCTGGCTGGGGGGATACACCTCGGGTGCGGTTGCGGCGGTGCCGCCGGAGCGCACTCGGGCGCCCGGCACCCAGCATTCGATTCTCCGTGAGGGTGGGGGGCAAAAGCCAGTTCGAGGAGCATTGCTGGGGCTGTACACAATCCGTGATCAATGCTCCGCGCGTAGACATGGAGGATCCTCCAAAGACCCCCTCCGACGTCCGGTTTTCGCCCCGGCCCGGAGCGCTCCCGTAGCATTCACGCGGTAACGGGCATGGCTTCACGCGTGTGGGCGTGGCGAACGGGAAAGCGACAGCAGGCGTGGGCATCGGGCAGACCGACATCCGGCAGACGGACATCGAGCAGACGGACATCGAGCAGGACCGGGTCGAGGGCAGCGAGGAGGAGATCGACTACGGCCCCGGCCTCGACCCCGAGCGGCTGAAGCTCTGCCTGGAGGTGCTCGCGGAACTCGACGAACTGCACGTGGACCACCCGGACGCGATCACCGTCCGCCAGGCCGTCGGCGGCATATTCCGCACCCTCAAGCAGCGCCGCCGCCAGGAGACCCGGGCCCGCAAGACCGCCAACGACCGCGCGGTCACCGCCCGCACCGCCACCGGCGCGCCCACCCGGATCGACGACGAGACGGCCGGCGCCTTCGGCCTGACCACCGTCACCACCACCGAGATCGCCGGCATCCTGGAGCGCCCGCGCTCCTGCTACACCTGCAAGCAGCGGTACGTCGAGGTCGACGCCTTCTACCACAACCTCTGCCAGGACTGCGCGGTCAAGAACCGCTCCCGCCGGGACGCCCGCGCCGACCTCACCGGCAAGCGCGCGCTGCTCACCGGCGGCCGCGCCAAGATCGGGATGTACATCGCGCTGATGCTGCTGCGCGACGGCGCCCACACCACCATCACCACCCGCTTCCCCAACGACGCGATCCGCCGCTTCAAGGCGATGCCGGACAGCGCCGAGTGGATCCACCGCCTCAAGATCGTCGGCATCGACCTGCGCGACCCGGCCCAGGTGATGGCGCTGGCCGACGAGGTCGCCGCCGACGGCCCGCTGGACATCCTGATCAACAACGCCGCGCAGACCGTGCGCCGCCCGCCGGAGTCCTACCGCGAGCTGGTCAACGCCGAGTCCGCACCGCTGCCGGCCGGCGAGCTGCCGCAGGCCACCACGATCGGCCGCTTCGGCAGCGGCAGCGTCGACCTGCCCGCCCTCCCCCACCAGGCGAGCGGCGACCCGCAGCGGATGGCCGCCGAGGACGTCACCTCGCTCGCCCTGGTCACCGGCTCCGCCACACCCGCCCGGATCGCGGCCGGCACCGCGATCGACGCCGGCGGCCTGGTCCCCGACCTCGCCGACACCAACAGCTGGGTGCAGACCGTCTCGGAGGTCGGCCCGATGGAGCTGCTGGAGGTCCAGCTCTGCAACTCCACCGCGCCGTTCATCCTGATCAGCCGGCTGCGTCCGGCGATGGCCGCCTCCGGCTCCCGCCGCAAGTACGTCGTCAACGTGTCCGCCATGGAGGGCGTGTTCTCCCGCGGCTACAAGGGCGCCGGCCACCCGCACACCAACATGGCCAAGGCCGCGCTCAACATGCTCACCCGCACCAGCGCGCAGGAGATGTTCCAGACCGACGGCATCCTGATGACCGCCGTCGACACCGGCTGGATCACCGACGAGCGCCCGCACCCGGACAAGATGCGCCTCGCCGACGAGGGCTTCCACGCCCCGCTCGACCTGGTCGACGGCGCGGCCCGGGTGTACGACCCGATCGTGCGCGGCGAGGCGGGCGAGGACCTGTACGGCTGCTTCCTCAAGGACTACGAGCGCGCCAACTGGTAACCGACTGAAGGAGACGGCGAGTTGAGCACAGCACCGACCGTACCCACCGCACCGTCCCCGCCGACCGCGCCGCTGCTCGGCGCCGGGATCGTCGTGCCCACCGGGGACGGCCGGGTGCTGCTCGGCCGCCGGATCACCGCCGGCGAGCCGCCCACCTGGAGCCTGCCCGGCGGCAAGGTCGACCTCGGCGAGTCCTTCGAGCAGACCGCGGCCCGCGAACTCGCCGAGGAGACCGGCATCGTGCTGCCCGCCGCGGCGATGCGGGTGCTCGCCGTCCACCTCGACCACGAGCTCGGCCGGCCCCGGCTGACCGCCGCCGTGCTGGCGCCGCCCAGCCTGGCCGAGGCGCTGGTCACCGAGCCGCACGCCTGCGCAGGCTGGGAGCGCTTCCCGGTGGACGCGCTGCCGGAGCCGATGTTCTACCCGTCCGCGCTGGTCCTCGGCAGCTGGCTGCCCGGGCTGGCCGTGGCGCGGGCGGACGGGACGCACGGCTACCCCGTCGCCCGCTGACGGCGGGCGACGGGGCGGCACAGGGCAGCGGGCAACAAGCAACAGGCAACAAGCAGCGGGCAACGGGCAACGGGCAACGGCCGGGGCCGGGATCAGCCGTTACGGGCCGCCTCGGGCCCGGTGATCCGCTTCAGCAGCGGCAGCGTCGAGGCGATGATCCCGAGCGAGGCGACCAGCCCGAAGCCGGTCAGCCCGTAGTACACCGCCCCCGGGGACACCAGGTCGTACTGCATCTGCGACTTGAGGAACATCGCCGCCGCCGCGAAGCCGGTGCCGATCGCGATCGCCGACACCACCAGCAGCGGCAACGCGCTCTCCAGCCCGATCACCCGCTGGAGCAGCCGCAGCGGTGCCCCGGTGAGCCGCAGCATCGCGAACGGGCGGCGGCGGTCCGAGAGCCCGGCCACCACGCTCACCGCGAGGCTGCACCCGGCGATCGGCACGGTGGTCAGCAGCACCACGTGCGCCAGCTGCCGCCAGGCCCGGAGCCGCTTCTGGGCCTCGGTGCCCCAGTCCTCGGCCATCCTGGCCTCGTACCTCGGGTAGGCCTCGGCGAACAGGGTGCGCAGTCGCTCCTTGGCCGAGGACGAGCCGTCGGTGGTCGCGTAGAGCAGCTTCACCGGAAGCGCGGCGGCCTCCGTGGCCGGGACCGGCGCGGTCGGCCACTCCTGGTTCGCGCCCTCCTGGAGGTCGAGGAACTGCTGGACGGGGACGGCCGCCACCGCCGCTCCGGGCGCGCAGCGCCCCAGCACCGGCACCTGTGCCAGATCCGAGCAGAGCACCAACGCGGGCGCGGGAAAGCGGGGTCGGGCCGGGTCGGCACCGATCCGCGTCGGGTTGTCGTGCGCCGACACCAGCCCCCGGAAGCCCGGGACGGCCCGGGCGGAGGCCACCAGGGAGTCCGGTACGGCGCCGAGCGTGTCCGCGGAGTCCAGCCGGTGCGGGAGGTCGACGACCGACTTGCGGACCTCCGGGTCGCCGCTCAACTCGGCTCCCCGGTTGGCGTCGATGGTCCCGATGATGCCGACGGTCGCACTGGTCACGAACAGGGCCACCACCAGGCCCGCCACCGCGCGGAAGCCCGCCCTCGGATCGTCGGCCAGTCGGCGCACCGCGATCAGCGCGGCCGGCCGGCTGGTCCGCAGGGCCACCGCCCGGGCCGCCGCCATGGTCAGCCAGGGCCCGGCGATCACCAGGCCGAGCATCACCAGCACGAACCCGGTGAGGTAGGCGGCGGCCTGCCCGTCGGAGGTCGACGGCCGGTTGTCGACGAAGTAGCCCAGCTCGGCGAGGCCGAGCAGCAGCGGGACCAGCCGCCAGGCCCGCGGCGGCTTCGGGGTGACCCTCCGGCTGACCCCGAGCGGGGAGATGGTGACCCGGCGCAGCGCGAACCGCGCGGCCAGCGCCGCCGCCGCCGGCACGCCCAGCGCGACCACGAGTGCCTGGTCCAGGTGCAGGCCCAGGTCCGCGAGGTAGAACCGCTCCCCGGTGAGCCGCATGCCGGCGACCAGCGGGCGCAGCGCGAGGTGGACGCCGAAGCCCGCGACCGTACCGATCACCGAGGCGACCGTGGACTCGACCGCCGAGATCACCGACACCTGCCGGGGCGTCGCCCCCACCAGCCGCATCGCGGCGAAGCGCTGCTCCCGGGTGGCGGCGGAGAGTCGGGTCGCGGTGCCGATGAAGACCAGCACCGGGAAGATCAGCGCGCCGATCACCACGCTGAGGATGAGGGTCACGGCGTCGCCGTGGACGCCGAAGCCGAAGCAGTCGGCCTCGCACGCGGTCGGCATCGCGGTCGCGATCGCGGTGACCGGCCTGGCCTCCGGGATGCCCTTGAGCTCGTCCACGGTGCGGCCGGCCACCATGGCCAGGGTGTCCGGGGAGGTCAGCGCCTCGGGTCCGATGGTGCCGACCGGCCGGCCCTCGAAGCGGTCGCCCAGTTCGACGGCCGGGGCCTTGCGCAGCAGCTCCGCCAGGGCGGGCGAGGCGTAGTACTCGCCGGGGGCCGGCAGCCCGGTCAGGCCCGGCGGCAGCGGCGAGGTGGGGCCGGTCGGGGCGACGTCGAACTCGACGATCCGCTTGCCCTGGTAGTAGTGGTCGTGGCCGTACCACCAGAGCGGGTCCGCCCGGGCCGTCCCGGTCCAGCCCTTGGAGCCGGTGTTCATCCAGAGCAGCCGTCCGTTGGAGTGGTCGACCGCGTTGAGGCTGGCGAGGCTCGACAGCAGCAGCCCGACCCCGATCGCGACCGCCGCCGCGAGCATCAGCAGCCGGGCCACCGCCTCCCGGCCGCCGCTGACGGCCAGTCGGAGCGAGAAGGGGATCACGAGGCCACCGTTCCGGCGGAGAGGGCGCGGGCCCGGCCGTCACGGACGACCGCCTCGCGGTCGGCGTAGGCGGCGACCCTGGCCTCGTGGGTGACCACGATGACGGTGGTGCCCTGTTCCCTGGCCGAACCGACCATCAGCTCCATCACCTGTTCGCCGGTCAGCGAGTCCAGCGCGCCGGTCGGCTCGTCGGCGAACAGCACCTGCGGACGGGCCACCAGGCCGCGGGCCAGGGCGACCCGCTGGGCCTGACCGCCCGACAGCTCGCCGGAGCGGCGCCTCTCCAGGCCGTCCAGGCCGAGCCGGGCGAACCACGGACGGGCCTCGGCCAGCGCGGCGGCTCGGCGTACGCCGTTCAGCAGCAGCGGCAGGGCGACGTTCTCCTCGGCCGTCAACTCCGGCACCAGCTGGCCGAACTGGAAGACGAAGCCGAACCGGTCCCGGCGCAGGGCGCTGCGCCGGGCCTCCGGCATGGTGTCCAGGCGCTGCCCGTTGAACAGCACCTCTCCCTCGTCGGGCACCAGGATGCCGGCCAGGCAGTGGAGTAACGTCGACTTGCCCGAGCCGCTGGGGCCCATGACGGCGAGCACCTCACCGGCCTCCACGGACAGGTCGGCCCCGCGCAGGGCGGGGGTCTCGCCGAAGGAGAGGGTGACACCGCGGGCCTCCAGGATCGTGGTCATGCCTTCACCTCCGCGGCGAGCGCGTCCAGCCGGGCGGCGGTGAGGTCGATCCAGCGCAGGTCGGCCTCCAGGTGGAACAGGCCGTGGTCGGCGAGCAGGGCGTCCACCAGCGCGCCGGTGCGGCGCAGTTCGGTGAGTTCGCGCATCCGGCGCAGGTGGGCGGCGCGCTGGGTGTCCAGGTAGTGCTCGGCGTCGCGGCCCAGCATCAGGGCCAGCACCACCTTGGTGAACAGCACGGACTGGAGGTTGGGCTCGGGTGCGACCGGCTCCTGGAGCCAGGTCTCGAACTCGGTGGCCCCGGTCTCGGTGATGACGTAGCGCTTGCGCTCGGGCCCGTCGCCGGGCTCCGCCTCGCCGGCCACCACCTTGCCGTCGCGGGCCAGTCGGCCGAGGGTCGAGTAGACCTGGCCGTACGGAAGGGGCTTGCCGCGGCCGAAGAGGGCGTCGTAGTCGCGCTTGAGGTCGTAGCCGTGGCTCGGCTCACGCTCCAGCAGCCCCAGGAGGGTCAAGGGAACACTCATGGGGGAAACATACACCCGGCGTATACCCCGAGTGTATAGCTGGGCGGAATACGGCCCCGACCTGGGAGTTCGTCAGCTTCGCCGCAGAGAAAGGGCGCAGAGCGGGCGGCAGAGCGGGCGGCGGACCGGCACGGAACAGGCAGGGGGTGACCCCACGACCACCCCCTGCCCCATACCTCGACCCGGCGCCCCCACGGCCGAACCGGGCCACGGCCGCGCCCAAGCACCGGGAGGACGCCGCCGATCTCCAGCCTGCCGGGTCCGCACCGTCGGTGCCGAGGGCCGAACGTCCCGACGGCGGGGTCGAGCGGCCCTGGCGGTCCTACGGGCGCGCACGAGTCTTGTGCGCGAGGGGCCGCCGGGTGGACATTGGGCGTAACCGCCTCGCGTCCCCGCGCCCCTGAGGAGCCCTCACCGTGTCCAGCACCCCCCGTCCGGCCCGGCCCGCGTCGCTCCCCCGACGCGTCGGCCGACAGCTGCGGCGGGCCGTCGGCACCCGGCACGAGCCGCTCGCCCGTCCCCTCGACCGCTCCCGGGCCCGCGCCTGGCTCTGCGCCGTCCTCGGCGCGGTGCTCGCGCTCGCCCTGGCCACGGGCGGATCCCTGCTCCTCTACCGCAACACCGAGCACCAGGTCGGCGCGGACCGCGGACGGCTGCGGCAGGTCGACGCCGTGGTCCGCGGCCTGCCCGACCGCGCCGCCGCCACCGCCGCCGGCAGCCGCTTCTCCGGCGGCTACAGCAGCCGGGTGGACGTCGACGCGACGTGGACCGCCCCCGACGGCACCCAGCGCCTCGGCACCGTCCAGGCCCCACGCTCCGCCGTCCCCGGCAGCCACGTCGCCGTCTGGGTCGACCCGGCCGGCGCCGCCTCCGCTCCCCCGGCCGACCGGGTGGCCCTCGCCGTCTCCGCCGCCTGCACCGGCGCCGGCGCCCTCCTCGCCCTGCTGGCCCTGCTCGTCCTCGCCCTCCGCCTGCGCCTCCACGCCCTCGACCGGCGCGGCGAGGCCGCCTGGACCGCCGACTGGGCCCGCCTCGAACCCCGCTGGAGCGGCCGCGCCGGCCACCGCAGCGAGGACTGACCGGGCCCCGGGCCCGGCCCGCCGGTCGCCGGTGACGCCCCGGAAGCAGAGGGGACGAGGGCACGCCGGCGAGGCGGCTCAGCGGGGGTGGGTCCAGGCGGGGGCGGGGGTGGCTCGGGCGGCGCGGTGGGTGAGGACGGCGACGCCGAGGAGGAGGACCAGGGCCAGGGCGAGGGCGACGGGGACGCTGGTGCGCAGGACCAGGAGGGCGCCGATGAGGGCCCCGGCGAACATCCAGACGGCGGAGGCGAGGCGACGGGGGCCGGTGCGGTCGGCGGCGAGGGCCGTGATGGTCATGGTGAGCACGGTGGTGGTGAGGTCGGGGACCTTCAGGGCGCGGACCACCGCGTTCTGGCCGCCCATGGCGAAGCCGAGCAACCCGATCAGGGTGTAGCGGGCCGGGTCGAAGGTGTGGCCGGCCACGGCCGCCAGCACCGTGGCCGCCGCGACCAGCACCGACTGGGCGGCGACGGCGGCGGTCAGCAGGTGCCCGCGATGGCCGGGCAGCCGGCGGGCGAGGTGGCCGCCGGTCAGGGCACCGAGCAGGAAGGCGACGAGGGCGGCCAGCGAGGCGGTGGCGGAGAGGTTGGCCGCACCGGCCAGGGCGAAGCCGAGGAACACCACGTTGCCGGTCATGTTGGCGACGAAGACGTGGCCGAGTTCGAGGTAGCTGACCGCGTCCACCACTCCGGTGACCACGGTCAGCGCCAGCAGCATCGGCACCAGCGGCCCGTGTTCGGGGTCGGGGGTCGGCATCGGGCCTCCAGCGGGATCGGACGGGGTTCGGACGACGGGGCGCGTACGACAACGGCGGCGAGTGACAGCCCTTCCGCTCAGGCGAGCGCCGGGTTGCCGGGCTCCTCCGGCTCGTCGTCCAGGTGCCAGTGCAGATCGCGCACGCCGGGCTCCAACGACAGCCGGGTGACGACCTGTTCGAGCGCCGGGGTCACCCGGCCGGTGATCGCGACGGTGGCCCGCAGGCTGGTGGCGTCGCCGCTGTCGGTGCGGCGGGCGCGCAGGCCGGTCGGGGCGAGGCCGGAGGCGGCGAGGGCCTGGAGCAGCAGGGCCCTGATGTGGGTCTCGGACTTGCGGTCGCATTCCAGGTGGACGGTGGCGCGGCAGGTGGAGTCCGGGTCGCTGCCGGACTGCGGGGCCCGGTCGAGGAGCCGGCCGGCCGGGCGCAGCACCAGGTGGACGCCGAGCACGGCGAGCGTGCCGAGGACGGCGAACTCCAGGTTGCCGGAGGCGGCCAGCACCCCGACGGCGGCCGAACACCACAGCGTGGCCGCGGTGTTGAGGCCGCGCACGCCGGCGCCGTCGCGCAGGATGACGCCACCGCCGAGGAAGCCGATGCCGGAGACGACGTACGAGGCGACCCTGGTGGGGCTGCCGGTGTCGCCGACGGCCTCGCTGTACAGCACGAACAGGGTGGCGCCGGCGGCGACCAGGGCGTTGGTGCGCAGGCCGGCCATCCTGGCCCGCCACTGGCGTTCGACGCCGATCAGTGCGCCGCAGGCGACGCCGGTGGCGAGTCGGACCAGGAACTCGACGGTGGTCAGGGTGTGCACGACGGCACCTCCTTCGCGGGAGGAGGGTACGAACAGGTGGCGGTCGGTCTGACGACCTCGATCATGGCCATCGCCGCCGCGGCCGACGGGGAGGCGCGCGCGACGGCCGCACGGGCCCCGAGGCCTGCCGCGCTCCGGATCTGACCGCACGTCGGGTGCCGGGCCTTCCGGCACGGCGGGAGGCCCACCCCCGGGGCCGTGAACCTTCCCGAGCATAGACCGCCCCCGAACGATCCGGCCCGGGTTTCCGCCCACATCCTCGACAGCTTTGTAGAAGTTTGACCGAACCCGACCGACCGGCCCCGTGAACACCTGTGGACACCCGCGGACCCTCGGGAACCGTCTCACCTTGCATCACGTCCTCCGGCATATATAGTTCACCGACATATGCAGTTGAGCAGCTCACGAGGGGGAAGTGTGTCCCACACCGATCCGACCCGGCCCGCACCCGTCCTGCGCCTGACCGACGTCACCCGGGTGCACGGGCGGGGCGCCGCCGAGGTGCACGCCCTGCGCGGCGTCGACCTGGCCGTCCACCCCGGCGAGTTCGTCGCCGTCATGGGCCCGTCCGGCTCCGGGAAGTCCACCCTGCTGACCCTGGCCGGCGGGCTGGACCAGCCCAGCGACGGCGAGGTGCTGGTGGAGGGGGTCGCGCTCGGCGGTCTCGGCCGCGGCAAGCTCGCCGACCTGCGGCGACGCTCGATCGGGTACGTCTTCCAGGACTACAACCTGATCCCGGCCCTCACCGCCGCCGAGAACATCGCCCTGCCACGCGAACTCGACGGCGTCCCGGGGCGCCGGGCCCGCCGGGAGGCACTGGCCGCGCTGGAGGAGCTGGGCATCGGCGAGCTCGCCGACCGCTTCCCCGACGACATGTCCGGCGGCCAGCAGCAGCGCGTCGCGATCGCCCGCGCCCTGATCGGCGACCGCCGCCTGGTCCTCGCCGACGAGCCGACCGGTGCCCTCGACTCGGCCACCGGAGAGGCGGTGCTCGCCGTGCTGCGCGCCCGGTGCGACGCCGGTGCCGCCGCCATGATGGTCACCCACGAGGCGGCCCACGCCAGTTGGGCGGACCGGGTGGTCCACCTGCGGGACGGCGCGATCGCCTCGGAGGCCCCGGGCCGCCGCGCCTCCGCCCGCCTCACGGCCGTGCAGCCGTCCGACGCGCTGCACAGGTCCGGTACGGCGTTCCCGTCGGGCCCGGCCGGCGAGGTGGCGCGGTGAGGCTCGGAGCCTGGCGGGTCGCCCTGCGCATCGCCCGCCGTGACGCACTGCGCGCCAAGGGTCGCAGCGCGCTGATCGCCGCCATGATCGCGCTGCCCGTCCTCGGCGTCACCGGCGCCGACGTGGTCCACCGCAGCGGTCAACTGACCCCGGCCGAACGGGTCGAGCGGGTGGTGGGCGGCGCGGACGCCCTGGTCACCTCACTCGATCCGGGCCGGCCGGTCGAACAGGCCCCGATCGCCGAGGACGGCGCCTTCTCCGTCCAGCCCCGCCCCGGGGACCAGCCCACCGCCGAACAGCAGAAGGGCGCGAGCACCGATCCGGCCGTCCTGGTCGCCTCGCTGCTGCCGCCCGGCAGCTCGCTCACCCCGGCCCGGCCAGGCCCTGAGGCCGGCGCGACCTCGCCCGAGGGCCTGGTCCGCACCCTCACCACCGAGGCCGACCTCGCCGACCCGGTCTGGCGCGGCCGGCTCGACCTGGTCGAGGGCCGCGCCCCGGAAGCCCCGCACGAAGTGGCCGTCACCCGGGCCTTCCTGGAGCGCTCCGGACTCGCGCCCGGCGCCACCACGACCCTCCAGGGCCTGGAGCACACCACCTACACCATCACCGGCATGGTGGAGCGCCCGGGCGAGCTGGGCAGGGTCGAACTCGTCGCCCGGCCGGGCGAGTTGATCGACCCGCTGAGCGCCGCCCTGGCGGCCGGGGGGCCGGCGGCGGCGAATCCCACGGCCGTCCGGTCCGCCTGGCTGGTCCGGCTGCCGTCCGGCGCCGCCCTCGACTGGGCCGCGGTCCAGCGGTTCAACGCCCACGGCTACACCCTGACCGCTCGTTCGGTGGCGCTCGCCCCGCCACCCGAGCGGGCCGTCCCCTACTACCGCGACGCGTACCGCTACAGCGACCCGACGGCCGCCAACAACACCAGGATGGTCGTCGCCACCGTCAGCGGCATGGCGCTGCTGGAGGTCGCCCTGCTCGCCGGGCCCGCCTTCGCGGTCGGCGCCCGCCGCTCGCGCCGCCAGCTCGCCCTGCTCGGCGCGGCCGGCGGCAGCCGCGCCCACGTCGGCGCGGTGGTGCTCGGCGGCGGCGTGGTCCTCGGCGCGACCGGAGCGGTGGTCGGCGTGGTGCTCGGCACCGCGGCGGTCGCGGTGCTGCGGCCGTGGATCGAGCAGTTCGGCGGGGCACGCTTCGGCCACTTCGCCGTACCGCCACTGGACCTGCTCGCGATCGCCGGAATCGGCCTGGTCACCGCGCTGCTCGCGGCCGCGCTGCCCGCGCTGCAGGCCGCCCGGCGCAGCGTCACCGCCGGGCTCACCGGCCGGGACACCGTCCGCGGGCCCAGCCGCCGGGTCACCGTCGCCGGTGCGGCGCTGCTCGCCCTCGGCGCCGCGCTCGCGATGTACGGGGCGGGCGCGGTACAGCGCGACCAGCCGGGCGTGGGCGGCTACGACACCCGCACGCTGACCGTGCTCGGCGGCTCGGTGGTCGCCGAACTCGGCCTGCTGCTGTGCACCCCGATGCTGGTCGCCCTGATCGGCCGGGCCGCCGGCCGGCTGCCGCTCGGGCCCCGGCTCGCCCTGCGCGACTGCGCCCGGCACCGCTCGCGCACCGCCCCGGCGGTGGCCGCGGTGATGGCCGCGGTGGCCGGCGCCGTCGCCATCGGCGTCTACACCACCAGCACCGACGCCGAGAACCGACGCGACTACCGGCCACAGGCCCCGTACGGCGCCGTCCAGTTGATCAGCCACATCGACGGGCCCCGGCTCGCCGACGAGCGCACCGAACTGGAGGGGCAGCTGAGCGGGCTCGGCCCGCGCGGCGACCTCGGCCAGGTGGAGTACCGCTGGTGCGAGAACTGCTCCAGCACCGTCCAGCTCAAGGGCCCGGTCGAGCGGCGCGGCCTCGGCGCACCGCCGCGGCTGGCCGCCGGTGACGTGACCGTGCTGCACAACCTGTTCGCGGTCCACGACCAGGCCGCGGAGCAGGCGCTGGCCGCCGGGAAGCTGCTGGTCTTCGACCGGGCCCTGGTGGGCGCCGACGGCAAGGCCGTGCTGCTGCTGCGCGGCGGGGGCGGCGCGCCGCTGGAGCCGGGCCAGGTGCCCAAGCCGGAGATCCAGGAGGTCCCGGTCGACGCGGTGCTGGTGGACGACCCGGCCGCCGCCGACTTCGCCCAGGGCCTGGTGCTTCCCTCCGCGCTGCCCGGGCTCGGGCTCGCCGCCCGGCCGACCGGCTCGGTCTGGCTGCCCGCCACCCCGCCCGACCGCAAGGCGCAGCAGCGCGCCGAGGCGGCCGCCATCCGGCTGGACCGCCTCGCCCAGCTGACCGTGGAGCGCGGCTACCAGCCGAAGGGCGACGCGCTCACCCTGGCGCTCACCGGCTTCGCCGGGCTGGTCGTGCTCGGCGCGGCCGGGATCGCCACCGGCCTGGCGGCCGCCGACTCCCGGCAGGACCAGGCCACCCTGGCCGCCGTCGGCGCGCCGCCGCGGATCCGGCGGACCATGGCGGGCCTCCAGTGCACGCTGATCGCCCTGCTGGGCGCGCTGCTCGGGGCGGTCAACGGGTTCGTGCCGGCGGTGGGGCTGCTGAAGTCCCGGGCCAGTGGGTTCGGGGCCGAGCCGGCGCTGATCACCGCGCCCTGGGGCGAGCTGCTGCTGATCGTGCTGGTGCTGCCGCTGGTCGCGGGGCTGCTCGCGGCGCTGCTCACCCGCTCCCGTGTCCCGCTCGGGCGGCGGCTGTCCTGAGCGCGGCGCCTGCCCCGGGCAACGGCTGCACGTGCACCGGACACCGGCGGCCGGCGTCGGACACGGCTTGGACACCGGCCGACCACCACCCGGGCACCAGCCGGGACCCGCCGGGCGTCCGCCCCCCTTTCATCCGGGGGCGGGCGCCCGGCGCTCGCCGTACCATGGGCCGCGTTCCGGCGGGCGAAGGGCGCCGACGGTCGGCTCGGCGAGGGAGAAGAGGGCGGTGCTACGGGGGTTCGGCGATCTGGAGGCCGAGATCATGGACCGCTTCTGGTCCTGGGGCCGGCCCGCCACGGTGCGCGAGGTGGTGGACGATCTCCAGCGGGAACGGGCGGTCGCGTACACCACCGTCACCACGGTCGCGGACATCCTGCACACCAAGGGCTGGTTGCGCCGCGACAAGGTCGGCCGCGCCTGGGTGTACGAGCCCACCTGCACCCGCGAGGAGTACACCGCCCAGCTGATGCACCAGGCACTGGAGACCACCCCCGACCGGGCGGGCGCGCTGCTCCACTTCGTCGACCGGATCACCGGGGACGAGGCATCGGCCCTGCTCAGGGCCCTGGAGCAGGTGAAGTCCCGGGGCGCCGAGTGACCCTCGCGCTGCTCTGCCTCCACCTGGTGGTGACCGGCGTCCTGCTGCCCCGCCGACTGGTCGGCTCCGCCCGGCTCCAGGCCCGTCCGCTGGCGGGCGCGGCGCTCTGGCTCGCGCTGATGGCCTCGTTCACGGTGGGCCTGCTGCTCACGGCCCACCACGCGGTCGAACCCTTCGCCCACCGCCCGGCCGGGCTGCTCGGCCTGCTCGACCTCTCCGGTCTGCTCGGCCGCTCCGGTCTCCTGCCGGGCGCCGCGCCGACCGGGCCGGTGCCGCCGCACACCCACGACTGGTGGCTGCTCGCCGCCGGCGGGGCGCTGCTCGGCGCCCTGGTGACGGCCGTCGGCCTGCGCGCCGGGCGGGCCAGGCGGCGGCACCGGGCGGTGCTGGACGTGGTCGCCGTACGGGACCGGCGCTGGGACGCGCTGGTGCTGGAGCACGCGCATCCGACCGTCTACTGCCTGCCCGGGCGGCGTTCCCGGGTAGTGCTGTCGCGCGGGGCGCTGCGGCTGCTGAACGAGCGGCAGCTCACCGCGGCCGTCGCGCACGAGCACGGCCACATCCGCGGCCGTCACCACCTGTTCCGGCTGCCGGCCGACACCTTCGCGCTGCTGCTCGGGCTGCTGCCGCTGGCCCGGCTGGGGCGCTCCGAGGTGGGGCTGCTGTTGGAGATGGCGGCCGACGACGCGGCGCTGGAGCAGGTGTCGCGGGGCGAACTGGCCTCCGCGATCTGCGCGTTGGCGACCGGCGGCGCTCCCGGCCGGGGAGCCCCGGCGGGCGGCGCCGCGCTGGGTGCGACGTCCACCGGGGTGCTCGCCCGGGTACGGCGGCTCGCGCGTCCGGGGAGCGGACGGGTCCGGCCGGCCTGGCGCTTCGGGGTGTCGGTGCTGCCGCTGCTCCCGTACCTGCTGGTCTGCGCGCCGCACCCGTGAGGCGCCCGGCGGGACACCGCGCCCGGACAGCTGCCGGGAGGCCCGCCGAGACGCCCGCGGGCCCGTCGGCGTGGGGGTGCCGACGGGCCCGCCGTGGGGGTGGGGTGGGGGTCCGTGAGATTTGCCGGGGCCTTGACCCGGGCGCCTGAACGCGCGGGCCCGGGGCCGCGTTGTCCCCCGGCGCCGCGCTGCCACCGGCGCCGCGCTGCCACCGGCGTCGCGCTGTCACTGGCGCCGCGTGTCACCGGCGGCCGCGTGTCACCGGTGCCGCAGGTACGCCCCGGCGGTCTCGCGCAGCCGGTCGTGCAGCCCGTCGTAGGCGCGGGCCCGGCCCAGCAGGCTCTTCGGCAGCTTGGCGACCATCGTGTAGTTGGTGTCGCAGACGTTCGCCGCCGGCGCCAGCCCGGCCTGGCTGACCAGCTGGTAGGCGTCGAGCTGGTCCAGGCCGAGCAGTTCGCCGGTCCAGCCGACCAGGTCGTGCTGGCTGATCCGGAACGCGTCCTCCAGCGGGCGGGCGGAGCCGGTGCTGATCAGGAAGTCGTCGTTCTCCAGCCGGGGCCAGGCCGGGCCGCCGCCCTTGACCAGGTCGACGATCACGGTGGTGCGCATCGCCGCCTCCACCGCCGTGCCGCACACCTCGCCCTCGCCCTGGCGGGCGTGGCCGTCACCGATGGCGACCAGACCGCCCTCGACGTTGACCCCGAAGTAGGCGGTGGTACCGGCCCGCATCTCGGGGGTGTCCAGATTGCCGCCGTGCGCGCCCGGGGTGATCGAGGCCAGCACCTCGCCGGCCGCCGGGGCGACGCCGACCGTGCCGTGCATCGGGTCCAGCGGCAGCTCCGCCGTGAACTCGCTGTTGCGGGCCCGGAACCGGCAGACGCCCACCTTGACGTCCAGGTCGTAGACCCAGACCCGCTCCTCCAGCGCCGGGTGCAGCATCGCGGTGGTGTGGGTCGCGGTCAGCGCGCCGAAGTGCGGGAAGCTGCTGGAGATCCCGTACTCCCGGGCCGGGGTGATCTCCACGAAGTGCACCGCGAGGACGTCCCCCGGCTCGGCGCCCGCCACCGCGATCGGACCGGTGACCGGGTTGAGGTAGGGGAAGACGCACACCTGGCTGGGCAGGTCGCCGGTGCCGCGCACCTTGCCGCCGAAGCAGTCCTCGGTGGTCAGCTCGATGACGGTGCCGGGCTGGACGGTGACCAGCGGGGCGCGGCCGCCGAAGGTGTAGGCGTAGTCCTCCGGGGTCGGGCTCAGCTTGACGATCTCGGGCAGGCTCACTGGTTCTCCTCGGGGGTGGTGGCGGCGCTCGCGGCGTTCGCGGTGTTCGCGGTGGAGGCTTCGGGGCCCGACTCGGCCTCGGCGACGGCCAGTCGGGGCTTGCGCCCGGTCGCCATCAGCCCGGCGAGCACGATCCCGCCGACGAGCAGCCAGACGAAGCCGAGCCGCTGGGCCGCGATGTTGGCGTTGACCACCACGTACGCGAGGATCGCGAAGCCGAGCGCCGGGGCGATCAGGTGCCGCCAGTAGTCCCTGCTGCGCTTGCGGACCAGGTAGTGGACGACCACGGCGACGTGCAGGACCAGGAAGGTGGTCAGCGCACCGAAGTTGACCAGGGTGCTCAGCAGGGTGATGCCGTCCTCGCGCGAGGCCGTGTAGAGGCCGAGCACCAGCGAGATCCCGGCGGTCAACAGGGTCGCGTTGACGGGCACCCGGCGGGTGGGGTGGATCCGGGACAGGAAGGCGGGCAGCTGGCGGTCGCGGGCCATCGCGTACAGCAGCCGGGAGGTGGCCGCCTGGGCGACCAGCGAGTTGGCGAAGCCCCAGGCCACGGCGGTGGAGGCGGCGGTCAGCGTGGCGAGCCAGCCGCCGGCGGCGGTGCGGGCCGCGTCGTAGAAGGCGGTGCCGTTCGGGTCACCGTCCCGGATCAGCGCGTCGGGGTCGGCGACCAGCAGCGAGGCCACCCAGGTCTGCACGATGAACAGTGTGCCCGCGAGCAGCAGCGCGGCCACCATGGACCGGCCGATGGCCTTGGCGGAGTCCCGGTTCTCCTCCGAGAGGGTGGAGATGCCGTCGAAGCCCAGGAAGCTGAGCACCGCGATCGAGACCGCCCCGAAGACCAGGCTCCACGAGAAGGTGTGCGAGTCGTACAGCGGGGTGAAGTCGAAGCCCCGGCCCTTGCCGTCGGCCAGGGCGATCACGCCGACCACCACGAACAGGGCCAGCACGACGAGTTCGCCGATCAGCATCGCCTTGTTGACCCGGTTGGTGGTCTCGATGCCGAGGTAGTTGACCACGGTGTTGAGCAGCACGAAGCCGATCAGCCAGAGCCAGACCGGGATGGACGGCACCAGCGAGTTCATCGCGACGCCGGCGATCAGGTACAGCAGTCCGGGCACCAGCACGTAGTCGAGCAGGATCATCCAGCCGGACAGGAAGCCGACCGGGGCGGCGATGCCGCGGCCGGCGTAGGTGTAGACCGAGCCGGCCATCGGGAAGGCCCGGGACATCTGGGCGTACGACAGGGCGGTGAACATCATCGCCACCATGCCGAGGACGTAGGCCAGGGCGACCATGCCGCCGGAGCCCTGGAAGACGCCGCCGAAGATGCCGAAGGGTGCGATCGGCACCATGAACACCAGCCCGTAGACGAGCAGGTCGGTGAAGCCGAGCGAACGGCGCAGTTCCTGCTGGTAGCCGTAGCTCTCGATGCCCTGGGGTGCGGGTGTGTCAGCCATGGTGCTCTCTCTCCGTGACGACCCTGCGGGGTGTGTGGAGAGACTGTAGGGGCAAGTATTTCCAGATGGAAGGGTTTTGTCGCGCCGTCCCGACTGGCGAGAAGGAGCGACCCGGGTTACCGCGACAGGACGGCGAAGCCGAGGCCCTCGGCCCGGGCGAGGTGGACCGGCGCCCGGGCCGCGCCCTCGCGGTGCAGCAACCGGCCCGCGGCCGCCCGCAGGCCGTCCGGGGCCAGCGCCCGACGGGCCGCCAGGTCGGCGAGCAGGTGCAGGCCCTCGTACAGCCCCACCGCGTAGGCGTCCAGGACGGGCGCCCACGGGCCGCACAGCGCCCGGTGCCGCTCGGCGAGGCTCTGCCGGCGCTCCTCGGCCAGCGTCGCGAAGGAGGGCATCGCGGCATACAGCGTCCCGGTGTCGTCGCCGCCGAGCGCGAGCAGGCCGTTCTCCTCCAGGGCGCCGGAGAGCCGCACCAGCCCGCGATCCAGCCCGCTGCGCCGCAGCGCCCGGTTGAAGTGCACCTGGTCCCGCCCGATCAGACTGAGCAGCAGGGCGTCCGCACGGGCGGCGCGCAGCGCGTCCAGCAGCGGTTCGAGCGCCTCCTCGACCGCCCCGAAGGGGATCCGCCGCTCCAACACCACCCGGGCACCGGCCCGCGCCGCCAGCCCCTCGGCGGCCCGGTGGACGGAGCGCGGCCAGATGTAGTCGTTGCCGATCAGCGCCCAGCGGGCGAGGTGATGACGACCAGTCAGTTCTGCCATGGCAGAGCCGAGTTGACGGGACGGGTCGATGCCGGTGCAGAGCACCCCGGGCAGTCGGGAGCCGCCCTCGTGCGGCGGGGTGAAGACGTACGCGACGCGGCCCGCGGCGACGGTCTCGACCGCCCGGTGCACGTCGCTGGTGTGGCACCCGGCGAGCGCGTCCAGCGCCCCGGCGTCCAGCAGCCGCCGCACCTCGCCGGCGACCGGGCCCGGCGCACCGCCGCCGTCCACCAGCACCAACTCCAGGGCGCGGCCGAGGACCCCGCCGGCCGCGTTGACCTCGTGCGCGGCGAGCAGTGCGCCGTCCAGCGCGGACGGGCCGGTGAGCCCGAGCGGGCCGGACTGGGGCACGACGAGGCCCACCCGAAACGCCGGCTCCTCCCGCACGGAGTGCAGCGCGTCGAGCGGATCGATCAACCTCACCTCGGCGCTCACAGTGCGAGTATCGTCGTACTGCCGATATCGGGAAAGGCCGGAAACGGGAGGGTCCGATGACCGCAGTTGGTGCCGCACCGCAGATCGAGGGCCGCTCCCCCGACACCACCGGAGCCTCGGCCGCCGCGGAGCCGCTGCTGGTCGAGCTGGTCACGCTGGCCCACCGCAGGCTCTCCGGCGGCCTCGCCGCCGCCCTGGCCGAGGAGGACTGCACCGTCGACCAGTGGCGGCTGCTGCGCGTCCTCGCGGACGGCCGGGGGCACGCGATGGGCGAGCTGGCCCAGGCGCTGCTGATCCCACAGGCGAGCCTGAGCCGACTGGTGGACTCGCTGGCCGACTCGGGCTGGGTCTACCGGCGCCAGGACGAGCAGGACCGCCGCCGGATCACCGCCCACCTCTCCCGCCAGGGCCGCACCCGGCTGACCCGCCTCGACGCCCTCGCCGCCGCCCACGACGCCGCCGTCCGCCGCGCCTGCGGCCTCACCGACCCCGCGCACCTGCTGCAACGGCTCGCCGCGCTCTGACCGTCGGCCGCCGGGGGGCGAGCAGGCCCTTCGCCGAGTGCGGGCGGGCCGGGCGCCGCCCCCGAGGAGCGACGCCCGGCCCGCCCGCATGTCAGGCCCGCCCGTCGGTCAGGCGAGCTTCTGGCAGAGCAGCGCGTACGGCCGCGCCGCCCACAGCTGCCACCAGGGCTGGCTGTAGGCCACACCGGCGACGAACTCGTCGTTCGCGCACTGGCCCTTGGCGAAGCCGTACGCGAAGTCGCCGCCCGAGGCCGTCGCGGGCCGGTTGTCACCCTTGTCGAACCACAGTGTGCGGATCGAAGTCCCCAGCGGGGACGCCGACTTGGCGCACAGCACGCTCATCGTCCGGCCGTTGCGGCCGTATCCGGAGACGAAGGAGCCGGCGGGGCACTGGGCCTTGGCGTAGCCCGGCGCCCAGTCGGTGGTCACATAGGTGCCGCCGTGGTCGACGACGTACGAACGGCCGGCGTCCCACAGGTCCGCCTTGGTGACGTCCGTGCACAGGCCGTCGTCACCGCCGTGGCTGAGCCCGATCAGCCGACTGCCGTCCGGGCAGGACGCCTTGAGGGCCGACGGGTCCCAGTCCGGCCGGGTCTTCAGGTAGGCGGAGTGGGCGTCGTCGGACAGGCCGGAGCTGAGCGAGGTCCAGTCCACCAGGCGCGGCGGGTTCGGGCCGGTGCTCACCGAGGCGAGCAGCCACTCGCGGTGGAACGCGAGGAAGGGCAGGTCTGCCGAGAGGATCGGGGTGCCGAGGATGGCGAGCTGCGCCATCAGAGCCCCGTTGATGTCGAGTCCGCCGTAGAGCGCGGCCGTGCCGTTGATGTCCGGCGTGCCGCCCGCGCCGGCGAGCACGATCGAGCCGTTGACGGCGGCGCGCAGGTACGGCTCGATCGAGGCCTTCACGCCGACCGTGTCGTACAGGGCGATCGAGCCTTCGGCGAGCAGGCCGGCCTTCGCCGAGGCGGAACCCTTGAGGTTGAGGCGCAGCGGGGCGACGGTGGAGGTCCCGGGCTCGGTCGTGGTGGTCCAGCCCGGACCCTTGACGTAGTCGGAGTGGACGCCCCACTGGCCGTCGTACGACTGCTCGGCGTCGAGGGTGACGGTGCCGTCGGCGCCGATGTCGGCGGAGAGGGTGAAGTTCAGGTTGATGACGACGGGCAGGGGGCCCACCATCACCACGGGGTTGGCGCTGTACTTGGCCAGCGGGATGCGGACGGACCCGGTGCTCGCGGTGAGGTCCGCGCTGACGTGCCAGTCGGCGTGCGCGCCCAGGGTGAAGCCGATCCGGGCCTGCTGGGGGTCGAGCAGCCCGAGGGCGCCCTGGTAGGAGAAGTCCACGGACGGGGTGAGCGAGACCGAGCCGGAGAGCGTCGCCGAGGAGCCGTTCGGCAGCGGAACGGTGGCGTGGGCGCTGAGCCCCAGGCTCCCGGAGACGGAGCCCTGGCCCGAGGTCGCGCCGAGGTCGGTGGTGACCTGGATGCCGCCGATCTGCGGCTGGACCTCGAACGCGCTCGGGCTGACGGCGCTGCGCAGGCTGGTGCTGGTCGCGCCGAGCAGCTCGGGGAGGGTGGCCGGGCGGGTGGTGACGGCGACCTTCCCGTCGGCGGTCGGCTGCACGCCGGTGACGGCGACCAGCGCGCCGTGCGGGGCGGCCGGGGTGGGCGGGCTGTCGATCAGCTGCCCGGGCTGGACAGCGGCCGCGGCGGCATCGGGGGCCGCGGCCCGGGCGGACGGCGCCTGCGGACCGGTGGTGGCCGGTGCGAGCACGGCGGTGCCGGTGGCCGCGTCATAGGAGGAGAGCGCGAGGCCGAGGGCGGCGGTGGCGGTGGCCGGCGTGCTGCCCTGCGCCGGTGTCGCCACGACGGCCGCGGCCGTGCCGGACGCCGGGGGTGCCAGCGCTGCCGGGGCGCTGGGGCCGGTGGCCGACACGGCCGTCGTGGTGGTCGTGCTGGTCGTGGTCGCGGCGGCCGGTAACGCCGCCACTCCGTTCAAGACGGCGCCGCAGAGGAGGAGCACGGTCGTTGTCGCGGCGGCTGACGACGTCAGCTTGCGCACGGTCACGTGGAGGGTCCCTTCGGGTCAACGGTGCTGGAACGATGGTGACTTGCGTGGCTGGGCGGAGTGCCCGGAGCAGTCCGCACTGGCCCTGACCGACGGGTAACCTAGCAGTGACCGGGAGCACTTCTGAATGGTTCGCGCGGTACCGGAACCGGATCACCGCGACTTCACGAGCGAGGAACCGGGCTTTCCCCCACGGTTCACACGGCGCTCGGCGGCCCGGACCCGGGAGGGCGCGTTCGCCCTGGGCCCCGACGGCGGGACCGGCCGTCACATGCACGCGCGGGAAGGAGAATCGACCGCGCCGGGCAGCCGGCGCACGGCCCGCCGGGGCGCACCCGGCCAACTGTCCGTCCCGACTGCCGCCCCCTGCACCGACGCCGCACGGCGCCCGGAACGCAGTGGACCCGGGGGCACCGGCCCCCGGGTCCACTGCGGTCGGTCCACGAGGATCGGCCCGGTCTCGTGGACCGACCCTCGTGGATCACATGAGGCGCCCGGTCAGGCCGGGCGGACGGCGCCCATGTAGGGCATCGCGGAGATCGGCAGGACCTCGATGTTCTTGCCCGTGCGCGGGGCGTGGATCATCTTGCCGTCGCCGATGTACAGGCCGACGTGGTGCAGGTCGTTGTAGAAGAAGACCAGGTCACCGGGCTGGAGGTTGGCGCGGTCGACGTGCGGGCCGTCCTTCCACTGCTCCTCGGACGTCCGGGAGATCGTGACGCCCGCGGCGCGGTAGGCCTGGCTGGTGAGGCCGGAGCAGTCGAAGCTGGCGGGGCCGTTCTTGCCCCAGCCGTAGGGCTTGCCGAGCTGGGCCTGGGCGAAGCCGATGATGGCGCCGGCCCGGCCACTGGCCGACGGCACCGGGGCGTTCATGTCCGGGCGGTCGGCGGAGCGGGAGGCGCGGTCCTTGGCGGCGGCAGCGGCGGCGGCGGCCGCCTGCTGGGCCTCGGCCTTGGCCTTCTCGGCGCTCTGCTGGGCGTTGATCTTGGCACGGTCCTCGGCGCTGAGCTTGTTCAGCATCTCCTGGGCCTGGGCCAGCTTGGTCTGGATGTCCTTCTTCTGCTCCGCCAGCTGGGTGCCCACCGAGTCGAGCGCGGCCAGGGTGGCGGTGGCCTCGGCGCGGTCCTGGTCGAGCTTGCGCTGCTCGTCCTGGGCCTGCTTGAGCAGGCTCGCCTGGGAGTCGGAGACCTGGTTCTGCACCGAGGCGCGCTCCAGGTAGGCGGACGGGTCGGAGTCGAGCATCAGCTGGACCGACGGGTCTATGCCGTTGGTGCGGTACTGGTCGGCGGCGACCGCGCCGAGCCGGGTCCGCAGCTCGTTCATCGCCTCCTGACCGCGGGCGACCTTCTCCTGGATCACGTTGGCGTCGGCCTGGAGCTGCTGCTGCTTCGCCTGGAAGCCGTTGTGCTTCTCGATCGCCTGCTCGGCCGCCTCGTTGAGCTGGTCGACCTGCTCCTTGACGGAGGCCAGGCTCGGGGTCGGCTCGGCGTGGGCGGTACCGGAGGCGAGGACCGCGCCGCCGGCCGCCATGGCCGTGGTGACGACCGCCATGCGGGCCCGGCTCGGCGGGCTGGGCTTGCGACGCTTTCCCATGGCGGTCGCTCTCCTTCGGGGGAATCTGGGGAGGGTCCGGACGGAGCCGGGGAACGGCTCGGCCGGGGCCGGGGACGACGAAGGCGGGCAGGGCGAGCAACGGGGGGGTACCGCCCCGCCCACCTTCTTCGAAGTAACTTAATAGATGAGGGCCCTGGTTCCGCAATCCCCCTGATCATGACGTTTTGGCAGCATGACGGGACATCGATCACGTTCCCTGCCATCGGTGTTGACCTCGGACATCGCGCCCGCCGCCGACGGCCGCCGCCACCCTCGCCGACCTGCGCCCGTCCCACTCCCGCTCCCCGGCTCCCCTCGACCCCCCTCCACTGCCCCCCCGGCTCCCCTCGGCTCCCCCGTACGGCACCCCTTCCTACCCCTGGCGCCCGCCGCCCCGGCGGCCGTGGCACTCGACGCCTCGGAGAGTGCTCGGATCACGGCCCGATCGAGGGCAAGGTCACACGGAATCCCCCTCCTGCGGCCCCGCGAACGGACGCTAACCTGCGCACATGAAGGTCCCGCCCGAAGGGCTCCCCCTCGCCACCGAGTTCCCGGCCGCGCACCGCGAGCAGTGGCAGCAACTCGTCCAGGGAGTGCTGCGCAAGTCCGGTGCCCAGCCCGAGGACGGCGCCGCCGCCGAGCAGGCGCTCACCACCCGACTCCAGGACGGGCTGAGCGCCCGCCCGCTGTACACCGCCGAGGACACCGACGCGGACCCGGGCTACCCCGGCTTCCCGCCGTTCGTGCGCGGCGGCCGGGCGCAGGGCTCCGCCGTGGCCGGGTGGGACGTCCGCCAGCGGCACGCCGACCCGGACCGCCGGCGCACCAACGAGGCCGTACTGGCCGACCTGGAGCACGGCGTGAGCTCGCTCTGGCTGGAACTGGGCGGTGCGGGCCTGCCAGTGGCGGCCCTGCCCGAGGCGCTGACCGGGGTGTACCTGGACCTGGCCGCCGTGGCACTCGACGCCGGGCCCGAATTCACCGACGCCGCCGAGCAGTTGTTCAAGCTGTACGAGGAGCGCGAGGTCTCCCCCGGCTCCGCCGCCGGCAACCTCGGCGCCGACCCGCTCGGCCTCCAGGCCCGCACCGGCGACGGCGCCCGCACCGACGCGCTGCTCGCCGAGGCCACCGCGCTGGCCGCCCGCTGCGCCGCCGGGTACCCGGGCCTGCGGGCGCTCACGGTGGACGCCCTGCCGTACCACGAGGCCGGCGCCTCCCCCGCCCAGGAGTTGGGCTGCTCGCTGGCCACCGGCGTCGCCTACCTGCGCGCGCTGACCGCCGCCGGGCTGTCGGTGGACGACGCGCTCGGCCAGCTGGAGTTCCGCTACGCCGCGGACGCCGACCAGTTCCTCACCATCGCCAAGTTCCGTGCCGCGCGCCGACTCTGGGCCCGCGTCGCCGAGGTCTCGGGGGCCGGCGCGGCCGGTCGGGCGCAGCGTCAGCACGCCGTCACCTCGCGGGTGATGATGACCGCCCGCGACCCGTGGGTGAACATGCTGCGCACCACCGTCGCCTGCCTGGCCGCCGGCGTCGGCGGCGCCGACTCCGTCACCGTGCTGCCCTTCGACACCGCGCTCGGCCTGCCGGACGCCTTCGCCCGCCGGATCGCCCGCAACACCCAGGCGATCCTGCTGGAGGAGTCCCACCTGGCCCGGGTGATCGACCCGGCCGGCGGCTCCTGGTACGTCGAGCAGCTGAGCGAGGAGCTGGCGCGGGCCGCCTGGGCCTGGTTCCAGGAGATCGAGCGGGCCGGCGGCCTGGTCGCCGCCCTCGCCTCCGGACTGGTCGAGGAGCGGATCGCCGCGACCTGGGCGAAGCGGTCCGTACGGCTCGCCAAGCGGCGCGAACCCGTCACCGGCGTCAGCGAGTTCCCGCACCTGGACGAGCAGCCGCTGGTCCGCGAACCGGCCCCCGCCGGGTTCGGCGGCGGGCTGCCGCAGGTCCGTCGCGCCGAGGCCTTCGAGGCGCTGCGGGACCGCTCGGACGCCCACGCCGCCGCGCACGGTGCCCGACCGAGCCTGTTCCTCGCCTCGATCGGCACCGCCTCCGCGCACACCGCGCGCACCACCTTCGCCGCCAACCTCTTCCAGGCCGGCGGCATCGCGACGGTCTCGGCCGAGTCCGTCGACCCGGCGGCCTTCGCCGAGGCGTTCCGCGCCTCCGGCGCGACCGTCGCCTGCCTCTGCTCCAGCGACGCTCTGTACGCCGAGCACGCCTCGCCCGTCGCCGAGGCCCTGAAGGCGGCCGGCGCCACCAGGGTGCTGCTGGCCGGACGGCTCGGCGAAGTACCCGCCGGAGTGGACGAGTTCATCTTCGCGGGAGGCGACGCCGTCGCCGTCCTGACCTCCCTGCTGGACCAGATCGGAGCCGCTCGATGATCCCCGACTTCACCGGAATCGGGCTGGACGGTGGCGCCGCCGGCGACACCGGCAACCCGGACGCCACCGGCCGCGCGGGCGTCACCGAGGAGCAGTGGCGGGCCGCCTGGCGCCAGTCCACCGGCAAGGACGTCGAGGAACTGCTCTGGGACACCCCCGAGGGCATCGGCGTCAAGCCGCTGTACACCGGCGCCGACCTGGCCGGCCTGGACTTCCTGGAGACGTACCCGGGCGTCGCCCCGTACCTGCGCGGGCCGTACCCGACCATGTACGTCAACCAGCCCTGGACCGTCCGCCAGTACGCGGGCTTCTCCACCGCCGAGGAGTCCAACGCCTTCTACCGCCGCAACCTCGCGGCCGGCCAGAAGGGCCTGTCGGTCGCCTTCGACCTGCCGACCCACCGCGGCTACGACAGCGACCACCCGCGGGTCACCGGCGACGTCGGCATGGCGGGAGTCGCCATCGACTCGATCTACGACATGCGCCAGCTGTTCGACGGCATCCCGCTGGACAAGATGTCGGTGTCGATGACCATGAACGGCGCCGTGCTGCCGATCCTCGCGCTGTACATCGTCGCGGCCGAGGAACAGGGCGTACCGCCGGAGAAGCTCGCGGGGACCATCCAGAACGACATCCTCAAGGAGTTCATGGTCCGCAACACCTACATCTACCCGCCGCAGCCGTCGATGCGGATCATCTCGGACATCTTCGCGTACACCTCGCAGAAGATGCCCCGGTACAACTCGATCTCCATCTCCGGCTACCACATCCAGGAGGCGGGTGCGACGGCCGACCTCGAACTGGCCTACACCCTCGCCGACGGGGTGGAGTACCTGCGCGCGGGCCTGGACGTGGGCCTGGACGTGGACGCCTTCGCGCCGCGGCTGTCGTTCTTCTGGGCGATCGGCATGAACTTCTTCATGGAGGTCGCCAAGCTGCGCGCGGCCCGGCTGCTGTGGGCCAAGCTGGTCAAGCAGTTCGACCCGAAGAACCCCAAGTCCCTGTCGCTGCGCACCCATTCGCAGACCTCGGGCTGGTCGCTCACCGCCCAGGACGTGTTCAACAACGTGACGCGCACCTGTGTGGAGGCGATGGCGGCGACCCAGGGCCACACCCAGTCGCTGCACACCAACGCCCTCGACGAGGCGCTCGCCCTGCCCACCGACTTCTCCGCGCGGATCGCCCGCAACACCCAGCTGCTGCTCCAGCAGGAGTCGGGCACCTGCCGGGTGATCGACCCGTGGGGCGGCTCCGCGTACGTCGAGAAGCTGACGCACGACCTCGCCGCGCGGGCCTGGGAGCACATCCAGGAGGTCGAGGCGGCCGGCGGCATGGCGAAGGCCATCGACGCGGGCATCCCCAAGCTGCGCGTCGAGGAGGCCGCCGCCCGCACCCAGGCGCGGATCGACTCCGGCCGCCAGCCGGTGATCGGCGTCAACAAGTACCGGGTGGACAGCGACGAGCAGATCGACGTGCTCAAGGTCGACAACTCCTCGGTGCGGGCCCGGCAGATCGAGAAGCTGCGCCGGCTGCGCGAGGAGCGCGACGAGGCCGCGTGCCGCGACGCGCTGCACGCCCTCACCCGGGCCGCCGAGGCCGGTTCGCAGCGCGGCGGCTCGCTCGACGCCAACCTGCTGCACCTGGCCGTCAACGCGGCCCGGGCCAAGGCCACCGTCGGCGAGATCTCGGACGCCCTGGAGAAGGTGTACGGCCGCCACTCCGGCCAGATCCGTACCATCTCCGGTGTGTACCGAGACGAAGCGGGCCCGTCGGCCTCCCTCCAGCGCACCCGCGACCTGGTCGAGCGGTTCGAGCAGGCCGAGGGCCGCCGTCCGCGCATCCTGGTCGCCAAGATGGGCCAGGACGGCCACGACCGCGGCCAGAAGGTGATCGCCACCGCCTTCGCCGACCTCGGCTTCACGGTCGACGTCGGCCCGCTGTTCCAGACCCCGGCCGAGGTCGCCCGCCAGGCCGTCGAGGCGGACGTCCACATCGTCGGCGTGTCCTCGCTGGC
Source organism: Kitasatospora sp. NPDC032121 (assembly GCF_055580145.1). Classification (NCBI taxonomy): domain Bacteria; kingdom Bacillati; phylum Actinomycetota; class Actinomycetes; order Kitasatosporales; family Streptomycetaceae; genus Kitasatospora; species Kitasatospora sp. NPDC032121. The sequence goes on along the minus strand of NZ_JBVILX010000003.1, from coordinate 115,702 downwards.
CGCCGGCCACCTGACGCTGGTGCCCGCACTGCGCGCCGAACTCGCCGAGGCGGGCCGGGAGGACATCACCATCGTGGTGGGCGGGGTGATCCCGCCGCAGGACTTCGACGCCCTCCACGAGGCGGGCGCCGCGGCGGTCTTCCCCCCGGGGACGGTCATCCCGGACGCGGCGTACGACCTGCTGAAGTCCCTGGCGGCCGACCTCGGCCACGAGCTGTGATCGCCTGATCCCATGCCTCCGCGGACGATCGACCTCGACAGCTACGTGACGGGCGTCCTGGACGGCTCGCGCGCCTGGATCGCGCGCGCCGTCACCCTCGTCGAATCCTCCCGGCCCGACCACCGCGCGCTCGCGCAGCAGCTGCTCCAGCGGCTGCTGCCGCACGCGGGCGGCGCGGTCCGGGTGGGCATCACGGGCGTGCCCGGTGTCGGCAAATCGACCTTCATCGACTCCTTCGGGACGATGCTGACCGGCCGGGGCCACCGGGTCGCGGTGCTCGCCGTCGATCCGACGTCCAGCCGGACGGGCGGCTCCATCCTGGGCGACAAGACCCGGATGGAGCGCCTGGCCGTCGACCCCGCCGCCTTCGTCCGCCCGTCCCCGACCTCGGGGACACTGGGCGGCGTCGCCAAGGCCACCCGCGAGTCGATGGTGGTGATGGAGGCGGCGGGCTACGACGTCGTGCTGATCGAGACGGTCGGCGTCGGCCAGTCCGAGACGGCGGTGGCGGGAATGGTCGACACCTTCCTGCTGCTCAGCCTGGCCCGGACCGGCGACCAGCTCCAGGGCATCAAGAAGGGTGTGCTGGAGCTCGCGGACGTCATCGCCGTCAACAAGGCCGACGGCCCGCACGAGCGGGACGCGAAGGCGGCGGCACGCGAACTCGCTGGGGCACTACGGCTGTTGCAGGCCCCGGACGCGGCGTGGACGCCGCCGGTACTGACGTGCAGCGGGCGCGACGGCGCGGGCCTCGACGTGCTGTGGGAGCGGCTGCAGCAGCACCGCAAGGTGCTGGACGCCACCGGCGCCCTGGCCGCGAAGCGCCGCGACCAGCAGGTCGAGTGGACCTGGTCCATGGTCCACGACCAGCTCTACGCCCGCCTCCACGAGAACAGCGAGGTGCTGAGGTTGGCCCCCGAGTTGGAGACCCAGGTCCGCGCCGGCACCCTCCCCGCCGGACTCGCCGCCCAGCAGATCCTGGACGCCTTCTTCGCCTGATCCGCAGTACGAAGGTCGAGCGCCGTGCCCCACCCCTGCGTGAGGCCCGGCGTTTCGCGGGTTTCGGGGTACTCGAACCACACCACCTTGCCCACCTCCACCGGGTACCACCCCCACGCATCCGCGAGCGCCTCCACGAGTAGCAGCCCCCGCCCACTGGTCGCCTCCTCCCCGGCGCACTCCCGCTCCGGCGACTCCACCCCCCCCGGTCAGCCACCTCCACCCGCACCCGCCCACCGCGCCAGCGGACGGAGACGACACACCGCTCCCCCGTGTGCACCAACGCGTTGGCGATCACCTCGCTCGCACACAACTCCAGCTCCTGAAGCGCGGTTTCGGAGAGCGGCACACCCCACTCCCGCACGATCGCCACCACCAACCGCCGCGCCGCCGGCACGGCGTCGGCTCCCGGTGGCTCCTCCCGTTCCAACGGAACCGGGAACCGGGCGTTGCTCAAGGGACTGACGACCATGGACGTCAGGCATCCCGCCTTCCCATGCATCAGACCGCCCTCTCATTCACACGAAGAGCGGCAGCCCACTCCAGTGCGCTCGTGATGTGCTCCGACTGGATGCCGACACGCGGATCCGGCTGGATCAGTAGGGTCGGATTTCCGAATGCGCTGCGATCGGCGGCCCACCTGTGATCCAGCGGCGTGAAGTCGTCGTCGATCCAGACGGCTGGAGCGGTGGCCAACCAGTCCGCGACATGGTTCCGCTTCCAGAGGTAGCCGTCAGGGTGGCTCGTGGTGATCTGCAGCCTCGGCAGGTCGATGTGCTCGAAGTCCGGCACATCGAGCAGCGGAGCGACGATGCGGCGGGCGTCGAATCGCCAGCTGGTGCACCACACGGGCCGAATGAGGCCGGAGTTGATGACCTCGGTGATCAGCGCGCCGTGGGTCGGGTTGAGCCAGACCCAGAATGGCCCGGCCACGTCGTCCGTGTGAACCTGGAAGCGGGCGTGGGTGGTCGGCGTGCTGCCATCGGCGGCGGGGAACGGGATGAGGACGCCGTCGATGTCCAACAGCAGGAACGGGGTGGCAAGCACTACTACCTCCGGGTGTCAGGGCTTCCGTGCGGTGATGAGGAGAGTGGTCGGCCAACGTGCGCCGACCGGAGCGCGGAGGTTGTGCACTCCGGTGACGAGCAGGCCGGCGCGGTTGAGGGCACGCACCCAGGCAGCCGAATCGGCGTCCCAGCGCTTCACCACGGCCTGGGTGCCGTCGGGCAGGGTCATCTGGTCACAGGTGCGGGGATCCACCGGAATGGCGCCGGTCCGCTTCGGGTGAGGAACAGAAAACGCGAGCACGCCACTGCGGTCGAGGCTGCGGGAACATGCGTAGAGGAGCTTGTACGGCTCAGCCGATCCGATCGCACCAAAGACGGACACGATGGCGTCCAGCCGGAGCCGGTCACGGTTGAGGTAGGCACTCGCGGTGGAACAGACGAAGTCGACTCCGGTGTGCCCGTAGTAACTCGTCGCCCGGTGGATCTGGCCACGGGAACTGTCGACCCCGGTGACCTGAGCACCGAGGCCGGCCAGGTGCGCGGCGTTGTGGCCGGGGCCGCAGCCGAGGTCCACGATTCGCCGCCCGCCCAGTTCCTCGCCCAGGATCTCGGAGCCGGGACCGACGCCAGGTCGTTGAGTCCACTCCATCCGATCAGGCGCCGTCAGCAGCTGCGGCGCCGCCCCAGCGAGGCGCTGGGCAGCGTGGGCGTCCCAGAGGTTCACAGTCACGCTTCCAGAAGACGGACGGCCGTGGTCAGGTGCCGACGGACGACGTTGACGTAGAGCGGGTCGTCCTGAGGGTTGTTGATCCACTTGATGGCCTGCTCCATGAACCACTCGCTGGCCCACACGCGGTGCCAGCCGAGAGCCCACTGCTCGGCGGACAGGCCACCGCGTTCGGCAAGCGTGTCCTTCGGGCCGCCGGTGGCGACGTAGGCCGCGATCAGCCTCCGCAGTCGGGCGGGATCGGGGTCGCCGATGGTTCCGTGCCAGGAGGCGAGGTCGAGCAGGCCGGGGCCGGTGAATGCGCGGGCGAAGTCGAGCAGGCGCCAGCCGTTCTCACCGATGTGCAGGCTGGTGGGGTGGAACTCGGAGTGCACCCAGCCGAACGGGGCCAGATCCGCACCGCCCGCACGCTTGGAGGCTGCAAGGGCGAGCGCTTCAAGCATCGCCGTGATGTCTGTGGTGCCCTCGGTCCAACGGCCGTTCTCGCGCAGACGGCGAAGGTGCCCGAGCGCCCGGGAGGGCAGGGCCGCGAGCGCTTCCTCCCCGAGTTCCGACAGGGACTCGGCCACGGGAGCCGCATGGAGGGCGACGGCGGCCACGACGCCATCGACGTCGCCCGCCTCTCGGAGCGGCTGGCCCAGGTCCTCGATGATCATGCCGAGCGTGCCTTCCCGGACGATGGAACCGATGATCTCCGGCACCGGGATGCCCGCGCTGTTCGCCGCCAGAAGGATCCGGTCCTCGCCATCGAACGGCTCGACGGCGTACTTGTAGACCGCGGTACGTCCGTTGTCGAAGCGCAGGCGTTCAACTCCGGACATGCCCCACACGCGCACCGGCTCCCGGGCGGGCGCGGGGTGTCCGGTGCTGAAGCAGAGACCGGTAAGGATGTCGGTGACGAGCTTGTTGTCCACGAGAGGCAGTTCCGTTCTGGTTGGTAGGGGGCTGGCAAGATCCGGGGCGGCAGCGCGCTTGCCGCCCCGGATCGACGTCAACGCAGGGCTCAGGCGACGGTCACGCGGTAGGAGTCGACCTGCTCGATCCACTCCGCCTTCATGTCGGCCAGCTCGTCGCGGAAGCGGGCCATGGAGGCGCCGTAGGGGGCGACGACGCCACCGGACTGGTCGGGGACGGACTGGCAGCCGTGGACGAGCCGGCCGCCGAGCGCCGTATGGGCCTTGATGCCCTCGATCCGGCGGTGCTCGTTGAACCAGCCGCCGTGGTAGACCTCGTCGAGCATCTGACCCTCCGCCTCCGAGAGGTCGAAGACCACGCCGGTGGCGGAGGGGAAGAACCAGCACGGACCGACGTTGCTGATGTGGCCGTCCAGCTCGACCTTGTTGAGGGCCATGAACGTGGCGGCCTCGCGGAGCATCCGCAGGTGCTCGCCGGTCACGTTCGGCAGACCGAGGCCGGCCAGGTGCTCGTCGCGGAACAGGTACGAGTAGACCTGGTGGGCGATGGCCAGCACCTCGCCCGCGTCGCGGGTCGAGCGCCCGTGGGTCTTGATGAACTCCAGCGCCAGCTGCTCGACGCTGGCCTCCTCGGTCTCGTCCACGCCCAGCAGGCCGTCCCGGACGGTCTGCCAGTCGATGACGAGCCAGGAGCTGGCCTCGAACCGGAAGAAGTACCTCTCCGGGTCAAGGCCGATCTGCTTGCCGTCCACGGTGATGCCGGGCAGACGGTTCCAGCGCGGGTCGAACGCCTCGGGCAGCTCGACGGTGATCGTCGCGGTGTCGACGGTGGTCACCTGATTCTCCGTTCCGGGTCGCGGCACCGGGTCAGTGCCGATTGGCTTGGCCTCGCCCCTGAGACGTCGGAGAACCGATCGCTCAGGGCAGCCGCTGACTACGGTGGCGCCTCTGGCCGGACGCTTCCATGCCGCGCCGCGGTCTCCCACATACACGAGATGCATAGATCGACGGACACCAACCGTGTTGCTTCATATACTCTTGGTAGGGGATGTCGGGGCTAGCGGATCGGGCGGCGAACGTGTCGATCAGGAACGGACCCGCGCTCACGTGTCGCCGGTGCGGTGCGCGGCTTGCTACGGATCGTCAAGCTGCCTTCTGCTCCCCGTGCCAGGCAGTAGGTCGCGCCCAAGTCGGCCCTCAGCCGCCGAACCTTCCAGTCGAGTTCTGGACCACACAAGCACTCCTTGCAGCTTTCCAGGACCGTCACATCGGTCGGGTGTTGCGTGCATTCCGACTCCACCAACACCACCGGGCGGAGTACGGCCCGCGCGGTGTTCCCCAGAGTGTCGTCGGCCAGTGGCTGAGTCTCACACAGGCGCAGATCAGCCGAATCGAGACCGGTCCCCCTGTGACCGACCTGGTCTCCCTCATCCACTTCGCACGCGTGTTGAACATGCCGACCGAACGGCTATGGTTCAGCATTCCCGAGAAGGCATCCGAGGCACGAGTGGAGCCGTCCGTAATGGATGAGCTCAACTCACCTGCAAGCGAAGTGGTTGCCAGCCAGGACTCTTGGCGCACCACTCGCCAATACCTCAACACCCATCGTGCGCAACTCTCGCAAGCTGCCGGCCTGCTTTATCCCGCAGGGCTTCGCGTACCAAACACTGCACTGTTGATGCCACCGCCATGGACACCTCCGGTGCCTGTGCTCCTTCATCGCGTGCTCCTCAAGTGGGTAAACGCCGCACCGAAGGCGCCGTTGGTCGAGGGTAGAGAGGTCGAGGCTCACCAGACCTTGCCCTTGTACAGCCCCAGCCGATCGTTCGAGCGCTACACCCAGGCGATTCGATACATCGACGCACCGACGTTGTTCGAGAATCGCCCGAGCTACCGGCTGACCGGAGTCGAGTGGGATCAGGACGGCGGCGGCGAGCTCTCCTTCGGGTTGGCCACTTACTTCGACAAACTCGATGTCTGCGAAGCTATCGGGCACGAGTTCGCTTCCGCCACGAGAGAGAACTCCGCCCACTGGGCCCGCCTACCGCTGCGGCGGTTGCTGAGCGATCCGTTCGACCTGGAGTTGCGGGCGGTTACGCCAGCCATCACCACACTGTTGTTGCGGGTACGGGCCTCTGGTGAGGCACGGTTCATGCTCCACTGGCGCGATCCACGCAAGGTCGCCACGGCCGGAGGCCTCTACGACACCATTCCGGCCGGAGAGTTCCAGCCCAGCACAATCACCGGGAATCCGGCTGGCAGCGACTTCGACCTCTGGCACAACATCGTCAGGGAGCTCAACGAGGAGCTACTGGGTGCACCTGAGTACGACGGATCCGGCAGCCGACCGCTGGACTATGATCGCTGGCCGCTCTACCGTTCGCTTGAGCGGGCTCGCCGAGACGGGCAGCTCCGGGTGTACTGCTTCGGCGTCGGCTGTGATGCGCTCACGTTGGCAGCGACCATCCCCGGCGTGTTAGTGATCAACGACGATGTGTTCGAGGAGCTCTTCGGCGAAGTGGTACGGACCAACGCCGAAGGGATTACGGTCACCAGGTGGAACGGCCAGGACACTTCGTCCGGCATCCCCTTCACCGAACCGAACGTCTCCCGATTCATCAGGAACGAACCCATGGCGCCGCCGGGCGCGGCATGCTTGGCTCTGGCCTGGAAGCACCGCGACCTGCTGCTCAACTCGTAACCAGTTTTGAACCGTCACTCCCGGTATGCAAACAAGGAGCATCGTGCTCAGCACGCCCGCGGCAGATGATCCGCCGAGTTCCATCAACAGTGCCGAACACTGGCGGCAGGTTCGAGCCTTCCTGAACGAGCAACGGTTCGCCTTGACCGGTCGGCTCCTGAACGAGAGCCCACCGGAGCACCGGGTCCCGGGCACGCCGCTGATCGCTCGGCAGCACTGGATCCCTGAGCGGCCGGTGCCTTTGGAGCGCGTCCGGCTGCGGTGGCGGCCGGACGCGCCGGATGGCCTCCTGGACGGGAGCGAGCCGGAGCTCGACCACGTCCGGCCTCGTCGGGCGGATGGCACTACGTATCTTCATTACGCGGATGCCGTCCGGGAGCTGGCCAAGCCCAAGTTGTTCGAAAACCGTGGCTGCTACCGCCTCTTGGACGTCGATGCTTCCACGGCCGAGCCCGTGCTGACCTTCGGGCGCGGGCAGTACTTCGACGTCATCAACATCTGCGAGGCCGTCGCCCACGAGTACGCGTCGGCCGCCCTGGCGGGCCCGGACCGGCACACGCCGTTCCGGGCCGCCATCGCCGATCCGACCGACCTTGCCCGACGCCCCGTCATGGCGGCCACGAGCACACTCACCATCCGGCACGACCGCCACACCGGCGAGGCGGAGTTCGTCCTCCACTGGCGTGACCCCGAGAAGGTCGCCAGCGGCGGCGGGCTCTACCAGGTGATGCCAGTCGGGATGTTCCAGGCCTCGCACGACGCACCGTGGAACGAGGCCAACGACTTCGACCTGTGGCGTTCCATCCTCCGTGAGCTAAGCGAGGAACTCCTCGGCTTCACTGAGGACTACGGAAGCGACAAGTCTCCCATCGACTACGCCTCTTGGCCGCTCAACCAGAAACTCACCGCTGCACGTGAGGACGGCACCCTACGCGTGTTCTGGCTGGGCCTCGGGATGGATCCGCTGACCTACGTCACCGACATGCTCACCGTGGCCGTCTTCGACGCCGAGCTGTTCGACGAGACGTTCCGACGGATCATCTCCACCAACGATGAAGGCCGTCGGGTCGGGCTGGACGACGCCACGGGACGCTCGACCGGCATTCCCTTCACCGCGGATCAGGTGGATCGCCTCACCAACACGGAACCCATGCAGCCCGCCGGTGCGGCGCTCCTTCGCCTGGCCTGGCGGCACCGGCACGTACTCCTGCGGCCCCTCGCCGCCGGATAGGCGGCCGTCAGGTGCACGAGGCCCACAGCAGTGTATGAAGGCCGCGAAGGATGCCGCACCTTCGTGGACGCCCTCGTGGGTCTCGGCGACATCGTGGGTCCTGCCGCCCCGCTCGGGCGGGGCGATGAAGGAGTAGAGGTAGCCCTGGTGGGCCATGAAGACGACGCAGTCGTCGAGGGACTCGCCGGGGGCCGCTTCCGACAGGATCTCGCGGGCGCTCTCCTTGGTGCCCAGGATCTCCGGGAAGGCGTACGTCTTCCCCGCAGCGCGTGGAACCCGCCGCCGGCGAGGGCCACTGCTTGAGCACGCCTTCCGGGTCTCGCACGAGCGACGATCCCGGACGTTCCAGTGACGGCAGACATGGCGTCACGTCACGTGACGTCCCTGAGGGCTCGGGCCCCGAAGTCGATTCAGGTTCGGATGTAACGCTCCTGTCGTGCGTCGCCAAGAGGAGATGGGGGGACGGACGGACAAGGGAGTCGATGTGAGGAAACCGCCGGACAACGGTCTGGTCGCGCGGATCGGTGAGGATCCGGAGGCGTTCGAGGCCTTCTACCGTGAGCACGTGCAAGCGGTGCTGCGGTACGCGACCCGGCGGACCAGGGACCCGCACGCCGCGGCCGACCTGGTCACCGAGGTCTTCCTCGCGGCGATCTCCGCCGCCGGCGGATACCGGCCGCAGCTGGGCACGCCGATCGCCTGGCTGCACGGCATCGCCCGCAACGTGGCCGCGTCCCAGGAACGGCGCGCGGCGCGGATCTGGGTGGCCGAGGGCCGGATAGCCGGCCACCGGCTGCTGGACGGCGATGACATCGCACGGCTGGAGGAGCGCATCGACGCCGAGCGCGCCTCGCGACAGCTGCTGGAACGCATCGCTCTGCTGCCGCGCGGGCTGCGGGAGGTGCTGGAACTGGTGGCGGTTGACGGTCTGAGCGTCTCCGAGGCCGCCAAGGCACTCGGTATCAGCACCGTGGCTGCCCGGGTCCGGCTTCACCGGGCTCGCAAGGCCCTCCAGCAGCCCGGCACCAATCCCGAATCCTCTCCGTCCCCCTCGTCCCTTGTGGAGGCCTGAATGAACGCCGAACGCTTCGAGGAGCGGTTGATGCACGAGCTCAAGAACCATGTCCAGCAGCGGGCGGAGAACCCGCACCCCGACCAGTCGGCCACGGCCCGACCCCGCCGTGGCGCCCGCGTGCGCTGGCTCCCGGTCGGTCTGGCCTCGGGTCTGGCCGCCGCCGTGGGAGGCGTCGCCCTGACCGTGCTGCCGAGCCAGCCCGCGGCCGCCTACACCCTGCAGAACGACGGGAACGACCTCGTCAAACTCACCATCGTCAACCCGGCCGGGAAGATCGACCTGGGCAAGCTGCAGAAGGACCTGGACCGCATCGGCGTTCACAGCCGCGTGCTGGCCGGTGACCCCGACTGCGCCACCCCGTGGGGCAGTCCCGACCCGTCCGCGTCCCCCAACCCGTCCTCGTCCTCCTCCCCGAACCCGCAACCGCCCCACAACGAAACTCCGCGCTCGGCCCCGCCCGGTTCGGCGACCCCCTCCCCCGACAGCACCAGCCTGCCGGCCGACGGCTGGGACATCAGTGGGGAGGACGGCAAGACCGTTCTCTCCATCCGCCCCAGCAAGATCCCCGCCGGCAAGCTGCTCATGGTGGGCTTCCCCCTCGCCAAGACCGACCCCTCCCACGCCTACGGCGTGATCATGTCAGGTCTGCTGGACGGATCGGGCCCGGACTGCCTGCCGGCCCCGCCGCCCGGCACCGTTCAGTTCCAGTAGAGCCATGACTGTGTCCACGGTCGTCTCGCGGCCGTACTGACCACCGTGTCGGCCGCTCCGGCCGCGGCGTCATCCTCCGCCGCGGCCGGAGCGGCGGAGGATGACGCGTGTCGGCGACCGGCCCGCGGGTCCGCGGGCCGGTCGCGGCGGATACGGCCGTGGCCGGCCTCAGCGGCGGCCGACGGCCTGGCGGGTGCGGCGCACGGCGCCGTGGAGGCGCTGGAGGGCGACGAAGCGGTGCATCCGGCCGGCCGTCGTCAGGCCGTACTTGAGGCGCAGCTGAGGGCTGAGGCCGGCCTGAGCCTCGGGGCCGATGGCCCGCAGGAGGCGGCTGACGTGCTGCTGGTAGGCAGCGCGGTAGGCGTGGTCGCCGTCGGGGACGGTCCAGAAGAACATCGGGATCTCCTCGGCCAGGCAGTTGCGGTCGTAGGCACGCAGGTGGTCGGCGAAGACGGGCTCGGGGCGGGCGAGCAGCCATTCGCGGACGAGTTCCATCGAGCGGACCCGGTCGACCAGCCCTCGCGGGTCGGTTTTCTTCTGGGTGATGGAGAGGTCGCCGTCCTCGCGTACGCGCCAGTGGTAGATCGGGTCGGCGAGCACGTCGACCTGCTCGGCGAGGAAGTGGTGGGGCACGCTGACCGGGGCGTCCTCGTACAGGATGCCCTCGGGGTAGAGCAGGCCCGCGCCGTCGAAGAAGGTGCGCCGGTAGACCTTGTTCCAGGCGGTGCGGTCGGTGACCAGGGCGGGCAGTTCGCTGACGTGGGTGCGCAGCCGGGTCTCGCGGAACGGGCGGCGGTGGCCGTGCGAGGGGCTGAGGCCGGTGGTGCGCAGCCGCAGGGCGTTGCCGGCGGCGAAGTCGGAGCCGGTCCCGTCCAGGGTGTCGATCATCAGCTGGTAGGCGTGCGGCGGCAGGGTGTCGTCGCTGTCGACGAAGGCCAGGTACTCGGTGCCGGGGGTGAGGTGGCGCCAGCCGGTGTTGCGGGCGGCGCCCAGACCCTGGTTCTCCTGGCTGACCAGCCGGAAGCGGGGGTCCCGCTCGGCGTGGGCCTTGGCGATGGCCGGGCCGTCGTCGGTCGAGCCGTCGTCGACCATGACGCACTCGAAGTCCCCGAAGGTCTGCGCCGCGATCGAGTCCAGGCACTCCTGGAGGTAGCGCTCGACGTTGTGGATCGGGACGACGAGGGAGAGACGCGGGGCCATCGGGCGCCCTTTCGCTCGGCGGCGGCAACCGCGGCTGCGGCGACGGCGGTGGCGGCGCAGCGGCGGCGACGCAGCGGACAGGGCCGGGAGGCCGTTGCCGGCCGGTCACCGGCGGTGGTCCGAGCGAGCGTAGGGAGGACACGCGACCGGCAGGCGAACGACGGATGGCGTCCGGCCTGCGGCGGGGTGCACCGGCTGTGTCGGGCGTCAACTCCCGTACCGGACAGGCACGGCAGGGGTCGGCCCCGGACCGCCCGACCGGTCCGGGGCCGACCGTCACCCGACGGGGTCAGGCGCTCTTGACGGCCGCGAAGCGGTCCGACACGTCCTGCCAGTTGACGACGTCCCACAGGCGGGTGACGTAGTCCGGGCGGACGTTGCGGTACTGCAGGTAGTAGGCGTGCTCCCAGGCGTCGAAGGCCAGCAGCGGGGTGGTGTTCTGGCCGACGTTGCCGTGGTGGTCGTAGACCTGCTCGACGATCAGGCGCTGCCCGAGCGGCTCCCAGGACAGGATGCCCCAGCCGGAGCCCTGGACGCCGGTGGTGGCGTTGGTGAGCTGCTTCTTGAAGGCCTCGAAGCTGCCGAAGTGCTCGGTGATGGCGTCGGCCAGCTCGCCCTCGGGGCGCTCGCCGCCCTCGGGCGAGAGGTTCTGCCAGAACAGCGAGTGCAGCACGTGGCCCGACAGGTGGAAGGCGAAGGTCTTCTGCAGGCCGACCAGGCCGCCGAACTGCTCCTTGTCGCGGGCCTCGGCCAGCTGGTCGAGGGTGTCGTTGGCGCCCTTGACGTACGCGGCGTGGTGCTTGGAGTGGTGCAGCTCCAGGATCTCGGCCGACATCGCCCGCTCCAGCGCGGAGTAGTCGTACGGGAGGTCGGGAAGCGTGTAGGTGCCCATCAGGACACGGCCCCTTTCGGCGGGTTGAACCGCGTTGGACGGCGGTGGAGGTGTGATCGTGCCGGGACAACACTATTGCGTATGAGTTGCAAGAACGAAGCATGGGCTCCTGCTTATTCCTCACATCGCGTCGGGCACAATGGTCGTCGTTCCGTGTAATGACCGACAAAGGTGAGTGACTGTGACAGGGTCGCCGGTGGTGCTGGGCATCGAGTCCTCCTGCGACGAGACCGGCGCGGGCCTGGTGCGCGACGGCGTGCTGCTCGGACAGGCGGTGGCCTCGTCGATGGACGAGCACGCCCGCTACGGCGGGGTGGTGCCGGAGATCGCCGCCCGGGCGCACGTGCACGCGATGGCGCCGGTGGTCCGGGAGGCGCTGGACCGGGCCGGACTCACCCTGGCGGACGTCGGCGCGGTCGCGGTGACCGCCGGCCCCGGACTGGCCGGGGCGCTCCAGGTGGGCGTGGCCGCCGCCAAGGGGTACGCCTTCTCGCTGGGCGTCCCGCTGTACGGCGTGCACCACCTCGCCGGGCACGTCGCCGCCGCCACCCTGGACGGCGGGCCGCTGCCCGACCCCTGCGTGGTGCTCATCGTCTCGGGCGGCCACACCTCGCTGCTGCTGGTGCGCGACCTGGCCCGGGACCCGATCGTCCACCTCGGCGACACCCTGGACGACGCGGCCGGCGAGTGCTTCGACAAGGTCGCCCGGATCCTGGGGCTCCCCTACCCGGGCGGTCCGGCGATCGACCGGGCGGCGCGCGAGGGCGATCCGACGGCCGTCCGACTGCCGCGCCCGCTGACCGGGCCGCATGACGACCCGTACGCGTTCTCCTTCTCCGGCCTGAAGACCGCGGCCGCCCGCTGGGTCGAGTCGCAGCGCGAGCCCCGGGTGCCGGACGCGGCGGCCGCGCTGCAGGAGGCGATCGCGGACGTGCTGACCCGCAAGGCGGTGCGGGCCTGCCTGGACCACGGGATCGGCACCCTGGTGGTGGTGGGCGGGGTCGCGGCCAACTCCCGGGTGCGGGCGCTGGCCGAGCGGCGGTGCGCGGCGGCGGGGATCGCGCTGCGGGTGCCGCCGCTGCGGCTGTGCACCGACAACGGCGCGATGGTGGCGGCGGTCGGGGACCTGCTGGTCCGCGCGGGTGCGGAGCCGGCCCCGGCGGACCTGTCGGTGGATCCGTCGGCGCCGCTGGAGTTCGCGGCGCTCACGCCGTCGGCACGGTCGGCCGGCTGACCTATCGTCCGTTCTGACGACGCGCCACGACGACGCGTTCCGACACGCATTCCGACGCGCTCCGGCAACGTTTCGGTCTCGCCGACCGGCAATCCGTTCTTGGGGGCTTCCCTCCACGTTCAGGCTTGTGCCATTTTACATGTCACACAGCAAGGCCCGTGCGCCCCACACAGCACGGCCGCCCCCACCCTCAACGGCCCCGGAGGCCCCCACAGATGCGTCCCTCCTCGATGGCGAAGGACGGCGTGCGCAGGCTCCCCGCGCTCGGCACCGCCCTCCTCCTCTCACTCGGCCTGTTCGCACCGGCGGCCCACGCCGCCGGAGCCCCCTCGGCCACCCCGGCCGGCAAGCCCGCCACCTCGGCCGGGAAGGCCGCGCCCCGCACGATCCCCGTGCCCAAGTCCCCCGACACCCCGCAGGACGACCGGCCGCTCGCCTCGGACCCGCAGGCCAAGGCGACCGCCCCGACGGCGGGCAGCACCGTCGGCGCCGCCAAGTCGGCCCGGTCGTTCTCGGCCGCCGCCGCCTGCGACGTCTCCGCCTTCACCGGCAAGTCCGGTGCCGCGCTGGTCCAGCAGGTCAAGGGCTCCGGGCTCGACTGCGTCAACACGCTGTTCCGGCTCACCGGCAACGACGCCAAGGGCGCCTTCAACGAGGCCCAGATGGTCACCGTCGCCAACGCCCTGCGCGACACCGCCGCCACCTACCCCGGCGACAACTCCACCTCGGCCGGGCAGTTGGTGCTCTTCCTGCGGGCCGGGTACTACGCGCAGTGGTACAACAAGGACGCCGTGGGCCCGTACGGCGACAGCCTCAAGACCGCCATCCGCGGCGCGCTGGACGCCTTCTACGCCGCCCCGCACAGCAAGGACGTCACCGACGCCAACGGCGCCACCCTCGCCGAGGCCGTCACCCTGATCGACAGCGCCCAGGAGAACGCCCGCTACACCGGCGTCGTCAAGCGGCTGCTGAACGACTACACCGGCAGCTGGCCGGCCGCGATGACCACCGCCGTCGCCAACACCGAGACCGTCATCGAGCGCGGCTTCGACCTGCCGGAGTTCGTCTCCGCCCTCCAGGCCGACCCGTCCTTCGCCACCACCGCGGCGTCCTTCGTGACCCGCAACAGCGGCCTGCTCGACGGCGGTGACCTGGTCACCAGGATCGGCATCCAGCTCGGCAACCTGGTCGCCCACGACGAGCTGCGCGCCCAGGGCCGGCCGATCCTCAAGGACCTGATCAACCGCTACCCGCTGGTCGGCAACACCGGTCCGCTCACCATGAACCTGCTCTGGTTCACGGAGAAGAAGGACGAGGGCAACTGCTCCCTCTACGGCACCTGTGACGTGCCCGCCAAGCTCGTCCCGCTGGTGCTCACCGTCGACCACACCTGCAACGCCAACCTGCGCATCCGCGCCCAGGACATGACCGCGCAGCAGCTCGCCGACACCTGCACCAGCCTGGTCAACCAGGACGCGTTCTTCCACAAGATCGTCAAGGACAACGGCCCGGTCGCCAACGACAACAACACCAGCCTCGAGGTCGTCGTCTTCGACGACTACTACAACTACAGCCTGTACGCCTGGGAGATGTACAAGATCGACGTCGACAACGGCGGCATGTACGAGGAGGGCGACCCGGCCAAGGCCGGCAACCAGGCCCGCTTCATCGCCCACGAGGCCTCCTGGCTGCGCCCGCAGTTCCAGATCTGGAACCTCAACCACGAGTACACCCACTACCTCGACGGCCGCTACGACATGTACGGCGACTTCGAGGCCGGCATGACCACCCCGACCATCTGGTGGGTCGAGGGCCTCGCCGAGTACGTCTCCTACAGCTACCGCGGCGAGCACTACGACGCCGCGGTCGCCCAGGCCGGCAAGGGCACCTACGCGCTGAGCACCCTGTTCGACACCACCTACGACAACTCGGACTCCACCCGGACCTACAACTGGGGCTACCTGGCCGTCCGCTACATGCTCCAGTCGCACCCGGACGACGTCACCGCGGTGCTCGCCAAGTACCGGGCCGGTGACTGGAACGGCGCCCGCGCCCTCCTGAAGACCACCATCGGCACCAAGTACGACGCCGACTTCGCCACCTGGCTCAAGGCCTGCGCCGCCGACAACTGCGGCACCCTGCCCACCGAGCAGCCCAAGGCCCCGCTCTGCACCGCCGCCGACACCCGGCAGTTCGACAAGAACTGCCGCCGCGACGGCGTGGCCGCCACCACCGGGAACTACAGCTACAGCTTCCTGTACCTGCCGGTCGGCGTGCAGCAGCTGACCATCACCACCAGCGGCGGCACCGGCAACGCCGACCTGTACTACAACGGCGGGGCCTGGGCCTCCACCGGCTCGTACCAGGCCAAGTCCACCAACGGCGGCAACGGCGAGACCCTGACCATCACCAACCCGCCGTCCGGCTGGGTGTACTTCAGCCTCTACGGCCAGCAGGGCTTCGGCGGCGTGACCGTCACCACGACCTACAACTGATCACCGTGCTCGACACCTGACCGTGCTCGACACCTGACCGACCGCGCCGTACCCGTCGTACGCGCAGCAGGGCCCCGCGGCTTCGCGGGGCCCTTTCGCGTTCCCACTCCGCGCCCCACCTTGATTTCCACGGGTTATAACGATTCGACCATCGAATAGACCGCTAACAAGGCGCAGAGATCGCATAATCCTCTGCGGAAGGGGTGTCCGAGCGGCGATCTTTCGGTTAGGGTCCATGACAGATGAACGCGTTCGGCACCCGGCAACGGAATGCCGAATAGCTCGGACGGCCCGGGTGCGGCATTCTCGCCGCAGCCGCAATCACCGGAATGGAGACAGCCATGAAGATGATCAAGACGCTCGTCAAGAAGTTCAAGAAGAACGAGGACCTCGCGAACCACGCGTGGGTGCTGCACGTCATCTGACGTGGTCGGCCGTCGGCGGGAGCGAGGGTCGGCCACGTCTCCCGCCGGCGCCGCGGCGCGTCCGGAATTCCCCGCGCGCCGCACCGAACGCACCTCCCAGGCATTTCCCGGGCATTTCGCATTGGAGGCCGAATTCCCATGGAAGAAATGGCGACGGCCACCGCGCGCAGCCGTACCGTCGTGTTCGCCCCGACGATTCGGGACCTGCTGGCCAGGGACGAGAAGGTCTTCCGGATCGACCCGGCCAAGGTCGGCGTCTCGGACTCCCGACTGATGGCCGAAATCGTCGCGGCCCGCCCCGTGCTTTCCACCGAGCGATCGGTCTACAAACCCGCCGCGGGCGCCGAAATCCCCCACGACAGCGCGACCCGGACGATCCGGGCGCTGGGCCAGGACGCCGTGGCGGGCAGCCGCAAGCCGCCGCCCCCGGCCCGCGGGATGGCCGGCGCCTGGCCCTACGCGGGCACCTCCTACCTGCGCCGCTGGCTGTTCTCCGGCGACCCGCTGCCCGTCTCGCTGCTGTCGAAGCGCGGCGTGACCCGCTCCGACACCCTCTCCCGGCTCGTCGACCGCGCCGCCACCCGCTGGCCCGGCTCCGCCGAGCAGGACGGGCGCACCGCACTGGCCGGGCTGATCCGCGACGCCGACGACCCGCTGGACCGCCGGCAGGCCGTCGCGATGTACCGGCGGGCGACGGCCACCCTGTGCGACGGCGTGGCCGCGCTGACCGGCAACGCCCTGTGGCTGATGGGCCCGGAACGGGACCGGCCGGAGCAGCGCGCCGACCTCACCGCCATCCTCTGGGAGACGCTGCGGCTACTCCCACCGGCGTGGATGCTGTACCGCAACGGCGGCGCGGCGTACACCGCCCTGCACCCCGAGATCCGCCCCGAGGACGACGTCGCGCTCTTCCCGCTGCTGATGCACCGCCACCCCGACTACTGGTCCGACCCGCTGGAGTTCCGCCCCGAACGCTGGGACGGCGTCACGGACCCGGAGAAGGCGCCCGCGTTCATGCCCTTCGGCTTCGACGGCGCCCGCTGCTGGGCCAAGCACCTGATCGTGCCGCTGGCCGAGCGGCTGCTGACCGTCGCCCTGGACAACCGGCTCACCGTCCGCGGCCCGCAGCAGGAGGCGCAGGTGCCGCTGCGCTCCCTGCTCTCCGTACGGTTCGAGGCGCAGGTCGGGGCCTGACGCCCGGCTCGTAGAGGACCCCTGGGGCCCCGCGCTCCCGCGCCCCCGCGCCCCGGAACACCCCTGACACCACGGGACACACCATGGAATCGCCCACGCTGGCCGACTGGGTCGGCGACGTCCGGAGCTTCGCCGAGCGCCAGTGGCAGCGCGAGCCCGCGCTCTTCCCCCGGGAGAACTCGGCGGCACCGGAGGCCCCGAATGCCCCGGCGGCCCCGAAGGCCCCGGCGGCACCGGTGGCTCCCGCGGCCCCCGCCTCGCCGTTCGACCTCGACGAACTGGACGCCGCCTTCGACGGCGGGCTGCTGCGCACGCCCTACCTGGAGATGGTCCGCTCCGACAAGGTCACCATCCCGCCCGAGGCTTTCACCACCTCCCGCGTGGTCAACGGCGTCACCCACCACGGCTTCGCCGACCGGGCGCGGGTCCTCGCCCAGCTGCGCCGCGGGGCGACCCTGCTGCTGCGCTGCGTCGACCAGTGGCACCGCCCGACCGGCGACCTGGTGGCCCGGCTCTCCGAGGAGCTCGACCGGCGGATAGAGGCCTTCTTCTTCGTCACCCCGGCCGGCGGCCAGGGCCTCGCGGTGCACCGCGACGACGCCGACGTGTTCGTCCTCCAGGCCGCCGGCCGCAAGACCTGGTACGTCCACGACGCGCCGACCGCGGCCGACTGGCGGCTCGGCGAACTGCCGGACGACGAGCGCTCCCCACTGCGGCTGCACGGCGTCCTCGAACCCGGCGGCGTGCTCTACATCCCGCGCGGCTTCGCCCACCGGGCGGTCGGCGCCGGCGGCCTCTCCGCCCACCTGTCGCTGACCGTCCGCGACCTCTCCGTCCAGGATCTGCGCGCCGCCCTGGAACGGCAGTTGGCCGAGGGCCTCGACCTCCCGGCCCGCCCGCTCGGCGAGGCCGCGATCACCGCCGCCTGCGCCACCCTGCTCGACCACGCCCGGGCCCGGCTCGCCGCGCTCGGCCCCGAGGACCTCCTGCGCGCCGCCCGCGCCGCCCGGTCGGTCCGGTCCGACCGGGCCGACCAACCCGACCGGGGCGGCCCGCCGATCGCACCGGCGCCGCCGGAGAGCCTCGCCGAGGCGGCCCGGTCCTGGGAGTCCGGTGCGCCCGCCGCCGGACGCACCGGACCGTCCTCCCTCGGCCGCACCTGGCGCAAGCTGCGCGACGCGGCCCGCACGGGGGCCTGACGGGCCGTCGCACCCGGCGTCGTCGCGCCCGGCGTCCGGTACGACAGCCTGCCCGGCATGCGATCCGGTGATCAGATGGACATGCCGCCCAAGCCCGTCCTCCCGGACATCGCCGCCGCCCGGACGATCGGCCCCGAGGCCGCGGTGGCGGCCCGCTGGGAGAGGACCGTCCGGAACCGGGAGGGGATCGAGCGGGAGTACGGGCACGGCCCCGGCAGCTACCACGACGACCTGGTCCGCCTGCTCAGGGCCGCCCGCTCCGAGCCCCGGCTGCGCCGGCTGTTCCCCTGGACCAGCCACTGGACCAGCCACCACAACCTGCACTTCAGCCTGTCGACCACACCCCGTGGGCCGACCGGGGCCTCCCGAACGCCCATCCGCAGGAGGGCGGCGGCTACCCCGTCGGCCGGTGGGACGAAGCCGGCGAGCGCGTCAGCGCCGCCACCCCGGAGGAGACCGACGCCCTGCTGGTCGAACGCCTCCGGCGGACCTCGGGCCGGTGTCCAACCGCCCCGCCGACGAGCAGCGCTGAGGAGACCGGGGTGGCAGCGCCCCGCACCCCGGGCCACGATGGAGGCCCGGCCACCACCGGCCCCGGCCCCGATCGGAGCGCGATGAGCGAGCAGCACAACGTCGTCCTGCTGACCTTCCCGGACGCCGGTGCCTGGCGCCCCGCCTTCGACGAGGCGCAACGCCTGCCGGGCCTGCGGATGGTGGCCGCGATGGAGCGCAGCGCCGACGGCCTGCTGGAGGTCAAGGACACCTTCACCCGGGGCGCCGGCCTGACCACCGTCGGCTCCGGCGCGCTGGGCGGCCTGATCGGACTGCTCGGCGGGCCGGTCGGGGTGCTGCTGGGCTTCGCGGCGGGTGCGGTGATCGGCAACGCGGCCGAGGAGCACCAGGCGAGCGAGGGCGGCGCCGGGCTGATCCTGCTCTCGCCCCGGGTGCCGGACGGCGGCGCGCTGCTCGCCCTGGAGGTCAGGGAGTCCGTGCCGGGCCCGGCCGACGAGCTGGCCGCCCGGCACGGGGCCTCGGTCGAGCGGATCGACGCCCACGACTTCACCGAGCAGGTCCGGGCCGCCGAGAAGCGGGCGGAGCAGCAGAGCACGGACGAGGACTCCTCCTGAGCCCACCAGGACCGGGCAGCACCACCCGGCACGGGCAGGACCACGCGAAACGGGCGGCGCCGGGTGAGGTCCCCCGGCGGGAGCCCGTAGCGACGGCGGGAGCCCGGAGGTGGCGCCCCCGGGCTCCCGCCGTCGCCGTCAGTCGACCGGCATCACGCGAGGTCGAAGCGGTCCGCGTTCATGACCTTGACCCAGGCCGCGACGAAGTCCTCGACGAACTTCTCCTTGGCGTCGTCGGCCGCGTACACCTCGGCGATGGCCCGCAGTTCGGCGTTGGAGCCGAACACCAGGTCGGCGCGGGTGCCGGTCCAGCGCACCCGGCCCGACTCGTCCCGACCCTCGAAGGTGTGCCCGTCCTCCGAGGTGGCCTTCCAACTGGTGCCCAGGTCCAGCAGGTTGACGAAGAAGTCGTTCGTCAGCACGCCCGGGGTGGAGGTGAGCACGCCGTGCGTGGACTTGCCGTGGTTGGCGCCCAGCACGCGCAGGCCGCCGACCAGCACGGTCATTTCGGGCGCGCTGACGCCCAGCAGGTTGGCCTTGTCGAGCAGCAGGTACTCGGCCGGCAGTCGGTTGCCCTTGCCGACCCAGTTGCGGAAGCCGTCCGCCTTGGGCTCCAGCGCGGCGAAGGACTCGGTGTCGGTGAGTTCCTGCGTCGCGTCCACCCGTCCGGGCGCGAACGGCACCTCGACGGCCAGGCCGGCCGCCTTGGCGGCCTGCTCGACGCCGACGCCGCCGGCCAGCACCACCAGGTCCGCGAGCGAGACCTGCTTGTCGCCGGCCTGCGTGTTGAACTCCTGCCGGACGCCTTCGAGGGCGCGCAGCACGGTGGCGAGCCGGTCGGGCTCGTTGACCTCCCAGCCGGCCTGCGGCTGGAGCCGGATGCGGCCGCCGTTGGCGCCGCCGCGCTTGTCGCTGGAGCGGAAGGAGGAGGCGGCGGCCCAGGCGGTGGAGACCAGCTCGGACACCGACAGGCCGGTGGCGGCGATCCGCCGCTTGAGGTCGGCGACATCGGCCGCGCCGATCTGCCGGTAGGTGGCCTGCGGCAGCGGGTCCTGCCAGAGCAGGTGCTCGGCGGGGACCTCCGGGCCGAGGTAGCGGACCACCGGGCCCATGTCGCGGTGGGTCAGCTTGAACCAGGCGCGGGCGAAGGCGTCGGCGAACTCCTCCGGGTTCTCCAGGAAGCGCCGGGAGATCGGCTCGTAGACCGGGTCGAAGCGCAGCGAGAGGTCGGTGGTGAGCATGATCGGCACGTGCCGCCTGCTCGGGTCGTGGGCGTCGGGGACGGTGCCCTCGCCGCCGCCGTCCTTGGGCTTCCACTGGTGCGCGCCGGCGGGGCTCTTGGTGAGCTCCCACTCGTAGCCGAACAGCGTCTCGAAGAAGCTGTTGTCCCAGGTGACCGGGGTGGGCGTCCAGGTGCCCTCCAGGCCGCTGGTGATGGCGTCGCCGCCGACGCCGGTGCCGAAGGTGCTCCTCCAGCCGAGGCCCTGCTGCTCGATCGGGGCGTCCTCCGGGGCCGGGCCCACGGAGTCGGCCGGGCCGGCGCCGTGGGTCTTGCCGAAGGTGTGGCCGCCGGCGATCAGCGCGACGGTCTCCTCGTCGTTCATCGCCATGCGGTAGAAGGTCTCGCGGATGTCGCGGGCGGCGGCGATCGGGTCCGGGTTGCCGTTGGGGCCCTCGGGGTTGACGTAGATCAGGCCCATCTGGACGGCGGCCAGCGGGTTCTCCAGCTCGCGGTCGCCGGTGTAGCGCTCGTCGCCGAGCCAGGTGGTCTCGGGGCCCCAGTAGACGTCCTCGTCCGGCTCCCACTCGTCGACCCGGCCGCCGCCGAAGCCGAAGGTCCGGAAGCCCATGCCCTCCAGGGCCACGTTGCCGGACAGGACGATCAGGTCGGCCCAGGACAGGGCGCGTCCGTACTTCTTCTTGACCGGCCACAGCAGGCGGCGGGCCTTGTCCAGGCTGGCGTTGTCCGGCCAGCTGTTCAGCGGGGCGAAGCGCTGCTGGCCGCCGCCGGCGCCGCCGCGGCCGTCGCTGATCCGGTAGGTGCCGGCGCTGTGCCAGGCCATCCGGATGATGAAGGGGCCGTAGTAGCCGAAGTCGGCCGGCCACCAGTCCCGCGAGGTGGTGAGGGCCTCCTGGATGTCCCGCTTGACGGCCGGGAGGTCGAGGGTCTTGAAGGCCTCGGCGTAGTCGAAGTCCGCACCGAGCGGATTGGCCACGGCGGGGTTCTTCGCGAGGATCTTCAGATTGAGCCGTTCCGGCCACCACTGGCGGTTCCCGCCGCCCTGGGTGGGGTGCGGCGCCCGCCCGTGGTTCACCGGGCAGCCCTCCGCGTTCGCCTCTACGCCGGTTGCATCGTGGTTGTCAGACATGGGAATCCTTCCCTCACAAGGCGGATCACGGTGTCTTCTCTGCTACCTACGGCACCTACTGCTGCTGTCTGGTCCTGGTGCGTCACGTGTTGCCACTGCTCGCCGTTGCGCACGGCAGCGACGGGAGTCACGTGCTGCTGCTACCCAGGCTAGCGCCGGAGCCGATCCTACGATGGACGGAATCCAAGTCAAGAATGACACCAAAGCCATATCCGATCGGGATCCGGAAGGCACCGGATGTGAATTGGTAAACTCCGGTCCTCCCCTTGACCTGAATAGGTGAACCGATATGAGTGACCTGCTGGAGCGGCTGCGCGGGCGCGGCTGGCGCCTCACCTCCCAGCGGCGTGTCGTGGCCGAGGTCCTGGACGGCGAGCACGTGCACCTGACCGCCGACGAGGTGCACGCCCGGGCGGCGGAGCGCCTCCCGGAGATCTCCCGGGCGACGGTCTACAACACGCTCGGCGAACTGGTCGCCCTGGGCGAGGTCGTCGAGGTGGCCACCGACGGGCGCGCCAAGCGGTACGACCCGAACGCGCACCGCCCGCACCAGCACCTGATCTGCACCGGTTGCGGCGCCATCCGCGACGTCCAGCCGCGGGGCAATCCGCTGGCCGACCTGCCGGCCGAGCAGCGCTTTGGGTTCGCCGTGTCGCAGGCGGAGGTCACCTACCGGGGGCTGTGCCCGACCTGCGCGGGCTGATCGCCCCGGCGGTCGGCCCCATGGTCGGCCTGATGGTCCGCCCGGACGGTCGGCCCGCCGGCCCTTTCGCGGGCGCCGTGCGGGCGCGTGCCCGGCTCCGTCGGCGGGCGGCAGTGGCTGGTATGTCGTGATGATGGACGTATGCATGCACAGGCGGATCACGAACCGGATGACGCCCGCCACCGGGAGTTCGGGGTCACACCGCTGGGCGCCGCGGTGCCCCCCGCGGCTGTCGGACTCCCGCCGCCGTCCGGGCGGACGCTCCCCGGCACGCTGACGGATCCGCCGTTCGCGGGGCCGCGGCGGTCCGCTTCGCCCGCCCGTGCCCGGCCGGTTCCCCGCAGTTCCTCGTTCGGCCGGGCGCACCGTCACCGGAGCGCGCGGTGAGGCTCCCGGGCTTCGGCGGGGCCGCTCGGCACCGTGCGACGGAGCCGGACGGGACGGAGCCTCAGGTGCCCGCCCAGCCGGCCTGGCTCCGCTGGCTGCCCGCCATCTACGTCGCGGTCATCCTGGCGCTGGAACCGATCACTCCCGTGCAGTGGCCGGTGAGCTTTCTGCTCATCGCCCTGCCCGTCATCGCCGCTTTCGCCCACGGTCCCGCCTTCGTCGGCGCCATCACGGTCTTCGCCTTGGTCTTCGAAGGCGTGCTGGCGGGCACTCCGTGCTGTGCGGGCCGCGTCGTGGGTTATCTGTTCGAGCGCCACTACGTGGCCACCTACTTCTCCACGGCATTGGTCGGGGCGCTGGGCGTCCTTCTGGCCGCCCACCGAATGCGCAGGGAACGCACCCTGGCCACCGTGCGCTCGGTGGCCGAGACGGCGCAGCGCGTGCTGCTGCGTCCGGTTCCCCACCGCCTGGGCCGCGTCAGCATCGAAACCCTGTACGTGTCGGCAGCTGCGGAGGCCCAGATCGGCGGCGACCTCTTCGAGGCGATGAGCACCGCGCACGGTGTGCGCCTGCTGATCGGCGATGTCCGGGGCAAGGGCCTGCTCGCGGTGGAGACGGCCGCGGCGATGCTGGCCGCCTTCCGCGAGGCCGCCTACGACGAGCCCGATCTGCCCGCGGTGGCGCGTCGACTGGAGCGGAGCATGAGCCGCCGGGCCGACCGGCTCCCCGATAGCGAGGAACGCTTCATCACCACCGTCCTCGCCGAGATTCCCGGCGACGAGCCCGTGGTCCGCATCGTCAACTGCGGTCACCCCCCGCCGCTGCTCATCAACCGGGACAGGGTCAGCGAACTGGCCCCGTGTGATCCGTCGCCGCCGCTCAACCTCGGTGTGCTGCTCGGCGGCGACTACCACGTCGACGTGGAGCCCTTCCGTCCGGGCGACCGGCTGCTGCTGTACACCGACGGCGTGACCGAGACTCGCGACCGAACCGGAGCCTTCTACCCGCTCACCCAGCGTGTCCGCAACTGGACCGCCCTGCCGCCACGCGAGCTCCTGAACCGCCTGCACGAGGATCTGCTCGCATACAGCGGTGCCGCCCTCGACGACGACATCGCCGTGCTTCTCGGCCACCGGCTCCCCGACGACCGCGCTGACGCGGACTGATCACAGGGGCTCCGCCGGGCACCGCCCCCTCGCTACCTGCCCTCGCTACCTGCCCCAGATCGTCCGGTACGCCTCGCGGTAGCCCGACGGGTCCCAGGAGGTTGCTCCGCCGCTGTTGGCGGCCGTGGCGATGTGGACCGGGGCGACGTAGCCGCTGGCGGGCTGGTCGGAGAAGGCGCGGTTGAACTCGTCGACGATCTGCCAGCCCTGTTCGGTGAGGGGTTCGGGGACGGTGGCGGCCTGGAACTGTCTGCTGTCGATGCGCTGGAAGGCCGAGGGGTCGCCGTCGCCCGCGCCGATGTTGTACGGGGCCGCGTCGCCCGGTCTGCCGGCCGCGCGCAGGGCGGGCGCGGCGTCGGCGAAGTACAGGTCGTTGATGGCGACGGAGTGCGTCCACTGGCCCTGGAAACGGGCGAGGAGGGCGGAGACCTCCTGGGGAGTGCGGCTGGTCGCGTCCGGAATGGGGATGTTCTCGGAGGCCAGCAGTCTCACGCCGGGGCAGGTGGCGAGTTCGTCCTTGATCAGTTGGGACTTGGTCCTGGCGAACGGAACGGAGTCGTCGGTGAAGACGACGGCTCCGGCGACGCCGTTGGACTCCGCGATGACCCAGTCCGCGCTGAGCCGTGCGACATCCCCGACGTTGGTGGTGATGTTGCTGAAGAGCGGCGGGTTCGTGCTCGGCCCGGGAGCCGCGACCGCGTGCCAGCCGATGAGCGGGATGTGTGCCGTGCCGGCCTGCGCGACCTGTCGCGAGGTCAGGCCCGGGTCGAAGCCCCCGATGACGATGCCCGAGGGCCCGAGGTTCACCGCCTGGCCGAGCGCCGCCTGGATTCCGGCGGGCGTGCCCTGTCCGTCGATCACCCGCACGCTCCAGCCCATGACCGTCGCGGCCTCCGTGACACCCCTGGCGACGCCCGCCACGCCGGGGTTGGTCATGGTCTGGGCGACGTAGACGATGGACTTGCCGGGGACGGCCCCGGGGCCGCTGGTGGGGCCGTTCCAGGCGGTGGTGGCCTGCTCGGCCTGCCGGACGTCCGCCTTCGCCCGGGCCAGGGTGGCCGGGCAGCCGACCCCCGAGGGCCCTGCGACGGGGCCCCCCGCCCCGGTCGACAGGCCGCGCTGGCAGCCGGCCAGGGCGGTGCCGGCCGCTGCCAGCACGACTGCTGCCAGCACGGTCACGGCACCGCGCTTCATGGTGTCTCCCGGGAGGATGCCACGTCCGCCGACGGCGGCGTGAGCGGACGGTGGGGCCCGGCGCCGCCGGCGCGCAGCCGGCGGCGTGCGGAGTAGCCGGCCAGGCCGACGGCGAGGAGCAGTGTCGCGCCGTTGAACAGCGGCACGGCCCAGAAGTCGGCGCCGAGCTGCCCGATTCCGGCCAGACCGATGGCGAGGACGGCGACGGCGACCACGGTGCCCAGGCTGTTGGCGCGTCCGGGTTTGATCGCTGTGGAGCCGAGCAGCGCGCCGACGAACGCGGGCAACAGGTACTCCAGGCCGACGCTCGGGTTGCCGATCTGCTGCTGCGCGGCGAGCAGGACCCCCGCGAAACCGACGACCAGGCCCGATCCGGCGAAGGCATGGACGCTGTAGCGGCGGACGGGGATTCCGACGAGTTCGGCGGCGCGCGGGTTGGAGCCGATGACGTACAGGTACCGGCCTAGCGGCAGCCGCTCCTGCACCGTCCACAGGACGGCCGCGAGCGCGAGCACGTAGGAGGCGGACACCGGCAGTCCGAGGAACGTGGAGTCGTAGAGGTCGGTGAAGGCGACCGGCAGGCCGCCCGCGCCGGGGAGGACCCGGGCGCCACCGGTGATCCAGCCGGTGAAGGCGTACAGGATGCTGCCGGTGCCGAGCGTGGCGATGAAGGAGTCGATCCGCCCGAACTCGACGATGACACCGTTGAGGGCCCCGAAGGCCGCCCCGCCCAGGATCACGGCCAGGCAGGCGAGCGGCCAGGGCCAGTCGCCGTCGACGATGAGCCACAGCACCGCGACGTGCGCGAGGCCGAGGCCGTAGCCGATGGACAGGTCGAATCTGCCGGTGGCGATGGGGATCGTCGCACCGAGCGCGAGGATGGCGGGGACCGACTGGTTGGACAGGATCGAGGAGACGTTGTCGAGGGTGGGGAAGGTGTTCGGCAGCGCGAGGGAGAAGACCAGGAACAGCAGGGCGGCGAGGGCCGGCAGGCCGTAGCCGCCGATCAGGTGCCCGCGCCGGCGGCCCGGCGGGAATCGACGGAAGGGGGGCGCGGTCATCGGCCTGTCGCACGCCCGTCGCCGTCACCGTCGGTGACGGGAGGCATGGCCGAGGCGGCGGAGGTGAGTTCGGTGACGGTGAGGGCCGCACCGGTCAGCTCGGCGGTCACGGTCCCGCGGACGAAGACCAGGGCCCGGTGGCACACGGTGGCGACCTCCTCGAAGTCGGTGGAGATGAGCAGGACCGCGAGGCCGTCGGCCCGCGCCTGGTCGAGCAGGCGGTAGAGCTCGGCCTTGGCGCCGACGTCGACGCTCGCGGTCGGTTCTTCGAGGATCAACAGCCGCCGGTGTACCCGGAGCCACCGGCCGACCATGATCTTCTGCTGGTTCCCGCCGGACAACGTGGCGATCGGCGCCTCGCTGTCGCGGGGGTGCACCGAGAACCGCTCGATCAGGGCGGCGGCCTGGGCCCGCTCGCGCCGGGGACCGATCCAGTGCAGCGCCGACCGGCCGCCCGCCCGGGGGTTCGCCAGGAAGTTCTCGCGGACCGTCAGTTCGGCGGCGCAGCCCTCCTCCTGACGGTTTCCGCCGACCAGGCCGACACCGGAGTCGACGGCACCGGCCACCGTGTGCGGGGTGTACGGTCGGCCGTCGAGCAGGGCCCGCCCGCCGACGATCCGACGGGCTCCGGCGAGGGCGCGGCCCAGGTCGAAGTGGCCGGCGCCGGTGAGGCCCACCATGCCGAGGATTTCGCCGGCGCGCAGCCTGAGGCTGACCGGCCCGGCGTTCGGGGTCCGCACCGCGTCGAGGCTCAGCACCACCGGGCCCTCGGCGGAGGCGACCGGGGCGGCCCGGTGGCTGACCGGTTCGCGGCCCACGATGTCGTGGACCAGGCGTCGGCGGCTGTGGCCGGCGAGCGGGCCGGAGCTGATCAGACGGCCGTCGCGCAGGACGGCGAAGGTGTCGGCGACCTGGTAGACCTCGTCGAGCCGGTGGGTGACGTGGACGATGCCGTGCCCCCGGTCGCGCAGGGTGCGCAGGACGGCGAAGAGCCGGGTGCAGTCCGCGGCGGGGAGGCTGGCGGTCGGCTCGTCCAGGACGATGAGCTCCGCCCGCGTCGCCAGCGCGCGGGCGATCGCGACCAGCGAGCGCTCGGCGGGGGCGAGGTCGGCGATTCGCGTGTCGGCGTCGAGGTGCCCGGCGATCAGGGCGAGGGCGTCGGCGCAGCGCTCCCGGGTCCTCCGCCAGGAGATCAGCCCGTGACGGCGCGGGTAGCCGGCGACCAAGGCGATGTTCTCGGCGACCGTCATCCACTCGACGAGACCGAGATCCTGGTGGATGAAGGCCATGCGGCGAGCAGCGGCCTCGGTGCCGAGCGGGTGCCCGGCCACCGTCACCTCGCCCTGGTCCGCGTGGTGGATCCCGGCGAGCGTCTTGATGAGGGTGGACTTGCCGGCGCCGTTCGGGCCGAGCAGGGCCAGGACGCTGCCGCGATGGATGTCGAGGTCGATCCCGGCCAGCGCGGAAGTGCCGCCGAACCGCTTGCCGAGACCGCGG
The DNA here is from genome assembly GCF_055580145.1 of Kitasatospora sp. NPDC032121. Classification (NCBI taxonomy): domain Bacteria; kingdom Bacillati; phylum Actinomycetota; class Actinomycetes; order Kitasatosporales; family Streptomycetaceae; genus Kitasatospora; species Kitasatospora sp. NPDC032121. The sequence continues at coordinate 87,974 of NZ_JBVILX010000003.1, read as the reverse complement.
ATGCGGACGAGTGGGTCGCGGCGCGCGGGTGGGCCCGCCAGGGGGTCGGGGGTGTCGTGCATGGACCACCGTTCCTACCAGCTCGGCCCGGCCTCCGAGGTGTTGACACGCCACGGTGGCCGTTGGTGTCCGCAGGGGCGGGTCATTCGATTTCGGGAATGTCGGCGAAGTGGTTCTCGAAGAAGTGGCTCTCGAAGAGGTCGGGGCCGCCGTCGGACGCCTCCAGGCCGCATTCGGCCCAGATGACCTTGCCCCTGGCCGTGTAGCGGGTGCCCCAGGCCTGGGCGAGCTGGGCGACGAGGAACAGGCCGCGGCCGCCCTCGTCGGTGGTCGCCGCGTGGCGCAGGTGGGGGGCGGTGCTGCTGCCGTCGGAGACCTCGCAGATCAGGGCGCGGTCGTGGATCAGACGGACCTGGATGGGCTCGGTGCCGTACCGGATGGCGTTGGTGACCAGCTCGCTGAGCAGCAGTTCGGTGACGAAGGCGACCTCGTCCAGCCCCCAGTCGTCCAGGCGGCGGGCGGCGGCGGCGCGGACGTCGGCGACGCGGGACGGGTCCGCGGGCAGGTCCCAGGTGGCGATCCGGCCGGGGTCGAGGGCGTGGGTGCGGGCGACGAGCAGCGTGACGTCGTCGGCCGGATGCTCGGGTACCACGGCCTCCATGACGGTGCGACAGGTCTCCTCGGGCGAGCGGTTCGGGTGGGCCAGGGCGGTGCGCAGGCGGTCGAGGGCCGCGTCGGGGTCGCGGCGGTGGTCTTCGAGGAGTCCGTCGGAGTAGAGGACCAGCCGGCTGCCTTCGGGGAGGTGCAGCTCGGCGGTTTCGAACGGCAGTCCGCCCAGGCCGAGCGGGGGCCCGGCGGGGAGGTCGGGGAGGGTGACCGTGCCGTCCGGGTGGACCACCGCGGGTGGCGGGTGACCGGCGCGGGCCAGCGTGCAGCGCTGCGAGGTCGGGTCGTAGACGGCGTACACGCAGGACGCGCCGACGATGCCGTCGTTGCCGGCGGCGGGCTCCACGCCGTCCTCGTCCCGGTCCAGGCGCCCCACGAGGTTGTCCAGGTGGGTGAGGAGCTCGTCGGGCGGGAGGTCCAGTTCGGCGAAGTTGTGCACGGCGGTGCGCAGGCGGCCCATGGTGGCGGCGGCGTGCAACCCGTGGCCGACGACATCGCCGACGACCAGGGCGACCCGGGCACCGGAGAGGGGGATGACGTCGAACCAGTCCCCGCGCACCCCGGACTCGGCGGGCAGATAGCGGTGGGCGACCTCGATGGCGCTCTGCTCGGGCAGGCCGCGCGGGAGCAGGCTGTGCTGCAGGGCCAGGACCATGGCGTGTTCGCGGGTGTAGCGGCGGGCGTTGTCGATGCAGATGGCGGCGCGGCTGGCCAGCTCCTGGGCCAGCGAACGGTCGTCGTCCCCGTAAGGGGCGGGGTTCCGGGCGCGGTAGAAGCCGGCGATGCCCAGCAGGACGCCGCGGGCCAGCAGCGGGACGGCGATGAGGGAGTGGACGCCGTGCGCGAGGAGGCGGTCGGCCGACTCGGGGTCCTGCGAGGCCCAGCCGGCGGCCGTGCGCAGATCGGGTTCCAGCACCGCCTGCCCGTCGGCCAGGCAGCGGCGGTGGGGCGTGGTGGGGCTGAGGTCGATCCGTTCGCCGACCGGGTGGAAGGGGCAGTCGGCGCGGATGCCGTGGACCACCGTGCGGTGCAGCTCGTTGGCGGCGTCGGTGGGCTCCTCGCCGCGCAGGACGGTCTCCGGCAGGTCGATGGTGACGTAGTCGGCCAGTCGCGGGACGGCCATCTCGGCGAGTTCCCAGGCGGTGCGGGTCACGTTCAGGGTGGTGCCGATGCGGGTGCTGGCCTCGGACAGCAGCTCCAGGCGGCGGCGGGCCGCGACGGCGTACTGTCCCACGCCCGGCTCACCCAGCAGCAGCAGGCCGGTGGCTGCGTCGCGTGCGGGGGCGGACGGCACCTCGGCCCCGAGGTCCGCTGCCCCCGTGGAGGTCCGGAGCGGTGGGACGGCGGTGGTCGTCGCGGGCGCCGGGAGGCCGATCGGCCGACCGACCTGGTCGGCCTGGTCGAGGGCGACGAGCCGGGGCTGCGAGTCGCCGTACAGGATCGCCTCGATGACGAAGCCCTCCACCCCGGACGGGCTGGTCACCGGACGACTCAGCAGGGTGGCCCGCCGACCCTGGGAGAGGATCACCTCGACCGCGGTGCGGCGGGCCGAGGAGATCAGCTCGGTGGCCATCTGTTCGAGCAGCATCCGGTCGTGCCGGTCCAGCCCGCTCCGGGGCGCCGCGCCCAGGCCGACCACGCGCCCGTCCCCGGCCGCCTGGTCGGCCTGGGCGCGGCGCCTGGAGTCGAGGTACGCGCGCAGCAGGGTACGCTCGCGCGCCGAGGTCTGCGCCAGCAGGCGCCGCTCGATGGCGATGGCGGCCCTGCGGATCAGGTCCTCCATCTGCGGGTCCGCGTAGGCGGGCGGATAGGCGAAGCAGAGGACACCCTCGATCCGTCCGCTGAGGGGGTCACGAACGGGAATCGCCGTACATGCGTTCGACTGGCCGCGCTCGGCGAAGTGCTCGGCGCCGGAGATGTGAATGAGCCGCCGTTCCGTGAGCGCCAGCCCGATGCCGTTGGTCCCGCCGTACCGCTCGGCGAACACGAAACCCGGGACGCTCTGGATCGCGGGCAACTGCCTGCTCATGGACGGTTCGCCGAAACGGCGCTGCAGCACCGCCCCGTCCCCGTCGGTCAGGGCCACGTTCACCCGGCTGCCGGCGAACCTGGATGCCAGCCGGTCCAGCACGGGCCTGGCCGCATGGACCAGCCGGCCGTCCAGATCGATGTCCGGCCGGTACGGGAGCTCGGACCCGTCCGGGGAGATCTCCATCGACTGGCAGCGTTGCCAGGAGCTCAGGATCAGGTTCCGCACGCCACCCTCGACCGGTTCACCGAGCATGAACCGCTCACGGGCCCGTACGGGGCCGATCCCCGCCTCGTCCGAAGCCGTCATGACCGCCACAGCGCTCGCATCTCCGCGGACCTGCACCCTTCAATGCAATATTAGGACTTTGCCCGTTACGCGGTGTTTTTTCACCGGATCGCTCACGCTCCCCGAGCACGGTGGCGGTAGTGCGGCCGTCACCGCATCATCGGCAGAGCGGGGGACGGGCTGAGGAGCGCCATGACCAGTGCCGACGGGCCGGCGATGACCCGCGACGAGTTCGACGCGCTGTTCCGGCAGCTGCGCCGCGACCGTCTCCCCGGGCCGGTCGAAGGGCGGCGACGGGTGGCGGCCGCCGGACTCGTACGCACGGGTGAGGTCGTCGCCATGGGGCGGCCGTGGGACAGCGTGCCGGGGCCCGACAACCGCAGGCCGGCACTGCACCAGATGACCGAACTGGCGGACGTCACGGCCCCCGAGCCGACCGTCCACCGGGACTTCATCGCCTCCGACTACCACGGCAAGGCGCAGACGCACCTGGACGCGCTCTGCCACATCGCGTACGGCGGCCTGCTCTTCGCGGGAGTGCGGGCGCGGGAGGTGTTCTCCTCGCAAGGTGCGGCCTACGGCGCGGTGACCGACCTGCTGCCCGGACTGGTGGGGCGAGGAGTCCTGCTGGACGTGCCACGCCTGCGTGGCCGTGCCTGGCTGGAGCCGGGAGAGTCGATCGGCGGCCCGGAGCTGTGGGCCTGCGCCGAGGAACAGGGCAGCCCGCTCCGTCCCCAGGACATCCTCCTGGTCCGCACGGGCCACCTCGCCCGACGGCGGCGGCTGGGCGCGTGGGACCCGGACGACCTCAGCGCGGGCCTGCATCCCGGCGCGATGCGCGTGCCGAGCGAGTCACAGGCCTCGGCACTGGGCAGCGACGGCGACAGCGACGTACGCCCGAGCCCCGTCGCCGGCGTCCACTCGCCGGTCCACGTGCTGGCCATCACCGCCCTGGGCCTGCCGCTGATCGACAACCTGGACCTGGAACCACTGGCCGAGGCGTGCGCGCGCACCTCACGATGGGAGTTCCTCTTCGTCGCCGCGCCCCTGAACATCCCCCGCGGCACCGGCTCCCCGGTCAATCCGCTCGCGGTCCTCTGAGCACTCGCGGTCTTCTCGGCGTGGCCGGGAGCCCGCTGCGCTCCGGGCGGCGTCGTCACCACTCGTCGCGGTCGCCGATCACCCGGAAGCTGCCCACCGCGCCGCCGCCACCGAGCAGGCCCCCGTACACGCCCCCGTGGTCGGTGCGGGTCACGACGCCATTGGTGGCGCCGTAGGGGCCCACGGTGGCGACCGGACCGCCGTTGTCACAGGAGAAGCCGCGGTAGACCTCGACGATCTTCCGGCTGTCGTTGAAAATGCTGAAGCTACTGGAGCCCAGTCCGCTGGCGGCGGTGATGCATCCCTCCGCGTCGGCGGAGTACGTGCGTTCGTTGAAGTAGATCCTTCCCGCTTCCTCATGGCCGTGGCCGCGTCCGCCCTCATGACGGTCGCCGCCCTCGCCCTCGTGCCGCTCCCCGCTTTCGCTGCCGCCGCCCGGGGCGGCCTGCTTGTCGGGCTCGGCCGCCGGCTGGACGGCCGGGGGCGCCGGGGCGGCCGGCTGGACAGGCTGCGCCGCCCGCTGGACAGACGGGGACGCCGGGGTGGATCCGGTGGTCAGGGCGTAGGTGATGCCGGTGGTTGCCAGGGCTGCCGCGCCTACTCCGGCGGCGGCCACAGCCAATGTGCGCGTGCGCATGTCACTGTCTCTCTGCCTCACGGACGTCGGCCGGGTGACCGACCCGCGATGAACGTAACGACAGCGGTGGTGACCGTCATTTCGGACATGTCCGAGGTGTGACACCATGAGCCCAGCCAGGTGAACATGCGGCACGCATCGCATACCGGTGACGAACTCGTCAACCACATCCGCCGCGACGTCCTCGCTCGCGTCGGCCACCGCCTCAACGACGACGACACCGCCGCCATCGCCATCCGGCGCGCCGAACCCACCGCCGCCCACCTCGCCGAGTCCGGCCGCAACCAGTGAGGCGCCTGCCTACCTCCAGCGGATGCGCAGCTCCTTCAAGCCGTTCTGGAAGTTGGAGACCAGCCGTTTCGGCGGCGCGTCCGAGGCAAGCTCCAGACCGGGCAGCTCGGCGACGACCCGGCCGATCAGGGCCGACATCTGGATCCTGGCGAGTCGTGCTCCCACGCAGAAGTGTGCTCCGAACCCGAAGCTGACATGGTCGTTCGGCGTGCGGGTGATGTCCAGGCGGTCCGGGTCGGGGAAGACCGACTCATCCCGGTTGGCGGAGGCGTGATACACAACCACCTTGTCGCCACCGCGAATCTCCTTCCCGGCCAGCACCACGTCCCTGGTCGCGGTACGTCGGAATTCGACAACCGGCGGCCAGAACCGAAGCAGCTCATCCACTGCCGGAGCGATCAGGTCCGGCCGTCGACACAGCAGGCGGTACTGCTCGGCGTGGGACAGCAGGGAGTACAGCCCGCCGGGCAGGCCGTTGCGCAGGGTCTCGTTACCGGCGACCGCGAAGAGGAAGAACATCGTCTCGAACTCCTCGACCGTCAGCCCCGCGTCGAGCATCCGGGAGAGCAGTCCGCCCGGGTCGGGCCGCCGGGCCAGGCCGTGGGCGTAGGCGAACATGTCCGCCAGCGCGGCGCGGGACCGGGGGTTGACCGGGCGGCCGTCCGGGGTGGTCCAGGTGGTGGGGCGGTGGGCCAGGGCGGCCCGGCCGAGGTCGGTGAGCGCGGCCGGCTCGACGGTGCTGGAGTGGGCGTAGTCGGCGTCCTGGTAGCCGATCACCCGGTTCGCCCAGTCCAGCAGCAGCCCCCGGTCCTGCTCCGGCACGCCCATCACCCGGGCCAGCGTCCACACCGGCAGGTCCGCGGCGAGCCGGACGAAGTCCGCCCGACCATCCGGCCGCACCTCCTCCACCAGCTCCCGCACCCGGCCGTCGACCGCCTCCGCCAACTCCGCCAGCGCACGCGGGGTGAACGCCGCGGCGACGATCCGACGCAGCCGGGAGTGGTCCGGAGGATCCTGGTTGAGCAACATCGCCCGGGCGAACTCCAGATCCGCCGGCGAGTCGGGGTCGCGGATCTGGGTGGCACCCAGGTGCGAGGAGAACAGCCCGGGACTGCGCAGCACGTGCTTCACGTCCGCGTGCCGCAGCACCGCCCAGTACCCCGGCCCACCGGCCCACCCGCCGACCGGGGGCTCCTCGACCCACCACACCGGCGCGGACTCGCGGAGCTCCCGCAGGAGCCCGTACGGAACGCCGTGGGCGTAGGTCTCCGGGAGGAAGAGCTGGTTCACGTACGCCTGATCGAGGGTCACGTGGAGGGACGGTACGGCAGGGCTGTCGTGATGTCATGGACGGCGGAAGATCCGGCAGGGCTTCGCCTTCCATAATGGTGTCCGTTGAACACGCGGGTCGTTGGTGGGGGCGAGCAGGTGCAGGGCCGGCAGGTCAGGAACGGGATCGACGGCAGTGCCACCGTGCATGGCAGTGCCTTCCAGGCCGGGGAGATGACCGTCCACCAGTACGCGGCGCCGGCGGGTGCCAAGGTGCTGTGGCCGGTGGTGGTCGGGCGGATCCCGCCGAAGGCGACCGCCTTCCAGCCGCGGGCGGAGCTGCGGCAGGCGATCGACGAGGCGCGCGGGGAGTACGGGACGGTCGTGCTCAGCCAGGTGCTGGCGGGCGGTGGCGGTGTCGGGAAGTCGCAGCTCGCGGCGCACTACGCGCGGGAGGCCGTCGAGGCGGGCACCGATCTGGTGCTGTGGGCCGACGCAGCGGAGCCGTCCGCCGTGACCGACCTGTACGCGCGGGCCGCCGTGGCGGTTCAGGCTCCCGGGGCGAGCGGGGAGGCGGCGGAGCAGGACACGGAGCGCTTCCTGTCCTGGCTGGCCACCACCGACCGCAGCTGGCTGGTCGTCCTCGACAACACCACCGAGCACACCCCCGAGGAGCTGTGGCCGGTCACCAGCCGGGGCGGGCGGGGCCGGGTCATCGCGACCACCCGGCACCGGGGCGCCGCCAGCACCGGTGGCGACCGTCGGCTCGTCGACGTCAGCACGTACTCCGAAGCCGAGTCCCTTGCCTATCTGAGCGAGCGACTGGAGCGGGCGAAGTGCGCCCGGTTCCTGGACGAGCACGCCGGCGAGCTCGCCGAGGAGCTGGGGCACCTACCGCTGGCGTTGGCCCACGCGGCCGCCTACATGGTCAACACCCGGCGCAGCTGCGGCCGTTACCTGGAGTTGTTCCGCGACCGCACCCGCAGCCTGGACGCCGTCCTGCCCGCCCGCTCCGGCGCGGACGGCTACCGGGGTCCGGTGACGGCGGCGCTGCTGCTGGCCCTCGACGCGGCGCAGCAGGAGGAGCCGGTCGGGCTGGCGGGGCCGGTCCTCGGGTTGGCGGCGCTGCTCGACCCGGCCGGGCATCCGCAGGAGCTGTGGGGCACGGAGGCGGTACTGGAGCACCTCGGCAGGGTTCGCGGCGGGCCGGTCACGGCCGACGACGCGCTGGACGCGCTCGCCTTGCTGCACAACTACAGCCTCATCACGCTCACCGAGACCGCCGACCGGGAGGTGACGCTGCACGCGCTCACGGCGCGTGCCGCCCTGGGCATCGGTCCTGATGCGCCGGAAGCGGCCGTCACGGTTGCCGACGCCCTCGTCGAACTGTGGCCAGGTGAGGACTACCGTGCGCAAGGCTTGGCCGCGACGCTCCGGGCCAACACCGAGGTCCTCGCCGGGCACCGCACCCCCGACCTGGTTCGGCCGTTGACGGGAATTCACCCGCTCCTGTTCAGCTACGGAATCAGCCTCATCGAGGCAGGCCTGTACACCACCGGCATTCAGCACTGGAGCGGTCTTGCCGCCGCGAGCGAGCGGGTCCTCGGCACCGACCACCCGAACACCCTCACCTCCCGCAACAACCTCGCCACCGCCTACTCGGACGCCGGGTACACCGACGACGCCCTGCGAGTCCAGGAGGAGGTCCTCGCGGACCGCCGACGTGTCCTCGGCGACGACCACCCCGCCGTCCTCATGACCCGTAACAACCTCGCCGTCACCTACCGGACCGCCGGACGCATCGACGACGCCGTCGACCTCATGGAACAGGTCCTCGCGGACCGCCGGCGCGTCCTCGGCGACGACCACCCCGACACCCTCATGGCCCGCCACAACCTCGCCGTCACCAGGTCGGAGACCGGACGCGTCAACGAGGCCGTCGACCTCATGGAACAGGTGCTCGCGGACCGCCGGCGCGTCCTCGGCGACGACCACCCCGCCGTCCTCATGACCCGCAACAGCCTCGCCGTCATGTACTGGGAGGTCGGACTCCTGGACCAGGCAGTGGAGCTGCTCCGCCAGGCCGTGGCGGATCTGGACCGGGTCCTCGGACCGGACCATCCGGACACCGTACTGGCCGTGGGCAACCTGCGTGATCTGGCCCCGGAACCTCAGCCCGACGCCGCCCAGGACAGCAACAGCCGCAGCCCGTCGTCCGAGGCCGAGCCCGGGTCGGCCGTGTAGGTGACCAGCGCCTGGCCCGGGTCGTCGGCCGGCCGGAGGGTGTCGTAGGCGAGGTCCAGGGTCCCCGCGAACGGGTGGCGGAAGGACTTGCGGCCCGAGGTCTTGTCGGCGACCGGGTGTTCGGCCCACATCCGCTGGAACTCCTCGCTGCCCAGGCAGAGTCGGCCGATCAGTTCGGCGAGCAGCGGGTCGTGGGGGCGGCGGCCGGCCTCCAGGTGGAGGAAGGCGACGTTCTCCCGGGCGCAGGCGGCCCAGTCGGCGTAGAGCTCGCGGGAGCCCGGGTCGAGGAAGGTGATGCGGGCGATGTTGCGGTCCTCGACGGGCAGGGCGCCGTAGTCGCCGAACAGGGCGACGGCGGCGGGGTTCCAGGCCAGGACGTCCATCCGGTGGCCCATCACCACGGCCGGGGTGTCGTGGAGCTGCCGCAGCAGGTGCAGCAGCGAGGGGCGCGGCTGCTGGCGGACGGCGGGGCGGCGGCGGGGCCGGGCCGTGGGGCGGGCGAGGCGGTGGAGGTGGCCGGACTCGTCGGGGGCCAGGCGCAGGGCGCGGGCGACGGCGTCGAGGACGGCGTCGGACGGGTTAGCGACGCGACCCTGTTCGAGGCGGGTGTAGTAGTCGACGCTGACCCCGGCGAGGTGGGCGAGTTCCTCGCGGCGCAGTCCGGCGACGCGGCGGCGGCCGCCGTAGTCGGGGAGGTCGACGTCCTCGGGCCGCAGGCCGGCGCGACGGGTGCGGAGGAATTCGCTCAGGGCGCTGCTCGGGTTCACACCGGTGATTCTCACCCGGACGGGCGGCGCCGTGCCTGGCCCTGTCAGGACCAGGCACGGCGGGGCGCCCGGCCGCCCGGCCAGTCAGCCGCTCAGCCGCTCAGCCGCTCAGCCGCTCAACCGGTCAGCGACGGGAAGGCCGGGACGAGGCCGCCGTCGATCACGATGTCCTGCCCGGTGATGTACGAGGAACGGTCGGAGAGCAGGAAGGCGACCGTCTCGGTGATGTCCTCGGCGGTGCCCAGCCGCCCGAGCGGCACCTGGCCGCGGATCGGCTCGTGGTCGGCCGGGTCCGGGACGGCGGCGTGGAACATCTCGGTGACGATGTAGCCGGGGCTGACCGAGTTGACCCGGATGCCGCGCCCGGCGAGTTCGCTGCCGAGGGTGCGGGCGAGGCTGAGCACGGCGGCCTTGGTGGCGGCGTAGACGGCGGCGCCGGGCAGGCCGCGGTGCGGGGTCCAGGAGGCGTTCAGGACGACGGATCCGCCGCCGGCGGCGTCCAGCAGCGGCAGGGCGTGCTGGACGGTGAAGAAGACGCCCTTGAGGTTGGTGGCGACCATCCGGTCGAACTCGGCCTCCGTCACCTCGTCGGCCGGCTGGAAGCCGGCCACGCCCGCATTGGCGAACACGCCGTCGAGCCAGCCGTAGCGCTCCCGCACGGTGTCGGCCAGCCGGGCGAGGTCCGCGGGGACGGAGGCGTCGGCGCGGACGGTGAGCAGGCGGTCGCCGGCGTCGAGCCGCGCCGCGGCGCGGGCGAGCCGGGTGTCGTCACGGCCGGTGATGACGACCCGGGCGCCGGCGGCGAGGAGGTGGCGGGCGGTGGCGAAGCCCATGCCGCTGGTGCCGCCGGTGACGAGGACGGTGGAGTGGGACGGAGTGCTGTTCATGGCGTCCACCCTCGCGACGGGCCCCGGGGCGGCACCAGGCCCGCCTCGACCGTGGGTCCGGGAAAACCACCCTGCCGATCGGGAATCCGCGGCGGTCTCCGGGTGGTTGGGCCAAGGCGAACGTCCCAAACAGCACTCGCGAAGAAGGACTTCCCATGAAGATCGGCATTATCGGCGCGGGCAACATCGGCGGCAACCTGACGCGGCGGCTGACGAAGCTCGGGCACGAGGTCTCGGTGGCCAACTCGCGTGGCCCGGAGACGCTCAAGGCGCTGGTCGAGGAGACCGGGGCGACGGCGGTGCCGGTCTCCGAGGCCGCGCGGGGCGCCCAGGTCGTGGTGGTGACGGTGCCGCTGAAGAACGTGCCGGACCTGCCCGCCGGGCTGCTGGACGGCGCGGCCGAGGGCGTCGCGGTGATCGACACCGGCAACTACTACCCGAAGGAGCGCGACGGCCGGATCGACGCGATCGAGGACGGCGGGCTGACCGAGAGCCGCTGGACGGAGCAGCACCTCGGGCACCGGGTGGTGAAGGTGTTCAACGGCACCTACGCCCAGGACCTGCTGGAGCGCCCGCGCCCGGCGGGCGACCCCGAGCGGCTCGCCGTGCCGGTCGCCTCGGACGACGAGGCGGCCAAGCGGGTGGTCCGGGCACTGGTCGACGAGTTGGGCTTCGACACCGTGGACGCGGGCGGGATCGACGAGTCCTGGCGGCAGCAGCCGGCCACCCCGGTGTACGGGCTGCGCGCGGGCGTCGACGCCGTCACCCGGGCGCTCGCGGAGGCCTCCCCGGAGCGCCCGGCCGCCCACCGGGCCTGACTCGGCCGAACCGGCCCGCCCGCCGGGCGCGGCTCAGCCGACCCGGCGCGCCCCCTCCGCCGGGACGGCGGTGAGGGTGCGTGGCTCGGCGTACCCGGCGTCGCGGAACGCGGCGGTGACCTCTGCGGCGACGCGCTCCGCCGCGGCCGCGTCCACCAGGGCGATGACCGAGCCGCCGAAGCCGCCGCCGGTCATCCTCGCGCCGTGGGCGCCTGCGGCCAGGGCGGCCTCGACGGCGAGGTCGGTCTCCGGGCAGGAGACCCGGTAGTCGTCACGCAGCGAGGCGTGCCCGGCGGTGAGGATCGGGCCGAGCGCGGCGAGGTCGCCGGCGTCCAGGCGGGCGACGGCGGCCTCCACCCGGGCGTTCTCGGTGACCACGTGCCGTACCAGCGGAACCAGTTCCGAGGGCAGTCGGGTGAGCGCGTCGGCCAGTGCGGACGGCTGGAGCGAGCGCAGCGCGGGCAGCCCGAGCAGGGCGGCCGCCCGTTCGCAGCCGGCCCGCAGCGCGGCGTAGGCGCCGTCGCCGAGGTCGTGCTTCACCCGGGTGTCCAGGACCAGCAGGGCGAGGCCGGCGCCCGCGAGGTCGACCGGCACCTGACGCATCGTCAGATCGCGGCTGTCCAGGAACAGTGCGGCTCCGGGGCGGCAGCACATCGAGGCCATCTGGTCCATGATCCCGCAGGGCACGCCGACGAAGGCGTTCTCGGCGCGCTGGGCCAGCACGGCCAGCTCCGCGGCCGGGAGCCCCAGCCCGTACAGGTCGTTGCAGGCGGCGGCGACGACGCACTCCAGTGCGGCCGAGGAGGAGAGCCCGGCGCCGCTGGGCACGTCGCTGTCCAGCCGGATGTCCGCCCCGCCGACCGGGTGCCCGGCCTCGCGCAGCGCCCACACCACCCCGGCCGGGTAGCCGGCCCAGCCGGGCACCGAGCCGGGGGCGAGGTCGTCGACCGGGAGCGTGACGAGCTCACCGCCCTGGGCGGACCAGAGCCGCAGCAGCCCGTCCTCCCGGCGGGCGGCCTGGGCGCGGACGGTCTGCGGCAGGGCGATCGGGAGGACGAACCCCAGGTTGTAGTCGGTGTGTTCGCCGATCAGGTTGACCCGGCCGGGGGCGGCCCACTCCCCCTCGGCGGGTCGGCCGTACAGCTCCGTGAAGGTACTCATGCTCCAGCTACCTCCCGCAGCCGGCGGGCCGCGTCCTCGGGGGTGACGTCGTTGACGAAGGCGTCCATGCCGGACTCCACCCCGGCCAGGTACTTGAGCTTGTCGGCGGTGCGGCGGATGGTGAACAGCTCCAGGTGCAGGGCGAGTTCGTCCCGCTGCCCGGCGGGGGCCTGGTGCCAGGCGGAGATGTACGGGGTGCGGCCGGTACCGAAGAGCCGGTCGAAGCGGCGCAGCAACTCCAGGTAGAGGGAGGGGAATTCGTCCCGCTGGTCGGCGTCCAGGGCGGTCAGGTCGGGCACCCTGCGGTGCGGGTACAGGTGGACCTCGTACGGCCAGCGGGCGGCGAAGGGGACGAAGGCCGTCCAGTGCGTTCCGGCGAGCACGACGCGCTCGCCGTGGGAGCGTTCGGCGGCGAGCAGGTCCTCGAAGAGGTTGCGGCCGGTTCCGGCGCGGTGTTCGGCGGCGCGGGCGGCCATCCGGGCGGTGCGCGGGGTGGTGAAGGGCAGGGCGTAGATCTGGCCGTGCGGGTGGGCGAGGGTGACGCCGATCTCGGCACCCCGGTTCTCGAAGCAGTAGACCTGCCGCACGCCGGGCAGGGCGGAGAGTTCGGCGGTGCGGTCGGTCCAGGCGTCCAGGACCAACCGGGCGCGTTCGGGGGTGAGGTCGGCGAAGGAGGCGTCGTGGTCGGCGGTGAAGCAGACCACCTCGCAGCGTCCGGTGCCCGGACCGCTGGTCCACAGGCCCTCGGCCGCCCGGACGGGCTCCGCGGGCTCGCCGGCCAGCGAGGGGAAGCGGTTCTCGAAGACGGCCACCTGGTAGTCCCCGGCCGGGATCTCGCTGAGCCGCCCGTCCCGGGACGGGCAGAGCGGGCACTCCTCGGCCGGCGGCTGGTAGGTGCGCGCCTGGCGGTGGGCCGCGATGGTGACCCAGTCGCCGGTGGCCGGGTCCAGCCGGACCTCGGAGCCGGGGACCTGCGGGTCGAGCGGCCGTTCGTCCACCGCGCCCCGGGGGTCGGCGGCGCCGCTGTCGTAGTAGATCAGCTGCCGACCGTCCGCGAGCGTGGTCACGGTCCTGACGGTGGTGGGCTGGGTCAGGGACGTCCCGGGCATGGCCCTTCTTCCTCCGAGTGAAGCCATTGGAATCGTGGGATCGACCGGGATCGATGAGGATCCCTGGGATCGATGGGGAATCAACAGAAAGCTACAATCTCAAACATTATCCACCAGTACCACTCATCAGCAGTGGACGAAGGAGGCCCCCGATGGCTGACAGCGCCCAACCGCTCGCCGGACAGCGCCGCGTGCTGATCCTGGAGCAGATCCGCGCGCGCGGCGGGGTCCGGGTCACCGAACTGGTCCGCGACCTCGGGGTCTCCGACATGACCGTGCGCCGCGACCTGGACGCGCTGGCCCGCCGCGGCCTGGTGCACAAGGTGCACGGCGGCGCCGTCCGGGTCGAGGCGCCGGCCACCGGCGAACCCGGGTTCGAGACCAAGGCGCACTGGGAGCTGCCCGCCAAGGACGCGATCGCCCGGGCCGCCGCCGCGCTGGTCCCACCGGGTTCGGCGGTCGGGCTGGCCGGCGGGACGACCACCTTCGCGGTCGCCCGGCACCTGCGCGCCGTCGAGGGCCTCACCGTGGTGACCAACTCGCTGCGGATCGCCGAGCTGCTGGAGCAGCCCGCCGAGGACGGGACCCCGGCCACCGCCACGGTGATCCGCACCGGCGGGGTGCGGACCCCCTCGGACGCCCTGGTCGGGCCGGTGGCCGATCAGGCGATCCGCTCCCTGCACGTCAACCTGCTGATCCTGGGCTGCCACGGCCTCTCGCCCGAGGCCGGACTGACCACCCCGAACCTGGCCGAGGCGGAGACCAACCGCACCTTCCTGCGCTCGGCCCGCCGGGTGGTCGTGGTGGCCGACCACACCAAGTGGAACGCGGTCGGCCTGGCCTCCTTCGCCGACCTGGACCAGCTGGACGTCCTGGTCACCGACGACGCCCTGCCCGCCGAGCAGCGGGCGGCCGCCGCCGGACTGGTCGGCGAGCTGATCGTGGCGGCGACCGCCGAGCGCACGGACCGGCCCAGCTGACCGAAACCGCACCGGACCGCACCGAACCGAACCGGACCGAACCGGACCGAACCGGACCGGACCGGACCGGACCGGACCGGACCGGCCAACCGAACCGGATCGGCCAACCGAACCGCTAACCGAACCAGCCCGACCAGCCGGACGGTTCCGCCCCGCCGGACCGGCCCGAACTCCCCCGCACCACCAGCTCGGTGGGCAGCTCCAGCCCCTCGGCCGGCGCCGCCTCCCCGCGCACCCGGTCCAGCAGCCGGGCAACCATCGCGGTGGCGATCGCCCGCAGCGGCAGCCGGACCGAGGTCAGCGCCGGGTGGAGGTGCCGGCAGAGCGGCGTGTCGTGGAAGCCGGTGACCGCCACCCCACCGGGCCCGACCACCAACCCCTCCGCCCGGACGGCCTCGTAGACGTCCAGCGCCAGCAGGTCGTCGCCGGCCGCGAAGGCGGTGGGCCGGTCGGGCCCGCGCAGCAGCGCCCGTACGGAGGCCACCGCCGAGCCCGCGGCCGTCCCGGAGACGCCCGCCTCGGCGGCACCCGTCGCCACCGCGGACAGGCCCAGCCGGTGTGCCTCGGCCAGGAAGCCGGCCCGCCGCGCCGCCATCCAGGGCAGTTCCTCGGCGGCCCCGAGGTAGCCGATCCGGCGGTGGCCGAGCGCCGCGAGGTGCCGCACCACGTCGGCCATCGCCGCCTCGTTGTCGATGTCCACCCAGCACTGCGGCTGCGCGGGTCCGGTCCGTCCGAAGCTGACGAACGGGACGCCGAGCCGGGCCACATGAGCGATCCGGACGTCATCGCGCAGCACGTCGGCCAGCACCAGCCCGTCCACCTGGCGGGCCGCGACCAGTTCGTCGATCGCGGCCACCGGGTCGGCCGTGCCCTGCCCGGGGCGGAACAGCAGCACCCGCTGCCCGGCCGCCCCGGCCGCGTCGACCAGGGCCTCCAGGAAGCCGGCCATCAGCGGGTTGGGGTCGAGCGGGTCGTCCACCGGGGCGAGGTAGCCGATGGTGCGCCGGGCGCCGCTGCGCAGCGAGCGCGCCGACTGGTCGGGCTGGTAGCCGAGTTCGCGGATCGCCGTGTTCACCCGCTCCAGCGTCTCCGGGCGGACCCGGTGCGGCGCGTTGAGCGTGTTGGAGACGGTCTGCCGGGAGACCCCGGCCGCCCGGGCCACCTCCTCGATCGTGGTGGCGCCGCGGCGCGGCCGGTGCGGTCCGTCTGGCATGCGGTTCTCCAGGGGTGGTCGGGGGCTCGGGACGGGCTCCGGTGCCCCGCCCGAGCCCCGAACGGGTCGGGCTCGGCGCGGAGGCGGGCCCGACACGGCGTCAGGCCCGGTGCAGGGTCAGCAGCCCGCCGCGCGGCACGGGGATCGTGTCCGCCCGGTCCAGCTCGACCTCGCCCTGCCGGACGATACGCCCCCGCGCGTCCCGCACCGTCACCGCCACCTGCCCGCGGCCGCCGGTGAGCCGGACGTCCGGGTCGGCGTCGGCGTTGGCCACCAGCAGGGTGCGCCAGTCGTCGCCGGAGGCGTCCACCGGCAGCGCGGCGTACCGGGCCACGGCGACGGTGTCGGTGCCGCGCGCGGTGACCATCGGGTAGCCGAGGTCCGGGCGGGCCGGGAGCAGTTCGCCGAGCTGGAGGGTGGCGGTGTGCTCGCGGAAGACGCCCAGCCAGAAGGCGATCGCCTCGCGCTGGCCCTCGCTCTGCGCGGCGAGGTCCACGGAGACCTGCGGCACCGAGAACAGCACGTTGATCAGGTGGCAGGCGACCTGCTCGGCCGGCTCGCCGGAGTGCCACATCAGCATGTCGGCGTGGACCGGGACGGGCCCGGCGGCCAGCCGCACGTCGATGGTCCGCTGCCGGTTCTCCTGCGGGCTGAGCGGGCAGTCGGTGGCGCGGATCATGGTGGCGTACGGCCACAGGCCGGGGCTGACGTACGGCTGGCGGTGCTCGATCATCGCCTCCGGGTTCGCGGCGGTGATCCGGCCGCGGATCGCGGCGAGCAGCCGTTCCACGCCCTCCTCGACGCTCGCGCAGTCCGCTCCGGGGCGGGCCGGCGGGGCGTCGGCGCTCTCGGCGGCACGGGCGAACCAGTCGACGAAGTCCACCTTGAGGCCGTCCATGCCCCACTCCTCGACGGCCCGGGCGAGCCGGTCGGTGAGGAAGGCCCGGACCTCGGGGTGGCGCGGGTCGGCGACGATCGCGCCCATGTGGGCGACGTCGGCCAGTGCGAGGTGGCCGATCTCCCGGTAGGCGGCACTGTCCTTGCCGATGAACGGCAGCGCGTACCAGAGCATGTAGCGCACGCCGAGGTCGTGCACCCGCCGGACGTGGTCGGCGGTGTCGGGCAGCGAGACCGGCTCCCAGTCGCCGCAGTGGGCGTAGCCGCGGGTGCGGTCGGCGGTCATCCAGCCGTCGTCCACGATGATCACGTCCAGGCCGAGCTCCTTGCCGAGCGCGGCCTGGGTCTCGACGCCCTCGGGCGTGATGTCCTGGTGCATCGAGTACCAGGTGGAGTACGCGGGGCGGCGGGCGGCCTCCGGGATGTCGGCGGTACGGCCCTCGCCCCACCAAGCGGCGAGGTCGGCCAGGGCGCGGCCGAAGTGGCGGCGCGAGGTGTCGATCCGGACGGTGAGCCGGTCGGCGGCCTGGGCCCAGAACCGGAACTCCCCGGTCTCCTCGACCACGCCGGCCCCGGCCAGCACGTCCGGGCGCCAGGCGGCGAAGGCGCACAGGGCGACGTCCCCGGTGCCGACCAGCGCGGCGATCGGCGCGCCGTTGGCCAGCGAGGTGCGGCGCGGGGCGCTCCAGGCGGCGGGCAGCCAGCCGGTGCCGCGCGGCTCGGGGGTCCAGAGGGCGGTGGCGTCGACGCAGGGCACCCGCCACTCGATCCGCACCTCGCCCGTGCCCTCGGCACTGACCTCCACCACCCCGTCGGCGATCCTGCGCACCGTGCCCGTGCCGCTCACCCGCAGGTCCAGCCCGTCGGCGTCCAGCGGTCGCGGGGTCCCGGCGGCGGCGGCGGGGGCGTGCGGCTCCCAGACCTCGGCCGCGGCGTCGTTCGTCTCGGTCATGCTCAGCCCTTCGTGGCGCCGGCCAGCAGGCCGGAGATGAACTGCCGCTGGAGGACCAGGAAGAGGACCATCATCGGCAGGGTGGACAGCGCGGTGCCGGAGAGGATCGCGCCGTAGTCGGTGTTGGACTTGTTGCCGTGCAGCGTCGCCAGGGCGACCGGCAGGGTGTGCATCTCGGGGCTGCGCAGGGCGATCAGCGGCCAGACGAACTGGTTCCAGGAGCCCAGGAAGAGGAAGATCGACAGGGCCGCCAGCACCGGCCGCATGACCGGCACCACCACGCTGAACAGCACCCGCAGCTCGCCCGCGCCGTCGACCCGGGCGGCGTCCAGGAGTTCGTCCGGCAGGCTGCTCAGTGACTGCCGCATCAGGAAGATGGCGAACGGCACGCACAGGCCCGGCAGGATCAGTGCCTGGTAGGTGTCCAGCAGGCCGAAGTTCATCATCATCTTGAACAGCGGTACCAGCAGCACCTGTTCGGGCACCACGAGGGTGGAGAGCAGCAGCGCGAACAGCAGGGTGCGGCCGCGGAAGCGGAACTTGGCGAAGGCGTATCCCGCGAGCAGCGCCACGACCAGCGCGCCGATCGTCTGGACTCCCGCCACCAGCAGGGAGTTCCCGACCACCCGGAGCAGGCCGATCTTCTGCTCCAGGTGGCTCAGGTTCTCGCCGAGGCTTCCGCCGGGCATCAGCTTGGGCGGCCAGTCGAAGACCTCGGTGTCCTTGCGCGTGGAGGAGACCACCAGCCAGTAGAAGGGGGCGATCGACAGCCCGGTGACGCCGGCAAGGAGGAAGGTCAGCGGCCAGCCGCGCAGCTTCTTGAGGGGGTTCACGGTCTTGGGGGTCACTTCTCGCGCTCTCCCATCAGGCGCATCTGGACGGCACCGAGCACCGACACCAGCAGGGTGAGCGCGTAGGCGATGGCTGAGGCGTAGCCGAAGTCGAAGAACCGGAAGCCGTTCTGGTACAGGTACATGGAGACGGTCAGGGTGGCGTTGTCAGGCCCGCCGCCGGTCAGCACGTACGGCTCGTCGAAGAGCTGGAGCGTGCCGATGGTGGAGAGCACGACGGTGAACAGCAGCACCGGGCGCAGCGCGGGGACGGTGATCGAGGTGAACCGGCGGATCGGGCCGGCGCCGTCGACCATCGCGGCCTCGTACAACTCCCGTGGGATGGACTGGAGTCCGGCGAGGTAGATGACGGCGTTGTAGCCGGTGTAGTGCCAGGTGAGCACGACGACGACGGCCATCCGGGCCCAGAAGGGCTGGCCCAGCCAGTCGACGGAGGGCAGACCGACCGCGTTCAGCAGCCAGTTGACCGCGCCGTCGTCGGCCTTGAGCAGGTAGGCGAACATCACGCCGGTGGCGACCAGGCCGGTGACGGAGGGCATGAAGACGCCGAGCCGCCACACCGTACGCCAGCGCACCAGGGCGGAGTTGATGCCGACGGCCATCAGCAGGGCCAGTCCGAGCATCAGCGGGACCTGCACGACGAGGATCACGCCGGTGTTGCGCAGGGCCATCCAGAACAGCGGATCGTCCACCAGGCGCTGGTAGTTGGCGAGGCCGGCGTTCCGGGTGGCGCTGCCGGCGCCGGTGGTGAAGGACAGCAGCAGCGAGTCGACGATCGGATAGACCTTGAACACGGCGAAGGTGATCAGGGCCGGGGCGAGCAGCAGGTACGGCACCGCGCGGCGGCGCCAACGACTCGGCCTCGGCGTTCCGTTGAGGCCGGAGGCGGTCGGGCCGGACTTTCCGTTGAGGCCGGAGGCGGTCGGGCCGGACTTTCCGTTGAGGCCGGAGGCGGTCGGGCTGGCGGCACTCATGCGATACCGCGCCCCGTCTGCTGGGCGAGCTGCTTGGCGGCGTCCTGGAGGACGGCGGCCGGGTCGGCGCCCTTGAGCAGGACCTTGGTCTGGGCGTCGCTGACGAGCTTGAGGGCGCGGGCGTAGTCGCCGGAGTAGTTGGTGGGGTCGCCGCCCTCGGTGGCGAGGTCGGCGAAGGTCCTGAGCACCGGCTGGCCGCCGTAGAACGCGCTCGGCGCCGCGTACAGCGGGTCGGTGTAGGCCTCGGTGAGAGCGGGGAAGACGCCGCCCGCGTTGAACATGGCGTTCACCGAGGCGGGGCGGGTGACGGCGTACTCGACGAACTTCCAGGCTGCCCGGCGGCGCGGGCTGGAGGCGGCGACGGCCAGGTGGGTGGAGTTGACCAGGGCGGTGCGCTTGCCGCCGGGGGTGACCGCCGGGGGCTTGGTGAGGCGCCAGTTGCCGCTCTGGTCGGGGAACTTCTTCTCCAGGTAGTGCGCGACCCAGGCGGGCATCGCGGCCACCGCGAGCTTGCCGGTCTTCATCACGGGCGGCCAGCTCTGGACGCCGGGGGTGTCGCCGATCAGCCCGGCCTCGTCCAGCCGCTTGATGATGGTCATCGCGCGCACGGCCGGCTCCGAGCCGACGGTGATCTTCCCCTGGAGGTCGAAGTAGAAGGCGCCCTGGAGCTGCATCAGCGCCTGGAGGAAGTCCAGGTCGGGGGTGGGGTTGGCGGCCTTGTTGAGGCCGATCAGGGCGATGCCGGGGTTGGCGGCCTTGAAGCGGTCCGCGACGGCGATCAGGTCGTCCCAGGTGGCGAGGGCCTCGGGGTCGATGCCCGCCTTGTCGAAGTAGTCCTTGCGGTAGAAGAAGCCGAGCGGGTTGACCTCCCAGGGCAGCGCGTAGGCGTGGCCGTCCTTGCCGCTGACGACCGGCCACAGGCCCTTGGCGAACTTGTCCTTGTGGGCGTCCGCGCCGAGCGCGGAGAGGTCGGCCAGGCCGCCGGGGAACTTCTCCTGGTAGCCGGGCAGGTAGTCACAGCCGATGTGCAGGACGTCGCCGAGGCCCTGGCCGCCGGCCGCCAGGCCGACGGTGATCTTGTCCCAGATGGCGGGCTCGCCGATGTCCTGGACGTCGACCTTGATCCCCGGGTTGTCCTTCTCGAAGGCCGGGACGATCCCGCGCAGGGCGTCGGCGGCGGTGGCCCAGGACCAGACGGTGATCGTGCCGGTGTCGGCGTCCCCGCCGGCGCCTCCCGAGCCGGAGCCGCCGCCGCAGGCCGCGAGGGTGCCGCCGGCGGCGACGGCCAGCAGGCCGGCTCCGGAGGCGCGGAGAAGGTCGCGTCGGGAAAGGTGTGACATTGCATTCCTCTCGGTGGGGTGGCGCCGGAAGGCTGTGGTGCGAAGGAGGTGGGTGGCGCGGAGGGGGCAGGTGGTGCGGAAGGGGCGGTGGTGCGGAGGGGGCGGTGGGGCGTGACGGGGGCACAGCGGGGGTAGCTCGGCTGTTTTGAACGTTCAAACACACAAAACAAACCAGAACCAAACAGGTTCCAACGAGCGGACACAGCAAACGCCCGCCCTCCCCGTGCCGTCAAGCCCCGGGTACGGGAATGGCGGGCTCCGCAACCGTTCCGTTATCAGCCCGGCAGCCGGGAGCGTCAGCCCCGCACGGCGTCCACCGGGCCGAACACGGTCCCCGGGGTGACCGGGATCCCCCGGGACATCGCCTCGAAGTCCAGGATCGGGTGGGTCAGGATCTCCGCCACCTCGTCCGTCAGCAGGTTGCCCAGGATGAACTCCTCCTCGGCGCCCGACCCGAAGGTGACGACCTGCCCGCTCGACTGGATCATCCAGTTCAGCAGCTCCCGCTGGCTGCTCTCCGCGAGGTGGATCTCCCGGCCGGGGTGGTCCCGGCGGATCGCCTCCACGACCTCGCGGACCTCCTCGACCGCGACCCCGAGCCGGCGGACCGTGGCCGGCGAGGCCCGTCGCCCCCACCACTGGAAGATCACCCACTGGGCCACAGACGGGTGGGACATCACCTCTGCCGCGAGCTCCGGCAGCTGGTGGAGGTTCTCGGCGCTCGCCACGGTGTGCACCCGCACCCGGTCGAAGCCCTCGGCGTCGCAGAGGTCGAGGGAGTCCAGCAGCGCCCGCAGGAGGTTGCCGTCCGGGCTGCGCCGGAAGGCGCGCTGCACGTCCGCGGTGACGGCGTCCAGCGGCAGCCGCAGCGAGGACAGCCCGCGCAGCCGGGCGAGCTTCCCGGCGGTGAGGGTGTAGCCGGTGGTGTCGAGGCCGACCTTGAGGCCGGCCTCGACGGCGTGGTCGACCACGTCGAAGATCGGCGGCCAGAGCAGCGGGTCCCCGCCGGCCAAGACCAGGTCGGTGGTGCCGTGCGCGGCCAGCTTCCCGATGATCAGGTCCGCCTGGGCCAGGTCGATCTGCTCCGCGGCGAACGGGTTGTAGCAGCCCTGGCAGGACATCGGACAGCGGTTGTTGATCGACCAGTTGACCCGCCGGACGCGACGGCCGGTGCGCGGCAGGTCGGCCCGGCCGCGGATGCCCGCCACCAGGTGGGCGAGGCGGACGGCCTGCGGGAGGGTGGCTCCGGCGAGCAGGGCCTCGGCCCGCTCGACGGCGGCCGCGGTGGCGTCGTTCTGGAGCAGCAGGAACGCCAGGCGCCACCGCATGGTCTCGTCCGCCGGATCCTCGCCCAGTGCCCGCTCGACCCGCTCGGTCAGGGCGCTCAGGTAGCCGGGGTTGAAGTTTCCTGGTTCCAGGCGCCGTTGGAAGTCGTCGGCGATCGAGCCGCGGGCCAGGGACCGGTCGTAGCCGGCCCGCAGCGGGTGCGGGGGCAGGATCTCCACGTGCTGCCGGGTGGACATGGGCGTTCTCCGGTACGGGTCAGTTCGGGAGGGGCCGGTCGGTTCGGGACGGACGGGTCAGCTCGGGAGAGGCTGGTCAGTTCGGGACGGACGGGTCAGCTCGGGACGGACGGCAGCAGGACGACCATCGAGTCGGCGGAGGTCAGGCCCATGCTCTCGACGAAGACCGCGTCGCGGACGAGCTGCGCGATGTCGGGGTGGGTGGGGGCCGCGAGGTAACAGGCCGTGGACTCCAGCGGGGTGACGCCGTGTTCGGCGATCAGGGTGCGCAGTGTGCCCGGGAGGTCGTCGAGGCCGGCGCGCACAACCGCCAGGTCGAACCGGTCGGCCAGCCGCGTCGCGGCCCTACGGGCCTTGGCGAGGTTGGTCGTCGGGTCCACGGCCGTCGCCTTCGACAGGTAGTAGGGGACGGGCTGCATCATCCAGGCGAGCGCCGTCCGAAGGTCGTCCTCCTCGCGGCCCGGGCCGTCGAAGGCCTCAGGACCGAGCCCGAGACCGTCGCAGAACCACTCGCGCCGCATGCTGATCCGGTAGTGGGCGTGGGCCGCCTGCCGGAACGCCGGCAGCCTGGCGATGACGGAGGTCGTCTCGATCCGGAAGGTGTCGGCGATCCGCCGCATCCTCCGCCCCACCAGGGCACGGACGTCCGGCACGTCCGCGTCCTCGGCCACGACGTGGACCAGGTCGAGGTTGGAGAGGACCTCGCCGCCCGGTCCGGTGCGGTGGTCGCCGCGGGCCAACGACCCGGTCGCCGCCACCGACATGCCGGTCGCGTCCGCGAACTCGCGGGCCAACTCCTGGAACAGCAGGGGGACGTCTTCGGGTCTCACGCGCATCCTCGGGTGTCGGCGGGCGGCGATGGAGGGCGAGAGCCCTTCACCCTCTCTTCCAAGTCCTTTTACATCGTGGAGAGTTCGCATTCAGGCGCGCAGCCTAACAGCGACCGGCCACACACGGTCGAGTTCGCACCACGGATCTCACCCGGATCAGCTGACGGTCGGACAGAAACGTTCCGATCCAGCCACTTGTGAGCATTCGGGAGCTGTGGGAACCACCCCCCACAGGCGGAAGGGTCGGCGCCCCCCTGGCAGGTCGGCGGGCCCCTGATGAAATGATCTTCAAGGTGACTGCTGGGGGCGCCGCCCTTCGTAGGCCGCCGGGGCCGCCGGGGCCGCCGTCCGCCTTCCGCCGTCCGCGGTCTCAGGCGTACGGGAACACCGGGCGCAGCACCTCGGCCAGCCGGCCCTTGACCGCGGCGCCGTGAGCCAGCGGGACGGGGTTCCCCCCGCGCTCCGTGGGCACCCCGAGGTCCGCCAGGGCGTACAGGGCGAGCAGGGTGCGGACCGTGTTGGAGGCCCAGACCGGCATCGGCCCGCGTTCCATCCCGACGAATGCGTCGCCCACCGTCGACAGCCAGGCGGTCGACCGCTCCGGCGTCAGGTCGGGGCGGGTGAGGACGAGGGCGAGGGCCCTGGCGAGCCGGTTGTCCTCCCGTTCGGCGAACAGGTAGTCGGTCGGTGCGAGCAGGCGCTCCGCGGCGAGCCCCAGCAGCGGTTCGGGGTCGACCTCGGGCCGCCGACCGAGGGCCCCGAGCAGGTCCGCGCCGTGCGCCACGGCGTGCAGCCAGCCGAGCGTCTCGTCACGGCCGCGCAGGTCGGCCTCCGAGCGGTACCAGGCGGCGAACGCGTCGATCCATTCGGGCCTGAGGTGGCCCTGGTTCACGATCATCACCAGGACCAGCGGGGCGAACGTCCGGGCCTCGATCCGCGGATGGGCGAAACGTTCCACCATCAGATCGCCGAGCGCCAGGCACCGCTCGCCGTCGATCACCCCGCGCCCGATCCAGGCCGCCAGCACCGCGTACGGATAGCCGTCCCGGATCTCCGGGTCCGGGTCCCCCAAGGCCTCCGCCAGCTCCGCGACCAGTTCGTCCAGCTCGTCCAGCTCGTCCTGCCCGGTCCCCGCGGGCAGCGCGCAGTCGTTCTCGTATATCTCTCGCCAGTTCGTCACCCGCCGGACCCTATCGGGGGCCACCACCCCGTTCACCTGCTTTTATGCGCGACCGGCCTGGGGGGGGGGGGGGGGGGGGGGGAGGGTTGGGGGGGGGGGGGGGGGGGGGGGGGGGGGGGGGGGGGGGGGGTGGGGGGGGGGGGGGGGGTTG